>CAZFHS010000046.1:0-52964 GCA_964518955.1 uncultured Gemmatimonadaceae bacterium | reverse complement strand
ACGGAGTCCGCTCTTGACAATCACTTTCATAGAACCGCCCTACCGCCGTACCGCCCACTGACACTAGGGGTGATTCGCCAATCCGGATTCTTCTGGTTGCCGACACCCATCTCGGATTCGATCTGCCTGTGCGACCGCGAATTGAACGCCGCCGTCGCGGGCTGGACTTTTTCGCCAATTTCGAACGGGTTCTGGATGTCGCAGTGTCGGAAAACGTCGACTGTGTCGTCCACGGTGGAGATCTCTTCTATAGGAGTCGCGTGCCAGCCGAATTGGTGCAGAAGGCGTTTCTGCCCATAAAGAGAGTCGCCAATGCTGGAATCCCATTCTTCATAGTTCCCGGCAATCACGAACGATCGCGCATTCCATATGACATGCTCGCGCTGCACGAAGGAATTCACATCTTCGATCGTCCCCGCACCTTCGTAATCGAGGCCAATCAGTCGAAGTTGGCATTTGCCGGGTTTCCATACTGTCGCGAAGGGGTGCGATCGGAGTTCCGAGGCCTACTAGACGCAACTGGATGGGACGAGCATAGCGCCGACATGAAACTCTTGTGTGTGCATCACTGCTTCGAAGGAGCTACCGTGGGTGCGCACAATTTCACCTTTCGGCAGGGTAAAGACGTAATTAGAATGTGCGACGTTCCGAAACAATTCGACGCCGTACTGACCGGGCACGTCCACCGAGCTCAGGTGCTCAGAGAAGATTTGCGGGGCCGCCCCGTCGATGCCCCGGTCATCTATCCTGGCTCCATAGAGCGTACCGCTTTCGCGGAAAGGGATGAGGAAAAGGGATTCTACCTGCTCGCACTCCATCGGAATCCAACCACCGCCGCGGTAGTTGTCGATACGGAATTCCAAAAGTTGCCTGCCCGTCCAATGGTGGTCGAGGAGATTTCGGTTGACCGCATCAGCGGTGCAGAGTTGTCAGGGCGCTTGGCAACATTGCTTGGTAGATTGCCACCTCACGCTGTGGTGCAGATCCGAATTCGAGGTACCGCCCAAGTTGATGCGCGCCAGGTGCTGAGTGCCGCCTACATGAGAACGCTGGCGCCGGCGACGATGAACGTCGAGTTGGTCATGTCGGATGGTAGGAACCCGCGGTGAAAAGCGGTGGTAGATTACATTGATGAAACTTCGCCGTACGGTAGCACGTATCGGCCCCAAGTGAGCTAGATTGAGCAAGGAATCATGTCGAAGAAAGCGCGAAAGCCAGACGGCCAAGAAGAACAAAAAGGAGACGCGAAGGAGCAGCAAACCTTCCGTGAGTGGGCGTTGGGGTGGGCCAAGTCGATTGCTATCGCATTCGTCATATGGTTCTTCTTGCAGGCGTTCCTTCTCAAGTCGTTCATGATCATCTCCGATTCCCTCGAGCCGACATTGCACGTGGGAGATGCCCTTTTCATCAACAAGGCCCTGTACGGGGCAAGGGTGCCGTTTACGAACGTCCGCACGCCGGCAATTCGTGATCCCCGCCACAGTGACCTGGTGGTGTTCGAGGGAATCGAGGAGCCGGTACTCACAATCGTCAAGCGCGTTATTGGAGTCGCGGGAGATACGTTAGAAATGCGGCATGACTCGCTATTCAGAAATGGCGAGTTCATACCGGAGCTATATGTGCGGCACGTAAACCATTCGGTGGGGATGGATCATGCACAACGGCTCAGGTCCCGCAACTGGCAGCTTCCTCACCTCGTCAGCTCTGTCGACGCAGATACCTACCTGCCGGACCTCAGGGATTGGGGGCCCATGGTTGTACCGGAAGGCCATGTGTTCGGCATGGGTGACAACAGGGATGCGTCATACGATGGACGTCATTGGGGGTTTCTGCCGCGGGAGAACATCCAGGGACACCCGATGTTCATCTACTACAGCTATGACCCGAACCATTGGCGGCCATTCCCATTCCTGACCGCCATTCGATGGCGGAGGCTATTCCACCGGCCAGATTGAACGGAGCGGGTCGAGAGTAGAGGCAGGGTTATGAGTTCAAATGCGGCGGGTAATGGGCACTGACAAGGTGGCCACCACGACCTTCCACGCGTAGTCCAGTCCAAGTACCCAGAAGGCGAAACCTTCATAGGATTGTCGGTGTCGGCGATCCGTACGAATCTCTACGCGCGTGTCTCCCTCGATCGCCCGCATCAGTGCTCTGCGCTCCGACCTCGTGAGAGCCGGAGGTGCGAGGCATGCCGTCATGAGTGCAAGTGTCGAAAATGCCGTGCGGAGACTTCGCGTCATTCTCTCTTTTCCTCGATGTATCCCTGCTGAATAATAAACGCGACATCGGCGGCTGCCAGCCGATGTCGCGTCTCTGTACAGTTTGCTCTGGATGAGTCAGATCACGAGGCTGACCAGAATGCCCAGAATCAGGAAAATCACAGCCACCACGACCAACACAGTCAAGACTATGCCTAGCGCTGCCTTCAGGCCGATCTTGCTGAGGAAATCGAGAATTCCGATACGGAGAATCGACTTCAACCATCCCAATAGTAGTTCCATCATCCGACAGCACTCGCCTTGGTAGAGTTGACCTCAATACGTGCCGCTTCGAGGCAAGGTTTCGGATCCATGTCTCCAAGTTACAGGATTCAAGAAAATGTCCAAGCCTGCCATTTGTCCTCTCACATCAACAAATAACATCCGCATACAGATATCCCTCAGCGAAGGGTGGTGTTGGTGCGTAGATGAGTGTAGAGTCAGTCCTCTATCTCAAACCAAACGAACTCAGGAGGGTGAGGTACGTATGGCTTTGACCAAAACACGCCACACGCTGGCTTTGGCGGCAGGTTTGTTTCTGTTGATGCCGGCATTCCAAGCCAGCCAGGAAGTGACCTACCGAAACTACGACCAGATGACGGACGCATTGAGACGTGTCGTGCGATCGCATTCGGACATTGCGTCGATGGAGTCCGTGGGTCAGACACTCGAAGGCAGGGACATCTGGTTGGTGGAGATCGCAAACCGCTCGGGAACTCCGGTTAGCGAGCGGCCCGGCCTTGTGATCGCTGCCAGCTTCGAGGGCGATCATCTGGTTGGAAGTGAGTTGGCGGTTCAAACCGTCGAGTATTTGCTCAACAACTACGCTTCTGATCCTGACGTCAAAGACCGGCTGGATAACCACGTCGTATATGTGTTCCCGCGGGTGAATCCCGACGCTGCAGAGCTGATGTTCGCTAGCGTCAAATCGGGGCGGAGGACAAACGCTCGCCCGTACGACGATGACAACGATGCTCGGGTCGACGAGGACGGCCCTGAGGATCTCAATGGCGACGGCCTGATCACTCTCATGAGAGTGCCTGATCCGAGTGGTTCGTACATGGTCCATCCCGACGATGCCCGTCTCATGAAGGAGGCCGAAGCGCACAAGGGCGAGTCAGGTGGCTACACCCTCTACTGGGAAGGCACCGACAACGACGGCGACGGTTTCTATAACGAGGATGGCCCCGGTGGTGTGGACCTTAATCGCAACTTCCAGCACGAGTATCCGCACAACCAGGCGGATGCGGGTCCGCACATGGTGAGTGAACTCGAATCGCGCGCGCTCATGGACTTCATGATCTCGCACCGCAACATCGCCATGGTCCTCACTTACGGGGAGACTGATAACCTCGTTTCTGCACCGGCGTCTGGTGGCGCTCTTGCGTCGCAATCAGGGGTTTCGCTGTTCGAGTATGCCGACGCGAGCTACGATGCCGCAGACACCGTTGGAACATTCCCGATCTCGGTGCCCGGCCGCGGTTTCGGATTCGCCATGGGAGGGTACTTCCGGCGCGGTGCTCCAGCTGCCCCAAGACCGCTCGAGGGACGTCAGCCAAACAAAACTGTTCATCGTTCCGACCTCGAGTATTTCAAAGCGGTAAGCGAGAAATATCGTGAAATGACTGGTGTTGAGAAGGTAGCGGCAACGCGCTCGCCGCAGGGCGCTTTCTTCGAGTATGCGTACTTCCAGTTCGGAGTCCCGGCGTTTTCGACGCCAGGTTGGGGGCTGCCGGAAACGACGGCCAGCGAAGGAGATGGTGGCGATGACGCTCCACCAGCGGCAGGGCAGAGACCTGCCGGCATGCGTCCTGGTGGCCCACCGGCGATGAGGAGCAGGACGGGGGCATCCGCCAGTCGAGACGGAGGTGGTACCGAATTGGCAATACTCCGCTGGATGGATTCGGACGGGGTAGATGGATTTGTGGACTGGACCGAGTTCCAGCACCCGACGCTGGGTACGGTGGAGATCGGTGGGTTCAAGCCTTACGCCACCAGCAATCCGCCGACATCAGCGCTCGCGGCGCTCGGCGAATCTCATGCGCAGTTCGCCGTGCACCTGACATCGTTGTTCGCTAAGGTGAGTATTGCGGACGTAGAAGTAACCAACCACGGCGGCGGTGTATTCGAGGTCAAAGCTGAAATTGAGAACTCCGGCTATCTCCCGACAGCCATGAGGCAAGGCGTAACCGCGAGGTCTGTGGCGCCCACGATGGTCCAACTCGATGTACCACCGGAGAACGTTCTCACCGGAGCCGCCAAAACGAGCTTCTTCCAGGCGCTCGATGGCTCCGGCTCCAGAGAATCCTACGTCTGGTTGATCAACGGAAGGCAGGGCTCCAACATCACGCTCACCGTGAGATCCCAGAAGAGCGGGTCTGACACGGCAACAATCACACTCCGATGAGGCTCATCATGACGACAACGGGAAACAAAATCAGGCAAGCAGCGTTGGGTCCCATCGCCATGTCGGTGATGATCCTGACAACGGTTGTCACCGCACCCTCGTGGGTGCACGCGCAGAGCGGATCTGACCCTGAACACAGGGTGACCATCGATTTCAATCGCTGGCACGATTATGACGAGATCAAGGAAGATCTGCTGCGGCTCGAAGATGCCTATCCTCGGTTTTTGAAGTACGAGTCGGTGGGCACCAGCTACGGTGGTCGGGACATGATGCTCATGACGATCAACAACCCCGAGACGGGGCCCGAAATGAGCAAGGCGGCGATGTTCATCGACGCCAACATGCACGGCAATGAGATCCAGGGTGGTGAAGTCTGCCTGTATACCATCTGGTATCTAATGGAGAATTACGGCAGAATCGAGAAAGTCACTCAACTCGTGGATGAGCGCGTCTTCTATATCATGCCTGTCGTGAACCCAGATGGCCGGGACCATTTCATGGACGAGACCGGCTCTGGCGCGCGGACCGGCCACGTGCCGGTCGATAGCGATAACGACGGGCTGTTCGACGAAGATGGTCCAAACGATCTGAACGGCAACGGCACGATTGAACAGATCCGAAAGTACGTGCCGGGCGAAGGGAACCTCAGGATCAGTCACCTGGATCCGCGCATTATGGAACCTGTCCCGGCGGGCGAACGCGGTGACTGGATCATGCTCGGGCAAGAGGGACTTGATGACGACGGTGATGGCAGAGTAAACGAAGACCCGGTTGGTGGATACGATCCTAACCGAAACTGGGGTTCCGATTGGCAGCCGAACTACATCCAGGGCGGCGCTATGGACTACCCGTTCCAGCTTCCTGAGTCACGAGCTGAGAACGACTTCTTGATGGCCCACCCGAACATTGCCGGAGTCCAGTCTTACCACAACACCGGCGGCATGATCCTACGCGGTCCTGGCGCGAACTGGTACGGCGAGTATTCCGCAACTGACCTGGCGGCGTACGATGAGCTCGGGCGAACCGGGGCGCGAATGCTTCCGTACTACAGGTACATCGTGCTTTGGGACAGCCTATATACCGTGCACGGCGGGTTCATCGACTGGACAAACGACGGACTTGGGATCATCTCGTTCTCGAACGAGCTGTGGGCGAGAGGCCAATATTTCAACAGTCCTGATCTACAGAGGCAGCAACAGGATCCGGGGAGTCCGATCAGCAGAGCGCGGGCCAGTTATTTCTTTGACGACCACCTCGAAATGGGTGATCAGTACATCGAGTGGGCAGAGTTTGAACATCCCCAGTTTGGTACGGTGGAGCTTGGCGGATGGAAGAAGACATACGGACGGCTCCCACCGCGTTTCATGAACGAGGAGCTGGCTCACCGTAACGCGGCATTTACGCTCTACCAGGCTGATCAGATGCCGCTGATGCGCATGGGAGACGCTACGGTTGAGAGAGTTAGCGGCGATGTATACAGGGTGCGCCTAGATCTGATCAACAACAAGGTCGCGCCCACGATAACCGCTCGGGCTGCTAGGAACAACGTCGTCCCGCCCGATCTGTTGACGGTCGAAGGCGCAACCGTGATTTCGGCTGGCTGGGTTCCCAACAAGTTCATGCCTGGGCCCAGCAGGATGATCGATCAAAACGACCAGGCGAGAATTTTGATTCGCAACGGTCACCCGGGTAGGACAACTCGAACGGTGGAATACCTCCTTCGCGGGTCCGGAGCGGCGACGATCAGATACGCGAGCGTCAAGGGCGGAATGGTCGAGACGAGGGTGACTCTGAGGTAGGGCTCGCAGAGGAGGGAGGAGAGGGAGTGGAAGGAAGAAAGAGGGGCTGGTCGACACCGACTCAGCCCCTCTTCAACTAGTTGGTTTCTTCCCCTCCCAGTGCCGCATACCCCCTATGCCGCCATTGTCTCCCTCTTCTCCCCTAACACATATCGTCCCATGCGACCTTGAACCGGTGGCCGCATTCGGGACATTCTAGTTGCTCGGGATGCCCAGACAGGCGAATGCGGGAGCTAGACAGTGGGCAGACGGCATACGTATCACCGACGTCCTCAGGCTGGCCTCTAACTGGATTCGGCTCTGCCTCCGACCTGACCACGACGCTGAAGCACTGCGGTCTGTGCCGTCGAATTCGCAGGTGGTGGCGGGGGATCACCACATGCCGATGTGTGATGTCGAGCACCACCTCGGTCGATGCAGTGTCATCAATGACGGGATACCAGGCCCCGCGGCGTAGGCTGTATGCTCCGGGGGGCTCGACCCGGGCCCAGCCAGCAGCTTCATTCATCGATGCGATCCTCCAGTTTCGTGCACTTGTCTTCTCAACCGGCTGCAGAACCGGTTCCCGGCGGTTACAAATGTTCACTCAACCGCTCTGATTTGCTGTGATCCCTGGCTGCTTAGTAAGGCGACGTTCGTCACATTCGGCTGTCGCCCACCCAGGCGTACCTTGGGATTTCCGGCGTTTCGCGCCACATTATACGATTCGCTGGCTGATTTGGAAAGCCTAGTCAACTCCTCAAATACTTGCAGCACAGTGATTTGCGGCACGTCGGGCTACTAGAACGGGTGGCCCGGGTTGCCGCCCCAGGCCGATCTGCCGGGTGGTCGCTGCGACCAACCGCACGGGCTATTCATCATTACCGGAAGAGGACATTTCATTTCCTTACAGAAGGAACGGACAACAATGAACAATGCAAGACACCGAGCGAAGGTCTTTTCGCTTGTGGTGGCAGTTGCCGCTGCATGGGTTTCCTCGTCGTCGGCTCAGGTGCAGGAACTGCAGTTGGTTACACCAACTGCCGCCTTCCCGGAGTCGTTTAGCACTGTATCTGGTCTCCTCGAATTGCCGAATGGCCAGGTTCTGGTGGCTGATGGTCTGGGCCAGGCGCTCGTGATTTTGGATATGGATGCGGGAACTGCAGACACCGTCGGGCGAACTGGTGCTGGGCCGGAAGAATACCGGCAGCCGGATGGGATCTTCCCGCTCCCCGGTGACTCGATTCTGTTGGTCGATTTGGGCAATGGACGGCTTACCGCCATCGGACCGGATTTCGGGTTTGGCGAGACTTGGCCAATCGCGCAGGGCAGGATGGGCATGAGAGGTGGCTCGATGACGATGCGCCTCCCTCGTGCTGTAGATTCTGAAGGCCGAGTGTATCTCCAGGGGAGGCTGCCGATGGCACCAGGTCGGCCAATGCCGGATTCTGCCCTAATGCTCAGATGGGATCGTACGACCGACGTCGTTGACACCCTGGGTTTGGTTAAGGGACCTGAGATGACTCGTACCAGCTCCGGTGGTCCCAATAACCAGAACGTCTCCATTAGCCCGGTTCCCATGAGTCCCGAGGATGGCTGGACAGCTGGCTGGGACGGGAGTTTGGCTGTCGTTCGTTCGGACGGCTACTACGTGGAGTGGATTCATCCCGACGGTCGAGTCGTGACGGGATCGCCCAACGAAGCGCGGTCGTCGCGTGTAAGCCGAGACGACAAGATTGCATACATGGAACGCATGCAGCGCAACTCTCTTGGTGTCGAAGTCATGAACGTCAACGGCAATATGACTACGGCGTTCAGGAGGGGAACGCGCAGCGGGAATCCCGATGAACCCAACATCGACGGACTCGATTGGCCCGACGCGTTGCCAGTATTTCAAGCCGGCGGAGTTTACGTAGCGAAAGAGGGCGAGATGTGGGTCGAGCGTTACGTGTCCGCTGATGAAGCACCGACTTATGACATATTTGACGAATCCGGAACGCTTGTAGGCCGCGTCATCCTCCCCGAAATGCGTTCAGTCGTGGGATTCGGTGATGGAGTCGTGTACCTCGCCAGAACGGACGAGTTTGATTTGCAGTGGCTGGAAAAGTACAGCCTGTGGCGGGAGGTGGATCGCTAGACGACAGTGGCGGCTGAGATGTTCCGAGAATGCAGAATGTCTTTGTTGTGTGCAGCGACCAACGAACGACGTGCAACGGTCTTACAGTTTGAGCATCCGTTGTTCGTTGTTCGTTGCTCGTTGTTCGTTGCTCGTTGCTCACCGCACTCTCGCCTAGTACCCCACTGCCCCCCCATCGATATCCCTCGGGTCCGCTGCACCTACCCGCTCACCGGTTTCCGGATCGATCATGATGCAGTGCGTCACGCCCTGCCGACCGCGCATCTGGATGGTGTGGCCCATCTGCGTGAGTAGTCTCTCCGTGTCGACGGTGGTGCCGCGGGTTTCGATGCGTATCTGATCGGGCAGCCATTGGTGGTGTATGCGAGGTGACGACACCGCTTCTCTGATTCCCATCTGGAAGTCGATGATGTTCAACGTCACTTGCAGCACGCTGTTGATGATCGTGCGTCCGCCCGGGCTTCCCACCACGGCGACCAACTGGCCATCCTTGGTCAGGATCGAAGGGGTCATGCTGGACAACATCCTCTGCTCGGGTCGAGCCAGATTGGCTTCGGTGCCGATGAGACCTCTGTTGCTGGTGAGGCCGGGTCCCGCGTTGAAATCCCCCATCTCGTTGTTGAGCAGGAACCCTGCACCTGGAACCACGATTCCTGAACCGTAGCCGAACTCGAGAGTGTATGTGACCGACACCGCCATTCCGTCTGCGTCGACTACCGAATAGTGGGTGGTTTCAGGGCTTTCATTCGGGAGGTTGATGTCTTCTGGGTCGGACGGTGTTGCGCGCGTTTCGTCTATCGTACTCCGCAGTTCAGCTGCGTAGTCCTTGCTCGTGAGCCGATCGACCGGGACATTGGCAAAGTCCGGGTCGGCAAGGAACCGCGCCCGGTCTCGATACGCGCGCCGCATCGACTCGGCGAGATGGTGGATGTAAGCAGCCGAGTTGTGACCCATCGAAGCCAGATCGTACGCCTCCAGGATGTTCAACATCTCCACCAGAACCGTCCCGCCACTGCTCGGCGGAGGCATGCTGATGATCTCGTATCCGCGATATGTGCCACGAATTGGAGTGCGTTCCTTGGGTTCGTATCGAGCCAGGTCTTCCTCCGTTATCAGCCCGCCACCTCTCTCCATTTCCTCCACCAACAGCCTCGCTGTCTCGCCCTTGTAGAACCCGTCCCTGCCTTCGTTCTGAACACGTTCGAGAGTCCGCGCGAGATCGGGCTGCCTGAAAAGTTCTCCGGCGTCGTAGGGCTGTCCGTTCTTGGAGTAGGCCGCAATGCTGGCGGGGTACGGCTCGAAACGTCGTAGGGCGTTGGCTAATGACCTCGCCAAGCCGGGCATGAGAGTGAACCCGTCACGAGCGAGCGACACAGCAGGTTCCACGAGTTGGCTCCAGGCGAGTCGACCGTACTTCTCGTGAGCCATGGCAAATCCTGCGACTGTGCCTGGCACACCAATCGACAGGTGGCTCATGTGATGAAGCTGCGACGAGTATTCGCCGTTCTCGTCCAAGAACATCTCAGGAAATGCTGCCAGCGGTGCTTTTTCGCGGAAGTCCAATGATGTAACTCTGCCATCGGGGAAGCGAATGACGAAGAAGCCGCCACCGCCAATGTTGCCCGCTGCGGGGTGGGTGACGGCTAACGCAAATCCGGTGGCGATTGCAGCATCTACCGCGTTACCACCGGCTTTGAGTACCTCGATGCCCGCCTCGCTGGCCAACCCCTTGGCCGAAACGACCATCCCATTTGGAGCAATGACCGTTTGCTGCAGAGCTGAAACCGCTCCGATCGAAACGGGTTCGACATCACTCTGCCAGGTGCTCGCCAACGGGCCGGAGCCCAAGAGAAAAATGGCTGCAAAAAGTGGGAGGCTAGCTGTGCGCCGGCGCCACGCGTTCGGTTTGTTTTGTTCTGTCATGGTTTTCTACTCGGTGGGTGAAAGCCTCGTGAAATTAACGAGTACTCCGAAAGCAAGTAAGACCGGCTATTCACTTGACGGCACTCTCGTCGGGTCTTAGTTATCGTGATCCACGCGATGCGCTGGCTTCAAACCGAAGCCCGAGTTGATTCGCAGTTTGCCGCGGGAAGGGTTTCTGGGAATGACAGACAAGCGAAGACGCCGACGGGAGGCTCGCCGGCAGGTACAGGACCGGCGTGCGGGGAGTATAAGAGAAGGCGATCGGCGGGCGGAGAGCATTCCTGTGACCGAGGAGCGCCGTTCCGGAGTTGAACGGCGTGAAGATGAGCGAAGGGTCACGGACGAGCGAAGGTCCGGCCGGGATAGGAGGCGAAAGCCTAGCTAGTCCCCTCGCGGGAGCCCGTTCCTATCTCTTTGTCGGGCGAGCACCCTTTCCATGAAGTCCACACGTTCGACCACATCGCCCATCTCGGCTCGCATGTGGTCGATTTCGTCCAATAGCATTTCGACCCGGTCGTCGGTGAGTTGCTGATGCGGGCGCACCGTATCGGACTCTCCCCAATTCACAACACGACGCCCGTCGGCATCTCTGAATGATCCGCTTGCAACCATGATCACGTCGTAGAGATACCATATGCCCAATCCGCCGAAGGTGAAGAGCTGGCAGAGACCGGATCCGACCTTTCCGACATAGAATCGATGACACCCGAATACGCCGAGTGCGCCCGATAGCGCAAGTGCTACTCCCCTAGAGCGATCTGATACTTCAGGCGGACCCATGTCAGCTCCTCAGTCGATCAATGACGAACCTCAGAATATGTCCTTCCGACGTCGCGCGCCAGAGTGTCGTTTGACTGCTGTCACATCCTCAAGGATCGGAAGTCGTGTTCTCTCGAACGTCCGGAACGAGGTTGCCGCCGTGTGCCCGTGCGTATGCGAGGAATAGCGATGCGCTCATCGAGTAGCTCCGTACTCCACCCTCAACTCGATTCGAGCGCAGGAACGCGTTGTTCACCGAACTACCTATGGCCGTACCACGCCCGCGGAATTGCTGCCAATACCTGCGGGAGTGCTGGATGTCTCGTTGTACTCCGGGCAGTCGGCGCAGGGCCAGCTGTAGTGCCAACTGCGGATCCAACAGAGCGAGTTCCGAGACTATCTGGCGGTTTGCGAACCTGAGCGCCGAGTATCGGGCCAGTGCGTTGTCCGAGTGCACTGCAGCGAGATAACCCCAGAAGTTCGCTTCAGACTCGCGCGCCACGCCCCGTTGGTGAGTGAGTTCGTGCGCCAGGATCTTCGGGTAGTCAATGGCGGGAATGCCGCCCCGCACGTTTCCTTCGCCCGTGAACGGGAAGTAGTACCCCGCAATGCCGAGCCATTCGTACAACCCAGTGAGCAAAGGAGTCTTCACCCCACCGAACCAGTCCGGGAACGCCGGCATGCCCAGCTCTTCCCTGGCTTTCTGCCAACCTCTCTGGATATCACTTTTCAGGACCTCGAGATCTTCCGGCAGTTCTGTCGGGGATCCCGCATCTGCGGTGCCGTGCAAGGTCAGGTAGGCGACATTTGCGGCAGCTGTCGTCTCGACGACCATTGCCGACAATTCCTCAACGCCTACATCAACCGGAGGATCCCAGTCTAACCTTTTCTGGAGCGGGGGCAGCGCGTAGTTGAATCCCCACAACAAATAGAACAAGCCGACGAGAACTCCGGCGTCTCGTGCGAGGCGGAGCATGCCGGACGCCGCCGCGTTCTTGAGCTCTCGATGACGTCGTGTCACGTCGCGGATCGTCAACGCACCTTCAACGGAGTACCATGCAATAACAGCGGCGACCAAAACCTCCCCGAGTGCAAACGGGAGTATTCCGGTGATGGTCGAGAGGATTATTGTCAGGAACGGAGCAACGGCATTCCTGTAAACCGATTCCGCCAGCCACGGAAGCCAGTTCAAAACCAGGAACAGTAGATAGCTAACGGGGCCGATCGCAAACAAAAGGAGTCGGCGCCGAGTGTGGAGTAACCGATTACGCGGAAACCTGTCGTGGTTTGGTGTGGCCGTCATTTTCGATAGGCTTGAAAGCAGATCGAGCGCCCAAATGCGCTCGACGTGGCAAAATCAGTGGTTGCTCGGCCGGCGATTACTACGCGGACGCGATTACGCGGCCGACAGCAGTCGCAACCTCTCGTAATTCATTCATCAATGAGTGAAAATGATCTGGCTCGAGAGACTGTGGACCGTCCGACAGTGCCTCGCCGGGATCACAGTGCACTTCCACCAGCAGACCATCCGCACCGACCGCCACGGCCGCTTTTGCGAGTGACGGTACCATCCACCATTGCCCTGCGGCGTGGCTTGGATCAACAACAACAGGGAGGTGACTGAGCTTCTTCAACATGGGTACAGCGGACAGGTCCAGAGTATTTCGAGTAGAGTTCTCAAACGTGCGAATGCCGCGTTCGCAGAAGATCACCTGCTCGTTGCCCTGTCTGAGTATGTATTCGGCCGAGTGTATCAACTCCTCTATCGTTGCGCTCATACCACGTTTCAGAAGCACGGGCTTTTTGGTCAACCCCACCTCGTCGAGGAGGGCGTAGTTGTGCATGTTGCGCGAGCCGATCTGAAGGGCATCGGCATGATCGCTCACCTGCTCGACCTGACGAGTGTCCATGACCTCGGTCACCACGGGCATTCCGGTTTCTTCCCGGACCCAGGTGAGCAACTTGAGCCCCTCTTCGCGAAGGCCGCGAAAACTGTAAGGAGTCGTGCGTGGCTTGAAGGCACCGCCCCGCAAGACCTTTGCCCCCTCGCTTTGCACGGCAAGGGCTGCCTTGAGGATTTGATCCTTGTTCTCGACCGCACATGGTCCTGCCATTACAACGATCTCGGAACCACCGATGCGCACTCCCCCGATGTCCACAATTGTGCCATCCGGGAACCGCTCGCGTTCCGCTAGTAGCGTTGCGGTTGGTACCTCATGCGTTCCGCTGACTGTTGTTATTTCCATATCATATAGGTCCAGGGCGCGATGAAATGCACCGAATTGTGGGGTAAACCCCACACCTCCGCGAGCTGCGTGGCCCACAGAGGCGCGTCTCACCGGCCACTAAAGGCCGTATCTTTCTGCGCGTAAACCTTGCAAAATAGAGCACTTAACCGTCTTTGGTCAAGCAGGCCAACAACCTGTCGGAACGACCACACGGACGATACACGTAACAGCAACCAACGTTCCACGTAAGGTATGAACCTCCGTAACCGTTTAGTAGGGCTAGATTGTAGTGGGTGGCTGAAAGGCGAAGGTGCACCGGTACCCGGAGCGGAAGGACACGCGATGTGCGGACGCTATACCCTGTTTGCGTCGCCTGAAGAGGTCGCTGGAATCTTCAATTTGTCGGTCCCGGAGACGCTGCGGGTTCTGGATTCCGGGCCGCGCTACAACATTGCGCCGACCACCCAAGTTGCGGTGGTACGCTCCACCGGAACTGGCGATGGCCGCGAGATCGTGCCGCTCCGATGGGGTCTGGTGCCGCACTGGGCCAAGGAAACACAGTCGGGTCCACTCCTGATCAACGCCCGGGGGGAGACAGTCGCAGACAAGCCGGCATTTCGGTCGTCGTTTCGATCGCGACGGTGTCTCGTGATCGCGGACGGCTTTTTTGAGTGGCAGAAACTGGCCGACCGGAAACAGCCCCACTATTTCCAGGTAGATGGCGGGTCGTTGTTTGCCTTTGCTGGAATATGGGATCGTTGGGAGGAAAAGGGTGCGGATGGCAACACCGTCGAGTCCTGTGCCATCATTACGACGAAAGCGAACGAGTTGGCGACTATGGTGCACGAACGGATGCCGGTGATTCTCAGCGAAGAATCGTGGGATTCGTGGATTTGCGATGTCCAGTATGACCGCACCCAGCAGCACACCCTGCGATCGCTGGTTCGATCATTCCCGCATGAGAGGATGAGCGTGGTGCCGGTGAGCACGGTGGTCAACAACGCAAGGAATGACACTTCTGACTGTGTGGAACCGATAGGGCCAGCAATTGAGGTATCAGAGCCTTCGTGATTCCCTGCCTCAACTCCCGACTGACCGATGTTTGATCTCCTGATCGATCTTCGCCCGGTAATTGTCGCAACCCTATCCACGCTTCTCGCTGCCGCGGTATCGGCGCACGTGGTGTTGAACAAGCGTGACAACCGTGCTGCCGCCGGATGGGTGGGGGTCGTGTGGTTCCTACCTGTCTTCGGATCGGTTCTGTACGCTCTGTTCGGCGTCAACCGAATCCGTCGTCGAGGCCAGACATTGCGCAGATTGGGAATGGACCTGCGACCGTTGCCTCGTGACTCGCGCACCGACTGGAAAGCCGTCACAGATACGTTGGACGCGCCACGAGGTCATCTTGCAGGCCTGGCCACGGTGGTGGGGCGAGTTACCCGTAGACAGTTGGTGCCTGGCAATCAGATATCTCCTCTATTCCAGGGAGATGCTGCGTACCCAGACATGCTCGGCGCGATCGAGGGCGCAACCAAATCGATTGCACTCAGCTCTTTCATCTTCGACAACGACGCTGTGGGCCGTGACTTTGCGGAAGCACTCGGACGCGCAGTGGCCCGCGGAGTCGAGGTTCGTGTTCTTGTTGATGCGGTGGGCTCCCGCTACTCCTGGCCGCCTATAATGAGAGAACTCCGACGTAACGGCATTACATATTCCCGTTTTCTCAGAACCGTGGTGCCTTGGAGGATGCCGTTCTTGAATCTCCGGAATCACCGCAAGCTCCTAGTTGTGGATGGCAAACTCGGCTACACGGGTGGGATGAACATCAGAGAAGGTCATGTATTAGGCGCAAACCCGAGACGACCTGTGCAGGATCTCCAGTTCAGAGTCGAGGGGCCGGTGGTGGGTCACATGACGCAGGTGTTTGCTGAGGATTGGGCGTTTAGCACCATGGAATTGCTCGAGGGCGACAGGTGGTTTCCTGCCATCGATGAAGTTGGGTCGACTTTGGCGAGGGGAATCTCAGATGGCCCGGGAGAGGATTTCGACAGAGCTCGAATGACCATTCTAGGCGCCATAGCCACCGCGCAGCATGAGGTCACAGTGGTCACACCTTACTTCCTTCCCGACAGGGAGCTGATAAGCGCGTTGAATGTGGCTGCCATGAGAGCTGTGGATGTACGCATCTTTCTACCGCAGGTGAACAACCAGGTATTGGTGAAGTGGGCTTCTACCGCGCTTCTGTGGCAGGTTCTACAGCGCGGGTGCCGCGTCTTTCTGACACCGCCGCCATTCGATCACACCAAGCTGATGCTTGTCGACAAAGCGTGGACGCTTGTCGGGTCGGCGAATTGGGACCCCAGAAGCCTGCGTTTGAACTTCGAGTTCAATGTCGAGTGTTATGACAGTGAGCTATGCGATCAGTTAGGTACGTTGGTTCACCAGAAGCTCGCTGGTGCTCGCGAGATCAAAAAAGCAGAGGTGGACGCGCGCAGCATGCCCGTACAACTTCGGGACGGTGTGGCGAGGCTGTTGAGCCCATACCTCTAGCAATGGTTACTCAGAGCAGTACGACAGGAGCGACAATGGGAAGTGATGAGTACCGGTTTGTGCCGTTGGCGTTCGAAGAACTCTCACCGGGCGATATGGTCGATCGCGCAGTGGCTTTTCAGCAGCTGATGAGTACACGCCGATCGGTTAGAACCATATCCTCCCGGCCCGTGCCGAAGGAGTGCATCGAAAGCGCGATCCGTACAGCCGCATCGGCACCCTCAGGTGCGAACCAACAACCGTGGCAATTTGTGGTCGTCGAGGATCCCGGTTTGAAACGCAGGATTAGAGATGCCGCAGAAAATGAGGAAAGAGAGAACTACGATCACAGGTTTCCAGATCGTTGGGTGACGGCGCTGTCGCCACTCGGCGTTGACTGGGAAAAGCCCTTTTTGGAGGAAGCTCCTGTCCTGATCGTCGTGTTCAAAGAAGCGCATGGCATTGACGCCGATGGTGAAAAGATCACGCACTACTACGCCAATGAGAGCGTCGGGATAGCGTGCGGGTTCCTCATTGCCGCTCTTCACAATATGGGTTTGACAACACTCACCTACACTCCAAATCCGATGGGTTTCTTATCCAAGATTCTAGAGAGGCCCACAAACGAAAGGCCCTATCTGGTCTTGCCGGTGGGGTACCCGGCGGAAGGTACGCAGGTACCCGACATTTCCCGGAAACACCTAGACGAGATAGCGAAATGGTTGTGAGGGAAATCTCAACCACGGCTTGGGATGGTGTCGATGCATTGATCCTTCTCGAACACGAAGGTGAATGGAAGATTGCCGCTCTCATGTTCACAAGCGACGAGCAGTAGATCGGAGACCGAAAGTGCTGACGAATATCAAGTCATTCTTCTCGAAGAATCTGGACCCAACCGCAGAAGAACCGCGTGAGGCAGGTCCGAAAGAATCAGAACACGATCCCATTACCGTGGCCGCATGCGCGTTGCTGCTCGAGCTGGCTTATGCGGACGACGAGTTCACCGATGATGAGAGAAAGCACATAGAAACCGCCATGGCGCACCATTTCGACCTTCCCTCGACCATGGTCGCGGAGGTTGTCGCGCTGGCGGAGCAGGAAAGGCAACGATCCGTCGATTTGTACCAATTCACGCGGCTCATCGCGGATCGGTATGACGCCGGGCAGAAGATGGTATTGGCGGAGGTGATGTGGCGCGTCGTGTATGCTGACGGCGAGTTGGCGAAGCACGAGAGCTATCTGATGCGGAAGATTTCAGGCCTCCTCGATCTGAAGCCCGGCTTCCTTTCCGAGGCTCGCAATAGAGTCACGGGTGACGTGGACTAGGCCGGTATGCACAAAGGTCTCGACCTCGCGCTTCTCGACCATCTGGTTTCGACCAGACTCTTCGAGCCTGCCGGGACTGTACTTCTGGCTGTGAGTGGGGGGCTGGACTCGGTTGCACTGCTGGATCTGATGTTCTGCATAAAGGAGGATCTGGGTTCGGATCTGGCAGTTGCCCACGTGATACACGGCATTTCGGAGGAAGCGACAGCGGCAGCTCCTGAGGTGCAGAAGCTGGCACACAGCTATCGAGTTCCTTTTTTCATGGAAGAACTCGAGCTGGGGGCGGGGGCAACGGAGACCGTAGCTCGACAAGCTCGCTACCATGCTCTGCGATCGATCCAGAGAGATGTCGGAGCAGACTACCTGGCCACAGCACACCACCTCGACGACCAAGCCGAAACCGTATTGTTCCGATTCCTGCGGGGCTCAGGCATCGCTGGCCTGGTTGGAATACCCGCTCGAGGACCCGACGGCCTCGCGCGACCGCTCCTCCCGTTCAGGCGTTCTGAGCTGGAAAATTGGCTTGCTATGAGGTTCCCCGATCCCTCTGCCCGACCCGCAATTTTCCAGGACCCTGCAAACGCCGATGTTCGCCACGATCGCTCCTGGTTGCGCCACAATCTGCTCCCATCTCTTCGCCAGCGTTTTGGATCAGATTTCGATCAAAGGCTGGCCGACGTTGCGGTGCACGCTGGCGATGAACGGGGAGCTTGGGCTGCGTTGCTTCGCACCTTGCCGGAACTCGATTTTTGTCTCGAATCCGATGCCAGCGAGGTTGCTCGCGAACCACTCGGGCGGTATGATAAGTTGTTGTCACAAACGATTTTGCGGGCTCTTGCCCGGGAAGTTGAATGCAGGCTCAGCCGAAGTCAGACGCAGCTCCTGTTGGAGTTTGCTACCGGCAGTTCGAGTGGCCGCAGCATGGAGTTGGGATCGGGGTTTCAGGCCACGCTGGTCTTCGACAGGCTCCGGATTGGCAGGGTAGCCCGGGCTGCTAGTCCCGAAACCGTTTGCCTCGAGCTGGACGAGTGCAGTGAGGGTCACCTCGAATGGGGCCGCTGGCTGTTCAGGTGGTGCCCTGAGGAGGCTGGAGTGTGCTCTCGTGACTCCGAAACGACCTGGATTACGTACGGAACATGCGAGGTGAAGGGGCCGGGTGAGGGAGACAGGATTCGACCACTCGGTGGGGTTGGTGCGAGGAAGCTGCGCCGCGTTCTGATGGATGCGCGAATCCCAGCGGCGGAGAGAGACCGGTTTCCTATTGTGTACAGGGGACCCGACGCGGTATGGGCCCCGGGCATTTGCCGATCGGATGTAGCGATTCCGGATGTCGGGCAAGCCGCCGTGAGATTGGAGGCACGTGCCAGCTGATTACTTGAAGCAGCTGTCGGAGCCCGGTCTCGGCGCCACGATCTTCGATGCGGAGACTTTGGATCGTCGCGTTGCGGAACTCGGGCGCGAGATTTGTGTGTATTATGAAGAAGGGGAGCTTCTTCTGATCGGCCTGTTGAAGGGAAGCTTCATCTTCCTGGCCGATTTGGTGAGGAATATTTCCCGTCCTCACAGAGTAGATTTCTGTGTGGTTTCGTCGTACGGGTCTGGGACGGAATCGAGTGGTTTGGTGCGTTTGCAGTACGACCCGGACGTGGCTGTTGGAGACTGCCACGTGCTCCTTGTCGAAGACATCGTCGAGACAGGACAAACGCTCAATATGTTGGTCGACACGTTTCGCGATCGAGGAGCGCGCAGCGTGGAGATCGCGACTTTGTTGCACAAACGGGTTTCGTCGGTTCTCGAAAACGAACCACGGTTCGTGGGGTTCGAGGCACCACGGGAGTTCCTGGTCGGGTACGGGTTGGACCACGACGAGAGATACCGTCACTTGCCGTTTGTAGCGAGTCTGAAGGGACAAGATGGCTGAACGTTTGCCGCCTAAGAAGATGGGTTTCGGGATGATGAGCAAGAACCTGATGTTCTGGCCGCTCATCGTTCTTCTCGGTCTGTTTCTCTGGAATACCCTGGGGGACAGGCGTGAGGAATACACTGAGGTTCCATATTCGCTGTTCGCGGGTGAGTTGGAACGAAACAACATCGCCCGCGTTGAGATCACCAGCGGCAAGGCTGTCGAGGGCGATTTCAAGCAAGGAGTCGCATTCGAAAGCAGGGATGTGGTTCAGTTCACCACGATCCTGCCTATAAAGGACTCCGAAGTTCTGCTCGAGAGGATCGAACAGCAGAACATCCCGATATCCGCCAAAGAGCCCAAAGACTCCATAGGCATTTTGCTCTTCAACATGCTTCCCTGGGTGATCCTGATCGGTCTGTGGATCTTCTTCTTCCGTCAGGTTCAACAAGGTGGAAATAGGGCCTTCTCATTCGGCAAGTCGAAGGCAAAGCTGCTCACGGGCGACACGCCGAAAGTGACTTTCCAGGATGTTGCCGGCGCTGACGAGGCGAAGGTGGAGCTGGAGGAAGTCATCGAGTTTCTCAAGGACCCGCAGAAATTCCAACGACTCGGTGGCAGGCTTCCGAAGGGAGTACTGTTGGTAGGTCCGCCCGGCACCGGTAAGACTTTGCTCGCGCGTGCTGTGGCGGGTGAAGCGGGCAGGCCGTTCTTCCAGATGTCGGGCTCCGATTTCGTCGAGATGTTTGTCGGAGTTGGTGCGTCGCGAGTTCGTGACCTGTTTGAGCAGGGTAAGGCGCATGCACCGTGCATCATATTCATCGACGAGATCGATGCCGTGGGACGACACCGTGGCGCCGGACTCGGAGGTGGTCATGATGAGCGCGAGCAGACACTCAACCAGCTCCTGGTAGAGATGGACGGCTTCGAGTCGAACGAAGGAGTAATCCTGCTGGCAGCCACCAATCGACCAGATGTTCTCGATCCGGCGTTGCTCAGGCCTGGCCGGTTCGACCGTCAGATCGTGGTGGATATGCCTGACGTTCGCGGTCGCGAGATGATCCTGAAGGTGCACGTACGGAAAATTCCGTTGGGTGGGACAGTCAAGCTCGATACTATCGCCAAGGCCACTCCGGGCCTCGCCGGCGCGGATCTGGCCAACATAGTCAACGAAGCTGCGCTGCTTGCTGCTCGGCGGGACAAACCTGCTGTCGATACCGACGACCTAGAGGATGCGAAGGACAAGGTCATGCTGGGCGTCGAGCGCAAGAGTATGGTGATCACCGACGAAGAGCGTGAGCTCACCGCCTATCACGAAGCGGGACATGCACTCGTGAGTGTGGGAGTGCCAGGCCAGGATCCCGTTCACAAGGTGACGATCGTGCCCAGGGGTCGGGCGATGGGTCTGACTTTCTCGCTGCCTGAAGAGGACCGGCACAGTCATACTAAAGAGTTCATCCTTGGGAAGCTTGCCACGCTATATGGTGGTAGGGTAGCTGAAGAACTGGTGTTCGGTGTTGACAAGGTGACTACCGGAGCCGCTCAGGATATTCAACAAGCCACGGAAATCGCGCGAAATATGGTAATGCGGTTTGGAATGAGCGATGCCGTAGGCCCGGTGGCAGTGGGGGACCGGGAGCACCAGGTGTTCCTCGGTCGGGAATTTGCGCAGCATCGCGAGGTCTCGGACAAGACCGCAGAGTTGGTTGACACCGAGGTCAAGCGGGTCTTGGAAGAGGCTTACGATCGGGCGCGCGACATTCTGAAAAATGACATGGATAGCCTTCGGCGCATGGCCAAGGCGTTGCTCGATCGAGAGACTCTCGATCGCGAAGAGGTGGAGCTAATCGTCGCGGGTAAGGAACTCCCGGCGCCCGACGAGTCGGCCGGTAAGGGTATCGACGAACTCCTACCGCCACCGCGGAACAAGGAGAAGTCTGCATCCGACGGGGGCGGAGTGCTGGGCACTCCGCCAGCTGAACCGGCCGGGGCTTAATGCTTCGCCTCCTCGCGTCGCGCGATCCTGGAGCAATTCGGGAAGCGCTGGTGCGGCGGGGAATCGACGATGGCAGCGCGGCCAAAACAGCCGAGGGCCTGTGGCCCGTCACCATATTCCTCGACGGCGTTGACGACGAGCCTAAGCGCCAGCTGAGCGAAACCGCACTTCTCCGGGGCATAGAACTCGTTTCAGGCGACGGGTGGCTGGCGCTCTCTGGATCAATGTCGCGCCTGGCCGGACTGGCTCGTGCAGCACCCGACGTCCTACCTGCGCCGCTCGCACGTGAAGTCGGGGCCTGTCTGCGCCGCTTATCAGATGAGCATCGAACCTGGCGCATGGAACGTGGGCAGGTGAATCTCGACAAACCGGTCGTAGCGGGCATCCTCAACATCACACCCGACTCCTTCAGCGACGGCGGCAAGTTCCTCAGTCCCGATTCCGCCATGTCACATGTAGACGCTCTCATCGAGGCCGGCGCCGATATGATCGATCTGGGTGGTGAGTCGACTCGACCTGGCCTGCCTGATTCGGTGCCGGTCGACGAAGAATGGTTGAGGCTCGGACCCGTGTTGGATTGGATAGTGCGAGAACATTCTGCTCTGCCGTTGAGTGTCGACACCGTAAAATCGGGAATTGCCAAACGCGCCTTGGACGCGGGTGCGTGGGCCGTGAACGATGTTTCGGCCCTGCGTCTCGATTCCCAGGTCGCGGACGTGTGCGCCGAATTTGGAGCCGGTTTGATTCTGAATCATTCGAGAGGTGCGTTCTCCGAGATGGCAAGCTACGAACACGCCACATATTCGGATGTTACTGCGGAAACCGCTCGAGAACTTCTCGATGCAGTGCGTCTCGCAGAACGTGCTGGCGTAACTCGCGAACAGATCGTAATCGATCCGGGATTGGGGTTTGCAAAGACTCCAGACCAAAACTGTGAGGTGCTGAGGGGCTTGCCGCTGCTGACCTCGTTGGGATTGCCGATTATGGTCGGCCCGTCGCGAAAGCGGTTTCTCGGAGAGATTACTGGCAGGGATGTGGTCGATCGAGATGGTGCGACAGCGGCGGCCTGTATTGCGGCATTCCTCGGAGGAGCATATCTATTTCGTGTTCATGACGTAGCGCGCGTGAGAGAATCGCTCGCTGTGGCTGAGGCCCTGAGGAGCGTGTAATGCAGTTCGAGCCGTTGCCATTCATCACACCAGGATTTCGCGATGTCGTGGAGATCCTGATTGTCGCGTTTCTGATTTACAGGCTCCTTTTGTTCCTCGCGGGTACCAAGGCACTACAAATTCTCCTCGGGCTGCTCTTCTTGGTGCTGGTTTACTTCGCTGCCGTCATACTCAGGCTCGACCTGATCACGGAATTGCTCGGCATCGTATTCACATATGGAGCCTTCGCTGCGGTGGTCGTCTTTCAACCCGAGTTGCGACAGGCTTTGGCCCGGATGGGCAGATCTCGCGCGATCCGGCTCCTCACGCAAACCAACGATCGTGCGGTAGCCGACGAGATTGCCGAGGCGGTTGGACGGTTGGCGCGCAACGGCACAGGGGCAATAATCGCGGTTGAAGGAGAAGTACCACTCAACGATTACATCGAGTCTGGTACGGTCATGGAAGCAGGAGCCTCGGCCGATCTTCTCGCCACGATCTTCACTCCTTATTCGCCGTTGCACGACGGAGCAGTGATCGTGCGCGGCGACCGGATACTTGCTGCCGGATCCGTTTTGCCGCTCACCCAGTTCCCTGTAACCGATAAGTCGCTGGGAACGCGTCACCGGGCGGCGCTCGGGCTCTCCGAGGAAACGGACGCCGTTGTTATAGTGGTGTCGGAAGAAACCTCCAAGATTTCGATTGCCTCGCGTGGCCTTCTGCGCAGAGGAGTGACGTCTGAAGAGGTACGTGAAGCACTTTCTGGACGGGCCAAGCTGGCCCTTGCACTCGGTGACACTTCTAGTGAGGCTTCTCCAGCCTAAGACCCAGATCTCATAACGAACATGACTGAACAGAACGATTCCTCGGCCTCCGATCGGCCGACTGATATCCTTCCGGTAGACAGACCACCGTACCTGGCCGCTCTTGCGGTATCTGCGGTCGTGCTTGCCGGATACATCTGGACACTCGCTCCCACGGTGACATTCTGGGATGCCGGGGAGTTCATCGCGACTTCCAAGATTCTCGGAATCCCTCATCCGCCGGGCACGCCGCTCTTCACGTTGATGGTCAGAGTATGGGCGTACTTGGTGCCCATCGGCGAATACGCTTACAGATCCAACCTGATGACCGCAGTTTTCAGTGCTGCCGCAGCTGGTTTCTGGTTTCTCGTGGTGGTGCAAACTCTCCGCGGCGTTGAAGACCCAGGATCGAAACAAGATCAGATCTTTTCAGTCGGCGGGGCGGTGGCAGCGGCATTGGCTTCTGCGTTCGCGTTCACCGTCTGGCAGAATTCAAACGAGACCGAAGTCTACATGGTCGCCGCGTTCAGCATTGCCGCAACAGCGTGGCTCGCTTGGATGTGGAGAGAATCACGCGGCAAACCTCGAGCTCCACATTTGCTTCTGCTCGCGTTTTTCCTAGCCGCAGTTTCGCTCGGAAATCACCTCCTCGCATTGCTTGTCGGACCGCCGCTCCTGTTCTACATGGCGCACGTCATCAAGACCGAGCCACTCGATGCCGAAGAGGATCGAAGGGCGGAATGGGGGCAGTGGGCGGTGCTGGTAGGTGCTTGGGCTCTCCTGATCGGAACTGGGCTCGGCAACACCAATCTGTTGGTTCTTGGTGGGATCGCGTTCTTGATTGCGGCCGCATACGCGATTTCTGTTGGCGGGGCCCGCTTTGTGGTCACCGTTTTCTGCATCGCACTCGTCGGAGCGTCGACATACCTGTTTCTCTATTTCCGAGCGAACGTGGGACCTTTCATCAACGAAGCGGACCCGTCGACCTGGGGCAGTCTGTGGGACGTCATCCAGCGCAAACAGTATCCACCGCGATCTCCTATCGACAATCCGATCTTTCCATCCGGCCCGGGTAATCCTGGCAGGTCACTGACGTTGATAGGCCTGCAGATTCAGAACTACCTGCAGTACTTCGATTGGCAGTGGTCCAACGGTCTCGCTAAGACCGTGCCGGTCTTTGCCGGTATAAGAATGCCGTTCACGTTGTTGTTTGTCTCGCTAGGCATATACGGACTCACGGTGGTCAGGGAACGCGACCGGTCGATGTTCTGGCTGCTGCTGCTCATCTTCCTCACCACGGGGCCCATTCTGATGGGCTACATGAACTTCAAACCGGGGCATTCGCTGGCATGGGACATGTTCCCAGAACTGGATCAGCATGAAGTACGCGAACGAGACTATTTCTTCACGGTCTCCTTCCAGGTTTGGGGCATTCTCGTGGGAGTTGGGCTTGCCGGTCTCTACAGGATGCTGAAGCATCGGCTCGGCTCAGATTCGGGTGTGGGGAAGGCTGCAGCGGCGATTCTTGGTGTGGCATTGATACCGTTCGTCTTGAACTTCAACGCCGCCAGCCGAAAACATGGGCCCGAAGCTCTTCTCGCCAGAGATTTCGCCTACAATGTGCTGCAATCGGCCGAGCCGTACGGGATTGTCTTCACCAACGGTGACAACGACACCTTCCCGCTCTGGTATCTCCAGGAGGCGGAGGGTGTGCGGCAAGACGTGTCCGTCGTCAACCTGTCGCTAGGTAATACCGATTGGTACATACGGCAGCTGCGCGACAACCCGGTGCGTGAGTTCTATCCAGAGCAGGCGCCTTGGTATTCTCATCTAGACCGGGGAACCGCACCGCCGCCCCTGCATTCGTGGACGGACGCAGAGGTCTCGAGTCTGCAGGCCCAGCTCCTCGGCACGTCCATCGACTTCAGGCCAGGCAGGATCGATAAGACTTACGAGGAGGGCACTCCCCTCTACGTGAAGGATATCCTCGTTCTGAGGCTGATTACCGAGAACTGGAACCGGCGGCCCATATACTTCTCGCTCACGGCTGGTGCGGGCAACTATGTGAATCTCGAAGAGTATTTCGCACAGGAGGGCATCCTGTTCAAGCTGCACGTGGAGGACGCTCCCGATAGCACGCGGTTGCGACCTGGAATCATGGGTGTTCCGGTTGACATCCCACGTGCCGATTCGCTGTTGTGGAATGTCTATCGCTATGCCGGTCTCCTGGAGGCGGATACGGTTGTACTGGATCCAACCAGTAGGAACATTGCGACGAATCTCAGCTATGCCATTTTTTCCCTCGGTCAAGCATATCTGCTGTCCGGCAATGAGGAAAAAGCACTCGAGAACTTGAGACGCGCGAATCACTTGGCTCCGTCCGCTCAAGCAGCGTCTATCATTGGCGGAATGGAAGCTGCCGCCGAGGCGATCTTTGGCGATACGGCTTTGAGCGAGGACACCACGGCAGCTGCAGATACGACTGGCAACTAGAGAAGCTGCACCCTCCCCAGGCCCCAAGCAAATCCCGCGCGCACGAATGCGCACGGGATTTGCCGTATACCCACTGAATTAGGGTGAGTACGGTCGCTTGTAGCACTGCCCAAGTCCCGCTACTTTTACAGGTTATGGATTTTACGGCTCTGAGTGCAAACCTCCGGCGAACCGAGGAAGAGATCGCCGGCGTTCAGGCTCGCGAAGGTGTTGCGGCCGACGTTCGAATAGTCGCGGTAACCAAGCGTCACCCGCTGGAGTTGATCGAGGCTGCGGCCGCTGTTGGTTTGAATGATATCGGTGAGAATCGCGTTCAAGAGGCTTTGTCGAAGCAGGACAATGCGCCAGACCTGAACGTGAACTGGCATCTGATAGGGCATCTGCAATCCAACAAGGCGAAGTACGTGCCGGGCCGGTTCTCGATGGTGCATTCTGTTGATTCGGTGCGGGTCGCCGAAGCACTTGCACGTGCTGCCGAGCGCCGGTCTGAGGCCGACGTTCCGCTCGACGTGCTCGTACAAGTGAATGTTGGGAAGGAAACCCAGAAAAGCGGCTGCGAGCCGGAAACAGCCGGTGAGATAGCCTCATACGTTGCAAAGGCCCCGAACCTAGCGGTTCGTGGCTTGATGACGATGGCGCCTTTTGTTGACGATGAAGGCGAGCAGAGACGGGTGTTTGCAGCCCTCCGGCTTCTGCGTGACGAGCTCGAGAAGGAGGGCTTGAACCTTCCCGAACTCTCGATGGGTATGTCTAACGATTTCCGGGCGGCCGTCGCCGAAGGTGCGACGATTCTCCGTCTCGGCACCGTACTGTTTGGGGAACGTGCTGTATGACTGAAGGGGAATTCAGACTAACACCGGTCGACATTCGAGCCCAGGAGTTCAGCAGGGCGGCGTGGGGCTACAGTGCAGCGGACGTTGAGGATTTCAGGAACCGCGTTGCCGAAGAAATGGAGCGACTTGCGCGGGAGCGGGTCGCCCTCGAGGAGCGACTGCACAATTTTCGTGAACAGCTCAAGTCGCTGCGTGAGCGCGAGAAGGCAATCAACGATGCGGTGATGATGGCTCAGGAGCTGCGAGAAGACACGAAACAGTCTGCAACGCAGGAGGCGGAGCTCATAATTCGCGAGGCTCATGCCAAAGCGGAAAACATCGTTCAGGAATCCCGCGCTACGGAGTCGTCGTTACGGCACGACATCGAAGAGGCGCAGCACCAGTTCACAACCTATCTGGCCGCATTCCGCAGATTGTTGGACAGGCAGCTAGCTCAGCTCGATGCTCTCGAAGCGCACGAGCGGGACGGCAGTCCGCCGGAGGTCGTATGACGACGTTGCACACTAGAGAGACTATCGATGCCGCCGTCGCGGTAGTCCGCAAGGAGTGTGATCTGGTACCTGAAGTGGCGTTGATTCTCGGAACGGGTCTTGGCGGGTTGGCCAAGGAGATCGACGTCGCGACAAAGATCTCCTACAGTGAGGTCCCGTCATTCCCGGTGTCGACCGTTGAAAGTCATGCCGGACGTCTGCTTTTCGGAACCCTTGGGAGGAAAAAGGTCGTTGCCATGCAGGGGCGGTTCCATAGGTACGAAGGGTATTCGATGCAGCAGATCACGTTTCCGGTGCGCGTCATGCGTGCTCTGGGAGCGGAGAAACTCGTTGTGTCCAATGCCTGTGGTGGGATGAACCCTCTTTGGGCGGCAGGCGACCTGATGCTCATAGCCGACCATATCAATCTGCTGGGTGACAATCCGCTGATCGGCCCGAACGACGACTTTCTGGGACCGCGATTCCCCGATATGTCTGCACCGTTCGATCCAGGACTGCGCGAGCTGGCCCGGTCGGTGGCGTTGGAGCAAAAAATCACCCTCCGCGAGGGCGTGTATGTGGCGGTTACCGGACCCAACCTCGAGACGCCGGCAGAATACAGGTTCCTGCGCGGGATCGGCGCCGATGTCGTCGGCATGTCTACCGTCCCGGAGGTCATAGTAGCCGTTCACGGAGGCATGCGAGTGCTCGGTATCTCGATAATTACCGACGAGTGTTTCCCCGACGCACTTGAACCTGCAAACGTTGACAAGATCATTGCGACGGCCGAGCGCTCTGAGCCCAATCTCACTCGACTCGTGGCCGGCGTTCTCGAACGGATGGAATGATGAGTTTCGATCCACTGCCGCAGGCTGACTTGCACGAACTGGAGCGTCAGCTCCTGGAAACGTGGCGCGAAGAGGGGTTGTTCAGAAAGACTCTCGACGCCACGCAGGGCGGCAAGCCGTTCGTGTTCTATGAGGGGCCGCCTACTGCGAACGGGCGGCCGGGCATTCATCACGTCTTTGCTCGGACCATCAAAGACATGATCTGTCGGTTCCACACCATGCTTGGCGAATCTGTAACGCGCATCGCTGGTTGGGATACGCACGGCCTTCCGGTCGAGATACAGATCGAGAAAGAGTTGGGCATAAACGGCAAGCCGGAAATCGAGGCGTACGGAGTAGCGGAATTCAATAGCCGCTGCAAGAGCAGTGTCTTCGAGTATTTGTCCGACTGGGTGACGCTATCCGAGAGGATTGGCTACTGGCTCGACTATGACCGTCCGTATGTCACTTACACGAACAACTACATAGAAAGCGTCTGGTGGCTTCTCAAGCAACTGGCTGACAAAAACCTGCTCTACGAGGGGCAGAAGGTGTTGCCGTACTGTATTCGTTGCGGTACGACGCTCTCGAGCCATGAACTCGCTTTGGGGTACGCTACACACAAGAGTCCGTCGATATACGCCCTCTTCCGCGTCCTGAGCGATGACGGTGTTGATAGGCACTTGTTGGTCTGGACTACCACGCCATGGACGCTGCCGTCGAATCTCGCAATCGCTGTGAATCCGCATTTCACATACGTTGAGGTCGAGGTAGACGGACGGCGGATCATTGTCGAAAAGTCCATAGCTCAATACTGCGTAGTACCGGGTGCGACCCACGGAGAACCACTGGGCACCTTCCCAGTGGTCGCCGAATACTCAGGCGCGGAGATGGTGGGCTGGCGCTACGAGCAGCTGATCGACGCCGTGGAGGTCGATGCAGAGAGCACCAACGCGAACGGACAGCCCTCAGCCTTCCGAATATTGGCTGGCGATTTCGTCACCAGTGAAGAGGGCACCGGGTTGGTTCACATGGCGCCGGCGTTTGGAGCTGACGACTACACAGCCATACAGCGGGAGCAGATGACGTTTGTGAATCCGGTCGACGAAGCGGGCCGATTCACGGGCACGAGGTTCGAAGCGATAAACGGGAAGACTGTCTTCGAGGCGAATCCGGTGATTGCGGAGCATCTCGAGGATGAAGGGAAGATGTTCGGGCGCTATCAGCCCAAGGGATACGAACACACCTATCCGTTCTGTTGGCGCTGTGATTCTCCGCTGATCTACTACGCCAGAAAGTCGTGGTTTGTTCGTACCACCGAATTCAAGGATCGCATGATCCACCACAACAATCGCGTGGAGTGGCACCCTCCCGAAGTAGGGACCGGTCGCTTTGGCGAGTGGTTGGAAAACAACATCGACTGGGCGCTTTCCCGCGACCGATACTGGGGGACTCCGCTGCCCGTATGGATCTGCGAGCACGATGGTGATCATCGTGTGGTCGTCGGATCGTATGCGGAGTTGGCCGAGTTGAAGGGCGCGGAACTGCCGGAGGAATTCGATCCGCACAAACCGCACATCGACGACTTCACATTGCCGTGTCGGAGTTGCGACGGAACGATGCGCAGGGTGCCTCAGGTGATCGATGCCTGGTTCGATTCCGGGGCGATGCCATTCGCGCAGTGGCACTATCCATTCGAAAACGAGGAAGAGTTCAAGAGCCACTTCCCGGCGCATTTCATATGCGAAGGCCTCGATCAGACAAGAGGGTGGTTCTACTCACTCCTGGCAATAGCTGTCGGCACACACGATGAGTTGGCGTACCGGAACCTGATCGTGAACGGGTTGGTTCTCGACGCCAACGGCCAGAAGATGTCCAAGCGGATCGGCAACGTAGTTGACCCGTTTGAAACCGTACAGCGGTTCGGTGCGGATGCGGTGCGCATCTATCTGCTTGCCGGCAGTCAAGTTTGGCTTCCGAAACGTTTTGACGAGAAGTCCATTCCGGAGATGTCGCTTGGATTCCTCAATCAACTGCGCAACATGTACGGCTTTTTCGCCCTGTATGCTGAAGACTGGGGCCTGAGCGATGCGCCGCAGTTCGAAGAGCGTCCCATCGTCGATCGCTGGTTGCTTGGGCGCCTGGACCGGTTGACCGAGATCGTAACGAACGCCTGGTCGGGTTTTGACGTGACGAGCGGCATTCGTGCAATCATGGAGTTCTGTGACTCAGATCTCTCCAATTGGTACGTAAGGGTCAATCGCGCCCGGTATTGGGCACCCGACTCCAAAGCCGATCCCGCTGCGTTGGCGACGTTGCATGAAGCACTCACGACGGTTTGCAGGTTGCTTGCGCCGGCCGCTCCGTTCCTGAGCGACGCCATTCATCGCGCTGCGAATGGCAAATCGGTGCATCTGGCTGGATTCCCAGTCACTCAGAGACGGTTTTCCGAGGAACTGGATCGGGCGATGGATGCTGTCCGGACCTTGGCGTGGCTAGCTCGGTCGGCTCGTGAGGCCGGCGGGTTGAGGGTACGGCAACCATTGGCCCATATGAAAATTGCACTGCCTGCCGGTGTACGCGGCTCGGCGCTCGATGCGCTGCTACCGATGCTTTCGGCTGAGGTCAATGTCCGCGACATAACTATCGTCGAATCGGATGAGAGCCTCGTTGAACTGAAAGCCAAACCGAACTTCCGTACACTGGGCAAGGTATACGGAAAGGAAACTCCGCTCGCCGCGAAGGCGGCGGCACAGCTGACCCGGGCTCAGCTCCAGGAGCTGGAAGCCGGAGTGACTCAGCACGCCGAGGTGGATGGGAAGACATTCGAATACAGTTCCGAAGACGTGGTTGTTGAGCGGGAAGTGAAAACGGATTGGCTGGTTCAGAATGAAGGAGCATATGTGGCCGCCCTCGATCCGGTGTTGACGCCCGGGTTGAAATCTGAAGGGACAGCCAGAGAAGTCGTGAACCGTGTTCAGAGGCTTCGCAAGGAAGCTGGGTACGACTACGATACGAGAGTTGAGTTGAGCCTGTCGGGTGACTTGGAAGTGCTCGAAGCGGTCGACGCCAATCGCGTCTATATTTCTGGTGAGACGCTCGCGCGGCGCATAGAGTTGAATATTGACCTGGAAGTAGCGGATTTGTCAGAGGAAGTCGACATAGATGGTAGCAAGATCGTCGTGTCACTGAAGAGATACGTCGAATTACTGTAACTCTAAAGCCTGCAACAACGGCTGGATTGCGGTTATGAACAAGAAACAGTTAAAACACATCGAGAAACGACTGCAGGAGGAACGCGGTCGGGTTATGAAGGAGCTGGGGTACTACGGCGAACAGTTCAAAGGTACCCTGCAGAGCTCAGACGGTGACCTGTCGGCCTATTCGTTCCACATGGCCGATCAAGGCACTGATGCCATGGAACGGGAGAAACAGTTTCTGTTCGCTTCGAAGGAAGGGCGGTATCTGTGGCATGTGAACGAAGCGTTGCGGCGACTCTACAAAGATCCCGACAACTTCGGCAAGTGTCACGAGTGTGGAGACGACGTGGGATTCGAACGTCTCGATGCTCTTCCGCATGCAAGACTTTGCATCAAGTGCAAGGCTAGGGAAGAAGATGGGAAGGCCTAGCAACCGCCTGATATTCTGGTCTGTCGCTGTTGTCGTAGTAGTCCTGGATGTATTTACCAAGCAGCTTGCCGTGGCAAACCTGTCTCGGGTGCCGGTACGAGTCTTGGGTGAGTGGCTCATGCTTAGGCTCGTTTACAATCCGGGAGCTGCATTCGGCATCAACGTGGGTGAACACTCGAGATGGGTGTTCATGGGCTTGGCACTGATCGCGCTGGTGGTGCTTGGGCTCATGGTGCATCAGACTTCCCCATCTCAACGCATTCGCCTCCTGACGTTGGGGCTCGTGTGCGGGGGAGCAGTTGGCAATCTCATCGACAGGGTGCGGAGTGCACGTGGAGTGGTGGATTTCATAGATGTTTGGATCGGCCGGTTCCATTGGCCGACATTCAACGTAGCAGACATGGCCGTTAGTTGCGGGGCGATCGCTCTCGCCGCACTACTCTGGTCGGAGGGCCGACAGGAACAAGAGGAGGTTGTGGAAGAAGCGGCTAGCTCCGCCGAAGCCACGCCCTGATTGGCGTATGACAACCGTGGAGCGGATTTCGTTCCAGGTGTCCGCCCGTTCGACCGAACGGCTCGACAAATTCCTTGCCGATCAGCTATCCCTGTCCCGGACCCAAGCGGCGCGCCTCGTTGCATGTGGAGGCGTTACCGTCAATCAAGAGAGCGCACGCGCGTCGCGAACACTCGTCTTTCAGGACACCGTGGTAGTCGATCTCGAAAACGAACCCAGCGATCCGCCAAGGGTTTTGAAGGCGAACCCGATTCCACTCGACGTCGTATTCGAAGATGATTCCCTTCTAGTTTTGAACAAACCGGCTGGATTGGTGGTTCATCCAGCTCCCGGACACTGGGAAGACACCTTGTTGAACGCTCTCGTTGCCCGCGGCACCAAACTCTCAGAAGCAGACAGTGGCGGAGAGGGTCGGCCGGGGATCGTACACCGCCTCGACAAGGACACCTCAGGGCTGATGGTTCTTGCCAAGACAGACTCCGCGCACAGGAAACTCGGCCGGCAGCTAAGCCAGAGGCGCGTGAAGCGGGTTTATGCGGCGCTCATCTGGGGGCATCTGGATGGAGAACTCGATATCGATGCCCCTCTGGCCCGCCACCCGAACGATAGGAAGCGTATGGCGGTGCTGGCCTCCGGACGCAGTGCGAAGACTCACGTGGAACCTGTCGCCAAGTTCGACGTATGTGACCTCGTGTCTGTACGCCTCGAGACCGGACGCACGCATCAAATCAGGGTGCATCTTGGGTACGTTGGGCACCCTGTGGTCGGCGATCCGGTTTACGGAGGTGGAGGGTACAAGCGAATGACCGGTTCTCAACACGGCAGGGCGCATGCGCTGGAGGCGGCGACTCCGCGACAGGCTCTCCATGCGGCATTCCTCGGATTCAAACATCCGGAGTCAGGTGAGCCTGTGGAGTTTTTTGCCGACTGGCCGACGGATCTCAGAAGTGCGCTGAGCATTGCTGCCACTGATGAGAGTTTGCTTGCTCGGGATAATATGCTGGGGTATCTTGGCTTTTCAGGGTAAGGTGGCAGGGTTTGCCGGGGCTCGACTCGTGGCCTTTCGGGTAGCCGAAATGGTCTTTGCGGTGGAGGCTGCGGTCGTGAAAGAGATTCTTCCGAAACACCGAGCTACCCGCCTTCCCGGGGCCGACAGTGCGGTAGAGGGAATGATCAACGTGCGCGGCCGGATCATTACGCTCGTAAATGCGCGATGTGCGCTCAACTATCCGTCGGCTACAATCGACGGCCCGATAATGCTGCTGGAGATTGGAGGGCAGACGGCCGGACTTGCCGTGGATGATGTTCTCGACCTGTTCTCGGTGGACAAGGACGAGCTTGCTGAGCGAGGCGGACTGCCAGGAATCGACCCGGCATTGGTTCGGTCGGTAGGACAACAGGCGGGAGTTTCGTTCGTTCTCCTCGATATCGAGGCCCTACTGGGGCCAATCCTTTTTGTGTAGGGAGGAAGCGTGAGTCATACAGTGCTCGTATGCGACGATGCGATCTTCATGAGGACCATGATTGGCGATATCCTGACTCAGGCGGGCTACGAGGTTGTCGGCGAGGCCGAGACCGGTGCTCAAGCTGTCGAGAAATACACTGAGTTGGGCCCCGATTTGGTGACGATGGACATCGTGATGCCTGATATGGGCGGAATCGATGCCGTACGAGAGATCGTTCAAAAGGATCCCGATGCACGCATCTTGATGTGCAGCGCCATGGGACAACAGGCTCTTGTCGTCGAGGCGATTCAGGCGGGCGCAAAAGACTTCGTTGTCAAACCGTTTCAACCGTCGAGAGTTTTGGAGGCCGTACAGCGAGTGCTCGGCTGAAATGGACCTTTCGCAGTACTCTGAAATCTTCCTTGCGGAGAGCAAGGAGCATCTCGGCGCGATCAACGGGCACCTGCTCGAATGGGAGCTCAATCGCGAAGCGACCGAGCCGGTTGGTGCGATTTTCAGGGCGATGCACACCATCAAGGGCATGGCGGCCACGATGGGGTATCAGATGGCTGCCGACCTCGCGCACAGATCTGAAAACCTTCTCGATGCTGTCAGAGGCAGTGGCAACGCGCCGGATGATGACACTCTAGAACTCCTGTTCGTGGTTGCGGATACCCTCGAGAGGGCGATCGATGCATCCGTAGCGGGTAGGGATCCAGAAGGCGACCTCGGAGAAGTGCTCGCGGCGCTGGATGCCGCAGTCGGCGAGCTCGCGCCGGTGACCGACGAACGTTTTGCGGAGACCAGACCGGAGCCCACGTCCGTGACATCGTCGGCCGGGCCGGGGTGCTGGGTGGACATAGCGCTCGACCCAGATAGTGCGCTCAAGGGTGCGCGGGCGCTGATCATTCTGAGCCGCATGCGCTCAATCGGTGAGGTGCACGCAATACAGCCCGCTGCGTCAATGCTGGAGGCGGAAAACTTCGACGGCAGGTTCGGCTTCCGCATCGAAACCTCCGTAGGAGAGGAGGCGATAGAAGCCGAAGTCCGAGCTGCGGGAGATATAGAGGACGTCAGGGTAGGGGTGCCGGCTGAAGAGCCTCAGCCGGACGCTGTTGCCGGTCAACGCGCCAAACACATAAGGGTCGATCTGCGTCGCCTCGACACCTTGATGGACAATATCGGCGAGCTCGTAACTGCGCGTGATCGCCTGTCGCGATTGGCTCGGTCGCGCGCGGACCTAGAGCTCGACGACATGGCGGCCAAGCTCTCCTCGCTTACGGGCACTCTACAGTCAGAGATCGTCCAAGCTAGGATGACACCGGTATGGCAGGTGTTTGATCGTTTCCCGCGTATGGTGCGAGATTTGGCACGCCAGTTGGGGAAACAAGTCGAATTCGAGGTAGAGGGCAAAGATATCGAGCTCGACCGCGCGATTCTGGACGAGATCGGAGATCCGCTGGTTCACCTGTTGCGCAATGCAGTTGACCACGGAATAGAAACGCCTGACGAACGAACTCTGGCTGGGAAACCTCCGCGCGCCCGCATAGTGCTGTCGGCGATGGCGGAAAAAGCCACGGTTGCGATACGGGTGAGCGATGACGGCAGAGGTATGGATCGCCAGAAAATCCTTGCCGCCGGCAAAGAGAGTGGAACGGTTGGCGAAGACGTTGAAGTGCTCAGCGACGAAATGCTCATGAGGGTGTTGTCTCGTCCCGGTTTTTCGACTGCACGGTCAGTCACCGACGTGTCTGGGCGCGGAGTCGGAATTGACGTGGTTGCCACTCACCTGCGGGCGCTGGGGGGAGGGCTCGAGGTTCGCAGCGAACACGGAAAAGGGACGACCTTCACGCTTCAACTGCCGGTGACATTGGCCATTGTGCGTGCGCTCACTGCGAAGATTGGCGATGAGCGCTACGTTATGCCGATAACACATATCGCCGAGACGCTGGAACTCGACTCGGGAGAGATAACTGAGCTCGAGGGCAAGGATGGTATGACGCTTAGGGACGACATAATCCCGCTGGTACACCTTCGGGATGTAATGAACGTAGACGGCGAGCCGCCGCCCGACAGGCCGGTTATCGTGCTCCAGATCGGTGAGCGCCGCTCTGGGTTGGTGGTAGACGCGTTGACGGGGCAACAAGAGATCGTTGTAAAATCCTTCGACCCACCAAAGGGTACGTTGCCGATTTTCAGTGGAGCTACCGTACTTGGTGATGGTGAGCCGGCGTTGATCTTGGATGCCGGCGGATTCCTCTAGGAGGAAATGAGATGGTAGATGTTCGTGAGCTAGGAGAACGGGAGCTGGACGCTCTGCGGGAAGTGGCAAACATAGGGGCCGGCCACGCCGCTACGGCACTCTCGCAAATGGTCGATTGTAGGGTGATGATCAGCGTGCCAAAGATCACGGTCGCGTCTCTGGAGCATCTTCCAAACCTTCACGGGAACGCCGAGGATGATGTGGCAGCCGTGCTCATGCATATGCTTGGGGACTTGACGGGTCGCACACTCCTTCTGCTTCCGAAGGACAACGCTCAGCTCTTGTGCGATCTGCTGCTGCGTCAAGAGCCGGGGACCACGCAATCCTTCGAGGAACTTCAGCGGAGTGCACTCAAGGAGGCGGGCAATATCCTCGCGGGCGCGCATATGGGGGCGCTATCGGATTTTATGGGCATGATGCTTCTTCCCTCTGTTCCGAGTCTTGTGGTGGACAGGGCGGGAGCTGTTCTCACCACCACGCAGCTCGGATTCGGCCGGAGTCAGGATTGCGCCTTTTGCGTCGAAACAGACTTCAAATTCGAGCAGGCCGAGCGAAATCTGAAAGGGCACTTCTTGCTCTTTCCTGACGAGAGCTCGCTTCAGGCCATACTCGAGGCGTTTAGACTAGGCTGATCAAATGGGTTTGAGCGATCGTGACCGCGACATTCTCAGGTCTTTTGCCCGACGAATAAACCCGTCGGACGCAGGAGCACACAACAACCTGGGTGTTCTCTTTTTCCAGCAGGGAATGGTGGACGAGGCGGTTGACCAGATGTCGCGCGCGCTCGAGCTGGACCCCAAAATGCAGGTCGCGCAGCGCAACCTGGAGCTTGCACACAAGCGATCGGGGCACTTCGAGCGCAAGGCAACTGAGCTTCGGGACCTGCTTCGCTCAAATCCTGACGACCGCGATGCCCGTTGGGAACTTGGGCGAGCATACATGTCGCTCACCCAATACGAATCCGCTGCTAGTGAATTCCAGGCCTTGGTGGCAAGGCATCCGGACGATACCGCCGTGATGATCCAACTCGCCAATGTCGAGAAGGCGAGGGGACAACTCGTCGTCGCTACCGAGTGGCTCGAAAAGGCGTCGGAGGCAGATGGGAACAGCAGTGTAGTGAGCTTCTACCTCGGTGAGATGTACTACAACAGAGGGTTGAACTCCGAGGCGCTTGCCTCGCTGAAGCGGACGATCGAATTGAGTCCCGATCACGCCGAGGCACACCACCTTCTGTCGTTTGTGCTCGGAGATCTAGGGCGTCATAGCGAAGCCAGGGCGGCGGCGAAACGCTCAATAGCGCTGAATCCGACATACGAGCAGGCGCAGACCAACCTCTCGCTGGAGCGGATGGCCGGAAGACGCGAGAGTGCCCCGCACGAGGCTATCGATACAGAGACAGTTACCGAGGGCGATGGAGCTTTAGCGCATTACAATCTCGGCTTGGCCTTCCGCCAGCAGGGATATTTCCAAGAGGCTGTGCGCGAATATCGGCTCGGGCTCGAAGAGGGTGAGAGCAGAGATCTGCTGCGGAATGCGATCGCCGAGGTGTATTTGATCCTCGGAGATATGGACGGAGCGCTCGAGATCTACGATGAGCTCGTAGGTGAATCACCAGAATCCGCAAAGCTATGGAATGAGCGAGCTGTAGTGTTGCACCAACTCGGAAGCTTGGCAGAGGCGCTGAAATCGCTTTCTACGGCGCTGGAGTGCCAACCCGAATATGCCTTGGCAGCCAACAACAAGGCGGTGACGTTTGCTCAGATGGGGCGTAGCGAAGAGGCGCTCGTGACATTTGGCGAAGCACTCAGAGCGGATGCATCGTTGGTTGTTGCCCGGCTGAATCTCGGACTGTTGTTGTACAAGCTCCAACGATACCAAGACTCGATGGAAACATATCGGACCGTCTTGGAGGGTGAGAAGAACACTGCGGTGGCGTGGAACGGCGTCGGGCTGATTCTCAACGAACTTGGTCGCAAGAGCGACGCCCGCAACGCATTTGCACGCGCTGTGGAGGCCGATCCAGGGCTAGCCGAAGCCCACTACAATCTCAGTTTCGCACTCTCGGGACTCGGTGACTACGATGGTGCATTGCACACCGTCACGAGGGCTCAGACTCTGGATCCATACTACGTTCCGCAGAAATTCCGGCTCGCCATCGATCTCCAGTACGAAGATCCGACAATAGCTGTGATACCTGAGATTTCGGCCGATGTAACTGCGGAAGCTGCGCCGGCCATCGAGTTCGATCAGCGCATTATAGATGCTCTGTTCTTCGAGTTAGACAAACCTCCGGTCGATCACCCGGCTGCAGCGCCGGGTGACCAGCTCTCCCTTGCTCGCGACTATATGAACAAGGGCCTGCTCGACCTGGCAATGGCGGAAGTCGACCGGGTCGCCAGACGCGGGCTGGATTCCGACGAACTACAAGTTCTCGCCGCACAAATTCATGACCGTAGGGGATTGCACGGCGAAGCGCTGGAGCGGTATAGGGCAGCGCTCGCGATCGATCCAAGTCGGCTTGACGCGAGGTTGGGAGAAATTCGTCAGCTGCTGTCTTTGGGACGGGGCAGCGAAGCGCTGAACGACGTGACCTCCTTGGCTGAGGAATACCCCGACGACGTGGATGCGCTAGTGGCGCTCGCAGAGGTCCGTATGGCGTCTGGGGATCCGGCAAACGCCCTGGAGTCTCTTCGCACAGCTCGAGGGCGTGCGCCTCAGCGTGCCGACATCCTGAAGCTCGAGGGCGATGTCGCGGTTGATATGGGGGATCTCGAATCGGCGCAGCAAGCATACAGCGACGCTCTCGAACTCGATCCGAAGTATGCGCAGGTGCAAATGGACCTCGGGAAGATTCACGAGGCACGCGACGACTGGAACGCAGCGGAGGCCTCGTATCGTGGTGCGCTGGACTCGCTTCCGACGTTCTCTGAAGCAGGGATCGCCTTGGCTGGTGTATATCGTCATGCGGGCAAGCCAAAGGTCGCCGTCAACCTTTTGGTTGAGATGATATCCAACGATCCATCAGATCTCGAAGCTCTGGTGATGCTGGGCCAGTGTCTCATGGACGACCGCAGGACCGAGGAGGCGCTTCGAGCGTTCGAGAGGGTATTGGCATTCGACGACGAGCATGTTGCAGCGCTGTTCTTTGCGGGTGCTGCGCTTGCCAGGCTGAGGCGCTACGCCGCCGCGATAACTGCGTGGGGGCAGGTGATAGAATTGCAGCCGGATGGTCCCTATGCTCGTGAAGCTCGGAAGCACGTGCGGTCTGCCCGCGACCTCAACCATATCTTCCGCACGAGGAAAGACTGATCATGGCCATCGAGGGACCGCTAAAGGAACTCGGTATCCACGATGTGTTCCAACTGCTCGACCTGAGTAGGAAGACCGGCAAGCTCACCGTCACTTCCAAGGTCCGGCACAATCGGGGCAGCGTCTACTTCAGAGACGGCTCGATCGTGTATGCGGAAATCGAAAGCAATCCGCACCTCTTGGGCATCTTGTTGGTTCGCAAGGGCAGGATTACCGAAGGCGATGTTCAGCGTGTGCGTGAGATGCAAGAAAAGGGTGACAAACGCCATTTCGGAGCGATCCTCGTCGATTTGGGTGCCATCACAGAGCACGAACTAGAGAGGCAAGTGCAGGCTCAGGTGGAAGAAGTCGTCTTTGAGCTCGTCGGATGGCAGGAGGGATACTTCTCGTTCGAAGAAGGAGATGCTTCCAAACCGCCGGCAGATGCATTGGTGTCCATTTCTACTGGTTCTCTCTTAATGGAAGGAGCTCGTCGAATCGACGAGTGGTCTCGCATCGAGCGGAGAATTGCTCACCTCGGAGTGATCCCAGGATTTGCGCCTAAACCAGATAAAGAAAGTGACGAGTATCTCGACCTCTTGCCGCCCGAATGGGAGGTCCTCACGGCTGTGGATTCGGAACGGGACGTCAAAGAAATAGCGCTGGTCTTGGGCCGTTCGGAATTCGACGTCGCAAAGACGCTGTTTGGCCTGGAAGCGACCGGCATACTCACGCTGCGTGAGCCAACCATAGAGCCGGAACCTCCTGCCACTGGCGTTGCCGTCGAGTTAGTGCAGCAGGTCATCGAACGGGCTGAGAAACAGCTTGGGCTCGGTAAACTGGAGGCGGCGCGCGACCTGATGGAACAAGCCAGGAGCGAACATCCGCACGAAGCATCGGTGCACCTGACGCTAGGCAAGATCGATCTGGCGGAAAAGCGGCTAACGCACGCCGAGGAATACCTACGTCGGGCTCTACGAATCGATCCGATGCTGGCAGACGCTCATCGACTGTTGGGAGATACCCTCGCGATGTCGGGGCGATATTCGGAGGCAGTGGAGTGGTGGCAGAGGTGGCTCACTTTGAGCGAGCACGCGGAACAGGAGGAACGTGAGGTCGAACGAGTCAAGGAAGCACTGAGAACGGTGGAGAAACTCGATTTGCTTCTGGAGAATTCCGGTGGGTAGAGACGTCAAGTCGCTATCGAATGAGCTGGTCCAGAACCCCGACAGCATGGTGTTCCTGGAGCTCGCAGAAACCCTGAGAGTTCGCGGACAGCTGCACGGTGCTGCAAAAGTGCTGGTGGCTGGGTTGACGAGACATCCGGGCCTGGCTGACGCTCACGATCTCTATGCTCGGGTATTGGTCGATATGGGGCACCTCAGGCACGGCTACGAGGAGTGGATCGCGGCCGTCGAAGCCGATCCACGCCACGTGGGAGCGCGAAAAGGTTTGGGTTTCCTTTGCTTCAGGTGGGGCGACCTCGACGGTGCCTTGGAACACCTCGAACTGGCGTTAGCCGCTGACCCGATGGACTCCAGCGTGGTTCAGGCGCTGCGCATGGTGCGTGATGCCGTGGAAAGCATGGAAGCCGCGCCGGAGGAGATTGTCGCCCCCGGGGTGTTCGACGGGTTGGAGGATGCTCAACGGAGACTGCTACTCGCAGACAACAGGGGGCGCGTGTTGGGTGGGTGCATGCTCGACGATGGCGGGTCGGATGTGTCGGATGACGTGGCTGCTCATGCGTCGGCCGGCGAAAAAGAGGCGGAGCGAACCGCACGCCTGCTGGAGCTGGGTGAATGGCAGTGGGTAGCAATAGAGGGGCCTGGTGGAAACCTGCATCTGAGCAGGCCGACCGAGGACAGCCTGCTTGTGGTTGCGAGAGACCGCAGCGTTCCTGTGGGTCGCCTTTCACTGCTCGCGGAAAAGGCCTCTGACGTAGCCCGAGGCTGGCTCGAGGAGCAGCTTCTGTGAAACACGAACTCAGTGGCGCGCTCGACAGCGTGACCCGTCTTCGGGGGGTCAGAGGCGCTCTAGTGGTTTCCGGTGACGACGGTATGATTGTCGCCGACGCGCTGATGGAGGGTGTGCGCGGCAACGCCATTGCGGCGCTCGCCGCAAGCCTTGCTCTCAGGTTTGGAGATGCTTCACGGAATGCCGGGGTGGGAGAACCGCATTTTCTACAGCTTCAGGCTGCTGAGGGCACTCTCGTCGTGGTGCCGGGGCCATCGGGAGTACTCGTCGTCGTCATAGGAGATCGAGAGCTGAACGTCGGGCTGGTGAGGCTGGAAATGCTCCGTGTAGCGGAGGTCATCTGGTGACCCCGACGCGAGTGCTCGAGCCGTGGATGATGGGCCCACTAGAGAGGTTCGTGTCAGAGGCCGATGCGCGACTCACGCTGATCATGACACCTGCGGGGCAGGTGCTTGCTCAATTCGGTTTCACACGAGCCGTGGACGTGATGTCTGCTGCGGCGCTTGGTGCGGCAATTGCGTCATCCACGCAGGAAATCGCTGCATATTTGGGGGAGAGCAAGTTCAAGGCACTCAATCACCAAGGACGTCGGCACGGTATCTTCCTAGCCGAGATGGACAATCCGCGCGGCCGTCTCCTCGCGCTTGTAGTTTACGGTCCGGAGACGCTCGCCGGATTGGTGCAGCTCTTTTTTGAAGACCTCGCGCGCGATCTCGCTGACGCGTGCCCACAGGTGGAACCGACGGAACCCGTTCTTTCCGCCGATTTTGAACGCGAGCTGAACGATAGCCTCGCCTCTCTATTTGGACGGTGAGTCATGTCGCTAGTGAATTTTACGAGTCGCGAAATCACCTGTAAGATCGTCTACTATGGTCCGGGTCGGTCGGGTAAGACCTGTAACCTGAGGTACATCTACGGTCGTGTGCCGGAGAGCCGTCGCGGCAAGATGGTGTCGCTCGCCACAGAGTCTGAGCGGACGCTCTTCTTCGATTTCCTCCCCCTCGAGCTCGGTACGATTTCGGGGTACGTCACGCGTTTTCAGTTATACACGGTGCCAGGCCAGATCTACTACGATGCGACGCGCAAACTGGTGCTTCAGGGGGCTGACGGAGTTGTGTTCGTTGCCGATAGCCAGGCGCGTCAGCTGGATGAGAACATCGAAAGTCTGCAGAATCTGCACGTAAACCTCCTGGGCCAGGGAGTGGACGTGCGCACCCTCCCGTTGGTGCTACAGTACAACAAGCAGGACCTGCCTTCAGACCTCATCCTCTCGCCGGAGGAACTCGATGACGGTCTGAATTTCCGTGACCTGCCCAGCTATGCGGCAAACGCATTGCAGGGCGACGGAGTCTTCGAGACTCTGAAGGGTGTATCGGAGCTGGTCTTGAAACGATTGAGTGCGGAGGTCCCGGAATGATTGCGGACCTGAATCCGCGTTCCACGTTCGATACATACGTCGTCGGGCGAGAAAACGGCCTGGCGGCGGCGGCATCACGGGCAGTCGCCGAGAATCCTGGTGCGGTGTACAACCCCCTGTGTATCACGGGTGGTCCGGGGTTGGGAAAGACGCACCTTTTGATGGCCATCGCTCATGCCATCGAGCAGGCCAACAACCGATACTCTGTCGAGTACTTCACTCCTGACGGGTTGTCGGAAGCATTCCATGCCGCGGTGTCCGCGGGGCAAGGCGATGCGTTTCGCAACCGTCTGTCCGAGACAGACGTGTTGTTGGTCGATGACATTCACGCTCTGATGCATCAGTCCGACATGCAGGCCGAGATACAGCGAATGACTGCGGAAATGCATGCCGCCGGCAAGCAGATCGTGGTTGTCTCACACAAGTCACCGACAGAGTTGGATGGCGTGGATCACGCCTTCATCGAACAGCTGGCCGACGGTCTAGTGGTCAATGTGGGCCCACCGGAATTCGAGACCCGACTGGCGATCCTCGAGAGGAGAAGCGACGAGCGCGGTTCGCAGTTCGAGGAAGGCGTTCTCGACGCCGTAGCCTCGTATGACATCCAAGATGTTCGCGAACTCATCGGAGTACTCAATCGACTCGTGGCTCTGCAAGCGGTGAGCGAAGTCCCGCTCAACGCCGCTGCGGCTCGCGCCATGTATGAAGGCGAAATCGTAACGGAACATGCTGCACAGGATGAACAGCCGGAGGTTGATGAGTTCGAGGATTTCCTGACGGAGGTCAGCGATGCGGTCAAGAGACAGGTGGACGTTTGGGAATCAAGGCTCAACGAAGTGACCAAACGCTGGGCCGATCGAGGTTATTATACTGACAGGCTCGCGAGTCTGACGAGCCATGGCTCATCGAAGTCTGTGGATCAGTTCATCCAGGAGTTCGAACGCGACGTACAGGAGTTGGGGGCGCTACGGAACTCGGTATCCGATATCGATCCCAAACTGGGGGAAGATCCCGCGTTTTTCGATCCTGACCGCCTCGTTGAAGCTCGAGAGATTGCGAACAGGACAACACCGAAACAACAATCGTTGCCCGGCCCCTCCAAAGGATGGAGGTTCGATAATTTCATTGGAAGCTGGGCCAATGCAGTTGCGGTTGAGGCAGCGAAGGCGGTGGCTCAGTATCCCGGGTTCGAGCACAATCCTCTGGTTTTCGTGGGCCCGACGGGCGTTGGCAAGACACACCTTCTAAACGGCACCGGCAATGCGATATTCGAATCGCTCGGCGGTACGGTAGTTTGCCTGTCAGCGCAAGAACTCGCAGAAGGTCTCAACCGAGCAAAAAACGCCGGCAGTCTGGAGGAGTGGCGCAAGGAGTTCCACTCTGCCACAGCGCTCCTGGTTGACGACCTACACCTCGTCGCCGACGATCTGTCGTTGCAGGCGGAGATCGACTCGCTTTTCACGAACATTCGAAGTGCGGGTAGGCAGATCGTCTGCACGGTCAGTGCTCACCCTGACGATGTGGAGGGCTTGGATGAGTCCATGCGGTCGCTCCTCTCGAGTGGGTTCATTGGCACGTTGGCTCCGCCCGACCGCGAACTCCGGCGGGGTATAGTTGCCGGGATCCTCCAGGAGCAAGTCGGGTCCGCCGACTCCACGCTCGCCGATTACCTGGCGGATCGGCCGGCTGAATCCGTGCGAGAGGTTACGGGTTATGTCGGTCGCGTTCTCGAGGCTGCCGAATCTCGCGGAATGACGCCAAGTGCGGCGTTGGCAAGGGAACTCATTGAAGGTGTCGAAGGAGAGGCAACCCGCCGGACACCGGGCGTGAGGACTAGTGGCGTGATGGTCACTCCGTCGACCAGCGTGAGGAGTGTGGAGAAGATGATTTGGGTGTGGCCGAATCCGAGCGAACGTCTCATAGAGGAGCTGTCGTAGTGGCCATCAAGGGGAGCCTCAAAGAGGCATCGTTACCCGACGTGCTTCAGCTGCTTTCATTGGGACGGAAGACCGGCTGCCTTTCGATCACCGATCAGTCTAGTCTCGGGTACATCTATTTCGATACCGGTCGGGTATGCTATGCGACGGTTGTGAACCGACGCGACAGACTTGGCGACATCTTGGTGAAGAGCGGAAAGGTGTCGCAGGCTCAACTCGAAGACGCGATACGCCGCCAAGGTGACGATCGTGACAAGAAGGTCGGTGAACTGCTGGTCGAGATCGGCGCGCTCCCGCGCGAAGAGCTGGAGCACTTCATGCGGCTCCAGATCGAGGATGCCGTGTTCTTCCTGTTCACTTGGAGGCGAGGGAACTTCACCTTCGAGAGCGACATTCGTCCACACAAACAGGATTTTCTCGTCTCTATCGACCCTGAGGGATTGCTTCTCGAGGGAGCGAGGCGAATTGACGAATGGAGCCTCATCGAGAAGAAGATCCCCTCTTTCGACCTGCTGTTTCGGCTTGATGAAGAACGGTTGAACGCAGCCGACGTCACGCTCACGAGCGAACAGGAACGCATCATTCCGTTGCTCGATGGCTCGCGCGACGTGGAAACCATCATGGAAGAAACGGGGCTCGTTGAGTTCGACGTTGGCAAGGCACTGTACGGCCTGATCACTGCCGGGTTTGTCCACAGAGCGGGTCGTAGCGAAGCAGGTGAAAAGCCCGAGCCGCGTAGCGCCAGGGTTGACGAGCATAGGAATCTTGGAATCGCCTTTTATAAGACCGGAATGCTGGACGAGTCGGTGCGCGAGTTCAGGAGAGTGGTTGCGCTGCGCCCGTCCGACGGAAGCGCCTTCTTCCATCTGGGTTTGATTCACTTCAAGCAAGCTCAATGGAAGCAGGCCATAGAGTCGTTTCGGGCTGCCTCTGACCTTGGTGGTGCACCGCCTTCGGTTCTTCACAATCTCGCCGTGAGTCACGAAAAAGCCGGCAACCTCGACGAAGCGGAGGCAATTTTGGCCGATGCGGCGGATCGGGCTCCGGGCGACCATAGAATACTGACCAGTTGGGGCGTATTGGCTCTTCGCCGTGGTACGCACGAGGAGGCGTGCCGACGGCTCGACTGTGCTCGCGATGCCGCTAGCGGCGCCGAATTGAGCGCGGTCTGGTATTGGGCACGCTCTCTCGCAGCTGCGGCCTTGGACCGATTCGATGAGGCGGTGGACGTGTCGCGGGAGGGCATCGAATCGTTCCCCGACAATGCCGTTCTGAGCAATAACCTCGCGTCCTTGTTGGATCTTCTCGGAAATCACGAGGAGGCGGAAGAGCTTCTCAGAGCTGCCTGGGCGGAAGAACCGTCGATGCCGCAACTGTCCAAGAATTTGGGAGACTTGCACTACCGAACCGGAAACTACGACGACGCCTGGGAGGCCTACGAGCGCGTGGTCAAACTCCAGCCGAACCTCGGCGATGATATGTATTTCAAGCTGGGCAACATCGCCTACAAGAAGCTACGCCGCGAAGATGCAACCAAGTACTGGAAGAGGGCGCTGGAACTCAATCCCAAGCACGAGCTGGCTCGTACCAATCTCGAGACAATGAGTGCTCTGGACTGACCGAGGCCTTCACAATATCGACGCGCTGAACGGAGAAGCAGCAGAGACGGCACTCAGATGACGGGGTATCTGCTGGTGAATGCGGGCGGCAACCAATACGGGCTCAGGCTGGATCAGGTTGTCGAGGTGGTAGACGGATTCGAGGTCACGTCAGCTCCGAAGGTGCACGCATCAGTTCGGGGCGTTACGAGAATGAGAGATAGATCGGTGCCGCTAGTGCACCTCGCATCTCTCATCGCCAACGATCCGGCACCGCCTGAAGAAGAAAACACGGCGGTGTTGGCGCGATGTTTGGGTTCGTTGGTGGCGTTTGAGGTCGAGGATGCTGACGCGGTCGCCCACGACGCGCCGGAAGAAGTGCCGGACGCATGGCATTTGCCGTGGATATTTGGCGTGGTGAGGAGGGAAGGTGAACTCGTGCCGGTAGTAGATCTGGACGTTTTGGCCGAGCGGCTGACGGCGACCGGAGCGCAGGAGCGGCAGTGAGCATAGGCGACGAGATACAACTGGTGACCTTTTCCGTGGGTGGGCAGGAGTTCGGCTTCAACGTCTTCGACGTGGAACGCGTGCTCCGATACGAAGAGCCGACGCCGCTGCCGGAATCGCCAGAGTACCTCGAGGGCACTGTGAGGTATGGTGAGGACGCGGTGCCGATAGTGGACCTGAGGAAACGGCTGGAGGCGCCCGCTCAGGTTGGTGACGATACGAGAATCGTTGTTTTGGAGCTGGATCGGGGGCGTGTCGGGTTGGTTGTGGATGCAGTACTGGAGGTGATGAAGGTTCCGGCAGATCGTGTCCGACCACCATCCCCGATCGTGCAGGGGCTGGCGGCCGAATACATCACCGGCATCGTTTCAGTGGCGGAGCGTACGTTCGTCTTGCTGGCAGCGTCGAGACTACTGAATTCGAAGGAAAGCCTCACATTAGGTGCTTTGACTGCGGAGTTGACTGATGAGTGAACCAATTGCTGCACCTTTGCGCGCAGCTTACAAAGACCTCACAGACCGTCTCGATGCGGCCTCGCCCGGAGATGACCGCGATAATTTGAAGCGGGAGATCATAGCCCTCTTCAAGACGGTCGATCAGGGCATTGCAGATCTCACGGACTTGAAGGAAGACATCAGGACATTGGTCGAGAAGTACAAGCAACTCTCTCAGGGAGAGAGTGGCGAGCAGGCACCGCAGTTCACCGGAGCGGTGCCGGCCACCCGCGCCGATCATATCGGTGCATCGACTTTCATAGAAAAGGGTTGGAGCCTCATTTCATTGGGCGACTACCCCGGCGCGATGCAAGCGCTCGAAAAGGCGCTCAACCTATCCCCCGGCGACGTGCAGGCTGAATCCCTGCTTGGCTGGGCGCAAATGCTCAATGAGAGCTACGATGACGCTCTGAATACCTTCCAACAGGTATTGGTCCGGGAACCGGCGAATTCTCTGGCGAGAATCAACGTCGGCTACATCTGCCTCAAGAAACAGATATTCGGCGAAGCCATCGAGCATCTTTCCAAAGCAATCAGGCTGGACAACGATAAAAAAGCGACTCTTTACGCTCACTTCTACCTCGGTCTCGTCTACTTGGAAAGGGAGATGTTCGAGGACGCTCAGACCTTCTTCGAGAAGACGCTTCGCCTGGGTCCCAACCTAATTGAGGCGTATTACGAGTTGGGGCGCGCGCAGTGGTTCGCGGGCGACCCGGACGAGGCAAAAACCACCTGGTCAGACGGGTACAAGGCAAACAAGTTCAACCCGTGGGGCAAACGCTGTAAGGAAACCCTGGAACTGGTGGAGCAAGGGCAGGAACCGCCACGCAGTTGACGTTGTTGGTTGTTGCGCTTTTTGCCCAGGAGCCGTCACTGATTCAGGTCGGCAGGGTGACTGCGGTCCACTGGTCGGAGGACGCCGAAACCGCTCAGCGTCTGGCTGAACAAGCTGCTGAGGTCATATCTTTTCCCGGCATCTCCGACAGCTGGGATGAACCGGTACGACTCGTCCTTGCCGGGAGTGAGAGTCTCTTCGATTCGCTTTTGGGTGGTCGGATTCCGGAGTGGGGTATCGGTGCGGCGATTCCAGCATCGAACACCATCGTTTTGAGGCTCACAGGTGACGTTCGCCGCACGATGGTTCATGAACTGGCCCATCTCGCTTTGCACAACGTGGTGGAGCGCGTACCGCGCTGGTTTGACGAGGGGTACGCATCTCGTGCGGCAGGCGAGTGGAACCGGCTTGGCGCACTTCGCGTGAATTGGGCACTGATGACGGGAGCGGTGCCGACATTTGCCCAGGTCAATCGCGACATCAGGAGTGGCGCAGCGCATGCGCAAACCGCCTATGCGCTCGCTACTGCCGCAGTGGTGTATTTGGAGCGAATGGGCGGTGACCGCGGCCTAGAGCCATTATTCGCAAATCTCGCGGAAACACAAGATTTTGATAGAGCGCTGCGGACGACTCACAACGTGACATTTGGCCAGTTCGAGGTACTTTGGCAGAAAGACCTTCGCAAGCGATACGGTTGGGTGTTATTTTTTTCGTCGCTGACCGTGTTCTGGACGATCCTCGCAATTGGGCTGTTGAGCCTATGGGGCGTGCGCAGGCGCAGGGACAAAGCACGGCGGGCAGCACTCGATCAGGGCTGGGTGGCCTCAGGGGAATGGGATTGAGTTTCTTGACGCATTTGGAACATAGGATTAGCCTAAGTGTCTATGTCTAAAGGTACTTCGCCCGCGCGGCTGCATTTTCGCGGCAGGAACTATTTCCTGTTGGGCGGTGCCTTGGCAGCGGTCGGCGTAGGGTACTTGCTGCTTGCAGGCGGCGACACGACCTTTGCTCCGATGCTCCTAGTGCTCGGCTACTGCGTGCTGTTTCCGCTGGGCCTGGCACTGTAATCGAGGAGCTCGAGGGCGAATAGCTCAGTTGGTTTAGAGCGCCTGCCTTACAAGCAGGAAGTCGGGGGTTCGAATCCCTCTTCGCCCATGAAGGAAGGGTGGAAAAATCGCTGACTCAATGGTGAGTCATAAATCGGAGGTAAAAAACCGGTGAAGGTCAAAAACGCCATGCTTCGCGCCACGTTCGCAGGTTTGCTCGCAGTCGCGGGAGTCTCCCTTCTCACGACGGGCGTCACTGCGCAAGATCGGTCTCACGATCGCGTCCTGTTCTTGGTTCCAGTACCGCAAGAGGCCCAGGACTCTCTTTGGGTTCATGAGATGACCGACCGCCTGCGGAACAGAGCTCAGAACAAATTCCGCCACAAGTGGCAGGTAATCGGCAATGACGTGATCACGGAGTTGTTGATTAATTCCGGATTCGATTCACTTACGATCGTTGGGCCCGAAATGGCCGAGCAGTTTGCGCGCCCGTTGCAGGCCCATGCCTATGTATACGGCGAACTCCGCAGAAACGGCGCTACGCCGATCGGCAGGTTCCGGATGGTCGACGTCAGCAGAAGCGGGCTGTCGGGGTGGATGACGGTTATGGGGCAGCCCGGCGATCCGCCGCGGTCGTTCGCAGATCGAGTTGCGGATTCACTGGAGAATCAGGTGCGTGCCGCCGACAAGGCCAAAGAGTGCAACATGCGCCGCGATAGGTCCGAGTGGCGACGTGCTCGTCAGGCAGCAGATGATGCGTACGCGCTGTATCCCAACCATCCGTCTACGTCACTGTGCATGTCGTACGTCTTCCAGGGCCAACAGATGGGCAATGACAGTCTCATCTGGATCTATGAGAAGATGACGCGCGGCGACTCGCTGATCATGCGGGCATGGGAGGATCTGTCTCGAGCCTACATGCGGGATGGCGACACTGTGTCTGCGGTGACAGCCCTCAACATGCGGCTGGTGGCCAATCCAACGGATACCATCCTAAGGCTCCAGCTGGCAGCGGGGCACGGTGTATCGGGAGATTATGACAAAGCTCTCGAGGTGCTCGATGAAGGTATTCGACAGCACCCCGAAAGCAGACGCTTCCTCCGGATGAAGTCTAGGACTTGTGAGCAGGCGGAAATGTGGGACTGCGTGCTCGCAACTCAGACTCGCCTTTACGACGTTGACACGACACTGGTCGGGCAGGTGAGCTTCTACAACGGGCAATTCATGCTCTCCACGCAGGCCAACGACACTACTGCGATGCTGCGCTGGGCTACCCTGTTTCTCGAGTACGAGCCGGAATCGATGCAGTACTTGCAGGCGCGTGCAGTTCTTCTGACATCACAGGGGTTCACGGATTCCGCATTGACGGTGCACCAGAGTATAGCGGAGCTGGATCCGTCAAACCTGCAGAGCGTGGTTGCTGTGGTGCAGGCACAGGTCGAGGCCTTCACTGTCGACTCGACCCAGCCGCTCGATACCGAAGCGCTGGCCGAAATCGAAGCGGGTCTCGATAACCTGCTTTCGCTTGCCGCGGGGAATCCAAACATCAATACGATGGTTGGGGGCGAATATCTGAAGATCGCGCAGAAGTTCGGCTCCGCTCAGACGGACTGGAACATGGTGATCCAGTACGCCGAGAGGGCGCTCGAGAATGACCCGAACGGGGTCCTCGATGCCGCTGCGAACTTTTGGCTGGGTTACGGCGTGTTCTCGATCACGGTGCCGATGGATGCAACGATCATGGCATCCGAGGCTTGTACTCCGATGATCGACACATATGAGAGGAACCTTGTGAGGGCCAGGACGGCGCTCGAAGCCGGACGGAGCGTTTCTGAAGAAGCCGCATCGCAGCTGCTCGATTACTTGGCGCAGCTGGCCGAGCGCCCGGCGCAGTTCAGGGCTTCGTTCTGCGGTAGGTAATCCGCGCTTGCAACTGAGCCATGCCCCGTCTAGATTTGATGGCTGCTGTTTGGAGGGGCTGTAGCTCAGTTGGTTAGAGTGCCGGTCTGTCACACCGGAGGCCGCGAGTTCGAGTCTCGTCAGCCCCGTGACGCTACGCTAGACAAGTAGCAAAACTGGCCCCGCATGCTTTGCAGGCGGGGCCTTTTCCATGCCCATGATTCAGAGATGACCGGAACGCACGTACCAGTATTGGCGAACGAGGTCGTGGCCCTCGCTGTAGGGTGCAGCCGGTTCGTCGACTGTACCGTTGGCGACGGAGGCCATGCAGCGCGTCTGTTGGAGGCGGGCGGCGAGCTTTTGGCAATCGACCGCGACGCTGATGCCATAACGAACGCCAGAGGCGCACTAGCCTCAGAAGATGTCGTGTGGCTCCATTCCAGCTATTCCGATCCTGCGGTGCTACAGGCGATTCGCCGGTTCCGACCCGACTTTGTCCTCTTCGACCTCGGTGTTTCCAGTAGGCAGATCGATTCCGATGCGCGCGGGTTTTCTTTTCGCCACGATGTACCCTTGGACATGCGGATGTCTCGTTCGTCCGGACGCTCGGGCGCCGACCTGCTGAATGTTCTCGACGTCGATGAGTTGACCCGCATTTTCCGAAATTATGCGGACGAGCCCAAGGCGAAACACGTTGCAAATCAGATCGTAAGGCGCCGCAAGTCGGCTCCCTTCGCCATGAGCAATGACTTGGTAAATGCCGTGAGGGGGGCACTCGGAGCGCGCGCGGGACCCGCAGATTTTGCGCGTATCTTCCAGGCCGTTCGCATCGAGGTCAACGGCGAGATCCGCGCCTTGGAAGAAACATTGCCCGTTGTGTTGGAAGCTCTCGTCGAAAATGGTATCGTAGCAGTCATCAGCTACCACTCTGTGGAGGATCGGGTTGTGAAACATCTGTTCCGAGAATGGGCCAAGGCGTGTGTCTGCCCGCCGCATGTGCCGGTGTGCACATGCCGCGGCAAGCCGCTCGGGAAACAGGTGCTACGCAAACCGGTTCGGCCTTCCGATGAGGAGGTCGCTTCAAACACCCGTGCCAGGAGTGCCAAGCTTCGGGCGTTTCGGAAATGTGATGCGTCTTAAGGGACGTATCTGGATCGCCATCTGGTTGGCATTTGCACTGGTCGTGCTGGCTTGGGTAGTGTCGAGAGACACCTCGGGTTTCATGACTGCGACGGAGCTGCGCGACCTCCGCAACGAACGATCGGTGCTCCAGGCGGAGAAGGCCGACCTGATGCGTCGGATCCGCGAGGGAGAAAGCCGAGCACTTCTGATCCCGCGGGCGGAATCGATGGGACTCCGCCTGCCCGCCGACAGTGAAATCATCATTCTGCAGGGTGTAGCACCAGAGAGGCGCTGAGTTTCGTGGCCAAATCTGCAATTCGCCTGCAAGCTGTGCAGATCGCATTCACGATCGGGATCGTGCTACTACTAGCGCGTGCGGCTCAGGTGCAGCTGGTTGGCGGATCTCGGTATTCTGTCGAAGCGGCCGAACAACAGACAGAGCAGGTCGTCCTCCCTGCCAGGCGCGGTACGGTCTACGACCGCAACGGTGTAACGTTGGCGCTCACGGTTGAGAGGTACCACGTGGGCGTAGCGCCCAACGAGCTGAGAGACCTCGATGCCGACGCGCTGGAGATTGCGCGACACCTGGATCTTCCTCGACGCGAAGTACAGAGAAGACTCCGCCAATCATGGGCACACTTCTACGGACCGTTCACTTCCGCTCAAGTGCAACCGTTGCGGTCTATCAGAGGGGTGCACTTGGAAGGACCCGAGCTCGAGAGGTTCTTTCCCGACCCTGACCTAGCCCGGCCCGTGCTTGGTTTGCCCGCAGCCGATGGGCGTAACGCTGGTGGCATCGAGAGGGTGTTCGACAATTGGCTCGCCGGTGTGCCGGGAAGTGCCGTGGTGCTCAGAGACAGGCAGGGGCGCAGATATGAGTCTCCTTCTAGGCTTGGTGCCTTTCCCACGGCCGGCCACGACGTATACCTCACTATCGACGCCAACCTCCAGGAAATCGTCGAAAATTCGCTAGACGATGCGCTGCAAAAGTTTGACGCCATCGGCGGCGACGTAGTGGTTCTCAATCCAAGGAATGGAGAGATTCTCGCGGCGACTTCCAGAACGATCGACGGTAGGGCAACGTCGAGCGTCTTCACTGGCGTGTTCGAACCCGGGTCGACGGCCAAAGTGTTCACGGCTGCGGCGCTGTTGATGGAAGGCCTGGCTGCTCCGA
>CAZFHS010000045.1:5578-53424 GCA_964518955.1 uncultured Gemmatimonadaceae bacterium | reverse complement strand
AACCAAATGGCGCCGTTCTCCGTTGCGACGTTCCTGGGAAACTGGTTGTGTCACTGATACTCTCTGGTTTGTTGATAACGCAAGATAGTCAGCAACTTGGCTGCGTGGGGAGTCAACCTGCTTTGAGGTACGGCTCGTCCCAGTTGATGGCAAACTCTAGGTAGCATCCCTCGCACAGCATCGTGCTGGGCCGGCCCAAAACGAGCTGTCTCCAGCGGCAGGAGGGGCAGACGGCGTAGCCCTTTTTCCACCGGCGCGGGATTCGAGGAGAATTACCGGCCTGAGTGACGATCGTCCAGAGGGTTGGACCAACCGCCGAAACCTCAAAGTAGTGGCGGGGAAATTCCTTCTCCCTACCGGCGTACCATACCACGACTTCATCCTGTCCCACCGAAACGGCCTCGTACCAGCCACCACGGCGCAGACCACAGTCTACGTCCTCGCTCAGACGCACCCAAAGTGTTTCAGCCATGAGTTGATCCCTCACAATCAGTACACGAACAATATGACTCGTGAGGTCTGCGCGCGGTGCGCTGGGTCACATGCGAGGTATGGGGTCGGTCACAGTGGATCACACGCCGCCGGGGCGGGTAATCAGGTGCATCACCACAGGGGAGTGATGGATGTCGCTTATCGACCGCAGTAGGCCGAACTGGGAGAAGATCGTGCGGAACGGCTCGATGGCGTTGACAGCGTCGGTCACGATCGCGTGCACGATCGCCGGGGTATCTGACCCCGATCAGCTCATACCCGCTCCGGAGGACGGTGACCTGCGGGTTCTCTTCATCGGAAGTAGTTATTTCGAAGTCAACGATATGCCCGGGATCTTCGAACAGATCTCGGAAGATGCCGGCAAACCGGTGTATGTCAGAAGGCACGTATTCTCCGGGAATTATCTCGATTTCTTTGCGGGGACTGAATGGACGGCTGAGGTGCTTTCCGAACAGGATTGGGACTATGTTTTGCTACAGGGTGGTTGTCAGAACGCCGCGTATCCCGAAGACCATCACATGATCACTCCCAATTCGGGATACCATCCCGTTTTCCCTGCGCTCCAAATTCTGAAGGCGCAGGTTGCAGCGAATTACGAGGGGACCAGGATGGTCTATATGATGCCCTGGGCATTCGAGGACGGAATGACGTGGGTGCAGGGCATGTCCGACACATACATGGATATGCAGGAGAAGATTCGCGACAATGCCCTGGCCTGGGCAGATTCGCTGGATATCGCTCTTGCTCCTGCGGGCTGGGCCTGGCGAGAAGTTTTGTCGGACGATCACGAGCAACACTACCTGCACAGCTCCGATTGGAATCATCCAAATTGGCGTGGGTCCTTTCTCAGCGCAGCCGTACTCTATGCGACTGTATTCCAGGAGAGCGCCACGGGGTCGAATTACCATGGCGCTCTCGGTGTTGAAGAAGCTTTCTGGCTGCTCGATGTCGGTTCACGAACTGTTTTGGATAGCATAGAGCTATGGAATCTCGCACCGATCGATCTGCGCCGGTTCTGACCTCTGGGGACTTTCCCCTAGGAGTTTCCCTGCATCCCCAACGGGGCTAACGTTCATTGGTGAACCGAATTCCCCGATGGGCCGGAGCGTCGTCGCTCGGATCAACCCTTCCCGTGCCTTTCCGCATTGTGCTGCCGGCATTAGTTGGGCTTATCTGTGCGTGCGCCGCAGCCGCACAAACAGTGACCGGTGTCCTCGTGAACGATGACACCGGCGCTCCAGTGGGGCGGGCGTATGTTGTGTTGCTCGACAGCGATTCTGTGGAAGTGACGCGTGGGTTCGCCGACGGCCTTGGCAATTTCAGAATCAACGCTCCCCGGCAGGGTACATACCGACTGAGGACGGAGCGGATTGGGTATCGGAGCACCGTCTCCGACCCCTTCGTGCTGACTGAAGGGCAGGACCTGGAACTCGAAGTTCCGGTGGAACGGGTGCTCGTGAGATTGGACCCACTCACTATCGAGGGGGCAAGGGATTGCCGTGTGATTGGCGATCAGGCGCTCGAGGTACTCACGGTGTGGGAGGAAACGCGCAAGGCATTGAGTGCTGTGGCCTGGCTCGATCCTCAGGACCAATTGATCCACGAGATGGACCATTTTGAACGGTGGTATGGCAGGAGCTTCAAGATGCTGCACGAGGCGCGCTCTACCGAACCTACTCACAATGTGATGCCGTTTCGCAGCCGGTCTGTCGAAGAGCTGGAAGAAACCGGGTATGTAGTGATTGAAGAGGACAGCATCCTGTACGAGGCGCCAGACGCTCAGGTGTTCTTTTCGGCTCCTTTCCTACAGCACCATTGCTTCCATCTGGACCAGCGAAGGGACGACGGCCGCAGAAAGCTGGGGCTCAGGTTCGAGCCCGTGGAAGGACGGGAAATCGCGGACGTGAAAGGCGTGTTCTGGGTTGACGCCGGAACAGGTGCGCTGGAAAACCTGCAGATCGAATATGTGAATGTCGGCGTGTGGCAGCGAGAACAGGGAGCGGCCGGTGAGCTCGAGTTCGGCCAGCTCCCCGATGGGCGGTGGTTCGTCAGCCGTTGGTGGATTCGAATGCCGATTGTGCGGCGTTTGGAAAGCACGACCGGGGCCATCTGGCACTTTCCAGAGGCGGTTGTGGGATACTTCGAGGAGGGTGGTGAGGTGCTCCGGGTCTTCTCTGTAGACGGACGCACGCTCTTTGCCCGGGGACGAGCCAGCCTGACCGGCATGGTGTTCGACAGCACGACCGGTACCGGGCTCGCAGGAGCCTTCGTTTATCTAGCAGGCACACAGCAAACCACCTACACTGACGCCACCGGCACCTACTGGTTGACGGACCTCCCCCAAGGGCGATACGACGCGACCTTTTCGCATCCCCTCACGACATTGATCGGTCTTCAGGGCCAGTTTCCCGAAGAGGAAGTGAGGCTGCGGGACGGCGAGGTCACGTCCGCAAACCTCGCGGTGCCGTCTCCCGAGACAATCGTAGGCCGATTGTGTGGTGATGTGCAGGCAGGGGAGTTGGGTCTGTTGGCTGGACGCGTGTACGACGTGGCTCGCGACACCACTGTTGCCGGCGCGCAAGTGCGAATCGTTTGGCTCAGCACGGAAGGCGGTCTCGCGGCGCCCCGTTTCCTGGAGGCGGAAACCGATTCCCTCGGTATCTACCGAGCGTGTGTGCCGAGGGACGCACCTTTGTCTATTGAAGCAACGGCCGATTCGCTGCCGATGAGGGCAGTGTCGACGACGTTTGGCGAATCAGTCTTCCACGTGATCGACGTGGAGCTTATTCGGTCGACTCCGGTACCCGTTGGCAGCTCCGCGTCTTGGGCGGTACCACACCGTGACCCTGCACAACCCGGCCGTACCCTACACCACACGACCACGCCCCTCCGGAGGCAGGAGATGCAGCAGAGGTAGTAGGGCAGTTCTGTCGTGTAGCCAGATGATAAGTCTGTGGGCGACCGGGCACATCACAACTCGGGTCAGTGCGGGAAGGGGCTAGCCTACCTCCTGCTGCAAGTATGCCATCACTCGCTCGTACTCCTTCTGTACGGCTTGGAACAATCCCTGAGCTCGTTGAATGTCGCCTTCCCCACCTGCATCTTCGAGTTGTTGTAACAACTTCGCGAGTGAGTCCGCGCGGATCGCGCCCGAGGCTGACTTCAAAGCGTGCGCCGCTCTGTCGATTGCTTTCCCGTCACCTGCCTGTACCGCATCCACCGTTGTATTGAACTTACCAGGTGCTTCGTCCAGATATGTCCCGATCGTAATCGGCACCACCTCCTCTACTCCCGCCTCACGCATGGCCGATCTGAATGCCTCGAGATCAACCGGTACCGGCCTTGCCGCCTCTTGCTTCATTCGGCCATTTCGTTTCGCTGCTGCTCGAGCAGCGCATTTGCCTGCGGCACTCCGCAACCACCGCTCGACGGCATCGTGCAGTTCCTGTGGCTTGAACGGTTTGGTCACGAAGCCGTTCATGCCTGCTTCTTCGCACCGCTCGCGTTCCTCTGACAGGGCATGAGCCGTGAGAGCGACAATCGGAAGTCTGTTGAACTCCTCCATCTTTCGGATTCTACGCGTTGCCTCGAGGCCGTCCATCTGTGGCATCTGAATGTCCATGAGAACCACGTCGAAGTGTTTGGCCTTGACCTTCTCCAGAGCCTCCAGCCCGTTTTTTGCGACATCGACGTCGTGCCCCCGTTTGGTCAGGACCGAAACCGCAATATGTTGGTTGGTCTTGTTGTCTTCTGCGAGAAGTACCGATGCGCGAGGCCGCTCATGCGCTATCGAGTTCTCCGTGATCATGCGACGCTCATGGCCTTCGCCCGGCCCTCGCAAGCCGAGCAGTGCTTGTGTGGCGTCGATGAGATCGCTCCGGCTCACAGGTTTTGTGAGATAGCCCTTGATGCCATGCTCTCTGGCCTTCTTCCTTCCCGCGACCTCGGCGGCCGAGCTCAGCATCATCAGGCGCATGCCCGAGAGCTGAGGGTTTGACTCGACTTCGGTCGCAAGTTCAAAACCGTTACGGTCCGGCATCATGCTGTCGATGATTGCGGCATCGTAAAGGGTGTCTTCCTGAACGGCCCTATGCAGCAGTTCCAGCGCACGGTCGACACCGTCGGCCTCGTCAACCTCGACACCACTTGGTTCCAAAGCTTCGCGCACGATGCGGCGCGCTGTATCATTGTCATCAACGACCAACAGCCGGCGGCCGGACAACCCAACCCATTCCGTAGGCTTGCGGCTCGCCGCCTGGCTGTCGGAAGCGTCTTCAAAGGGGACCACGAACCAAAATTCACTCCCCACACCCTCTTCGCTCGACACCTCGAGTTTTCCGCCCATCTGCTCCACGATTCTTTGGGAGATAGTGAGGCCAAGACCGGTACCTCCATATGTTCTGGTCACAGATGCATTCGCTTGTGTGAACTCCTTGAAGATCGATCCGACCCTGTCCGCCGGAATTCCGATACCGGTGTCCTTCACTGAGCTCCTCACGAGAACCTTCCCGTCTTTCCTGCCATCGACCGCAAGGGATACCAGGACCTCGCCATTCTTCGTGAACTTGATCGCGTTGCTCATGAGGTTCGTGACTACTTGTCGCAGTCGCCCCGGGTCGCCGAGTACTAGATCGGGGATTTCCGGTCCGACATCGATGTGAAGTTCATTGCCGCGATTTGCTGCCGGTACAGTTAGCACTTTGGCTGCCGCGGTTACCATCTTCTGCAGGTCGAAGGGGATCATCTCCAACTCGAGCTGGTCCGCTTCGATCTTTGAGACATCCAGGATGTCGTTGAGGATCCCAAGTAACGATTCTGCCGAGCTGGCCGCGAGTTCCACCGATTGCCGCTGCTGTGCATCGAGATTCGTCTCGCGCAACAACTCCAGCATCCCCAGCACGCCGTTCATGGGAGTCCGGATCTCATGGCTCATGTTTGCCAAGAACGCCGTTTTCGTACGGGCAGCTTGCTCCGCTGCCAGCTTTGCCTGCTCGCGTTCCTCGGCAAGCTCTTTACGTGCAGTGATGTCTTCGTACATCACGAACCACGCACCGCGTCCGACCTCCTCGCGCACCTGAGCGGCCGATGCCTGGACCCAGACGGTCGATCCGTCTTTCGTTTTTCGCGGTACATCTGCAACAACGACTCGACCGGTGCGAACTTGCCTCTCCAGCTCTCGGGCATTTTCCCGCTCCGACTCAGGTACTATGAGTTCGTCGATGTTGCTCCCTGTTGCCTCTTCTGAGGAATAGCCGAACACTCGTTCGAACGCGGGATTGACACCCAAAACATGCCCGCCGGCGTCTAGTGTCGCGATCGCTGAAGGCGCGCTGGCAAGCAACGCCTCGAGGAAGCCGCGACCTCGTTTGGCTTCATTCTCGCTGACTTTGAGCTGTCGTGATGCTGTTACGTATCGCACCAGTTGGGCATGCGATCGCCGGAATGTGACGACCATCGTTCCCATGAACAGGACTATCAAGAGTGCGGCGACCAAGTGCGCGCGTGTCTGACCGCTCACCAGTACTGCCACGAAGAAAGGCCCGAGTATGCCCGAAGAGAAGTAGTAGAAGCTTCGTGCGTCTGCGAGTAGGGTCGACGTCGCGCCGGCCACGAGGCCGGCGAACACAACCATGAGCAGAGCAAGTTCGCCTACGTCGAGACTGCCAATGAGAGCACCTGGGCCCACCGACCATGCCAGTGCTGAGAGGAGGACCACTCGCCGGATGTTGGTCAAGGCATAGTCTGTCGCAACCGGTTTGGTGGCCAAGTGCCGTCGCACCAGCGCCCGAACCAACGATGCGCTTGCCACCGCTCCAACCCAGGCAAGTAGTGCGGTTTGCGATGCTGTGTTCCAGAACAACACCGCAACGACCAAGATGAGCACCAAGTGCATGAACTCGGCAGTGCGGCTCTCAGCCAGCAGCCGGTCTACCAGCTGTTTGCCGCGTTCGGTTTCAAGTCGATCCGCCTCGAGAGCTTCACGCATCGACGCATCCAACTGCCAGGATAGCATCGAAGTGCGGGGAGGCTCTGCGTCGATTGACGCCCGGTTGGGGGAAGGAGCGTCTGTAGTCATGGCCCTAAGATTCAACTTTGAGGCGGGAATTACCAGAGGTCTTTTCCGCAGCGTGGAAAGTGCTGGATGAAGAACCCAGATGTTCCTCCCACACTCTCCGCGCTCGTGCTGTGGTTACTCTGAAAGCACGTCGTGGATCGACATACCTCCGCTAAAGAAGTAGGTGAGCCGCTCGCCCAGATCCAGTAGCTAGCCAATTCGCCCTTATCCTGCTTGAGCCCCTCAGTACCCGCGTGTACTATACCGGCTGAGCGATTCCCTCAATTGCCTCGAAAATCGTTGGCCAAAACACGGAAAGGTGTTTCATGTTCAAACGTGCGTTCTTTCTGACCGCCGGGCTGGTGCTCCTTTGTGGAGTAGCGACTCGGGCGCAAATCACTCCGTTCTACCAATGGACTCTGCTGCCTCCCGATATCATGGACGAGATCATCGGAGAGACCTCAGGTGAAACTGCCTGGAACACTATCATGGAAACGGGCGGCTACAACAAAGACCGCCTGCCGGAGGAATACGCCGGCACATTCTACGAAACGCAATACATCTACGATCAACTCCTGGCTTATGGCCTCGAAGAAGCGGAGATTGCGCGCTTCCCGGGTGGTGAGGTATGGGATGGAATCAAGGGAGAGTTGTGGGAGGTAGAGCCGTATCGCCAGAAGCTCGCGTCATATCAAGACATGAGGGCGATGCTGGCGAACGGAAGCACCAACGCCGATGTAACCGCACAATTGGTATGGGTTGGGTACGGGACCGCCGACGAGTTGGATAGGGCAGGAGTATCCGGGAAGATCGTGGTCACGGAAGGTTCGATCGGCACCGTGCACCGTCTGGCGTGTGTCGACCGCGGGGCGCTCGGGGTAGTCGCGATCGGCAACAACCGTCCGCATTTCGATCCGCTGCAGATCCCGTGGAGTGGAATCAGGTCGCGCAGAGGCGGTGACGCATCTGCGACGAAGTTTGGATTCTTCATTCCTCCGCGTGAGGCGGCTGACCTGAAGAGGCGGCTGCTGGCCGGTCACGAGATTACGGTGCATGCCGAAGTCGAAGCGACAACCCAATCGTACGACCTCGAAGATCCTGTAGCGATCATACGCGGCACAGATCCGAACGCTGACGAGGTGATACTATCCGCGCATCTCTTCGAGGGTTATGTGAAACAGGGCGCAAACGACAACAAGTCGGGCAGCGCCGGCATTCTCGAGGTGGCGCGCACGCTCAACAAACTCATCAATGAGGAGCGGATTCCCCGTCCGAAACGCACCATCCGGTTCCTGTGGGGACCTGAATACTCGGGCACCGGCCCATGGGTTGTAGCGCACAAGGACATCATGGAGCGCACGCTTGCCAACATCAATATGGACATGGTCGGCGAGTGGCTGAGCCTCAACAGGGGCTGGATGACGCTGGTCCGGACGTCCTACGGACATCCGCACTATGTGAACGATGTGATGGAGAATTACTACCGCTTCGTCGGTCAATCCAACCGCGAGCAGATCCAGAATAGGCGCGACTTCTTCAAGATCCCGCGTCGCATCGTCGCCCCAACCGGAGCTGACGAGCCGTTCCACTACGCCATAGATACCCACTACGGTGCCTCGGATCACATGGTCTTCAACGACTGGGGAGTGGGGGTTCCGGGCGTCATGATGATTGCCTGGCCCGATCAGTGGTACCACACATCTGGTGACAGAATCGACAAGTCTGATCCTACCCAGATGAAACGCATTGCGGTTATCGCTGCAGGTGCCGCATATACGATCGCCAGCGCGGATGATGACATGGCCATGCAGATCGCCGGTGAAGCCGCGAGCAACGGTACACGTCGACTCGGCCACCAGCTAATGATGGGTCTCGAGCGGCTCAACAACGCCAATGCCGATGACCTGCTCGAATCCTACCAGTGGGCACTCGCGCATGTTGAGGCATCGATCATAAACGAGAAGGCGACGCTAGCGACGATTATGGAGCTAGCGGAAGACGCCGATCGGGTGGGCGAGTATGTGGAAGAGATGCAGGGCATGATCGATCAAGTTGGAGAGGGTCACCTGGGCGTGCTGGAAACCCACATGGGTGCAGTCGCTGCAAGACTCGGCACACAACCCGTCCGCATTCGAGAGACAGACTTGGAACGCAGAGCTTCCAGGATGGTCCCTCGGCCCACTCCACTCGTCAAGCAGGATGGCTACGGCGGCTGGAGGCAATACCTGAACGGGGTTACTGCGGAGCGGAGGCAGGAGTTCCCCTACGGCAACGGCACGATCGCCAACACGGGCGAGCTCAACCTTCTGATCAACGGTCAGAACAGCGTGTTGGACATCAAGAAGATGCTCGACGGTCAAAACCGTACTACGTCTGATCTTCAGGCGATAATCAACTACATAGAGGTGTTGAAGCTGGCGGGGTTGGTGGAGATGTAATGGGTGCGTCGTGATTCGTGAGTCGTGAGTGGGAGGTTGCGTTGGCCTCCGACTCACCTCTTACTACTTACAACTCACGGTTGTACGACATTCGAGGCTATTGCTACATGTCCCAACCAATCCGAGCGCAACGTTCGTTTTTTCGCGCGCTCCTACTGGCGTCACTGTTGGTTGCACCGTCAATTGGAGCTTGCGACTTTCTGGATGTGACGGACCAGGTGCCGCTCACATCCGACTCCGCAGACTACGCCGTTCTTTTCATCGGCAGCAGCTACTTGGGCTACAACGAACTCACCTGGATGTTCGAGCAGCTGGCGTTCTCCGTTCAGCGCCCCGTGTTCGTTCGAGAGCAGATCGTGTATGGCGCGTCACTGAACTATCACTCGGGGACCACTCTGACCGAGGCGGCGATTGAGAGCTACGACTGGGATTTTGTCGTGCTCCAGGGAAGCAGTTATCGGGCGGGATATCCCGAGCTGCTGGTGGATTCGATTCTACCAGCCTTGCGGGTTCTCAAAAGCAAGATCGACGAAAACCACTCCGCCACAAGGATTGTGTACATGATGGGGTGGGCTTTTGAAGATGGGATCGAGTTCGAGGATGGAAGCACCGACACATTCGAAGAGATGCAGCAGAAGATCTACGACAATACTCTGGCATGGGCGGACTCACTCGGACTGATTGTCGCGCCGGTAGGGTGGGCGTGGCAGGAATTGCTCCAAGACAAAACGCAACTGCATTATCTGCATTCTGCGGACTATAGCCACCCCAACGTGCGGGGATCCTACCTGAGCGCCTGCGTGTTTGTGGCGACGATGTTCGGCAGGAGCCTGAACACAGTGACATACTATGCTGGTATCCCGGATACAACCGCTCACGAGCTGCAGCAAGTTGCGTCTCGAGTCGTCCTGGACAACCTCGAACTCTGGAATGCTGCCCCTGTGGGAGCCGCGCTGTGGGATACCTCTCAGCAATTCTGATGTTTGCCATACTAATACCGCTCGACGTTGTATGAGGAGAAAACGATGCGCACCAAAATCATAGTGCTTGGCCTGTTGGTCCTCTCGTTGGGATGTGCACGGGGCCCAAGTCTCGGACCGACCCCGTCAGCCAATCAATACGATGTGATCATCGAGAATGGCCGAGTAGTCGACGGGACTGGAAATGCCTGGTTCTACGGTGATATCGGGGTGCGCGGCGACCGGATTGCCGCGATCGTTCCCAAAGGATTGCTGCGTAATGCGACGGCAACCGAACGCTTCGACGCGACCGGCCTGGTGGTTGCTCCCGGATTCTTCGACATACAGAGTCACTCGCGTGGCTCCCTCCTGTACGGAGACGGTCGGGTAGTAAGCAAGATCACTCAGGGGATCACAACCGAAATCTTGGGTGAGGGCGCTACAAACGCCCCGGCGAACAGGCTGACCCTCAGCGAAACCGGAGAGCCGAGCCCGGAGGTGTTGGAGAGGGCAGCCCCGTTTATGGGGCCGGCAGGGTTCAGCAATTGGCTCGAGGCCATGGTGGACCACGGAGTGACGCCGAACGTCGGGTCGTTCGTGGGTGCCGCGACCATCCGTGTCTACGCCAAGGGTATGGCTATGGGTGACGCGACACCCGCTGAACTCGACTCCATGCGCACCGCGGTGAAGTGGTCGATGGAGGGCGGTGCGTTCGGGATCGCTTCGGCGCTCATATACCCGCCAGGATCGTTTGCGTCGACGGACGAACTCATCGAAATCAACAAAGCGATGGCACCATTTGGCGGTGTGTACATAACCCACCTGAGGTCTGAGGCGGACAAGTTTCTCGAGGGGCTCCACGAAGCCATTGAAATCGGCGTGGCGGCTGATGTGCCTGTTGAAGTGTATCACCTCAAGGCGGGCGGCATGCGCAACTGGCACAAACCCGCACTCGCCATCGCCCTCATAGACTCGGCACGGGCTGCAGGGATCGACATACAGGCAGACATGTATCCCTACACCGCGGGCAGCACCGGGCTCACCGCCTGTCTCCCTCCGTGGACTGCGGCGGATGGATTGTTGCTGGACAATCTCCGAGATCCCGAAACCCGCATCCGCATTCGGGAGGAAATCCTCAACCAGACCACTGACTGGGAAAACTTGTGCGTTCTCTCGACACCCGAAAACGTCTTGATACTCGGCCTCTCAAAGCCCGAGAACCAGGAGTTCTCCGGTTTGAGGCTGTCGCAGATTGCAGAGCGCCAAGGCAAGCATTGGATTGAGACCGCGATGGATCTGATAGTATCGGAAGAATCTCGGGTTGGAGCGGTCTACTTCATGATGAGTGAGAGCAACGTGGCGCTGCAGATGAAGCAGCCTTGGATCAAGTTTGGCACAGATGCCGGCGGCGCCGATCCCGATAGTGCCAGAGGCCTTACCCACCCGCGCGCATACGGTACCTACCCTCGCATATTGGGCAAGTATGTGAGAGAGGAAGAAGTCATGCCGCTCGAGGACGCCGTTCGAAAGATGTCTTCTGCTGTGGCTACGCGGCTCTCGATCCAAGACCGTGGCGTGTTGCGCGAGGGGCTCTACGCAGACATCGTGATGTTCGACCCGACCACGATCATTGACCACGCGACGTTCCAGGAACCTCACCAGCTATCAGATGGAATGGTGCACGTGCTCGTCAATGGCGTGCCGGTGGTTCGAAATGGCCGTCACACCGGGGCCAAACCGGGGATGGTGGTTCGAGGGCCGGGGTACATCGGTAGACGGTGATCTGAACGTTTTTCGGCAGTATATGTCGGGCCGCGGAGTTTTCTGAGCTACGCGGCCCGAACATTTTCGGCCGCTCGGGACTCTAATAGAAAACCATGGAGGACCGATGCGACCCCTTTTCTCGTCTGTACTACTTGTCGGCGTGGCGTGCCTATGTGGCTGTGCGCAACTGGCTGCCGCCGTACCAACAACCGCAACACACTATTCAATGTCGGAGCAGTCACAGGACGACGCGGTTTTGAGAGCACTGTCCGATGCGCTGTTGAACGACTCAGATACCGAGGTCCGTCGTGAGGCCGCCAGAGCACTGGGCGAAACGGAGAATGCCCGGGCCATCCCTGCGCTCGGGCAGGCGCTCCGGGAAGATGGTAGTGCGCGTGTGCGCAAAACTGCCGCATGGGCGCTCGGTGAGATCGAACACCAGGATGCCGTCGGTCCGTTGACCGCCGCTCTTAGCGATCGCGATTCAGATATCCGCAAGACAGCGGCCTGGGCGCTTGGCGAGATCGAGTCATACACCGCGGTTGAACCTCTCGTGGAGTTGTTGGATGACAACAGTATAGAGGTGCGGGAAACCGTTGTCTGGGCCCTCGGCGAGATCGAACATCGCGACGCTGCCGATGGTCTGGCCAAGGCGCTCCGTGATAACAACGTGCGGGTTCGTCGCAAGGCTGCTTGGGCGATAGGCGAACTCGAACTTCGTTCGGCGCCTCAGGCGCTGCTGAACGCGTTGTCTGACGGCGACGCAACCGTCCGGCGTGCTGCCGCACGCGCCGTTGGCGAAATCGAAGACCCGGCGGCTGTACCGGGGCTGATAAGGCTCATGAACGACGACAGTGCCGTCATTCGCCGAGCTGTTGTGCACGCTCTTGCAGAGATCCGAGGCGCAAGCGCGTACGAAGCGTTGTTGAGAGCCATGGAGGATGAAGACGTTCAGGTTCGGCGGGCTGCCGCAAGAGCGCTTGGAAGGCGGAACTGACGATGAACAAGCATTGGATATTGAGAGTTGGCGCGGCGACATTGGCGCTGGTGGCACTGTCGACAGGTGCCGGAAGTGACTTCCTCTCGGCGCAGAGCGCTTCGACCTCTGATTCGAGCCGCGCCGTGCGGCTACTGGCCAACGCCCGGGGCGCAAATCCGGTTATGTGCGAGCTGGCGGTGCAGTCGATCGTCAGGCGATACGGCAACTGGGGATCTGGTGGCATGGCACCGGACGCGATCATCGGTCAAAGCTCACTCCTCGAATTGGCCGCGCAGGATCTCGAAGATGTAGGTGTGGTTGCTGCCTTGGCCAATGCTCTCTCCGATGAGGACACATGCGTGCGCCGTATGGCCGCCAGGCTCTTCGGGCGAGTGGAACACCCGAGTGCGGTGGAGACTCTGTTGCATCGACTAGAAGACCGAGACGAACGCACTCGGCAGGCTGCTGCCGTCGCGCTGGGATACGTGGACAACGAAGATGCCGTTGCCGCACTCATCGACGCTTCGGACGATCGGGTGGCTGCGGTGAGGGCTGCGGCTACTTGGGCGCTCGGTGAAATCGAGGACCAGCGAGCGGCGAAGAGATTAACCCAATTGCTGAGCGACGACCCCGATCCGTATGTCCGTCGCCAGGCGGCGAGGGCGTTGGGGAATATGTATTAACCGCCCCCCGCCGCCCCGCACCGCGAGGCAGAGGGGGCAGGGGAGGGAGGGGATAGGACTAGTACGTTCAGCGACCAGCGTGCAGCGTTCAGAGTGTGTACGCCGCGCAAGCGCGCTGTTCGCTGCTCGTTGCTCGTCGGCGTTCCCTTCGGACCCGCCCCACCGCCCGTCCTCTCCAGAGGACAAATTTCTAGCCCCACTGAAAAATCGACAGCGTGTAAACTCTGCAATCACAAGACTTTACGCTCTCCACATAAGAAGGCACGCCGTTTGCCTGTAGGAGTGCTGCGGCTCACACAGGAGACAGAGATGGGACACAAACGGTGTTGGGCACTAGCGGCCTTGATGTTGGTTCTACCACTCGCAGCGAGCGCTCAGAATCTGGTCCGGTATCCTAAGGGAATCCTCGGGTTCAGTGGCTCTCTGGCGCGACCTACAGGCGAATTTCAGGATTTCGTCGACTGGGGTGGTGGGTTCGGAATGTACGGCGTCGTGAACTTCGACCGGCGCAGCCAGATCGGTTTGCGTATAGGGTCGTCAATCGTCGTGTACGGCCACGAGAGTTACCCGGCCCAGATCAGTCCGTCCATTGGCAGGGTGTGGGTAGACGTCAACACTGAAAACTTCATCGTGGACTTCGGTGTCGGTCCCCAGATCACTCTCGGTCGAGGGTCTGTGAGGCCGTACGTATACGGGACCGCGGGTTTCTCATACTTCGCCACCGTATCGTCGCTGGACGGCTTAGATGGCGGTCCCGACTTTGGCCACACCACAAACTTCGACGACATCACGTTTGCGCTGACCGGTGGTGGTGGATTCCTGATGGCCGTGTCGCGTAGAGTGTCATTCGATATGTCTGCGCAGTGGACCTTCAACGATGACGTGGAGTACCTCACGCGCGGCGACATCGAGGACAACTGGGATGGTTCCATCACGGTGTACCCGATCAGGAGTGAAGCGAATCTGATGACGTTCCGGTTCGGGCTGGCTATCGCCCTGTAGATGCAGTACCTAGGGCGCCCGATGAGATTGCTTGCAGATCCTCCAGGCATCGGGCGCCCGCCTTCTCTAGATCTTCCCCTAACATTGCTGTAACCTCTTCCCTTAGATTATCGTAGGGTCGATCTGAGTAGTCTTGGAATTGGCCCAGTTCAGTCGTGGAGATGTAATGATGAGAAGTAAGAACTCGATCGTGCGATACTGTTTTGCCTCAGTGTTCCTTGCGGTGACGGTGTTGCCCAACGCGATAGTCGGCCAACGCATTCTGGTCGAGTTCGGGCCCGAAAGTTGGGATATGGCCAATGCGCAGGTCGTCACCCGATTCGGTAGGGAGTGTGTGACCGGAGCCGCTTTCTTGAGAGACGTGGAGTTCGAGAACGGCGTCATCGAAGTCGAATTGGTGACACCTGATAGAACCCGCTCATATCCCGGAATCGTCTTTCGAATGCAGGATGAGACCAATCTCGAGTGGGTGTACGTCCGCCCACACCGCTCGCCGTTTTACTCCGATGCAATTCAATACACTCCCATGATAAACCGTGTCACCGGCTGGCAGCTGTACAGCGGGGAAGGGTACACCGCTTTGGCGGACTTCCCGGCAGGCGAATGGGTGCAGCTCAAGTTGGAGATATCTGGATCGCAGGCTCGCGTCTTCTTGAATGGCGCAGAAGAACCCGATCTGACGATTACCGACCTCAAACATGGTGTTAGCAGAGGCGCCATAGGGGTTCTGGACTCGACCGGCGAGGCGGCGTGTTTTTCCAATTTCAGTTACACGATCGACGACGGCCTGCAGTTTGAAGCTCCCCCGGAGCAGGAGCCGGTCCCTGGCACAATCGGTCTTTGGGAGGTCTCACGCGCGATCAAAGCCGAAAGAGTGAATCGTGATGCGTACCCCGGCTTCATGGCTATCGCAAATGCCGGGTGGCAAAAGGCTGAGGCGGAACCATCCGGGCTCGTCGACATCGGCCGTTTTGCCGAGCGCAGCGAAGGAGGCCCTGACCTCGTGTTCGCTCGTACCTCTCTGGTGTCTACGGAAGCTCAGGATATCGAGTTTTCGTTTGGGTACTCGGATGAGGTCGATCTCTTCCTGAACGGAAGAAAGGTCTTCTCGGCAAACAGCGCATACAGGTCGCGCGACCCTTCGTTTCTTGGCGTGATTGGACTGTTTGACACGGTGACTCTGCCCTTGGAAAAGGGCTTGAATGAGATTTTTCTGATGGTCACCGAGAACTTTGGTGGCTGGGGCTTGATGGGAGCCACAGATCCTGAGCTGGCGCAACCGGCCAGAGATCATGACAGAGTCACGAAGGCATGGGAGACTGCAGATATTTTTCTCACGCCGGAATCAGTGCTATACGACCCCGATCGCAAGCTATTGTACGTAACCAGCTACGACATAAATACGTTCTCCACGCCGGACAATACGGGTTACATCTCCAAGCTCAACCTCGACGGTGAGGTGCTCGAGGAGAAGTGGGTGACCGATCTCAAAGGTCCGGCTGGAATGAACATCTTCGACGACGTTCTCTATGTCGCCGAGAGGACGGGGATCGCTGAAATCGACCTCGCGTCTGGCGAGATACTGCGGCGGCACACCATTCCAGGATCTCAGTTTCTCAACGATGTATCTATTGACTCCGAGGGAAGCGTCTACATCACCGACACGTATCCGTCATCACATGTCCTCAGTCGCATTTACCGGCTAAAGGACGGGGAGGTCGACGAGTGGTTTGGTGGTAGAGAGATCGGGAGGGCGAACGGGCTCCACCTGCACGACAACGAACTGCTTATTGGGAATTCTGGTGATGGGGTGCTGAAGGCGGTGGATATCGAGTACAAGAGGATCAGGAGAATTGCCTGCTTTGGCGCAGGTGTGATCGACGGGATCAGGGTGGACAACGAAGGGAACTACCTCGTATCCAAATGGGACGGCCAGGTGTTTAGCGTATCCCCCGATGGAGATGTGGTAGAGATTCTCGACATCAGGTCCGAAGGTTTGAATACGGCCGACTTCGAATATCTACCCGAGCAAAACCTGCTAGTGATTCCGACGTTCTTGGGCAACAGAGTGGTGGCGTACAGGTTGAACTAGCGGTAGCAGCTCAGACTTCTTTTGCGCCTAGTTCCGACCCCACCATGAAGACGGTGAGCACCGTGAGGAAGATGAATATGCCGGGGAAGAATGCCAGCCAAGGCTCGGTTGCCATCGACGTCTGGGCTTGATAGAGCATGTTGCCCAGGCTCGGCTGTGGAGGTTGGACTCCGACGCCGAAGAAACTCATTGCCGACTCGAGGAGTATTGCCCTCCCCACGGCCAACGTTGCTGCAACGACGGCCGCCGGGGCCGCTGCGGGGAGCAAATGACGGATCATTATCCTCGCCGGTATCATGCCGGTGGCTCGAGCAGCTTCTACATATGTCCTTTGCTTCAACGTCAGGAATTCGGCGCGGATCACTCGAGCGGTCTCCATCCACCCAACGACGCCGATCAAGAGGATCAACGTCGGGACTGATGGCTCCAATATCGCCGCGGCGATCATCAAGAGTGGAAGCCGCGGCACCGAGAGCATAGTATCGGTGAGCCGCATGAGGATGTTGTCGATCCACCCCCCCAAGTAACCGGCCACCGCTCCGATCGTTACACCGATTGCAGCCGTCACCCCAGCCGCAAGCAGACCGATCACTAGAGAAATGCGCGCACCGTAGAGAGTGCGCGTGAACATGTCTCGGCCCAACTCATCGGTACCGAAGAGGTGGCCGAGAGATGGTGCTGCCCGTCGCCCGGCGAGATCGATTCCGTCTGGGAGATAGGGCGAAATCAGGGGCGCCGCCGCCGCCATCAGCGCCATGCCAATCAGTATCGCGCCTGCCACCAGTGTAGAGCGCCGAAGGTTGAGCCTCTTCATCTGACCCTCACGCGTGGATCCAATGCGTGGTACAGCACGTCGGCGGCGAGGTTTAGGAAGACCACGGCACCCGAGGTCATCATCAGGAATGCCATGAGCACCGTGTAGTCACGGCGGGCCAATGCTTCGGTGAACAAACTGCCGAGTCCTGGCCATGCAAAAACGCTCTCGGTTATGACGGCGCCAGTGACCATTATTGCTGCGTCCATCGTGATCACCGTGACGAATGGCAACAGCGCGTTGCGGAGTGCGTGTTTCCAAACAACCCGACGCTCGGGCACCCCGCGTGCTCGGGCCGCAAGCACGAAACGTTGCCGCACGGCATTGCCCATGGACGAGCGCAGAAACCTGGACCATGCGGCGGCGTGCACTGCTGCGAGCACGACCGCGGGCATTAGGATGTGGCTCAAGCGATCCAACATGCCACCGTCACCAAACGAGGTCCGACCAGACGACGGCAACCAACCGAGTCCCACCGCAAAGATGAGTTGTAGTAGCAGCCCGACCCAGAATACCGGGAGGGAGATGCCCGCGAAGGACACCACCGTGGTAGTGTGATCCATCCAGCTGCCCTTGCGCAGCGCTCCGAACACCCCGAGCGGCAGTGCCACAACAGCTGCAACGGCTATGGCGCTAGCTATCAGTTCGAGAGTCGCCGGAAGCCTCTCCAGCAACCTCTCCAACACTGGACGTCCGTCCGTGAAACTGTAGCCCCATTCTCCAGCCAGAAATCCTTTGACCCAGCTGAAATACTGTTCCGCCAGCGGTCGGTCGAGACCCAGAGCAACGCGGAGTCGCTCGATGTCTTCCGGTCGAACATTCGGGTTGGCCAGGTACATGTCGAGGGGGCCGCCTGGTGCCGCGTGTATCAGCACGAATACCAGAACGGAAATCAGAAACAGGAGTGGGACTGCTTGCAGCGATCGCCGGGCGATGAATCGCAACACCGGCTAGCGGATCTCCCACTCGTGAACGTTCCAGAAGATCCCCGTGTTTGTCGGATTACCCCTGAAGTTTCGCAGGTTGGACGGAACCGCATCCAAGCGTGTCACGTTGTATAGCGGAATCTCCGGCACCAACTCGCCGATCAGGCGTTGTGCGGCATGGAGTAGTTCTCGACGCTCATCGAAATCCACCGTGCGGTCTGAAGCGTAGAGCAGCTCAGTCAGTTCGTCGTGCTCGATATAGTTGATGTTCCGTCCGTGCGGGGGCATACGATCCTTGGCGAAGAACAGCGTGATCTCCGGGTCGGGTGGCACGTGCCACCAGTGAAGCATCGCCTCGAAATCTCCCTCGAACCAAAGCGTACTGATCGCCGTGCCGTCCACCAATCTGATACTTATGTCAACGCCAACATCGCGGAGTTGACGCTGGACCGTCTGCGCCACGTTTTCCCGAATTGCGTATCCCGCTTGAGTCATCAGCGTGAACGACAACGGCACGCCTTCGCGTTCGCGGATCCCGTCGCCGTCCCTGTCCCGCCAGTTCGCCGAGTCGAGCAGCGACGCTGCCTGTGCAGGATCGTAGTCGTATTTGCGGATCTGGTCTGTGAAGGCCCAAGATGGTGGTTGGATTGGGCCGTGTGTGACTGGGGCTAGGCCGTCCAGTATCGTGCTGACCAACAACTCGCGGTCTATGGCGTAAACGAGCGCTTGCCTGAGTCTGACGTCCCTAAATGGTAGAAACTGTCGTTGGTTCAGAGTGATGTGCTCGTAGCTATTCCCTATCATCCGATTGAGCGTCACGCCTTCAACTTCTTGCACCTCGCGGCCTTTGTCCCATGGAACCAGGGCCACAACATGAACCTCTCCTGCCTTGAGCTGGTTGATCCGCGTGTTGGTATTGGTCACGAATTTGAACATCAGCCGGTCAATCTTCGGGTACTCGTCTCCCTGCCAGTAGTCGGGCACGCGCTCCAACAGGATGTACTCACCAGTTCTCCACTCTGCCACACGATACGGTCCTGTTCCGAGTGGATTGCGATTGTAGTCGAACGCACGGTCGATGTCGCGCCCCTCGAGAACGTGCTTCGGAAAGGTCCCCCGGAAGAACTGGTGAGCGTACGGAGCGTAGATCTCCCTATAGTGAATTATCGCTGTGAGCGAATCGGGAGTGTCAACCGATTCGATTCGGTCGAACCCGTCTGTGCTCTCTGGATTGTACGCAGGGTCGTTCAAGGCCTCGACCGTGAACTTCACGTCGGCAGAGGTGAAAGGCACGCCGTCGTGCCACTTCACGTTCGGGCGCAGCTTCCATACTACATCCATGCCACCGTCGGCGGTCAGCGTTACACCGCCGTTCTCGAGAGTTGGAATCTCCGTCGCGAGCAGCGGAATGATGTTCATATCCTCGTCGGTGGTCGTGAGACCTTCGATTACGCACGAGTGGATGTCTTCGAGGATATGTGTGCCGAACCTGTTGAGCTGATCGGGCTCTCGGTCGTAACCGATGATGAGGAGCTCGTTGGACGGCGCTATGGCTCCGCTGTCCGATGCACAGGCAGATGCGACACAGCATACCAGGACTAAAGGTGCAGCAATTTTCGAGATTGTATTCATTGTTGAAGACTCCCCGCCATCAGGCGGGCGATGAGCAAAACCGGAATCGAACCGTAGCTCAAGAACTTGTCGTGAAAACGGCGTAGCGAAAACTCAGGTCCTTCGATCTCCTGGAGCTTTCCACGCAGGTCGTGGATGCCCTGAGTCCCGAGCCAGTACATGATGGATGCCCCCGGGAACATCGAGTTGCGCGTCACTTCTCTTGCCGCAGCACCGGCGCTCATTCCTACGCGCTCTTCATAGAACTGCCTTGCATCGGCTTCGGTCCAAGTATGCTGGTGAAGCTCGATGTCGACGATCGCGCGTGCTAGCTGACGCAGTCTGGAATGTTGCTCCGCCACGTGTTCCAGATCTGTTTGGAAACCGACCTCGCCCATCAGATCTGTCGCATAGCAGGCCCATCCTTCTGCCAACGATCCTCCGCAGAACATTCCGATTCGGCTCGCACAGTCGACTGCTGCGATGCGGCCGATTCTCGAATCGGCTCGTTTCGCGTAATAGTTCTGCACGTGGTGGCCGATTGCCCCGTGATGAACGACGTGATTGAGTTTGATCACGCTGTCGTTCACCCCTCGCACGAACTCTTCGCGTGACTCGTCGCTAGTGGCCTCGTCGATTGCGGGCGCCAGGTATTCGTGTACGTCGAATTCATCGAACGGTGCCGGCGATCTGTAATTGAGGAAGTAGAGGTGAGGCGCCGCTTCTCGAGCCCATTCGGGTATCTGGACGTAGCGAAGCGGAAAATCTGGCCACGTCACCACGGCCCGCTCCATCGCCAGCTCTCTGCATTCACTCCAGCAGGTTTCGAAGGCTTCGAGATAAGATGACGGTTCGGGATGCAACTCGCATAAACGTGCTGAAACGGAATCCCACCCGTTCGGATCAACTTCTGCAGTCATCCTATCGAGTTGGTTCTTCGCTTCTTCGAAACGCGCTCTCACCTCCTCCAGAAGATCTGACCGTGACCTGCTTTCCCAGTGACCACGTTTCAGAACGAGGTCAAAGAACTCAGGTCCGCCACCAGATGCGTGATCTGGTGCTTCAGGTCTGGTCTCGAGCCAGATCTTGAAATCCTCTGTTGCGGTCATAGCGAGTTGAGATGCGGCCGCGAGAGCACCGTTGCCCTTTGTGTCAATTTGGTTCTGCTTGCACCAAGTCTTCAGCCCATCTCGATAAAGGTGCATAGCGCCGACGCACTCATCTAATGCCCGCGATGTCCAGGATGAGGGTGTCGGCTCGTCGCCCAATGTCCGCTTGGCGTCCGCTAAGAACCCTGGAATTGCCGAAAGGCGGTGTTCGATAGCGTTCAGCCTCTCAGTGGCGGGTGAGAAGTCACGCAACATGAGTGAGAGAATGGCGAAGACTGCTTCACCTGTGTACAGTGCTGGGTTTCCGCGCAGGAAATGAACTCCGGACAACTCAGCGAGTTGGATTTCCAGGAATGCATCTGCAAGCGCATAGTCGATCGCGACCGCTTCGTCGAGCCTCTCGACTCGACCGAAATCTTCCAGCTGTTGCAGATGCGGGGATAGCTCTTTTCTGAGCGCTTTCATTTCGTCGACGCGATGGTCGAGGCCTTCGGGAGACCAGTCGGGGAGTCGGTTGTCGTATTTGTGCACACCCGTGAACGTCGCGTTCACAGGTAGTCGGGAATAGTAATGTTCGAAGAAGCTATCTAGGACTTCATTGGCTCGTCGGTTGGAATCCATCCGGTGGTTGACTCGATTCTCAGTTCGGTTCTTCGTCGACCAATGGTTTTTCGCCCACCAGCGGTAGGCTTACCCAACGCCGTTCTCTGAATGACATTTCGACTGCGTTGATCACTTCCTGAACGCGGGCGCCGTCGAGAAAATCTCCCTCGTTCTTGTTGTCGTCGGCCAAGATTTCCGTCACAAAATTGGATATCAGGTTGGCATAGAAGAGGGTGCGCCAATTCTCACGGTCAGTGCCGCCTGGCGGATAGAGGTGCTTTGGTACCTTCACTACTTTGAACTCGACGCTGTCGGGTTTCGCTGCCTCGAGAGTCTCGCAGACTCCAAATTCCTCGACAAGCCGGCATATGAGCGCTCCTTCGCTTCCGTAGACGCGGGCCTCTAGACCGGGGTAGTTGCCTACGGTCACAAAGCTCGATTGAATCGATGCGATAGCGCCGTTCTGGTACTCACCAATGAAGATGTCGCCATCATCGATGTTCATCCTCATCATCTGTCCCGTCTCCCGCACGACGCGATTGGGAATGAAGTTGCGCATCGTACCTACAACTTCAGCGAACCCCGATCCGACGAACCAGTGAGCAAGGTCAATAATCGGCGCGCCGTATCCTTCGAGTGACGAGACTTGGATTTTCGACTGATCGGCGTTGATGTCTACCTGTCGGAGGGGGGTCGTCGGGTTGAGCCACTGCGAGTTCTGTTCGTATCCGTTGAAAATGAACGGAGTGCCAACGAAGCCACTGTCAATGAGCTCTTTCATGTGCTGCATTGCGGGGCTGTATCGAAAGGTGAATCCCAATTTTGTCTTCAATTTCTTCGACCGTGCCAGCTCACTTGCGCGAACCGTGTCGCGGAAGTCGTAGGCTACTGGCTTCTCACACAGCACGTGTTTGTCCGCTTCGAGTGCGGCCCATGCCAGCTCGAAGTGTGTGTGACTTGGCGTACACACGTCTATCAAATCGATATCGTCTCTGTTGATGACTTCGAGATGGTCGGCCGTGATCATCGGAATTTCGAACTCTGTACCTGCGGCCTGTGCCAGATCGAGTTTCGGGTCGGCAATTCCGACCACCTCGCAACGTGAATCTCTCTTGAAACCAGGAAGGTGTGCTGCACGGGCCCATGCGCCGGCACCGAGGATCCCTACGCGCACTGTCTGATTGCCATCTAATGGCCTGGTGGTGTTCATATCAAGCCTCGGTCAGAGGAACTTGGTGTCGCTTCTCAAAAGCTCAGCGACCTTCGAACCGTCGACGGGTTTGGAAAAATAGAAACCTTGCGCGTACTCGCATCCGAGCCCACGCAGCATCGTTAGCTGCTCTTTTGTTTCCACTCCTTCGGCTACCACCTGCATCTTCAGGTTGTGCGCAAGCGTCACAATTGTTTTCACGATCTCCAACGCCTCTTCGCGAAGACCGAGGTCCATCACGAAGCTCCTGTCGATCTTGAGTGTATCGATGGGGAGTTTGTGAAGGTAGCTGAGTGACGAGTAACCTGTGCCAAAATCGTCCATGTGCAACCGCACATTCAATGATTGCAGTTTCGTGAGGAGCGGAAAAACCACCTCAGCATTTTCCATCAACGCGCTCTCGGTCATTTCCAGTCGCAAGCACCTAGGATCCAGTTCGGCCTCTTCGAGTGCTTCCTGGATCTGATCAACGATATCGGGTTGCAGGAACTGCTTCGACGAGAGATTCACGCTCAGATCGATCGGGCCACTCGGCGGCATTTGAGCGCGCCACTCCTGCATCTGCTTGCACGACTTGGTCAGAACTTGCCAACCAATCTGCACTATGAGGCCTGTTTCTTCCGCGAGCGGGATGAAGTCGTCTGGAGGGATTAGTCCGAGCTCCGGGTGTTTCCAGCGCACCAGAGACTCTAGTCCGGTAATCTCTCCGGAGTCGAGCGATATGATCGGCTGGTATTGAAGCACCAACTCGTCGCGTTCCAGAGCCCACCGCAACCCGGTCTCGAGCTGCAGTGCTTCGAATGCCATCTTGTGAGTGGCTTCATCAAAGACCTCGGGACGCGCACTTCCTCTTGCCTTGGCACGCGTCATAGCCGTATTGGCGTCACGCAGCAGGTCCTCGGCATGTTTGTATTTGTCGCTGCCTACCACGATCCCGATACTCGCGCTGGCAAACACCTCTCTATCTGCCAGGTTGAAGGGAGAGGCCATTTGCTCGGTTATTCGGGAGGCAATTCGAGTTGCATCGGTCGCGCTCTCGATATCATCGACGAGCAGCCCGAATTCGTCTCCGCCAAGTCTCACCAGGAGGTCCGAAGGCCGTACGCATACCTTGAGTCTCGTAGCGATATCGCCAAGCAATCTGTCGCCAGCATGACGGCCGAGGCTTTCGTTCACGACTCTGAGTCGATCGATGTTCATGTGCAGGATCGCGAAAACGTACCGTTCGCGCCGCGCCGCGCGGCCCAGCGACCGGGTGATTGCCCTAATGATGACACCGCGATTGGGTAGGCCGGTGAGGTGATCGCGAACCGCTTCGCGGAGCAGCTGCTCCTCGACTCGTTTGCGGGCCGAGATATCGGACAACGAACCGGCAATTCTATAGGGCTCGTCGGCATCGTCCCGCACGGCAAGCCCTCTACAGAGGACCCAGCGTGTCGTTCCGTCACTGTGCTCGACACGATGTTCGATCTCTAGGTGTGGGGATTTTGCTCGCAGGTGGCTGCTGAGTTCAGCCTGCACGCGATCGCGATCTTCAGGGTGAATCCGCTTCAACCACTCTTCCGGATCTTCTCCGATGTCACCCTCGCCGTAGCCCAGCATAGCCTTCCAACGGGTGGAGAAGTACATGCGATTTGTCTTGAGATCCCAATCCCACAAGCCGTCGTTTGCCCCTGCCGCGGCTAGAGAGTACCGCTCCTCACTTTCACGTAGTGCCGCCTCCGCTTCTTTCCGTTCGCTTATGTCTTCGCAGGTTGAGACGATACCCAGTACTTCGCCTGTCAGGTTCCTCACGACATCAGACATCAGATGAACCGGGAAGACAGAGCCGTCCTTCCGGGCGTTGATCGTCTCGCGCCTCCAGCTCGTCATCAGTGCCAGCTCTTCGGGTGGAACAGACTGGCGCGGCGCCTTCGACGTCGAGAACAGGCCCGCGTTCTGTCCAATGAGTTCGTCGACGGCGTAGCCGTGCATTCTCGCATCGGCTGGATTGGTGTAGAGGATGGTTCCGTCGACATCGGTGATGGTCACGCCGATCTGCATCGTCTCGACGGCCTTCTGGAATCGAAGGAGGGCTTCCTCGGCGATAGTGGGTGTCTTCCCGTCCTGCTCGAGCTCGCTGACTTTTTTGTGCATGGCTGCCAGTTCTTCGAGTAGAACTTCTCTTGTCAGAGATCGTTCACGCATGACAGCCTCCGCCGAGTCTACGTCGCGGTGCTAGAGCACTTCGCCGAGAAGGCAAGGTACGTATGGGGAGGAGACCGGTCTAGGTGCGCGAGCAGGTGTTGCGGGGAGAGGCCTCGAGAATCGTGGCTCATGCGGAAACAAACCCGGAAATATCTCCGTAAGAGGGGCAAAGCTAGATGAGGGAACAGTATGGCGTGGCAAGTTCTCAGCAGGCTCCTTTTGGGCGGTGTCCTCATTGCGTCTGCAGGCGCTTACGAAGCCGTTCCGGTATTGATATGTGGCCTCATTGTCAGTGGCAGCGCGGTGCCTATCACACTCAAGGCCTACAAACGCAGAGTGCTCCGCAAGGCAGAGGTCGAGGCGGGCGACTTCGAGGGCCTCCTGGAGAGGCGCCTCGCCGAGTTTGAAGACCGACACTTCCAGTTCCTCAATGAGCTGGAAGATCGCAATGCCGAACGGATCGAGGCTGTGGAAGAGCGAATCGATTACACCGAGCGATTGTTGGCTCGCCGCAGCGAAGCGTATGTCCCACAAGACAAGCCGTTTAGAGGTTTGCCAATGGTGACGCCTATCTAGTCAATCCGATAGTTGATCTCGTAGCATCCGATCTCTCGCGACACGAATCGTGTTGCAGTGAATTTCGACTGTATCGTGCTTCGAGAGAGCGTACCCGCCCGCTGTGGTAGTTGCAGTGGGAACGTCTGCGTCCCGCAGATAGTTGATGACCTTCTCGTCACGTTCGCGCAGCCCTCCAACGGTCAAGTGGAGGCCGCCGAGTTGATCTTCTCTGTATGGATCTGCACCAGCCAGGTAGAACACTAGTTGCGGCTGGTGGGATTCGATGATCCCCGGAAGGTGCTGGTCGAGGAGCGAGAGGTACTCGTCGTCTTCGGTTCCGTTCTCGAGTCCGAGGTCCAGGTCGCTGGGCGGTTTGAAGGGTGGATAGTTGTGTTGCTGGTGCATCGAGAAGGTGAACACATTCGGGTCGTTCGCGAAAATGGCGGCGGTGCCGTTGCCATGATGGACGTCGCAGTCGACCACCAACGCCCGTTCAACGAGGTTGTCCTGCAGCAGCACCCTGATCGCAATCGCCACGTCATTTACGAGGCAGAACCCTTCGCCGTGATCGGCGAATGCATGGTGGAATCCACCGCAGAGGTGTGAGGCAATTCCGTGTTCGAGCGCCATCCGACCCGCTAGAATCGACCCACCGGCACAGAGCCACATGCCGTTCCTGAGGCCAGGGGAGAACGGCACCTCTAGTATCATCTGTTCTTGATAGGAGAGTTCATCTGCGTTGATCTTGGCGACGAACTCAGAGGTGTGCGCCAGCTCCACCTGGGCGTCATAGGCCGGCTTCGGTCGAACTATGTCCGCCTGGGCGATCGTGTTCTCCTGAAGCAGCCGCTCGCAAACCAGCCGGAATTTCTGCGTAGGGAAGACGTGCGCGCCGATGTCGAACTCGTAGTCTTCGTGGAAGATGATCGGGAGGGAGGGTGCGTTTTGCATCTATTCGGACCTTGCTGAGCCTGAATTAAGAGAAACTATTCCGACCGAAGCCGCAAATCGCCTAGCGGCGCAGTTGTCGCATTTCGGTAAATGTTTGGGTGAAAAACCATACGAATTTGGCGTATTATCGATGTGCTTGACCCTGTGACCTGGCTGCAACTACTGCTGTGGCTTGGTGTCACAGGCGGGCAACGGTGAGGATTGCGGGTCACTGGTCCGGCAGGAATTTCACGCAATATGTGCAGCTGCGGTGCTGTAACACGTTGTCGTGTAACGATTTAGTATAGGAGCCTGTAACTCCAGAATAATGTGACAGCAATCACCAAACTGGCACGCAAGCTGCTTGTAGGGACCGCAGAGAAATTGTACCCTTCAATCTGGAATGAGCGAAAGAGGCTCTCATGAAGTGGCTTAGAGGTGTGATTGCGGCGGCAGTATTGGTGATGGTAGCGGCTCCGATGGTGGGGCAGGCAAACGTCCAATTCCTGCATTCGAACTGGGGAACGTACTACGGACCATATACGCTGGCCAGCATCCCCGGCCAGAACCAATTTGAGGCATTTTGCGTGGATTATTACCATCACGTTTATGCTAATGACCCTTGGGAAGCCGTATTTACTCGAATTGGCGATGGTGGCGCGGTTCTCCGACAGAACGCGCGATACGGCAGTTCGTGGGACTCGGAACGATTCATAGGGGACGACGGTGGTCTCCAGCTGCAATACCAGCGGTCGGCGTTTCTTGCATCGCAGTTCTCAAGTGTCTTGGTTGGACAACGGTCTACCGTTGGGAGGTCTCTACACCACTCTATCTGGGGTCTCTGGGCAACTCCAGCCGCGACGCCGGATCTGACCGGTTTTAATCCCGACAACTTCAACGACTGGTACGTAGTGACTGATGTATCAGGGCATCGCCAGGAGTACATCACCCAACATGTGAATGTTGTTCCTGAACCTGCCACGATCATTTTGATGGGAACTGGATTGGTTGCGGTAATGGGCCTGACAGTCGTCATGAGGCAGTCCGTCGGTTAGCTGTTTTTCGAGGTTCTAGATTGACTTGCCGCGAGCGGGCTGAGATCTTCTGAACTCAGCCCGCTCGTCGTATTTGGGCAACAAAGTTGACTCATGTTCTGACCCTAATTCTGGTTATCAAATGCCAAAGCATTCCCAAGAGATAATGAGAGCGTTCGCCTGGCCTACCTACTTCATTGCATTTTTGCTTGTTGCCACGCCTGCGGCCGATTTCGTGGCGAACGTCATACCGATCCGCATAGGCGATGTGGGCTGGCGTTACGGTAGTGTGGGCATACTCGCAGGTTTCTTGCTCACTCCTCTGTTCGGCATCCTCTTCGCGCTAGGGTCCGCTGTGGTTCTGGAGCACCGCCTGGTTCTTCGGTCATTGTCGATTCTGAATCTCGTGATGGCTGTATTGATTGCCGCACTGATCGTGTTGTTCGCGTTGGACGTGGTTCAAGTCGGAGCAACGATTCCTGATGAAGCCACAGCTGAGGCACGATCGGCATTTAGGATTGGTGCGGTGAAGGCGATTCTGAAGTATCTGTCATTTGCGGCCGGCTTGGCATGGCTAGGGATAACAGGTATGCGAGTCACGCGGTCGCGACACGAGGGCGGTAGAAAGACCGGGAAGGCTAGTGACGTGCCTCTCGTGAGACCCGCTGAATAGGCGACACAGGGTGTTGGAAAGCCTGAAACTCCTACGCAGCTGCAGATCGAAAACGACCTGGTTTAGGTAGAGGCGAAGTTGTTGAGAAGTGGATGACGGGTTGTTGTGACGTGTCACCCAGAGCTGTAATCAGCCCTGGGTGACACTTTCGTTGACTGGTTCACCCCACCTCAAAGGCGAATCTCACGTCCTTATTGGCTGGCTGTGGCACAAATGACGTACGCACGAACAGACGCTTGGCCCGTGCTCGACTTGCTGGTTTCTATTGACCAGCCATTTGCTGTAGGGTATGACCCTGTCACAACGAGCTCGGGATCTGGAGCGAAGGAATAGCCACCGCCAACTGGCTCCTTCCCAGTCGGACACGATAGGGTGGCATCATCGATACCACTATCGACGAGGACCATGCTCACGACCGTTTCCAAGCCCGACACTCCATCAGCACCCGCCAGCCCCTGTATCCCCTGTTCGCCCTGAATACCCTGCTCACCTTGTGGTCCCTGCGGTCCTTCAGGCCCCGTATCGCCTTGAATTCCCTGAGGCCCTGCCGGACCGGTTTCACCCTGGATGCCCTGCGCACCCTGAGGACCGGTCTCACCCTGGATGCCCTGCGGACCTTGAGGACCTGTTTCGCCTTGAAGCCCCTGCGGGCCCTGAGGACCAGTCTCTCCTTGCAGCCCCTGAGGACCTTGAGGTCCAGTTTCCCCCTGCAGCCCTTGTGGGCCGGCTGGTCCTACATCGCCCTGGGGTCCTGATGGACCGGTCTCGCCTTGTATCCCCTGTAGCCCTTGTGGGCCCGAAGGACCTGTCTCACCGACTGGGCCCTGGGGTCCCATAGCCCCCGCTTCACCTGCCAACCCCTGAGGCCCGACCGGACCCGTCTCTCCCTGAATCCCTTGCGGGCCAGCAGGCCCGGTTTCCCCAGGAAATCCCTGTTCCCCTTGCAAACCCTGCGGTCCCACCGCTCCCGTCTCACCCTCCAGCCCTTGCGGGCCAACAGGCCCGGTCTCCCCCGCCAGCCCTTGTTCCCCCTGCGGGCCGATTGGTCCTGTCTCACCTGCCGGCCCCTGTGGCCCGACCGGTCCCGTCTCTCCGTGAAGCCCCTGTTCCCCTTGCGGACCTTGCAGCCCTGCTGGTCCCGTCTCACCTTGTGGTCCCTGAGGTCCCGCTGCGCCGGCAGCACCATCAGCGCCCGCCGGCCCTTGCGGCCCCACCAGGCCAGCCTCTCCGGCAAGACCTTGCTCACCTGCCGGCCCCGCGGGCCCGGTGTCACCAATTGGCCCCTGAGGCCCTGCTTCTCCAGTCTCACCTTGATCACCTGCCGGACCTTGCTCGCCTTGCGGCCCAACTGGCCCCTGGGGTCCTTCCGGACCCACAGGTCCTACTTCTCCCTGCGTACCACCCTCGGTCCAGCTGAACTCCACGTGGTCCTCAGCTAGACACGCCTCCGGCAGACCTTCTGCCTTGATGCGGTAGACCACGCCAACCTCAGGCATGTAGCACGCATGGTAGACCACAGGTTCGGTTTCCTGTGCAGCCGTATGCTCGGGGACGAATGCCGCAGCAGCCAAAACCCCACAGCAGACAACGGCAGATAGTTGCAATCGCGATATCATATTCGAGTTCATCGTGGTTTCTCCGATAGCGGGCATAGTCAATTCAAGTTGAGAAGGTCCTGAGCCCGCTCGAGCACGAGACCTAAAACAGCGAGTGTTATTACGTCACTTGGATTTGACGAACCGCTCGTTCCAGCAAGAGCGTCTTGCAGCGCGTCACGCATTGCCATGCAGTTCCCAGCGGTGAGAGCGCCATCCAAGTCGTTGAATGCGGCTGTGAGTTGCTGTGCCAAGTCTCCGTCCAATTGGGCGACCAGCAGATGCATCAGAGGGTCATTGCGCAACGCCGCAATAGCCTCCAGGTCTGCGTCGATGACCTGGAGTGGAATGCTGCCATCCAGACCATTGTGAGTCGCAGTGATGGTTACATGGCCAGCGCCGAGAGCTGTAACCAAGCCACCACCCGAAACTATTGCGATTTGGTCGTTCGAGGAGCGCCAGTCGAGGTTGGCTCCTGATACCACCGTGCCGTCGGCGTTGGTCACTGTTGCCGTGAGCTGCATAGAGCGCCCAACTGCCATGACCATGTCAATGCTCGACTCCAACAGTACTTCGCCGAGTTGCGCGTTCGGATCTGGATCCGGATCTGGACCTGTGGTAGCGTCACCACACCCGAACGCAACAAGCGTGCATACCAGGATCGCCCAAGACGCTGTCTTTTGCGGTGCCTGTTGGCGCATTACACCCTCCAATTGCGAGTCATCGATGCTTTTGTGACGCGCGTCACAATTTGTTTGTACCGCACATTCCAAAACGTCTTTGACTCTCGAAGCTGAGTTCTTTCTGACATTATCTATCATTCTGAAAAGGCACGATGCGTACCACGCTCTGCCCCTCCGACCCATCACCAACTACCTTCAGTCCATGGCGAAAATCGGACATGGCGGTGGGTATAGGGGCCCGTCTGAAGAGGACAAAAACAGGAAGGTCAACTTTAGGGGAGCGTGGAGCGAGGCGCGCGCCCTCATGTGGTCGTACCGCAAACGGCTCGCGCTCGGGTTCTTCCTCATGGTTGGAAATCGGTTGGCTGGCCTCGTTCTGCCTGCGAGTTCCAAGTTCCTGATTGATGATGTGATAGGAAATAACCGTGTCGAACTTCTGAAGGGCCTTGCGTTTGCCGTCGGCGCTGCGACCGTCGTGCAAGCGGCCACATCATTTGCTCTCTCACAGGTGCTGGGAGTCGCAGCCCAGCGTGCTATCACCGAGATGCGGAAGACGGTGCAGGAGCATGTCGCGCGGCTCCCCATCAACTATTACGACTCCACGAAAGCCGGCATTCTCATTTCGCGCGTGATGACGGACGCGGAGGGAATACGCAATCTCGTCGGAACAGGATTGGTGCAGCTGAGTGGCGGATTGGTGACTGCCACGATTGGCCTGTTCGTGCTGTTCTACATCAACTGGCGCCTCACATCATTCACGATCTTCATCCTGCTCCTGTTTGCCGGCGCAATGGCACTGGCATTCACGCGCCTGCGTCCCTTGTTCCGCGAACGCGGCAGGCTCAACACCGACGTCACTGGTCGGCTGGGTGAGACGTTCGGGGGAATCCGAATCGTCAAGGCGTACACCGCCGAGCGACGCGAGGAGTACGTTTTCGCCAAAGGCGTCCACAAACTGTTCCGCAACGTTGCAAAGGCAGTGACCGGTGTTTCCGCGATCTCCTCTTTCTCCACGCTCGTGGTTGGTGGAATAGGCGTGATCATGATTGTCGTGGGCGGTCGCTCGATCATATCAGGCTCGATGACGCTCGGCGATTTTGTCATGTACATCTTCTTCACCGGACTCGTTGCAACGCCACTCATCCAGATTGCATCCATTGGAACGCAGATAAGTGAGGCCTTTGCGGGATTAGACCGAATACGCGAAATCCGTGCAATGGCCACAGAAGATGAAGAAGATGCGAGGCGTCTCCGTGCAACAGACCTAACCGGCCACTTCGCATTCGAAGACGTGAGCTTCGAGTACGAGAAGGACGTGGAGGTGCTGAAGAACGTGACGTTCGAGGCGCCGGTGGGTACCACTACGGCACTCGTAGGGTCGAGTGGGTCGGGGAAGAGCACGCTGATCAGCTTGGTCGCGGCATTCAACCGTCCTAAGTCAGGCAAACTGTTGGTTGATGGCGTCGACCTTTCTGATATGCGCCTGAGGGATTACCGCTCGCACGTCGGTGTCGTGTTGCAGGAGAACTTCCTCTTCGATGGGACCATCGCAGAGAACATCAAATTTGGTGCGCCACGCGCTACGATGGACGAAGTGAAAGCGGTAGCGAAGATCGCACACTGCGACGAGTTCATCGACAGGTTTGAAAGCGGGTATGAGACGATCGTCGGTGAACGAGGCGTCAAGCTGTCTGGTGGCCAAAGGCAACGTGTGGCAATTGCGCGGGCGATCTTGGCGAACCCGAGGATTCTCATTCTCGACGAGGCGACCTCGAGTCTGGACAGCGAGAGCGAGGCCGAGATTCAGGATGGGCTCGCCACTCTCAGACAGGGACGAACGACATTCGTGATAGCGCACCGCCTATCGACGATTCAAACCGCCAATCAGATCTTGGTGCTGGAGTCGGGCGAGATCGTGGAGAAGGGAACTCACGAACAGTTATTGGCCAACGGTGGACGTTACCGGGAACTATATGAGAAGCAGTACCGCACCGAACTCAACCGTTTCGTAAATCCAGGCGAAGACTTCATACCGGAATTGCCGAAGATAGAGAAGTCGAAGCCGGACAACTCGGGTGGTAGCATTAGTGATCAACGGCTGTGAGCGATCGTCTGAGATGAACCGCGTTACCCCTCTTCCCCGTAGGACGGTCGTGCTGGGCAGCGCAGCGCTTTGTTTGTCCGCTGCGTTGGGCTGCAGTCCGTCAGCCCCCGGAGAGTGGAACGACGAGGGGAACTACCGGTGGCGAGAGCTCGCTGGAGCTGGACGCCGCGGGCCGGGATTCACGCAGCTCGATGCGTCCAAGACTGGAATCGACTTCGCCAACTCGGTAACCGAATCACAGATGGAGCAGAACCGCCATCTGGCGCAGGGCTCGGGTGTCACTCTGGGAGACGTGGACGGAGACGGGTTGATCGACGTTTACCTCGCGCGCATCGACGGTCCCAATGCACTCTATCGCAATTTGGGCGATTGGCGCTTCGAAGAAGTCGCTGAAGCATCCGGAGTCTCTGCACCCGATCGGTACTCAACCGGCACTGCCTTCGCCGACGTTGACGGAGACAGCGACCTGGACCTGTTGGTCAGCGCACTCGGTGGTCCAAATGCACTTTTCGAGAACGATGGGACCGGATCGTTCTCCGAGCGGTCTGCGGAAGTTGGGCTGGCATCCGATCGCGGCAGCATGACGATGACTCTGGCCGACGTCGACGGTGACGGCGATCTCGATCTGTATGTCGGCAACTATAAAACTCTCAGCATAGACGATGTTTACGAGCCGCGCGTGCGCGCATTCGACAGAGTCGTGCGAGAGGTCGGAGACAGCTTCGAGATCAGCCCGGCCTTTCGTGATCACTATCGCCTCGACGTTCGAGAAGAACTCGGCCTGTTGGTACGCAGGCAACGCGCCGACGAGGATTGGTTCTACCTGAACGATGGGCTTGGCAATTTCGAATCGGTCTCCTTCACCTCGGGCAGGTTCCTCGACGCGAACGGCGCACCAATCGCCGAAGCACCCGACTATTTCGTGCTGTCCGCAAAGTTCGTTGATGTCGATGGCGATCTGGACCCCGACCTCTACATTTGCGCCGATTTCGAAGACCCCGATTTTTTCTGGATCAACGACGGCACGGGAATCTTCCAGGTAGCTCCCTCGCTTGCACTCCGTACTACGAGCAACTCGGCGATGGCTCTCGACTTTTCGGATATCGACCGCGACGGAGACTTGGATTTCTTCGAAGCGGACATGCTGAGTAGCGATGGCCGCCGTCGGCAAACACAGAAGCCGACCCACACGCCGCTGCCGAAGCTCGTGGGGCGCATAGACGATACGCCGCAGATGATGCGGAACACCTTGTTCGTGAACCGTGGAGACAATACCTACGCGCAGATTTCGTATCTGGCCGGTGTCGAGGCTTCGGACTGGTCCTGGGCGTCGCTGTTCCTAGACGTAGACCTCGACGGGTACGAAGACATCTTGCTGTCGACAGGGCATGTGTGGGATGTGATGGATTACGACACCGACGAGCGCATCAGGAGCTCCAATTCGAGAGTTCCGTGGCGTCGGGAGAGGTTTTTGTACCCGCAATTGCACCTCGAGAACGTGCTCTTCCGCAACAATGGCGATCTCACCTTCGACGAGGTTGCTGAGGAATGGGGATTTGCGAATGAGCAAGACGTGTCGCACGGCCTGGCGACCGGAGATCTCGACGGAGACGGCGACCAGGACGTTGTGATAAACCGTTTGGGATTACCGGCCGGAGTGTTTCGTAATAATGCCTCAGCTGGCAGGGTGGCGGTGAGACTCGTTGGTGAGGCTCCCAATGTCATGGGCATCGGAGCAACGGTACGTGTCGACGGAGGGGCGGTCCCGTCGCAGCAAGAAGAGGTGGCCGCGGGCGGCGTGTACCTATCGAGTTCGGATCCGATGCTGACATTTGGTACAGGCGACGCCGAGCAGGTTTCGATTACTGTGGACTGGCGTAGTGGTCGGCAAACGGTGATCCGGGAAGCTCCCGCAAACAGACTGTATGAGATACGCGAATCGGGTGCCGGCGCCCGCACCGAAGGTCCAACATCTACCGAGGCCGAAGGCGAGCAACCGATCTTCGTGGATGAGTCCGGTCTGCTCGAACACATCCACGCCGAAACAGATTACGACGACTATCAACGTCAACCGCTCTTGCTGAACGCCCTGAGTAGACTCGGCCCGGGCGTCAGCTGGTACGATCTGGACGACGACGGTGACGAAGATCTTCTCGTAACATCTGGAGTTGGTGGCACTCTCTCGATCTACAGAAACGATGGCGGGAGTTTCTCCGAGGTTCGGCTGCGGTTGCCGCCCGCTGAATTCGACATGACCGCCGTTCTGCCGGTACCATCGGCCGATGGCGGATCGACATTGTTGGTTGGGCAGTCGAACTACGAGGCGCTGAATCCTCGGGCGGCGTTTTCGCTGCCTTCTGTCATTGGTTTCGAGATCGGGCCGGAGATCGGCTCCCGGAGTATGCAACCAACAGTCTCTGCGGCTGTCGCACCGGACACGAGCAGCACCGGCGTACTCGCGCTCGCCGACTACGATGCCGACGGAGACCTGGATCTCTTCGTCGGAGGCAGAGTAATCCCTGGAGCGTATCCTGCGCCGGCCTCATCTCGCCTCTTGAAGAACGAGGGCGGCGCGTTCGTATTGGACGAATACAATCGCCATTTGTTGGCAAGGATGGGGATGGTATCGGCTGCAACGTTCTCCGATGTGGATAGCGATGGCGATCCGGATTTACTGCTCGCGACGGAATGGGGCCCGATTCAACTTCTGCTCAATCAGCGTGGTGTGTTCAGTGCGGCAGACTCCTCGTACGGCTTCGCGGCTTTTTCCAGCCGTTGGAATGGCCTTACCACGGGCGACCTCGACGGCGACGGTAGGCTTGACGTGGTGGCGACCAGCTGGGGGCGAAACACCAAGCACGATCCGTCCGAGCGAATTCCGCTCCAACTCTACTACGGCGATTTCGACTACAACGGGTCCATGGATCTTCTCGAGGCACAGTACGACCCCGCCTACGATGACGTGTATCCGCTTGAATCCATGGTGCGACTCGCATCAGTGCTGCCTCAGTTTCGTCAACGCATCCCAGACTTCGAGACGTACTCGACTTCCAACATAAGCGATGTTTTGGGGCAGGCTTTTCGTGCAACGCGTCGATTCGAGATCAATACTTTCGACAATATGGTGTTCCTGAACCGGGGGGATTCATTCGAGGGAATACCGATGCCTACGGAAGCTCAGTTCGCCCCTGCGTTTTATGCCGGTGTAGCAGATTTTGACGGTGACGGCAATGAAGATGTTTTCCTCAGCCAGAATTTCTTCCCGACCGATTGGAACACCCCCCGCTACGACGCCGGTCGCGGCCTCCTGATGCTAGGCGATGGATCCGGAAGCCTCGAGCCGGTACCTGGACAGGAATCCGGAATCTTGGTCTACGGCGATCAACGCGGTGCTGCCTTTTCGGACTACGACGGCGACGCGCGCCTGGACCTCGTGGTTACACAAAACGGGGCGGCGACGAGACTCTACCGAAACGTTGGTGCTGAAGCCGGACTCCGCATCCGTTTGCTCGGACCTCCCAGGAATCCGTATGCAGTGGGTGCTTCAATTAGAATGGTGTACGCGGATGGCATGGGGCCGATACGGGAAGTACATGCGGGTAGCGGCTACTGGTCGCAGGACGGCCTGGTGCAGGTGATGGGGTTGAGGGATACGCCAGCCGGCATTTGGGTGCGCTGGCCTGATGGAACGGAAACTGAGACACGACTCGATCGCGACGCGGTCACGCCGGGATCTACAGTTACTGTCGGCTCTCCCTAACGCTCCTGACTAGGTGTCGGTCAGGTCCAGCGCAATCCCACGCGTCTTGAAAGCCACCTGCATTCCTTCCTTGTCGATGGCTTTCATGTACGCCTCGGTTGGGTCCACCATTTTCTTCTCGACGAGATCCAGCAGCGAGTCGTTGAGGCTGATCATTCCGGCACGTTTGTTTGTCTGAATCACCGAGGGTAGTTGGAAAGTCTTACCCTCACGTATCAGGTTTGCGACCGCCGTGGCTGAGAGCAGAATCTCGTGTGCCGGTACTCGCCCGCCTCCGATCTTCTTCAGAAGCACTTGGGCAATGACACCCTTCAGCGACTCGGACAACATTACTCTGATCTGGTCTTGGCGATCGGCAGGGAACTGGTCGATGATCCGATCGACGGTGCTGACCGCGGTGGTCGTGTGCAGCGTACCGAAAACGAGGTGCCCAGTCTCGGCGGTCTCGATGGCGATCGCGATGGTTTCGAGGTCGCGCATCTCACCTATGAGGACGACGTCGGGGTCCTCCCGGAGTGCTGCTCTGAGCGCCCGCTTGAATGACTGAGTATGACTCCCCACCTGGCGTTGGGTGACGATGCACTTCTTGTTGGGGTGCACGAACTCGATTGGGTCTTCGATCGTGATGATGTGATCTGTTCTCGTCCGGTTGATGAGATCGATCATGCCCGCCAGAGTTGTAGACTTGCCGCTTCCTGTGGGCCCAGTGACTACTACCAATCCCTTGGTCAGGTAACAGAGCTTCTGCACTTCGGGGCTGAGTCCCAACTGGTCCGCGGTCATAATCTCGGTCGGTATCACACGGAACACCGCCGCCACACCCATACGGTCGCGCAGGGCGTTTGCACGGAACCTCGCAACGTCCAGTATCTCGTAGGCGAAGTCTGTGTCGTTGGTCTCGCCGTATTCATGTTTGTTGCGATCCGGCATGATCGCGTGCAGCATATCTTCGATGTCTTCTCGTGAAAGTGGCTCTTCGCCTTCCTTCGGAACAAGCTCACCGTGAGTCCGATAGAAAGGTGGAAGGCCAACCCTCATGTGTAGGTCTGAAGAATCTGACTCCACCAAAAACCGCAGCAGATCCTGAATTCGCTCTTCCGCCCTGGCCGCACTCTCGCTCACGACGCTGCTGGAAACCAGTGCGGAATCGGCAGGGTAGGCAGCTGGGCCTGTCTCCATCAGGAGCTCGTCGGTGGGCATCGACATAGCTGCCGTCGACCGCCGAGGTGTCGCGGGTGCGATCACGGCGGTAATGGACTCACCCGACCTGTCCGTCTCGACGTCGACGCGATGCTCTCCCGCTATGTAGCCGAACGCCAGGCGACCGTCGCCGGCCTCCAGCTGAGGGAGCATACCTTCTGGCATGATCTCGGCCACGAGTTTGACGATCTGCCCTGCAGTCAGGGTTTCAGCGGTGAGAGGTTTCCGACCGCCGTTGATTTCGAGCAACATCTGCTTGCCGTTCTCGAGAACCAAAGCGTCAGCCTGCTTGTCGAAAACGATTGCGATGGGTTGATCTAGAGTAGCCATGCGAGGAATCTACGCCGGACCGGATTGAGGGGAAGGGCGGCGATGGTCCACTTGCCCAGATGCGGCAAAGCCCGTTACCTCTTGATTACACCTAGCACAACAGGAAACGGGGATCCGTCAATGAACTTTGCTCAGCGATTCACCAAGTGCATGCTGTTCGTGATTGTTGCCGTGCTCGCAGTTTGTGTTCCGACTTCGGCTCAGTCGCGCGAAAAGAGATCGGCATTGGAACACACCGAACAGCTCACATCTCTGATGGGCGAGATGTCGATGCGGCTCTGGGAGTACACCGAACTCGCCATGTTGGAATACAGGTCTGTTGAATACCTCACCGAGGTTTTGGAAAGCGAAGGATTCGACGTCGAACGTGGTGCCGCCGATATGCCCACGGCTTTCGTAGCGAGTTATGGGAGCGGCTCACCCATAATCGGCATACTCGCTGAATACGACGGTCTACCTGGCAACGGCAACGAGATAGTTCCCTCGCGAGTTGAACGCGAAGACGGCAACCCGGACGGTCAGGGGTGCGGACACAATTTGTTTGGTGCCGCATCCATCGGTGCCGCGATCGCGCTCAAGAGAACCATCGAAGAACACCGCATGAGCGGGACGGTGCGCCTGTACGGGACACCCGCGGAAGAGACGGTGGTGGGAAAGGTCTACATGGCCAAGGCGGGAGTGTTCGATGATCTGGATGCGGCGATAGAGTGGCATCCGGGCCTCGAGATCGGCACTAACAACCAGCCCGGCATGGCGATGAACAACTTCACGATCGAGTTCTTTGGGCAGTCAGCACACTCTGCGGCAGATCCGTGGAATGGCCGGAGTGCGCTGGACGCGGTTGAGATGCTGAACTACGGCGTGAATATGATGCGAGAGCACGTTCTGCCGACTACGCGGATTCATTATGTCATGCCGTCCGCAGGTGAAGCTCCAAATGTGGTCCCCGACTACGCAAAAGTCTGGTACTACGTACGCGCGGTAAATCGCGATGAGGTCGAGGAGTACTACAACTGGATTCTGCAGATTGCAGAGGGAGCCGCCCTCGCTACGCGCACGACGCACGAAGTGTATCTCACGACCGGTGTGCACGAGATGAACCTCAATCGTCCACTCCAGGAGGCGATGCAGGCAAATCTTGAGTTGGTAGGTCCGCCGCCGTTCACCGAAGAGGATCATTCGTTCGCGCGGGAGCTTCAGAGATTCATCGAGATAGACGAGGTTGGCCTGTCGCAGGAGATCAAACCGCTGGCGCCCGAGGCCGAGCCTACATTTGGCGGTTCTACTGACGTTGCCGAAGTGAGCTACGTAACGCCAACCGTGGGCTTCAGCATGACGACGGCCGCAGCCGGCATACCTTGGCACAGTTGGGCTGCCACCGCATCGCACGGTACGGAAGGCTCCGTGCGAGCTACGGTGACCGCGGCAAAGGTCATTGCGGCGATGGGCATCGATATGCTCACGGATTCGGATCTATTAGAGGAAGCCCGCGACTACTTCATGGAGAAGACGGGCGGGGAACCGTATCGTTCGCCGATCCCAGTCGATCAGCCGCCGCCGGTGCCGGAGAGGCAGTAGGGTCGTTGCGTGAACCCATGCGGCATATGCGGCAAATGCGGCATATGCCGCATGGGGAGGGATGGTAGCGGTGGGGGTCAGTACCCCGCCGCGTGTCCGTCCTTCCTACTCTCTGATGCCCCGAAATACACGCCTTTCACGGCGTCCCACATGATTGCCTGATAGCCGCCGTAACCCCCACGCGAACGCCTGATGTTGTGGCCGAGGGCAGTGAGCGCCTGCAGCGTTTCAGGCATGAAGCCCGATTCGAGGTTGAGCGCCCCGCCATTTGTCATCACTTGACCGGTCGGTTGAGACGATCCTGTGTGACGCATCCTCGGCGCGTCGCCGGCTTCCTGCAGGTTCATTCCGAAATCGATCATGTTGACCAATATCTGGACGTGGCCCTGAGGCTGCATCGCGCCTCCCATCACGCCGAAGCTCATGTATGGCTCGCCGTCCTTGGTGACAAATGCCGGGATGATAGTGTGGAACGGACGCTTGCCGGGTTCATAGGTGTTGAAGTGACCTTCCTCGAGAGTGAACAGCTCACCTCGATCTTGGAGACAGAACCCCAATCCGTCGGGTGTCATGCCCGATCCCAACCCGCGATAATTGCTCTGGATCAGCGAGACCATGTTGCCGTCACCATCGGCGGTCGTGAGGTAGATCGTTTCGCCGTTGTTCAGGATCGGGTCGCCCGCCTCGTATTCGGTAGCGGCACGATTCATGTCGATGAGGGCACGACGCTGGTTGCCGTACTCCTTTGATATCAGCCATTCGACCGGAATGTCGTTGAAGTCGGGATCGGCGTAGAACTTCGCTCGGTCCTCGAACGCCAGTTTCTTGGCCTCCGTGAGTACGTGCAGGTACTCGGGGCTGCCAAATCCCATCGATGCGATGTCATAACCCTCGAGGATGTTCAACATCTGGAGCGCCGCGATTCCCTGGCCGTTGGGAGGTAGCTCCCAGACGGTGTAGCCGCGATAGTCGGTTGATACCGGATCTACCCACTCCGACGTATGGGCCGCGAGGTCCTCGTATGAGAGGAATCCGCCCACCCTCTCCATGTACGCATCGATCGTTCTAGCGATGTGCCCCTCGTAGAAAGCGTCACGCCCCTCCCGAGCGATTATTTCCAGGGTATTGGCCAGGTAGGGATTCCTGAAAATCTCACCTTTGACGGGAGCATGTCCGCCGGGCATGTATACCTCTGCAAATCCCGGCCACTCCTGGAGGTTCTGCGCTCCGCCGTTCCACGCGGCGGCGATGACCTCCGACACCGGAAACCCTTCCCGTGCATATTCAATCGCTGGTGCGAGAATTTGCTCTATCGGCAAGCTCCCGAACTTGCCGTGCAGCTCGAACCACCCGTCCACTGCTCCGGGCACCGAAACAGGTAGCGGGCCGTACGCAGGAATCCTCTCGAGGCCGCGGCTGCGAAACTCATCGATGGTGAGGGATTGAGGTGACTTGCCACTCGCGTTCAGCCCATGTAGCTGTTTCGTTTCCGCATCCCAGACGATGGCAAAGAGGTCGCCGCCGATGCCGTTGCCGGTGGGTTCCACCAAGCCGAGTACCGCATTAGCGGCGATTGCGGCATCGATTGCGTTACCGCCTTGTCTGAGTATTTGAAGAGCGGTCTGGGTGGCTAGCGGCTGACTGGTGGCCGCCATACCGTTCCGCGCAATCACTTCGGATCGGGTCGCGAAAGGTCTACCGGTCAAGCGATCCTGGGCCTGCAAAGTGAGTGGCAATAGCGTTGCTAACAAAACAAGAGTTTGGGCTCTTCGCATAGGTGACTCCTGGAAACAGATGTAACTCGACCAATCTTTTCTCTATGTTCTGGGATGTTCTTCGTATTGGGTGGCAACCGCGCGAATGCTGCCCGGTGACCCAATGATCGTCAGGCGGTCACTCTCACGGAGCACAGTCCGGCCTCTGGGCACTAGTGTTTCACCGTAGCGCCGGATCAAAGCTACGAGCGTTCCCTCAGGAAGGCGCAGCTCGTTGAGGGCTTTGCCAATCAGTGCTTCTGTTTTTCGACCTGAGGCGACCTGCAACGACAGGAAGCGATCGTCGCGCAGGAGTGTTTCTTTCAGCTCCTGATCGTTTCGATCTTCGAGCCACTCTTCCATGAAGCCGTCCGCCTCGATTCGGCCCGCGAGTTGAGCGAGTATGCGAAGGTGCCTGCCGGCGTCATGCTCTCCGCTCACCAGGAAAAACACAGCTTGGATCGGTTGTTCGGCTGCTTGCCGCTGTAAGTCTTCATCGTCGGCATCGACGAGCAAAGAAGCTCCACAGCGTGCAATGACGAGCTCGCAAGAGTCGAAGTCGGGCAGGCGCATGTGCAACAGCGCCGCTCCCTGAGAGATCGGAGTGCCGCCTCCGTAAACGCCGCGTGTGAAGCCTTCCACGAGCTGCTCTGCGGGCACAGGGAGCCGGCTCTCCATCAACTCCGATGCACCGCGGATTATGGCGGTGAGGCTGATCTGGTTGTCGAGGTCCATCGTATGGGCTCGGGCCACGACTTCGTCGAATGGGTCAGCGGCACGGGCGCCCTTCTCCTTCATGATGTCGCGGAGTTCTCTGTCGAGCCCCGCGAAGCGACGACGCCCCAAGCGCTCGAATACATGGTAGATCGCGCCGTCTCGCTCCATATGACCTCGAGCGTAGTACGTGTACCATGCTATGCTGGCGATGACTACACCCATCGTGAATAGGGATGGCAGCCAGCCCATTTCGGCGATCAGAATCATCGGACACAGGATGCCTGCGATTTGCATCCACGGATACAGAGGGGAACGAAATCCGGGGTCGTAACTCTCGATTCGACTTTCCCTCATGACTACCACGGCGATGTTGATGAGACCGAAAAGGGTCAGCTGAAGCGCGCTCGCAAGTTTCGCAACACCCTCTACATCCAAAACCTTCAAGAAAAAGATCAGAACTGCCGTCGTCAGGACGATCGACAAGGTCGGGGTACGGAATTGTCCAAGTGTCGCCAGTTTCGTGGGTATCAAATGGTCTCGAGCCATCGCCAAGGGATACCGCGACGCTGCCATTATGCCCGTATTCGACATGGATGCGAATGCAGCCACCGCACCCGCCACAATGACGACCTTCCCCACGGACCCTGGAAGCCAACGAAACAGGTTGTCTGCCGTGTCGGCCACCGGAGTGATGCTCCGACTCAAATCGTCCATGCCGAGCACGGCGACCATGACGTATACGCCGAACACGTAGATGCAGATGACGGTGGCGAGTGACAGCGTCATGCCGAGCGGGATGTTTCGGTCCGGTTCCTTCACTTCTTCGGCGAGACTCGCAATCTGTGTGAGACCCACGTAGGAGATGAAGACCAATCCAACGGTTCCCAGCAGTCCGTCAATGCCCTCAGGCATGAACGGGACGAATTGCTCCTGATGGACCTCTGTCACTCCTGTAGATACGACCGTGGCGAATCCGTCGATTAGGAAAAATGCCAAAATCGTTAGGAGCGTGAAAACGAGAATGCGTACGAGGCCGCTCGATTCTTTTGAGCCAAATATGTTGAGGCCGGCAAATATGACCGCGAAGATGATCGCGAGGAGCTGGAGGTCAACGTCAAAGAACAAGTTGAGGTATGCACCAATACCGATCAATGCGAATGCACTTTTCAGCATCAGGGCAAACCAGGTCCCGATGCCCCCGACAGTCCCCATCAAGGGTCCCAAGGTGCGATCGAGGAAGTAGTATGCGCCGCCGGCCCGAGGCATCGCTGTGGCAAGTTCAGCCTGGCTCAACATTGCCGGCACTATCAGAAGACCCGATATGAAGTATGCGAGAATGACGGACGGACCCGCCTTCGCCGCCGCAATACCGGGCAGCAAAAAGAACCCGGAGCTGAACATGGCGCCCGTACAAATCACGTAGACGTCGAACAGCTTGAGCTGCTTCTTCAGGCGACCGTTCGTTTCCAGCGCCACTAGGGATCCCGGCTCTCGTTCACCTTCTCTTCATCTTCATCCTCGTCATCTGCCTCCCGCTCCCAAGGTGTCCAGTCGATACCGAGCACGTATTGCTGAATCCATTTGATCTCCTCGATGTCACGGGTCCGCTGGTGCCTCGGTTCGCGAAAACCGTGAGGCTCTCTCGGGAACTTGATGTATCGCGTTGCTTTGCCCTGATCTTTCAGTGCCGCGAAGAACATCATACTCTGCGGTTCGGTATCTGTGCGATCGTTGATGCCGTGTAAGAGCAGTGTAGGTGTGGTGACGTTGGCCACGTGGGTTAGCGGCGACATCTCCCGCCAGCGATCCGGGTTCTCCCAAGGCGTGCCACCGATGTACCAAAGACGCACATCGTGATTGAACCCCGGACCGTATTCGGATGTCCAGTCGGATACCATCGCGCCGAGGGAAGCGCCTTTGAAACGGTCGGTTTGGGTGACAGTCCATCCCCCCAGAATGCCGCCGTAACTCCAACCTCGAATCCCCATTCGGTCGGCATCTACGTATCCCTGGTCGATGACGTGATCCACTCCGGTCATGAGGTCTTGATAGTCACCGCCACCTATGTCGCGGTTGTTGCCGCGTAAGAACTCGTCCGAGTAGGCGCTGCTACCCCTCACGTTCGGCAATAGCTGCGCGTATCCCAATCCGGCCCAAACGTGATAGCGAGAACTGAAACTGTTGCTGAAGACACCGGCAGGCCCTCCGTGCACATGGAGGAGCAGTGGAATGCGGGTGCCCCGTTCATAGCCTGCCGGCAAAAGGAGTATGCCTTCGATATCCAATCCGTCGCTGCTCTGCCACGAGATCACCTCTCCCGTCGCCAGGACGATGTCGGATTCGATCCAAGGGTTTGCGTTCGTGAGCTTTGTCGGTGCGTGGTTCGTCGTCGAGGAAACGTACAGGTCGGCGGGTGTGTCCAGGTCCTGGAACGAATACACCATCTTGCTGCGATCTCTGGAAAAAGAACTGGCTCTCAAGCTGCCGACCATTTCCGTGAGCTGTACGACCTCCCCGCTCGAGACGGACAGTCGGAACAGATTTGAGTTGGTGCGTTGCCGACCTGTGAACAGGATGGCGTTGCCGTCCGGAGTCCACACCGAACCCGAGACATTTCCGACAAACTGACCCGATATCATGCGTGTGTCACGCGTGTCGGCATTCATGACCCAGATCTTGTTCTGGCGCTGCTCCCACTCTCCGTTGCTCACTGCCCTGTACGAGAAGTGGACGCCGTCAGGAGACCATTGCACGCCGCCCTCCGGTGCCCGGTTCTCTGTGAGGCGCACCTTGGTAGAGTCGGCAATCGTGAAGAGGAAGATCTCTGACAGATACTGTTGGTTGCGGCGGTTCTCGTATCGTGCCGTGAAAACAATGCGGGAGACATCTGGCGAGACATCGAAACTGCCGATGCGGAACTCCTCGTCGGTGATCTTGGACGCCTTCTTCTCTTCGTCCTCGACGTCGATTACCCAGAGGTTGTTCCAGGCGGCTGCCCTCTGCCCATTGGGGCCTTCGTCTACGATGATGGCATCGTAGCCGGCTTTGTGGCGCTTTTCCTCGTCGTCGCTCTTGGGCTCATCGGCGACGAAGAAGATCCGCCGAGAGTCTTCCGCCCACTGGTAAGTGCCCACGCTGGACTTGTGTTTGGTGAGCTGAATCGCCTCTCCACCAGCGGTCCGCATCAGGAAGAGTTGCTGCTTGCTGTCTACCGATCGCCGAAACGAGAGATAGGTGCCGTCCGGCGAGAATTGAAACGAGCTGCCTCCATCCTCGCCGATGTATTGGAATGATTCTCCCCCAGCAGCGGGTACCATGTGGTAAGTGGTCTTTCGCTTGTTTTCCTTCCAATCGAGCTCAGATCTGGAGTAGAACACCCATTCACCGTCAGGCGTCATCAACGCGCCACCGACGTTGACCATGTTCAATCCATCATCGGTGGTCATCGGGCGACGCTCTTGTTCTTGGGCGGTCACTGTCGAAATCGTAAATGCAAGGAAGCCTGCGATCAGAATAATTCGGCTCACTGTGGTCTCCATTGGTTGAGAACATCCAACATCCAACGCATGCCGCCCATGCCGCTACTGTTGGTCTCCCTCTCCTCCCGCCCCTCCCGCTTCTGCCCTGGCAGAGGAGGGAGAAGGGGGAGAAGAGGCAGAAAGGAGCCTATGGCCTCTCCTATATCCAACCGTTCTGCCTGAAGTCCATCAACGTCTCAGCCCACCTCTCCATTTCCTCAGGCAAACCGATCGAAAGGCGGTTGTACTCGAGCATCGGCGGGAACGGCCTGCCCACGAGGATGTCGTGCTCGCGCATGCGGTTGATGTACGCCCGCAGTTCTCCGTTGATTCGGTGCATGACGAAGTTCGTGTGGCTTGGAAATGCTTCGAGCCCTAGTTGTTCGAGACATTCGCGCACTATTCCTTCACCCTGCGCATTGACGTCGAGGCTCCGCGATACGAGTCCTTCGTCATTGAGCGACGCCAGGCCAGCTCGAAGTGCAAGCTCATTGGTGTTGGTATCGGCGGCGAAATCGGAGAGGTGCCTCACAGTGTCCGGGTGAGCAACACCGTAACCGAGTCTGATGCCGGCCATGCCGTAGATCTTGGAGAACGTCCGTGCGACGACGACGTTCGGCCGATCCATTGTCCACTTGATGCACGATGAGTATCCCGGATCACTGACGTATTCGAAATATGCTTCGTCCACGAGAAAGCGGACGTTCTCAGGGGCGGACTCGATCCACTCATCCACCTCGGCGCCCGGTGTAAGCGTGCCGGTCGGATTGTTCGGATTGCAGACATATGCCAGCACCGGATCCCAGGAGCGCTCCGCCAGTTCCCGCATCCTTCCTATGTCATGGGCCATCCTGCTGTCGAGGGGCACCGATTCGCGCACGTAAGTCTCCGGCAGGCTGTACCCGGTCACCGCTTCGAATGTGGGTTCTGCCTGGACGAGTTTAGTACGGCGAGATGCCGTCGCCTGCACCATCATCTGCAGGACCTCTGTGGAACCATTTCCGAGGAGAATGCAGTCAGTCGACACTCCGTGTTTTGCAGCCAATGCTTCGATCACTGCTCTCCTGGAGGCTCGTGGGTAACGATTCGCATGTTCGATTCCGTCGACAACCGCCTGGCGCGCATCGGGGCACAATCCCAGGGCGTTCTCGTTGGAGCTGAGTTTGATTGGGCCGTCGGCGACTCTGCTTCGACAACTCGAGTAGGCGGGGAGACGTGAAGGAGTGATTCCCGCAACACCGGCAACACCGAGTGCGAGCCCCGAGTGCATGAACGCCCTGCGTTCCATGACAACCTCCGGTTCAATGGTGTAAATGGCGCGTTGACCTGCCTCTCTCAAAGATGCGCGCCGGTCGAGCAGTTGGGGAGTGCTCAACTGCCGACTTCGTTTTGGCGGTCACCGTTGAAAGGGGCTGAGAAGCAAGTAGTTTGCCTCATTGAACGCGAGACCGAAAGACCCGGCTGTACTCCTGCTCGAGGTGATACAAAATGCGCTGCCCCTGGCCTGCCGAAGATGAGCTCATGATCGCCTATCATGACGAAGAGTGGGGAGTGCCGGTCCACGACGACCGCAAACACTTCGAGTTCCTCGTTCTCGACGCCTTTCAGGCGGGTCTGAACTGGTCGATCATGCTCAAGAAGCGGGAGAACTTCCGCAAAGCGTTCGACAATTTCGAGCCGGAGAAGATTGCCAGGTATTCAGATCGCAAGATCGAGGCATTGCTGACGGACGCGAGCATCATCCGCAACCGGCTCAAGATCAACTCCTCGATCTCAAACGCCAAGCTGTTCCTGGGCGTCCAGAAGGAGTTCGGTTCGTTCGACGCGTTCATCTGGCAATTCGTGGACGGCGAGGTCAGACTCAACAAATGGAAGCGCCTCGCTCAGTTGCCAGCGAGCACTAGACAGTCTGACAATATGAGCGAGGCCCTGAAGCAGCGCGGCTTCAAATTTGTCGGCTCGACGATTTGCTATGCATACATGCAAGCCGCAGGCCTTGTAAACGACCACCTGGTCAGTTGCTACCGCTACAGAGAGCTGGGCGGGATTTAGTTTCCTCCTGGCCAGCGTCTCTCTACGACCCGGCCGAGTGGCGCGCGATCATTTCGTGGGCGGAAAGCCTCTCTCGTGACCATGTCATACGAATCTCCGGGCGATAGGAAATAGAACGAGCCGCCTGTGTCGATACTCCGATTGTGATCGAAGATGGCCACGTAGCTCTGGCCTATCACATCGAATCGATCGCCTCGAACGACTATCGCGGTGTTTTCATCGATGCCTATCCCCAGCATTTCGGGAAACACTTCGATCACCTCGATGAGGTCGAACTGCCTGTTGCGTCGCAGCAGGTGCTGGTCGATCGCCACGTTCTTGACGAACGCCATTCCTTCGACGTGATCGCCCATCATGATCGTGTTGGTCTCAGAGTCGCCACGCGCCAGATATGAGCCCTGAATCGTGGCACCGGCCGACGATCCCCCGATGACTC
>CAZFHS010000045.1:0-5478 GCA_964518955.1 uncultured Gemmatimonadaceae bacterium | reverse complement strand
CACCCGGGTGCCAAGGTAGGCATCGGCGAGCCGCCACTGCCGACCGCCTCCAAACCAGACTCCTCGCGCATTCTTGATTGGTTCAACGAATTCTTCGGTGTTCGCCACGGCGGGGTCATACGTATGCAGCACGAAGAGGTCGGTGGCTCCGGCGGCTTTGAACATCCGTTGACCTCTCCAATACTGGTCGTACTCCTCAGCCCCCCCTGCGGTTGGGATCATCACGATGGGTGCGTCCGGCCCACCGGCGAGATCGAGGAAACGCTCCACTATCGCCTGATCGCGCATCGCCCCTCCCACGATGACGAGCGCTCCGTTTTCTGGGCCGACCTCCTGGGCGGTCACCTGTATCGAGAGGAGAAGTGAGGTCAACAGTACCAATGATGTTGTTTGTGCTCGCATGGCGCTGCTCCGGCTGATATCGTAATAGTCGTGGTATCGCTCGAGGTCGGGGAACAATACGGAGTCGGAACGTTGGCCGCTAGGCGACAATGTCCACAACGCATGCTCGGAGAATTCGCCGTGTACGACATGATCACGTTCGATTGCTACGGTACGCTGATAGATTGGGAAGGCGGCATTTCAAAGGCCATCGGCGAGGCTGCAAGCAAGGCTGGCGTGGATCTCCAACAGGGTGAGATCATGAAGGCCTACCTCCAGGTCGAACCCACGATTCAGGCCGCTGAATACCGGAGCTACCGCGCCATCCTTGGAGAAGCCGCCGCAAAAACCGCCGCCGTTCTTGGCTGGACTCTTCACCAAGACAATGCTGGCTTTCTCGCCGATAGCCTCCCGAGTTGGGAGCCGTTTGCTGATACGAACTCCGCCCTCGAGCAACTCGCGGATATGGGGTACCGCCTGGGGATACTCTCGAACATTGACGACGATTTGCTGGACGGCACTCTCGAACATATTACGGTCGATTTCGATATGTTCGTAACAGCGCAGATGGTGCGGTCGTACAAACCCGCACATGCGCATTTCTCGAGAGCTCGAGAGCAACTCGCCGATGCTTCGTGGTTACACGCCGCCCAAAGCTATTTTCACGATGTGCGGCCGGCCTACGACCTGAACATTCCTGTAGTATGGGTGAATCGGAACGGTGATGCACCAACGAGCGATGCCCGGCCGACCGGCGAAGTCGAGACCCTGGCGGGCCTGGTGGGTTGGTTGAAGAACCGGGCGCTTTGATCGGTCCGTGACGGATGATTCATCGACCACTGCCGGGAGACATTCGAGGGTGGTGGCTCGAGGCTCGTTCGGCCATTTTTGCTGGTGGCGATCGGTAAGCGGCACACTCGATCAAGCGATGAGGGCAATGGACGCGACAACCTTGCAGACATTTCGCAGTTTGGCTGAAGAGGTGAAAACCGGCTTCGCGGCTGTGCAGGAGTCGAGCGGTGAAATGCGCATCGTTCATGGTTATCTGGAATCGAAGGATATCCTGGCTGCGTATAGACCGCTCTGCCTTCCGGTCCACCGCGCATCGAAAGACACGGATCGAATGAGCTTCAGGCGAACCTGCAAGATGCTCCAGGAGTCTGCCAGCGGTGAGTTGGCGGAACGCTTGAGCGACGTCAGGGAACGATATGAGAAGGTGATGGCGTACATGGCATCGCACACCATTCTCAACGACAGGCCGGTGGAACATCACGAGGTGTTCGAAGCGTGGATGGATGCGGTGATCTTCGGTGAGTTCGGCGACAAGGATCAGGAGTACCGGAAGCTCCTGGCGGAGTGCGGCAAGGCGGTTGAGGGCATCGCCGTTCGCCTCACCGAGGCAATAGCCGAGCGAATACTCGAGCTGGACGATGTGATTACAGGCATTTTGGGCGAGTCCATCTCTTAGCCCAACCTATCTCTTCTTCGGCTTCGACCTTTTCTTCAGCTGCTTCACGAGTTTGCCCAGGTCTGGTCCGGTTGTGCAAAACGGTTCAGGGGGCCGGACCGGCTTAGGATCCTTTGGCAGGTCGGGCGTGCACGGTGGCTTTCGGGAGCCCGGCCTAGGTGAATTCGTGATCACTCTACCAGTGAAGAAGTCCATGATGTTCAGCATTTCGCGCCTTCCTAGACAAGCTGCTTGAGTTTCTGCTCGATCTTGGCTCTCCCTTCCGCATCTGCCATTACGATTAAAGCCATTCCAGGTTCCAACTGAGTGTCGGGTGGCGGATCGAACTCGAACTGATCGTTGCCCGATCGCTGCACCGCCAACAGCACGGCACCTACTACCTCGTCGATCTTCCCTGACGAAAGTCGGGCTGCACCGGAGCTGAAGTTCGGGACCAAAATCTCTTCGACACGCAGGCTGCTCCGCTTGTCGCGCAACATCTGGTCGAGGAACGACACCACTTTCGGACGAACGAGTTCAGACGCCATGCGTAGGCCGCCGATCTGACTAGCGCATACGACCGCGTCCGCTCCGGCTGCTCTGAGCTTCGGCTCGACATTCAAGCGTTCGGAGGCCGCTACTATTCGCAATCCGCGGGCCAGGCGACGTGCCGTCAACACCACCAGCACGTTGTCCTTGTCGGACTCCATGCAAGCGACGAGCCCAGCCGCACTCTGGACCTTGGCACTCAAGAGCACCGAATCGTCACTGGGGTCGCCCGACACAATCGGCAGGCCGCTGAGTTCGCTGCGAGTGAGGATCGAACTGTCTTCGGCTACGCCGGCCAAAACAACATCTCGTCCCGTACGCACCAGTTCGCTGGCAACATATGCTGCGGAGGGAGTGTCTCCGCAGACCACGTGGTGATTTGTCATCTGCGCTACTCTTTTCAACATGCGTCGTCGCAGGAATGTATGAGACAGTTGACCTTCTACGACGAAAGCGGTCATCAGCGGAATCGAGTACGCCACTATTCCCATGCCCACCAACAGCAACAGCACCGTAAACACTCGGCCCGTGGGGTTGTTGGTCATGTCGATGATTTCGCCGAACCCAACCGTAGTGAGTGTGATCACGGTCATGTAGATGGCGTCAATCAGTCCGTGTTCACCTGCGCCAATTAGTGCATAGCCGATCGTACCGACTGCGATCACGGATACCAGCGCCACCGCTGCAATGGTCAGACGGCGCCTCAGCCGGTAGAACTCGTGGCTGGCCCCGGGATTCTGGTCCTTGTCGTGGATAACGTTGGGCCTTCGGCCCATTACCGTAATGCGACTCATGGGCTAACCTGTCCTCGGTAGACCACTCTTCCGTTTGACACAGTCAAGAGAATCGAGCCGTCCAGCAATTTGCCGGGGTCGTCGTGACCTAGCTGCAATGGATCGATGTCCATCACCGTGACGTCGCCCCAACGTCCTGCCTCGAATGTTCCGGTGTTCTCTTCTGCAAACACGGTGTATGCGTTCCACACGGTGTATCCGCGTAAGGCCTCCTCGGGCGTCATACACTGTTCCGCGTACCAACCGCCAGCCGGTTCGAGATTCTTGTCCCGCCTTGTGATTGCCGCGTGTAACCCGTAGAAGATGTCGTGATCCGAGCCGGCGAGGTCTGAGTTGAACGCCAGGCGTGCGCCGGATTCCCGAAGTGAACGCCATGCGTATGCACCGCGTACACGCTCGGAGCCCAGCCGATCCTCGGCCCAGCCTTTGTCTTCCACGGCGTGCACCGGCTCCATCGATGCTATGATGCCGAGTTCTGCGACTCGAGGAATGTCGTCGGGGTGGAGGACCTGGGCGTGTTCGATGCGGTGACGTAGATCGATAGCTCCGGGCACCGATTCATTCACTGCCTCGAGGAAGTTTATGGTGGCTCTGTTTCCCGCATCGCCAATGGCATGGATCGACAACTGAAAACCAGCAGCTGCCATTTCGGTCAACATGGACTCATCGAACCCGTACTCATCACCCGAAACGCCGCGGTGACCGGGACGATCGGCGTAATCCTCCAGCAGAAGCGCCCCCCTGGATCCCAGCGCTGCGTCGTAGAATGCCTTTACCGTGAGCACGGAGAGCATGTCGTCCTCAGAAACCCGCGGTCCGGTATCGCGCCACCTATGCATCAGTTCGACGTCCAGGTCGCGGGGCATCGCGTAAACGCGTATCGGCAACCTGCCCTCTGCGTGTAGATCTTCGAAGGCATTCATCAGGTCGGTGTAAGCACCTGCCTCGTGGACGGCGACATAACCTGCCTCCGCCATCGCCAACAGACCGGCCTCCACCTGGTTCTTGACTTGTTCGGGGCTAGGCACCGGAACGGCGTCCGCGAGCAAGTTGGTGGCTTGGTTGAGCAGTATCCCCGTCGGATTCCCGCTCCGATCTTTCACGATTTCGCCCCCCGGAGGAGACTCTGTGCTCGCCGAGATTCCCGCGCGCTCGAACGCCATTTCGTTGCCCCAGGCGGCAAACCCATGCAGGCTCCGCATGAACACGGGGTGGTTCGGCACACGTTCGCTGAGCAGGCGCATGTCTGGATAGTTTGCTGCCCACGCTCCGTCATCCCAACCCCAACCGACTATCCATTCACCTGCCGGTACGTCAGCCGCGCGCTCGGCAACCAGATTTACCATATCGGCTTCTGTCTGGGCATCTACCAGGATTACGCGCTCGAGGTTGGCGCCGAGGACCGCGATGTGGACATGAGAATCGACGAGCCCAGGCAGAATCGTTGCCCCGTCAACGTCGATTGTCTCTGTCGAGGGGCCCTGGTGCATCATCATTTCTTCGTTGCTGCCAACGGCCAAAATCGTTCCGTCTCGTATGGCAACGGCCTGTGCATCCGGATGCCAGCCCTCCGCGTCGAAGGGGGCATTCTCCGCAGGCGTCCCGTCCAGCGCCGGCTCGTCCCAGGTGAAGGTGTACACGTTGCCGTTCACCAACAGCAGATCAGCGGAGTTAGAACCTCCGCATGCGCAGGCGAGTACGATGACTAGCCACAACCATCGGAAATGCTCGGTTTTCGGGGCACCTGCCATTGCTCGACAGTCTCCAGAGAGGGTACGAGTGGCCGAATGTGGCTATAATAGGCACGCTGAGTATCTAGAGCGCAAGACCGCAAATATGGCGGATTGACAACCCAATCTTGCGTGTTGAACCTTAAAGTAGTGATATTGTGTCTCGCCGGTTTTTTAGGCGAATGTGGCGGTATCGTCTAGGGGACTAGGACGTAGCCCTCTCAAGGCTAAAACACGGGTTCGAATCCCGTTACCGCTATCTCACCTTATGCGGGCAGTGCCCCGCGCTACTAGCAAGTGCCGCCCCCATGGTCTAGCGGTAAGGACGCCACTCTTTCAAGGTGGAAACAGGGGTTCGACTCCCCTTGGGGGCACTTCTATTTCACTCCCCACCCGACCGCCCGGCAGGGGCGGGAGCCCAGCACCAACACCCCGCTGCCCGGATGGAGGGGCGGGAGGGGAACATTGAACATCGAACATCCAACCGTGGTAGCGAACACCGTTCGATGTTGGATGTTGAATGTTGAGTTCACTCTAGAAAGTAGTCATTCAGGTGCAGCCTAGAACTGATTCGTTG
>CAZFHS010000044.1:26926-57208 GCA_964518955.1 uncultured Gemmatimonadaceae bacterium | reverse complement strand
GATTCGGCGATCGTCTTCATCCGGAATCACTGTTCGAAATCGCCGGAATGCGCAGCAAGTCGACCAGATTGGCCAATTCGCAGACACTTCAGCCCTTAGCCTGTGCAATTCTATTGGATTGCACGTACACACGCATCGACTGGGTACATAGTTCCTGGTACAACATTCCTGAATGAGAACTACTCCGACTCGGTGATCCAGCGGCAGCAGCCTCGCCAATGTGCCTTAGAAAACCCGGAACACTCAGGTTGCCAACTAACTCGACACACACGCGTCGATGTACATCTCAGAATCGGCGCCTAATAGCTGGTCCTTGCGGAAAGAGTGAAGCGATGCTTGCCCTGAAAGTCGCCGCCATGCCGAATACAAATCCAGGAGCGGCAAGTCGCAAAGAAGCGTGCGACATGGTCAATAGAGCCCAAACAACCATAGCAGCTGCTGCGCCCATGGCTCGATATGAACCCGCACACCGAATGGCACCTAAACCCATTCCCAGCATTGCGCCGACCGCCGCCAGCCCGAGCACTCCGTGCTCAGCCATCGCCCTTGTATACTCTGTATGGCTCAAAGGCGCACGTCTGAACTGTGGGCCGCGGTAGCTGCGAACGGCACCCGGCCCTACTCCAAAGACGGGGTGCTCTGAGAAGATTCGAAGCTCGTCATAAAAGACCTCGATCCGTCCGCCGGGATTCGTGTCGCTGAATCTCTGTGACATCATTCCACCTGTGAATGCATCGAGGCGTGGGAAGATGAACAGCGCCAGAATTGTAATTATGGTAGCGCTACCCGCCAAGAAAGTAACTCGGACTCTGGGTGTTCGAAGTAAGAACAAACCGGCAACCATCAATGCTCCGATAGCTCCATACAACCCGCCACGAGATAACGTCAAAGCACACTGCGTGGCAAGTGCCATGGCCAGCCCGGCCAGCAGTAACCTCATGCGCCGATGCTCAGTAAGTATGGCGCCGGCAAGTATTAGGAGGATCGCGCCCAACCCCAGAACTGCCGACACCTGATTCGGACCATAGCCGCCGCTTGCTACGAAGCTGGATTCCTGTACGAATGCTAGCTCTCCCGCAGTCAAAGTTGACCACGCGGCATTAGATGCGCCTGCTACAATAGGTGTCACGGAAAACAAGAACAATATCAACATTTGGCCCCGTGTAACCATGAGCTGCCTGAAGAACAGCACGCTGATTGCAAGCGCCAAAGGACCTGAGAGTGTGAAGCTCAGTGCCCCCCTTGCCTCACTGGATAGCAGGTCATACGGTGCCACTAATATTGAAGGCAGCAGAAGTACGAAATACAGAATAGGAATCATTGCGCTGCGTAATCGCCCCTTAAGACGAAACAGCCCCACGCCCAGAATCAAAACGACAGCATACTTTCCAAGCTCCCAATAGACGTCGGCGCCGGCCGCACGCCAGAGTATCTCGGAACCAGCCACATATGCAGCGCCATACGCAGCGTACCGGGTCGGGCCGACAAATGCTGCAGTCAGTCCAATCACGACGGCCAGGTTGGCATGGACTTTTGCCAGACCTGGACTGAGGACGAGTATGGGGCCTATGAGTACATGCAGTGCAACAGCTAAAGCAAAGATCAGGAAAGTGAGACGTCCCTCATCCGGGACCACCGCACTGGTGGGATGCGCGCCACCTGTGGCCCTCGCACTGGTCATTGCCCGAGAAACTACAATTTTGTTTCTCACGGCACCAAGCTAGGTTGGAGCCAACTCTTCCCTCGAGATTCCGCAAGGTGCGCATTCGCGAACACATTCCACTCCGGCAGGTATCTCATATTGTTGGTTCATTGAATACAATCACACACTCAACCACTACTCCATCGAGGAAATACGCCGAATTGACAAACGCTGATCGCTGAGCGCTCCGTGAATTCTTGTAAGGCCTTGCTACCATCTGCGCATTTCAATCGCCAGCATTGACAAACCATTCCCAGGTCTCGCTGAGACCGTTGCGAATTGACACTTCAGGTACGTACGCCAGGCCCCGATGCGCTCGTTCCAAGCAAGCCAGCGAATCGCGCACGTCGCCTGGCCGCTCCGGCTCGTGAACGACGTCAATCGCCGTTCCTGTTTCAATTTCAATCAGCCTTCTCAGCTCCAGCAGAGACGTCTGATGCCCCCCTCCCACATTGAAGACGTGGCCGCACACCGAGGAAGTCGCACGACTTGCGGCAAGGATATTCGCTGTCACAACGTTTGAGACGAATGTGAAATCCCTCGTCTGGCGGCCATCCCCGAAAATGCGTGCATTGGTGCTTGCAGAAGCTGCCTGCATGAACGCCGGAATCACGGCGGCATATGCCGAGTGCGGATCTTGCCTGGGTCCAAAGACATTGAAGTACCTTAGTGCTACCGCCTCTATGAGTCCGGCTCGGGCAAACGCAAGCAGGTACTGCTCAGCAGCCAGTTTGGCCGCCGCGTACGGAGACCGAGGTAGGGGCTCCGCCGACTCTGCTTTTGGCAAAACGGGGGTGTCACCATAAATGGAACTCGAGCTGGAGTACACGACTCGGCGAACTCCAGTCTCCGCTGCTGCTTGTACCAGTTTCATAGACGCGTTGCAGTTCGCGTCGTGGGAGGCCCAGGGGTCGGCTAATGAACGAGGCACACTTGGAAGCGCTGCCAGGTGGAAAACCGTATCGACGTCTTCGACACAACGACGTACAACCTCGTTTTCACGTAGGTCACCTTGGATGAATTCGACATGGTCCGCAATACTCTCGAGGTTTTCCAGTTTTCCAGTTGATAGATTGTCGACGACTCGAACTTGGTTTCCATCCTGCACCAGTCGAGCTGCTACGTGTGAGCCGATGAAGCCTGCACCACCTGTTACGAGACAAGCCTTTGACTTGAAGGCATCGTTCATGCAAAGTTCCTTCATGTTATCACTGCGAAAGAAAACGCAATGGAGTGATTGATAGGGATGGAACAGTCGCGTTTCATAGGGCTTTACGTCCACGTTTCGAGCGTGGCGACGCAACAGTCATGCCAAGCTCAATTGGATTCTGGCGTGGAGTGCAAGGGCCTAATCATTCACGGATATAATAATCAGATCCCAAGTCCGGTGCCGGGCTGAATGGGACTCAGCCGCCGATCCTCGGCCCAAGTATGTTGCACGAGGCTCGACACTTGACCGCATTCTCAGTCTACCTTTCGGGTGTCCTTCAATGAAGAATGTTTTTCTGCTAACAGTCGACTGCCTTGGCGCAGACAAGCTCTGGTGTGAAGGAACAAACAGAATCTCGACGCTGGCGACGCTGGAAGAGCAGGGTGTGTCTTTTCGTAATGCTTTCTCGACGACCAGTTCGACAACTCCAAGTATCGCGAGTATTTTGACCGGTCTGTATCCGTCACAGCACGGCATTCTTTCGACGAGAGGATGGAGCCTGGCCCCGCAGGCCAATACGCTGGCCGAACGCATGAAGTCTATGGGGTACTTCACTGCGGCATACGTCAGTGGCCCACTAACCCCAGACACACGTCTCAATGTTGGGTTCGACGATTATGTATATGTAGAGCCCTTGTACATTCTCAAGTTCCTAAAATGGGGAGTGCATCATTCTCGCTACCGAGCCAACTCCAAACTGCTGTATAGAGTACTGAATCGGTTACATGGAACAGACAAGCCGTGGTTTCAATGGGTTCACCTGCTTGACCTTCATAATCGTTGGAGAAGGAAAACTAGGCGATCCCTACACCTATCCGGTTACGAACAGGCCGTCATTGATCTCGATGCAAAACTCGAGCAGGTATTTGAATTTATCGATCTGGACAATACCATTGTCGTTGTTTGCGCAGATCATGGGCATTTCGTAAGAGAACTCGATGGCCAGAATCATCCTCAGATATCGTATCAGGAGGCTCACGGTTTTCACGTTTACGACCTTCTGACACGGATTCCTTTAATCATCCTCAATAGGGGCGTTACGCCAGCTGGCGGCAAGATAGTCGAGACCGTTCAAACAGTCGATATTGCCCCAACAATTCTATCAATGCTCGGTGGGACGAGGCCGGACAATCTCGCCGGCCAAGATCTTCGGCCATTCTGGGAAGGGAAGACGTCGGAATCGGAGCGCCTGGTGTATTTGCGGGCATGCGGGTCCATTCTGGGGGGACAGTCGAACTATCTCCATGCTGTGCGATCGAACTCATGGAAGCTCGTGTGCCCATTGGAAGATCCCGCCACTGGTGAACCCGAGTTGTATTGTTTGCGAGAAGATCCCTTTGAGCAGGTCAACGTGGCCAATAAGAACGGCGATGTGGTCTTTGAATTGATGAAAAGACTGAATGAGTTCGCTGACTACAGCTAGGAGTATCAAAGCCTTTCGAACAGCATGTGAAGCGGATGAGTGTCGTGTAAGTCAACTCATCCCAGGATTGGCTCACCGATACAGCGCCTATAAAAGGCAATGTTCTTATCGATCAGTATTTCGCGTTCAAAACGCTTTTCGAATTCAAGCCTCCCCTGTTTGCCAAGTTGTTCGGCCAATACCGGGGTGCGCAGAAGTCTCTTGATCTTGTCTGCAATATCAGATGGTTCGTGTGGGTTGCAAAGCAATCCGTTCTTGCCGTCCGCAATCAACTCCCTGCCGGGGCCAATGTCTGCACCTACAATTGGTCGCCCCATCGCCATTGTCTCTATCCAGGCGACCGGCATCGCTTCGGTGTGAGACGGATACACACAGAGAGCGCTTTCGGCGATTAGCCGTGGCATGCTATCATGCTTCACACGCCCGAGGAAGTTGAAGCGATCCTTCCATCTATCAGGGATTAATGGCTGAATTACTTCTTCCCTGTACGTGCGGCCGCTTTTTGGGTTCGTTTTGTCACGACCCGCGATCACCAGAGTAGCGGCCGGAAATTCCTGCAACACCTCCAGCATTGCAAGAACAAGCTGTCGGATTCCCTTGTTCTCGTGCACGACCCCGACGAACAGCAGGCGATTTGGCTCGAGAGTGGCATCAGGAATTGGTGTGAATATGGCATCGGCCAGATTGTGGATTACGGTGACCTGGTCAAACGGTATCCCTAAGAGCCCGGCGGTGGTCCGGCCCACATGTTCACCGCACGAACATATGAAGTCGGCTCTCTGGAAAGATCTCCGTTCCTGAAAATAGCGCCACGGTCCGTATCTCGTGTGCAGTTCGCGACAGTGATAGATGTGTCCGCCGTGCATTCGCACGATCTTCACTCCCGGCAAACTGCGACTCAGAAACGCCAATCCGTCATTCGAAGTTTCTACGATGTCGATGGGCGTATTTGCATGGATGCGCCTTAAGGCTTGCCCCACGCGCCAGGCATGCGGGAGGAATCTGCAGGTAGGTAGGCGAGACCTGGCGATGCGATGAATCTCAACTCCCCGATCAGCATCAAGACCGTCGTGATACTGGTCCCACACCCCGACCACCGTGACTCTGTGCCCTCTCTGCACCAAGCTACGTGCCAGGGCTTGGACGAAAATTCCCGTGCCACCAGCCATTGCGGGAGGATATTCGTGAGTAATGTAGCAGATGTGCATATCGTGATCTCAGCCAAGATGTCGGTCAAGTTCGGTGACACCCCCAAAAAGCTCCCTTTCCTTGGCAGCGTATGACACGCCGATGAGGTGGGAGATGCGGGGGCAGTCAGATGATTGAGTGGATCGGTGTTCTCGCCACCCTATCGACAGGCGTATAAGGGACAAGTTTCCACCTGCGGGGCCGCTGTCAATGCTCCGGATTAGCTGGCACCACCATAATCTCAGAAGCGAGTCACAGGCTGTGTTTTGGATTCTGAGGAAGTGTTGAAGCTCGGTCCTGCTCGCGTGCAATCGCCATGTGGGTTCGACATCATCGGTAGGATAGAACACGGGAATATGGGATCGAGAATTCTATATGGACGTAGTACCGACTAGCACATGGATGGATGAAGACCTTTGCTTCATCAGCAATGCCGATGGCGGGTTCGGCCATAATGAGCTCTGTTGTGCGCCGGCGAGTCTCACGCTCGTTTCTCCATCACCAGAAACTGGTACGGCCAGAAATAATGTGCGAGTCCCAACCGTGCGGCGGCTAGAGACAACGCAGCTAGCAATCGCATTTGCCACCTCTCGATGCCGAGATCGCGGACGTGCAGTAGTAGCAATTCGAGTCTTGGCGATGTGATCCACGCTCCCCCACGAGGCAATGCATAGATTCGTCGCTCGAGGCGAAAGCCACCCACGCTTCGCAGGGCACGTCGATACGTTTCCGAGCCGTTCGGAATGACTCCGCGCATGCCTGTCACTGCGTCGGGCGCCCGCTTCAATACAAGCAAACCGCCGGGTGTCAGCATACCGTGAAGCTGCGAGACCAGATCTGCGGGCGCGAGTTCTTGCGGATGCCTGTCAAGATATATCAGATCCGTCATCTCCGAACCCAAGGAATGGCTCCATGCGGGCGAAGAGTTGGTCATATTGCAGCCAACATCCAACTTTACGTGGGCCATCCCCCGCTGCGTAACAATCACGACGGGAGCGGCCGGCAAGTCTATCCACCAGGCCCAGTCGAGACATATGCCGTCGCTTTCTAACACACAGTTGGATTGTTTCACCGTCTTAATCGTTCCCTTGCCTTCTGAACAGCCCCCGCAAACTCACCTTACACTTCAATCAGAACATAGAGGGGAGCCTGGAGCGAACGTGATGGTGGCAGCTGACGATCTCAGTGGTGCCGATATGCGCGGGCCAAAGGCCTCAGGCAAACTTCCTGCTCTGGTTACCTGCAACTTGTCGAACGCAGGCAGGCAGTCTTTCTGAACTGCCCTCCACCAACAACGATTGTGAACGCCCACGAGACAACGACTCCAGACGGGCGCGCCCTGTAATTGGCGCCCTCAAGTGGGTTGCGGCAAGCGCACGCAGTAAGGCCTTCCGATGACCTTCTACCACGCCAGCCCAGAGCTGCGAACGAACGCAAAAGTAATCACCCACCTATGTCCTGGCAATGAAATGAGTGGAGAGCGAAACGAGTTCAACGAGGGGACTCTCTGCGCGTTCTTTTACCGGCCCTAACTCGAAGGCAGCGACCTAATGTCCACCCTGCTGTAGTCTGGCAAACATAGGGACCCCGATCGGAGACGGAATGCTCGGTTTCCGATGTCTTGTTTCATTCTTGTTGAGGGCTGGCGCGGAAACTATGGGGACGCTTACTGTTCGCCGCTCAAGACCGCTTCGGCGATCTCCGCATTCCCGCCGTTCAATCCGAAGCGGATCGGTCCTTAGATCTGAATCGCCACTCTCCCTACGGTCGTTCGACGCACGCCTATCCAAAACAGGTGACCGACGCTCGACGGTCAAGTGCTGGTCGGTCCGCTCAGCCGACTCTGCCAACACGGCGGCGGGTCTTTGGCAATCCGCCGTACTGGCTGTCTTTTCGGCATTCAACTCAATACCAGCATTCCTTTTTGCGGTCGTCCACATACGCTCACGGTCGAACTCGGGCACCACAGATTTGAGCAGAGTCAGGATCTTATCGTCCGCGACACATGCCTGAGCGGCATGAGTGAGAAGTGCGACACGGTTGTCGAAGTCCTGCGGAACATGGCCGTTGCCGGCTGCACACAACACGCTGGGATGAGTCGTGCGTTCAACGTCTTCACAATGTGCGAATAATGCCTCTTCGAACCGCTCACCAGGTCTCATTCCAGTATAGCGGATCTCGATGTCTTTACCCACCTCGAGGCCCGAAAGCTCAATGAGGTCCCTCGCAAGATCGAGGATCAGCACGGGCTCGCCCATATCCAAGACAAAGACCTCTCCGCCAGTTCCCAAAGTACCCGCCTGCAACACCAACTGCACTGCCTCTGGAATGGTCATGAAGAAACGCTGCATCTGCGGGTGCGTGATCGTAACTGGTCCTCCCTGCTCGATCTGGTCGAGGAAGGTTGGCACTACGCTACCACGGCTGGCAAGCACATTCCCAAACCGTACCGATACGAAGTGGCGGCCACACTTTCTTGCAGCCTGCTGAACTATCAGTTCGGCAGCGTGCTTTGTCGCTCCCATCACACTGGTGGGCTGAACCGCCTTGTCCGTCGAAATCAGCAAGAATCGCTGCGTCCCGAACGTAACGGCCGCATTCACCAGGTTCTCAGAACCCATGACGTTGTTGGTCACCGCCTCCGCTATATTGCCCTCCATCAGCGGCACGTGCTTGTGGGCCGCAGCATGAAACACCACCTCGGGACCGTGTTTCTCAAAGACGCTGTTGACGCGATGTTCGTTTCGGATGTCGGCGATAATCGGACATAACTTCACGCCTGGATGTTTCTTCGCAATCTCACCCGAGATATCAAAAATCTCGTTCTCCGCATGACCTAGCAACAGCAACTCTCGTGGATTGAGTGCCGCGATTTGGCGACTGAGCTCGCTGCCAATCGAACCACCCGCTCCAGTAACGAGCACTGTCTTGCCAGTCAAGCCACCCCCAATCGCATCCATGTCGGTCCGGACCGGCTCTCGCCGCAACAGGTCTTCGATCTCGACACGTCGCAGCGACGAAACGCCAACCCGGCCTGAGACAATGTCAAAGAGAGCTGGAATCGTTCGGGCTGGTACCTTTACCTGCGATGCTGCTCTCATGATCTTGTGCACAATTCTGCCCGGGGCCGTGGGCAGGGCAATGACGATCTCCGCAATTTCGTTCTCGCGCACGATCTCCGGAATCTCGTCGAGCGTCCCGAGTATCGGCACACCCATCAACCTGCTTTCCCGCTTCTCGGGTTTGTCGTCAGCGAAACCAACCGCTGTGAGCTCCAACTGCGGATTCGTTCGCAGCTCGCGCAGAATCATCTCACCAGCCGAACCCGCCCCGACGATCAACGTGCGCTTGCCATTACTCGAACTTCGGTGCAACGCCCAACTCCGGCCGGCGCGCATCGCCAAGCGAGATATCGCAACTGCCGAAAGGGTGAAGAATGCATCCAGAATGAGAACTGAAATCGGAACGCGCAACTCCACGAAGCCTGATAGCGGCAAGGCAAATATTCCCACAAGTCCACACGCCACCATTGCGATCGCGTTCGCCTGCAGAATCCTCCATAGATCCGGCATGCTCGCGTATTGCCACAACCGGCCGTAAAGCCCCATCACAACGAAAACTGAGAGCTTGGCCAGAAGAGCGATCCCTACATACCAGATGGCAGTGCGTGTGTCGGCAACCGTCCAGCCAAACCCTTCAAATCTAAGGGTATATGCTGCAAGCGGTGACAATACCAACAGGGGAATGTCACACAGCAACAAGTGGCGGTTTCGAATGTGTCTTATTGTCTCTGTCATGTGTTTGGGATCAAAATGCCAATCGTGAAAGCGCTGTTTCGGACCAGCTTGCTGAACCCATTTTGCAATTAGCTTGCCGGGATTACTGCATTAGGCAGAGTCTGGCACCGCTTGCTAAAATGTTGCTATCCTTACACTTATGTGGTTGTTGCCTGCGTGAGTCAGGACTGAAACCGCGATCACAATCGCATGTGACGGCTATTCGCACCGCAACTGCTGCTTTCATGCAACGATCGACGGGCCCTGTCCGGAGAGCGCATACCTCCTCCAAAGAAAGCCGCGCCCTTTCGGCAAGCCCAATAAACGGGGGAAACCGGGAACCGTGAGTAGGATCCCTCAGCTAACCAGGAGGGACCTGGCGTGAGCGAACACGCGGCGCAACCTACCCTGTCTCTCCTGTGGCACTCTCGCGTCTTTTCAAGATGAACCGAACCGCCTTTTCCACGCTCCCCAGGTTCTCTTCCGTGATCTCATCATCCTCTACGTGTAGTCCGAACTCTTCCTCAACAAACTCAACAAACTCGGCCACGCCGATAGAATCCACCACACCCGTTTCCAGGAGGGCGGCGTTGTCGTCTAGATTGAAGTCTGGACGCATGAAAAGAAAGTTCTCCTTGAGAAAGCCGCGGATGCGGCCCCGTACCTGATCGCCTGCCTCTGACATTCTTCCATCCCACAAGTTGGTATTCGACACGCTCATCATTGATCACCGACCATCACTACATTAATCTGTTGCTATGCAACAATGATTCCGCCGCCAAATCGAACAAAGATACCAACGAACGAGGTACTCCGGAGTTCCCGCCGTGGAGACGATCGCTCACCGTTGCCAAAGCTGGTGAGCCGGAACATCCGGTCGACGTCGCCAGAACTGAGTCAAGTGTATCCCGGAAGGTGTCCTATCCGTAGTTGGGACTCGGCCCAGGAGGAGAGAAGAAGGTGATGGCTGTAGGCCGCCAGCAGTATTGAGGCAGTTTTGGGCTTGAGATCAATGGACACTTTTTGGCGTATACAGTGCTGTTCGACGTTTGAGGACCTTGTTGCCGCCTTTGTCGCGAAGGATAGCAAAACATTCTATGACAATATGCAGTTTGCCTGACACGGTGCCCTTCCTAAGGCCGCATCGCATGACGATGTTTCAAAAACTGGCGGCAGTGTCGCTGTAATGCAATTGAAGCGAAGCTTCCGCCCCGAAGACGTTCACATGGAGCCGGCCTACCGCTTCGTGCTGTCAAACGCGCGGTATGCCGCATTCATGCGTTTCTATCCATTCATCCGCAAACACAAGACCTTTTTCGGCGCTGTTCTCTAACGTATTTGGAGTTGAGCGTGGTCAAATCAGATGGTGGTTTCCAAGCCGAGTGTAGTGTTGTCTCCAGAAGTAGGAAAGATGTCATCCCCGTTGCCTGTGCAATGGTCAGATCTGGGGAACGGAGCACTTGCCACGAACTCCTGATTCACCCCGAGTCTGATGCCGAGCGGATCGAGTTGACCCTGACCTTTCCGGCAACTGCGTCCTGGGTCTTAACGACTGGGCGCGAGATCAAACCCGTCAGCGATCACGCCACTCTTCCAGCACTGGTCGGATGCTTTGCTATCTTGGAGTCTGGAGACCAGCTATGGCAGTATCAGTTGCCAAAAGTCACCTCGATTTCCGTGCACCAGAGCCCGCAGACATTCACGGCACATGTCTGTTTGCGTGATCGCCGAGCCGTGGGGCTATCCTACTACGGCCAACACAAGATCGACTCTGCACCGCGCGACTTCAGACTGCGCTTGCGGTGTAACAGATTGGTCAGTCTGGAGGATGCTGCTTGGTTGGAACCTTTCCCAAACGGGGCGCCAGCAGCCGTTTGTCTCACGGACCATCCAGATTGGGATGATGTTCAGAAGGCAAGATCTTTGCGAGCGATCTTTGCAACGAACGAGTTCCGGTTCACAAAAGGGGTGTTCCCCTGCAGCGATCCCCTGAATGACAAGCGGGAACCGGGTCTCGACAACAAGGATTACCGGGATTGCATCGCCTCCTACTACGGCGATGGATGTGAGATCGCCTACCATGGGCTAACCCCTCGCAAGAATCCTCCCCCTCTCACCGAGTGCATCCGGCGCATCGCGGCAATGAGTTCGTTTCGACCGACGACCTGGATCGACCACGGGAGTGGGGATTACCTGTTCAGCAGATTAGGCAGACTTCCTGAGGGCATCCCATTGGTGGATCTTCTCGAAGAAGAGGGGGTCGTCAATTATTGGTCCTATTTTGATGTATGGCAGAATCCGGTGGATCCTTTGGGGTTGTCATGGGCTGCAAGCAACACCCGCCCCTGGGTGGCCGCAGCTAAGTCGATGCTCCTACACCGCGGACTGAGGCCGAGTCAGATGCTCTACCACCTGCACCATGCGGTTTGCAGTGAACTCGGTACTCACGAAACCGCGAGGATCCGTAAGCACCCGTTTCGACGAGCCTCGTGGGAAAGCGCACTTCAAAACTCCCAATGGCAGAAGAGGTTGAGAAAAAGCCCGTTCCTCATCTATGCGGAGGACGCATCTTCTTGCTTTCAGGATCTCTACGGCAGATGGGTGTTTGACACGACGTTGCTCAACCATCTAGCCATACAGCTACGGCCCCGTGCAGTGGATCTACTATGCGAATTGGGAGGACTCTTGGTTGGCCACACTTACATGGGGGCCCAACATGCATACGGTGGAGCAAACTGCTTCAGTAGCCAATCCGAGAATACTCGCCCACTGAGCCGGTTCATTGAGGCAATCGAGCACATTTCCTCAAGACAACGCGACGGCCTGGTTGCTACGGTTCCGTTTGCCAAGTTGCGAGAAAGCCTAACCCATTTTGCAGAGGCGGAACTTGTGCGAGTGGAAAGAGGTTGGAAGATTGAAGGAACGGCGGTTCTAGCAACTCGCCGCGCCATTCAGGCGCACGGTAGTTCAGGCCGTGTTTGGCCCCGCAATGGGCTCTACTATTCTGAGGTTGCCGATGGTCAGATCCTTTTTCAATAGCGCTAAGCGATTAACAGGCGTTTCTTAGCGGCGAGCAGATGGCCGCCTTGTCCCTTCGGAAGATAGATACCTGATATGCAGAAGCACGACCAGAATAGGGCGACAATCGAGTTTTTGCTGGCATTCACTGTACTTATCCGTCGCGAGCGGTCTGTTTCACTCATTCCCCAGCATATTCCGCAGCAAAAACGCTGAGAATTCATCCACAATACGCGTCCGGTCATGGTGATGGACCGCGGACCGCCTGCCATTTTCCCCCATTTGCTTGCATGTTTCCGGATGGGCTTCCAGATGAAGCATGGCAGTTACCAGTCCATCAACATCCCCAGGATGAACAACAATTCCACAATTCGAGTCATCAACTATTCTTTTCGCTTCGCCTTCAGCAATCAAAATTACAGGTTTCCCCATTGCCATTGCTTCGTAGAGTTTGGATGGAACCGCACCTGTTAATTGCGTCTTAAGGGGGACAATGATAGCGTTTGCCGTTCCTAAGATCTCAGGCACCCTTTCTAACGCAACTGCATCTGAAAAACTGATGTTATGCAAATTCAGCTGTGTTGCCATTTGCATCAACTGCTCTTTCTCAGGACCGTCTCCCACGAACCTAAAAACAATACGCTCAACAGCGGACAACTTTTGGGCTGCATACACAACCTGCTCCAAACCCTGCGCCAGTCCATGTAGTCCAGCGTAGACGAACTGGAATTCTACATTCTTCAATTGTTCCCGCGGTTGAAAACGATCTGTATCCACCCCATTTGGCCAATGGATCACTCGCACATCTGAATATCGCTTCTGAATATTCTCAACAATTATTTTGGCTTGACCGGTTACCACCCAGGCTCTTCTATATAAGAATCTCTCCAAAACACTGCTCAATTTGTAACTCCAGCTTTCCTTAGAAATAACCCCCAATTCGACCACCGATTCCGGCCATAGATCTGAAATATTGAATATCCAACGAGCACGCTTCCAGCGGCTCAACACGAAGCCAGCCAACCCAAGAAAGAGCGGCGGACTCTCGGTCAATACAATATCTGCCTTTCCGATGTGCCTTGCCCCGAGTAGCACGGATGAGAGAGTAAACGAAAGGTAGCTCAACATCCTCGATAACATTTTTGCCTTGTGGGTTGGATATATCGCTGTCCGCAATACCCTAACACCATCAAGGTTTTCTATCTGTAACCATCCTCTGTATCCATCGTAAATGCGCCCCTGTGGGTAGTTTGGGATGGCTGCCAGTACAGTTGTTTGAATTCCATGCCGCACTAAACCGATGGCAAGTGCATGTAAGCGCGCTTGAGGCGCTCCGATCTCAGGAGGATAATACTGGGTGTGAATGATGATATGCATGACGATAAGGAATACTCCCTATGGTATGGGCACCAAAGGTATTCCGAAATCCCCAGTGGTACAACTCCTTCACCCTGGCGATGTTTTCGTTAGATTTCCACGCGCAGGGGCATCATACCGAGCCACACAAACACGTCACGAACGAGAGGGACAGCCACGTAATGTGAATGATCTCTCGTAATCAATACTGGCGCGTCTTGCGCACTGCCGCTCATGCTGCTGGGGAATCCATGGTATCACTGCTGCTAAAATACGTTGAGGTTCTTGCTCGTCATGTTGTTGATACACACTATAAGGCACGCATTCGCAGTCTATTGGCCAATGGGTTAACCATTGGGAACAATGTGACCATCGCCAGGACAGCAGTAATCGACAAGGCTTATCCCTACTTGATTTGGATCGGTGACAACTGCTCGATCGCAGAGCACGTACGCATTTGGGCGCATGATGCAGCACCTTTCAAGTTTACTGACGGTCATGCAAGGTTAGGAAGAGTGGAGATCAAAGACAACTGCTATATCGGGGACCGGGCAACGATTACGCCAGGAGTCGTCATAGGACCCAATACGGTCGTGGCTGCAGGCTCAGTGGTGAGTCGAAGCGTTCCCCCCAACTCATGCGTGGTTGGCAACCCCGCCAGAAAGTACAGCAGCTTCGACGAGTACATAGAGCGAAACTTGAAACAGGTAAGTGAGAATGAAACATTCGCCTTCTCCGAAGTGTACGGCAACTCGTCCAGGTCCACACGCGAGAAGGTTCGGGCAGCCACTCGTGACGGCCGAGTAGCTTATGTAAGGGGAAGCTCCGGTAGGAGTCCTCACACATGGAACCGCATCGAAACCGCATGACATCACCACTTGACGCCTCCGCAGAGACAATCTTCCTTCCAAAAGAACAGCCCCTTCGCGACGAGCACTTGCATGACAGAATGAAGCATGTTGGCAAGGAATACGCTGGGCCTGATCTGCTGGCACAAACGCGATGACTTTCCTGAACGGATTGGTCAGCCGTAGCTCCAGCTTCAACGTCTGTGTCCACCACATAAGGTCAGGTGTTATGGCCAGAACGGAGTAGTCGATGGAATACAGATCAAGGATCCGCGACCAGGCGAGTGCATGCATAGTATTGCTGACAGTGTTAGCGTATTCGATTATAACATCGGGCTGCGCGGAACCTCGAAAACCAAGTGACAATGTGCGGGAGACATCGACGCAGCAGGCGGTACAAACCGATGGCATGGAGGGTGGTGTGAACGAAACCATAGCGGCAGATCTTGAGGTATTGGGCCGCACCCGGGTGTTCTTTGGACACCAGTCTGTCGGATCGAACCTCTTGGCAGGCCTCCAGGACATCGCCGATCAGGTGGGAGACACAGCGCTACGGATTATCAGAGATGAGGCTATGGCGGGACCTGGGCTGTACCATTCCCTAGTCGGTCAAAACGAAATGCCTAGGTTGAAGATGGACGAATTTGCAGCCAAGATTCGCGAAATGGCGCCCAACGTTCCTGATGTGGCAATGCTGAAGCTGTGCTACGTCGACATTGACGCGACCACAGACGTGGATGAACTCTTCTCCTACTACCAACAAGTGATGGAGGGGTTGCAGAGCCAATACCCCGAAATGACACTGGTCCACGTGACAGCCCCGCTCACGACGCGCGCAGCCGGGCGGAGAGACAAAGTCAAACGTCTCTTTCGTCTCTTTGGTGTCCGTACGAGGAGCGAGACAAGCAACCCGAACCGGATCCAATTCAGCAAACGATTGCACGATGAATATGGTTCGGACGTGGTTTTTGACCTAGCACGCGTGGAGTCGACAAGGCCTGACGGGAGTCGTGTCACATACCGCCTCGGCAGTGAAACCTACTACATGTTGAATCCTGACTATAGTAACGACGGAGGGCACCTTGACGAAGTCGGCCGGATTCCGACTGCGCGGGAGATGCTGCGGGTAATAGCGGAAGTAGCGCGCCGCCGCCAGTGATGTCGAAATTCTACATCGTCCACGATTCGCGTAGCTGTCGTGATATTCGGTCGCAGGTTCAGCCAACCGCCTCGACTTCCTCCACCAGCAGTGGCGGTCGATGTAGATAACGGGTGGTCGATCGTTTCTGCTCAATATCGCGGTACACGCGCTCTACTTGCTCACTCGTAAAACCTAACTCGGCAGCCGCCTCTGCTGCGGGACGACCCGAATTGTAAGCGTAAAGCAGCACGTCCAGAGTTTGCATGGGAACCGAAAAGTAGAACTCTTCCTGTGTCTGAGAAAGAGAGTATGTACCGGTCGTGGACGGTCGGATCATGACCTGCTCCGGAACACCAAGATACCTGGCTAGCTGGTACACCTGCGTTTTGTAGAGATGCGCGATTGGCTTCACGTCGGCAAGGCCGTCCCCACCCTTCACAAAAAAGCCTTGATCAAACTCGAGACGATTTGGGGTTCCCACGACGGCATAATGCAAGCGGTCTGCATGGTGGTACTCTAACATCTTTCTCGCACGCTGCTTGAAGTTCGTCGCTGCAACTATCTCGCGGTATTCTCTTGGCGGGAGCCTGTGACGCTGAGTGTCTCCGCTTGGCGACTCTACCACCAACCAGTAGACGTTCAGCTGGTCGGAGTTCAGTCGATCCCCAGGAAGTACGATCTTACATCTCCAATCTCGTGTATACTCGGGAACCAAACGTCTGATCGCCTCATCGCGACGCCGGTAGCAGCCACACGCACGCAGGATTGGTGTAATGTCTTCGACGGCAAAGCTGATATCCAGAGTATTAGCCCAGTCCCTAGCGATTTCCAGAGCCTCGGGCTCAACATCCGCTTCTGGTAGCATCAACCCGAACACGCGGCGCGTACCGACGGCCCGAACCGCCAATCCTGCACACACGGAACTGTCCACACCACCACTCATTGCCACCACCAACCCACGTCGTTTGAGATCCTGGCCCAGGATCGTTCTCAGCCGCTCAGCTATGCGTTCCGTTTCCCTTGCCGCATCGATGTCAAACATCTGTAGAGACCACCCTGTGTTAACGAGAACTGGATAATGAATTCCGGCGAACAAAGGCCGCGATTTCTGGAGCATACAAGATCGGCGCCATCGCGGACCTTGCTGGAACATCAGTATTCATATTCCACCCCCCTGGCACCAAACGTGCCGCACACCGGTTAAGTTAGCAGGCGCCGGGCAGCGTTACCTAACCTAACTAACAACCCTTTCAGGGTCAGGGCATCTGGGAATGCAACACAAATGGGCCGGACACAGCAAAAACATCGCCTGGCTGCTTTGGGAGGCTGCGGAGCATTTCGGGACCACTGAAGCAATTGAGAAGGGGGCCGTGTGTGTCGACTACGCAACTCTGGTCGACCGTGCCGCAGCCATCGCCCAGGCGCTGCTGGAGTCTGGTGTGCGAGAGAACGACCGCGTCGCAATACTCCTCGAGCGGGGCATCGATGCTGCAGCGGGCTTTTTTGGAGCCGTAGCAGCAGGAGCCATAGCGATCAACGTGAACGAACTGCTCCGGCCCAGACAGATTGAGCACATTCTCAAACACTCTGGCGCGACTGTTCTTCTATCATCGCTCGAGCTGCTCGAGCAACAACCTCGGAGTATATCAGCGCCAGAGGCATCGTTGCTTTTGATTGATGACATTCCGCATGATGGTGCGTTGTGTCCCGTCTCGAGGGTAGCGGGCGACGCCGCTCAAATCATCTACACGTCAGGTTCGACAGGTAACCCCAAAGGCGTCATTATGAGCCACGGAGCTCTGTGGGCAAGCGTTGACACGATCACTGGTTACCTAGGGATCAACGCCGACGACCGCATTGGTACTGTGATGCCGTTCAGCTTCACGTATGGATTCAACCAGCTGCTTTGTGCGGTGGCCAAGGGTGCCACTCTGGTACTCGAACAGTCGTCGCTCCCACACACCATAGTCACGAACCTTCACGAGAAGGAGATCAGCGTTTTCGCTGGCGTCCCCGCCCTCTGGCTGCAGTTGCTCGGCGTACCTCTGTTCTGCAAACGGCCCATTCCTTCACTGCGTGTCTTAACTAACGCGGGTGGACACTGCCCTAGACCCGCAGTGGTGGCCCTGCGGAACGCACAGCCTCACGCGAGACTCTTCCTGATGTATGGTATGACCGAGGTCATTCGCAGCACCTACCTCGAACCGGAGCAGGTTGACGAGAGACCGGACTGCATGGGCAAGGCGATACCTGGAACTGAGATTTTGGTCTTGCGCGATGACTTGACACCATGCGATCCCGGCGAAGTTGGTGAATTGGTTCATCGGGGACCGACCATAGCGTTGGGCTACTGGAACGACCCGGAAGCCAGTGAGCTAACGTTTCGTGCAAATCCACTCCGACCCGCCGGAGCACGAGACAGCGAGCGGGTTGTGTTTTCCGGCGACCTCGTGCGCCGAGATGAAGACGGGTATTTGTATTTCGTCAGCCGGAAAGATCGATTGCTGAAAAGCCTCGGATATCGGATAAGTCCAGACGAGATTCAAGATGTCATGCTTGCCTCGGGCATGGTACGCGAGTGCTTGGCGCTTGGAGAGCCCGACGATCGGCGAGGACAGGCTATCGTTGCATACGTCGTCTTGAATGACGTTGAAGACGCGCTGAAGCACCTCAAGCAGTTCTGTCGGGTCGAGCTACCACGCCATATGCAGCCCGTCAGGTACGAAGTAATCGACAGAATTCCGCGATCGGCAGCGGGAAAACATGACTATCGCGCTCTGCAAGCTAAGCTGTCCAAGGAATCAGTCTGATCGAAAGACCGGCACGACCTCGCATTGTGAATAATGAGCGGCGGGCAACCGAGATATGCTGCCAGTTGCCACACCGCGTCTACGGCACCACATCCCCCCCCCCCCTCGGCTTCAACACCCATCCCCCACTCCCATCCGGCACCAACACTCCCCACACATCGAACACTGCTGCCGGAACAAATAGTGTCCAATCCGAAAACTCGTCCCCATCAAACACAACAACTACAGGCCCCGAGCCATCATCTACTGTCGCGTTAAGGTCCCCATTGATGGTGTCTGTGACAGAGATAGTAGCGCCTGAGATCGTCACGAACGCGGCATCCGATGCACCTCCGTTACCGGTCGCTGCCAAAGCCGTGGCCAGCGGCAGTGCATCTCCTTGCGGGAGTCCTCCAAGGTCCAGAACGAACACGCGAGCAGCATCGATTATCGGTTGCCCATTTAGGCTCGAGACTTCTCCGACAAGACGCAAACTGTCGCCTGGGGTGTACCCGATTCCAGCTGCAATGATGTTTGTGCCCCGGACAGCCCCACTCGGGTCGGCCAAATGGACCGTAGCGTCGCCAAAAGTCGTTTGACCGCTTAGTTGATTGCGGGCCGTCAGCACCGTCCCGTCCACGAACACGATCTCACCAGGTGCCGTCGCTCTTGCGTTCGCTATGGTGATCACTGGCGCTGTGACTGTCACATCTGCATTTCCGCGCGGTTTGACCTGCCAAGATGTGCCTGCCGGCACTAACACTCCATCAACTGAGATGTCTGCCCCAGGCAATAGATACTGTCCTGGATTGAACGTGATATCGTCGTCGATCTTGATCTCGAGCGCGCCCGACCCGTCGGATACGGTGATCACCAACTCACCCGATACCGTTGTGGTATCGGAAATCCTAGCGCTGTCGATGCGTGCCAACGCCGCATCGAGCGTTCCGCTGGAGGCACCTGCCGCTTCAGCAGTCGTCAAGGTCCGCGGTAGGGGCGAGAATGATGCACCGAGCCTGAACGCGGTTGCCCCGTCAACAACCGTCTGGCCATCACTCACTGCCACCGTGCCGACGAAACGAACGCTGTCGCCTACGGCGAGATTCAGCGGTCTGACTCGAGTAATTCTGATCGAACCCGACGTGTCAGCCACGTGGACAGTGCTGTCACCGAACACAGAGCCCAGCGCTGCACTCATCGAGGTGAGGACCTTCCCGTCGAGGAACACAACTTTCCCCACCTGGGTGGAACGAACCAGCGAGATGGGAATTACAGGTGCGGTCAACTCGACGTCGGCATCACCTCTGGGTTTGAGGTGCCAACTGCTGCCTGACGGCACGAGCAAGCCGTCAACGGCGAGATCTGCACCCGGTAGGAAATAGGGCCCGGGATTGAACGTGACGTCGTCGTCGAACACGACATCCAATGCTCCAGAGCCGTCATCCACGGTGAGTACAAAATCGTCGCCGACAGTAGCCGTATCTAGAACTCTAGCCGAGTCGATCCTGACGAATGCAGCTTCGAGCGCACCACTATTGGCGCCCGCCGCCTCCGAGGTTGTCACCGTTTGGGGCTGGGATGCGAAAGATGAGCCAAGCGTGAACGCGGTAGGTCGATCCACTACCACCTGCCCATCCGACACCGCCGTTGTCCCTACGAATCGAACACTGTCACCGACAGCCAGGTTGAGCGGTTTCACGCGCGTGATCCGAATCGCCCCGGACGTATCCGCAACATGTATCGTCGAATCACCGAAGATTGTAGCCTGCGAAGCGATACTCATCGGAGTCAGCACCTTCCCATCCAGAAACACGACCTGGCCAAGTGGTACCGATCTAACATCCGAGATCGCGAGCACCGGTGGATTCACTTCGACATCTGCATCACCCCGAGGTTTGAGCTTCCACGTTCCACCGCTGGCGACGAGGAGGCCTTCCAAAGAAAGGTCAACACCGGGAACGAAGTATGGACCGAGGTTGAACGGTAAATCTCCATCGAGGACCACCTCGAGCTCACCAGAACCGTCATCCACCGTCGCGACGAGATCATCGCCAATGGTCGCCGTATCCACGACCCTAGCCGTGTCGATCCGGACGATGCCTGCGTCGAGCGCACCCGACAACGCCGTTGCGGCGTCTGCGGTGCTCAACGTGTCCGGCGCCGGCGCCTCGGCAATGGCCAACACCTGGGGCACCCGCCTGTTCATGTCGAGCACCGGTTGCCCATCTCGGGACGCAACCGTCCCACTGAGCCTCACGCTGTCGCCCACAGACACCAAACCCGCGCCTACCCGGACTGCCCTGAGCGCTCCGGATGCGTCGGCTACGTGGAGCGTCGAGTCACCGAACACGGTTCCCGCCGTGAGCGCGATCCCGTCGACGAACGTCTTGCTGCCGATCGGCAGAGCTAGCACTTCGCTCGTAGTGAGGAGCGGAAAACTGATCGCGATCAGAACGATCTGCGTATCGACTGGAACGACGGTGATTTCTGAAGAGTCAATGTGTGCGACGATGGTACTGTCGCCAATGGTCGCAGTGTCCACTACAACCTGGTAGTTACCGACCGGCACGGCGGAAAGCTCCACCAGCCCCAGATCATCAGATGTCGCACTTGCAACCGGCACCGTTCCACCGACGTTCACCAATGAGACGCGAACACCCGACAGTTCAGTGTCGTTTACACTAGGTTCCCGATCGGCATCGGCGTCGAAGTAGACGAGCCCAACGACTTCGCCTATGGCTTCAATAGAGAGGACTCTATCGGAGCCGGCGTTTTCGCAGCCAGACCAGATCAATACAGCCAAAGCAGCCATCATCGCGGCGATGGCGGTAGGGCGGTAGGGCGGTAGGGCGGTACGGGCTCTGCGGCCCTCAACGCCCATTTGTGCCTTTCCCCTTTCCCCATTCCCCATTCCCCTGTTATTCATAATTCACCCTCAGGCCGATTCTGATTGCTCTCCCAACTCCTCTTCGGACAATCGGTTCGCCAAAGTTCTCGTTTGCCACCAGCGGTACGGTGACCACTCCGGTCGCTGGATCAACCGCGAGGCTGCCACCACGATCTACCAGGTACACCGCCCGGTCGAAGTCTGCCATGTCGGCATCCAACAGGTTCAGGCCGTCGATCACCAAAGCAACCGGATACTTGCCAATCTTTACAGGCGAGATGCTGAGCCTCGCGTCGAGCGTCTGCACGTCAGGACCGCGGCAGGAGTTGCGCTCAGCGAAGGAACCAATTTGGGTTCTGAGGCAATCCCAGCTCGCCACGAGATCGGCCATCCCGGGAACTTCATTGTCGACAAATGCGGGATCGTTGCGAGGCGAACCGTCGCCGTTCGCGTCTACTCCGTAACGGAATCCCGGTGTGAACGGCAAACCACTCTCATACCGGTAGAACGCCGATAGCGCCAGAGCGCCCAACTCGATCGTTGCTCCGAGAGTGAACCTGTGCGGCTGGTCGAAGTCAGAGCGGCCGTCGGCCCAATCTGCATCGACTAAGTCCTCAGGGAACGGCGTGAACTGCAGTGCGTACCCACCCAACCCTGAAAGCCAATTGCCTTCGGTCTGGGAACGCGTGTAACCTGCGAACAAATTGACCACGTCTCCTACTCGGCGCTCCAGCCTGGCGGTGAAGCCCCAGTAGTCCGAGTACCCATCCGCGTCGAATGCGCTTACTACGTCGAAATCGTCAAACCGACGATTCGAACCTGGGTCAGCCGAAAGCGCCCCGCCGTGTTGTGTCAGGTTACCGTACAGCGGCCTTCCATATTGATCCTCGGTTATTGCTGTAGGCACGAGATTCATATCGTGCCTCCGAGCCAGGAAGTCGGTGTGACGATACACCCCGGATAGATCCAATAGTGCGAACGACCCGAGTGAGACGCTGAATCCGAGCGACGCCCTGGATGACCTCGGTGGTCGATAGTCCGGCCCCAGCATTGCCAAACTCGGGGTGAGGGCTGAGGACGTAGCCGATGATGGCATATCTGGCCATGTGTCGAGGGCTCCAAACATGCGGCTCACCTCACCCGACCCGTTCTGTGTGATCACTTCGGAGAACGACGCCGCATCGAACGCTCCGTGGTGCACCGTGAAGGAGCCCCGCACCTGCCAAGTATCGCGCTTGCCCACGAAACCGAACCGTGGGCTGAGCTTGATCACCGAGTTGGCCGAGTCGGCGTTCAGCAGACCAGTGAGTCTGGCCCAATCCTCGTTGAGGGCTACTTCGTCCTGCGGGATCAGATCGACATCCACTCGGAGCCCACCCGTCACCTCGAGTCCCGGCAGCGGAGTCCAGATATCCTGGAAGAACCCGCCGATCTCGACTGGGGCGAAGCTCGCTTCCGGCACGGTCCCGTTCGACTGAACGAATGAACCCGCGAGGGCTGCGAACTCATCGGTGCCTCCGAACACGAAATGCCCATCCCTACCGATTGTCGACGCATACCTGAGCGACGAAACGGTGGCTCCGCCACCCAGTTTCATGCTGTGCCGCCGAGTGCGGATGTGCAGAGTTTCGCTAGCCCTTACTGCGAAGCGCTCGAAGGAGGCTGGAACAATGGGGTCGACGCCGAACGCCACCGGATCGTCAGCAAAGACGGTGTGAGCTATGTCGGTTGTCGAGAAGTCTCGGCTACTGAATTCCGCGCCCACCCTCAACTCGAGCGCGAGCGCGGGTGAAAACGCAGTGGTTAGCGTTGCCGCACCAGAAACGTCAGTGCCGTCGAGTTCGCCAGCTACGGTCGGAGTGCGTAGCGCGCCATATGACGGGTTTGTACCCCGGATGCCCGATCCGTTACCCCTCACCATCAATGACGTTCGCGAGCCGAACTGCCAGTCGAGCCTTCCGAAGACAGACACGATGTCCGCTCCAGAATTGCGAGGCGAAAGGTAAGACGACAAATCGGTCCCGAATGAGTCGGCTGCGATGCTCACCAGCTGAGCGTCGACGGCGGTCTCCTCCCACACTCGCGGTTGGGGCCAATCAAGTCTCCGAACCTCGGCACCCAACACAAAATACGCCGTGTCGCGAACGATCGGTCCGCTGGCTGAAAAACCACCGCGCACCGAGGTGTGCGAGACATCCTGCGGATTAAAGTGATCAGAGCTGGCCAGCGCGTCGCCGTTCCAGTCACCGAATGCACGCACTTCAAACTCCCCTGAGCCGCGCCGCGTGAATCCGACCAGGCTCGGCCCAGCAAAGCCGGCATACTCTACATCCACGCCGCCTCCAAGCAGCTCGAGCCCATCAAACGCGGACAACGGGAATGCCGCAGTCGTAAGGGTAGTCTGAGGCAATCCAGGATGTCCGGCCGTCTGGTATGCGACGCCGTCGACTACGGCACCCGAAAACCGGCCAGGCAAACCTTCGCTCGCCAGAGTCGCGTTTGAGCTACTCGAGAAGCGACCCAACTCGGCAATTCCGCGGGTCGAGTGCGGCAAACGATTCAGCTCGAGATCGGCGAACCTCCGTGCTCCTTCAGGACCCGTCGCTTGCCCTCCTCCACCTCCAAACACAACCGTGTGCACCTCAGTCACAGGAGGCACCGCAGGGGCGAGCTCCAGCGGTATGCGGACGCGCGACCCAGAACCGATCGCTATGCCCAGCACTCTCACCGGACGCTCCCCAAGCCGCTCCGCAAACAGTTCGTAGGTGCCTGGGGAGAGGAAACCGAACTCGAACTGCCCGCTTCGGCCGGTTTCAAACTCCTGGGTGACTCCGGTGCCGGCTGCTGTGAGTGTGATGTGCACGCGCGCAAGCGCGAAACCTGCATCGTCTGCTACGTCACCTGAGATTGTTCCGGCCACAATACTCTGGGCCTGCAATCCTGTTGACATCGCGGCCAAGAGCCCGACCGCGAACGTAAAGCCAAGCGCTATTGTGCGATTCAAATGTCCCTCTGTGTTGGAGAACTCACCCAGTCACTGACCGCCGCCCCGAAGCCTACCTCCCTGCGCACTAATGTGCAGCGACATGGACGAGGCCGCGCGAAGCGCAAGTGCAAAGACAGCACCTGACTGCACGCGGATGGCCATTCCTAGCGTGTTCGCCTTAAGCTCTTTGAGAACAACATGATACGCGATCGGAATTGACAGGAAGAAGCCGGATCGAGCAACGCTTCATCACCCCCTGTTGCTTCGATGCAACATCATTGCAGACATTGTCGGAAACGGTCCTCAAATCACGATGGGGACGGGAGCTAATTTCCAGTGGCCTTCGATCCCACTTTACAGCACCCCAAGCCCCGGTATCGATATCAAGTAGTGCAACCCTCCACCCACAACAAGCGGAGATCGCCGTTCGGCAAAGATAGCATCAGATGTCGTTTCCTCGAATATCGAGAAATCGATCGCACCGTGGATTCCGAGACCGAAGGGCAGATTGACTGCAAATCCACCCGAACCGCCGAATCCAACCTGATCTCGATAACCACCGCTGACGTTGAATCGTGTCACGTGGACGCGCGGCATGATCCAGGGATGAAAGATGTCGACTGCGCCAGCCACATTGAGCTTCAGAGCCGGACCGGCAAAGGCATTTATGGTCGTGCAGCCGGACCCGCATGGCAGCGTTCCTCCACCCGCCTGTAGCGACAAGGACACTGGAAGCGAGCGCGCCTTGAGTACGTTGAGAGCGACTCCGCCTCCCATCGTGATCTCCATTCCGGGCCCCGTCCAACTGTCATATGCGCCGCCACTCACCCATAGGGAAAACGCCGGCAGCCCCAACTGCAGTCTGCCTCCAAAAAAATCCGTTCTCGCCGATTCGTCAGTGACCAGGCCCATTCCGTAATCACCGCTCAATGTTATTCCAACGCTAGGAAGTGCCGCGTACACCGGGTTGCCGGGTAACTGGGCCGCCGCGGGATCCGACGTGAGACTTGACACCAACGCGAATGAAGCGACTGCGACAAAGAACCGTTTCATCGTGTACTCCAGAAGAACCGAGTTTTCCTATGCAACAATACACTTTCGGATATTCGACCGCCATAGCATAACAGTTCGCGGTTTTGGATGCACCACAACTCAGTCAGAATCAACCTCTCTTCAGATGTTGAGACCGGCGCAGCAAATCAAAGCGGAACATACAATCAGCGAAGAGCGAGTTAAGTCCAATAGCCTCAACGGTTTAGTTCACCACACAACTCACCACTAAGTCCCCAACCCCTCCAGCCCTACCCAAAAACACCGCGTTAGGCGAACAAAAGCCGCCGCTTATTGAGACTTTGCTGATAGTAGTTGACGAAATGTTGAGGGTTGCATACAAGAATGGACGCTCCGGGAAAAAAACGGAGCCGGACGATGGACCGCCAACCTGAGCGCAAGTTGCAGCACCAATCACTCTCGAAGGACCAGTGGGTCCTTGTCGAATCACTGCTGCACCCAATTCGGTTGTCGAAAACCTGTATGGCCCCACGGAACTCACGATCGCCTGTTTCGTACAGCGCTGGACACGTGGATTACCATCAGAGGCATGCGTCAACGAGGTGGTTCCAATCGGAACGCCTTTCCCGGGACTCGGAGCCATGATCATCGACGACGCCGGTGAGCCCGCACGGAGCGGCGAAGAGGGCGAATTGTGGGTGAGTGGACCTCAAACTGTGCCGGGCTACTGGCAGAACGAAGATGCTGCTCAGGAAAAGTCTGTCGAACACGATATCACCCCAACCAGAAGTCAGCGATTCTACAAGACAGGCGATCGGGTGATCCGTTCTGAGAGTGGAACATACCACTACCTGGGACGAATAGACCACCAAATCAAGATTCGAGGATGGCCTGTCGAAGTCGGGTAGGTTGAGGCCGTTCTGCTGACTGACCCAGCGGTCGCCGCAGCTGCCGCGATACCGTGGCCAATCGAAGAGGGAAGCACTCAGGGCATTGTCGCGTTCGTTACAAGTACTGATGTAGATGAGGCTCGCCTCCATGTCCAATCCTCAGCGAAGCTCCCCCAATACATGGTGCCATCGGCAATACACGTTCTGGATGAATTTCCGCTCAACTCAAACAGAAAGATTAATCGTAATGCGTTAGCAACGTTGCTAGGCCTGACCTAACGTCTAGCGATAACTCAACCGTCAGCTGATGCGTGTGCAAGGTTGGTCGTGGACCGTGCTCCCACGTAACACAATCCGTTGCACAAATAAGCGCTCCCGCCCTTCCGCCCTGACACAAGAAGGGCCCGACGTTCGCCGGGCCCCGAGGACAGAAATGCGTTGAACCTGAATGTGGTTTTATGCGTCGGCTACGTCGAACCCCTTGCGGCGCCGACGGATCGCGCCCACACCAATACCAATCAGGCCCGTTCCGAGCAACACCGTTGTGATGGGTTCGGGCACGACTTGACATCCAGGAAAGCTGCCACCGTCAGAAAAGTATGTGTCACACTTGATCGACTCACCGCCTGGTCCCCCGACGGACTGCGAGTGCCAACGGAGGTGCGTGTCGTCGTTGAATGCGAACTCGCCGCCTGACGCAAACGATATTCTAAATGTGTGCATGTCCCCTGACGGTATCCCATTTCCAAGCCCATCCGCATCTACCCCCAGCTCTAGGTTGATTCCGCCAGCGGTCTTGATCTGGGTGTTGCCGGGCGGGTAAGAATCCCAGGTACCAGTACCCAACAAACTTCCATTGTTATCCCATGCCTGCAGACCGCTCACCGTCCCACTCCAATTCGAGCCCAGGTGATGGAAGCCAATCGCGGTTACGACATGCGTTTGGGAAGTTATCCCGAATGGAAGCGCCATGGCCCAATTGGCAGGCTGGTTGGTGACCGTGAACTCCAGATGATCTGATCCTGAAGAAACGACATTGACGCTGATGCACACCTGCAAACTTCCGAGCGTGCACACCCCGTCATCGGCTAGCCAGTCTTGCGCTGAGAGTTTCATGGCAGGTGAAGCGACCAGCACCGCAATTAGGCTGATTCCCCCTAAAGATCCGATTACGCATTCTGTCCCCCAAGGTTGCTCTTAAGATATTTCAAAGCAGCTACTCCAGCCGCTGCATATGCCCCCGCGAATACCAGGCCCAACATCACTGTCTTAAAAACCGCTTTCTTGATTCCCGTTTCCGCTAACCCTTCAGTTGCCCCAAGCGCCATTGGCACGTCAGTCAAGAACACAAATAGCGCAACAATCAGTCCCAGAGCGCCAACCAGCAAGCCCCAACCCATACCCAAGATTACCCATCGCTGCCCCAAAGCTAGTCCGGCGCCCAACAGCCCCATCAACCCGATCGATACCAACGGCAGACCTGCAAACGACTGCGCAACAGTGGCGAACTCCCACTCGGGGCTTCCGAAATTGAGTGGGTACCAAACCAAGGCAAAGTCCCCGGCACCCACCACTGCCAGCACCAACCCTGTCCACCCAATCCACTTCCACGCCGTTTCGACATCCGGCGCCAGCACCTTCGTCCGCGCCTTCTTGCCACCTTCATCTTCCCGAACGAGCACCTTCTTTTCCGACATTCGCCGCTCCTTCGTACACGTCTAAATAAACCCGTCAGCGGGTCTGCCGGACATCTCCACTCGTCCGACTGTGACCTACAGCACATTTCAGACCAAACGTACCTAAACCGCATTGCTGCGTAAGTTACTATTCTTCAACATGTTACGATAGGCGGGGGGGGGATTCTGGACCGGGCCGTATGTGAACTGTGCGCCACATCTGCGGCGGAAGCGCGGCAAAAGTTAATTCTGAGCTTTGCTGGGCGGCCCCGCCGGGATATCCCGGAGCGCTGTCCGGAGTTCGCGACATTGCCGAAGCCAACGTCAATCACTAACGTGCAAACGTCGAGTATCGCAAACCGATGGAGCGCAACGGGATGTAACGATAGGCTGTGCGGATCTTAGTCTCCCAAATTACCGTCCGCCTGTCCGACCCTCCGCCTCCCCCTTCACCCTCCCCCACCAATCCATCCGCTCTTTGACCGCCTTCTCGAACCCTCGATCGGTCGGCTGGTACCACTCCGAACCCAGCAGCGCTTCCGGCAGGTACTCCTGCCCGGCGGCAAACGCCCTATCCTCGGCGTGGTCGTACCTGTATCCCTTGCCGTAGCCGAGGTCCTTCATGAGTCGAGTTGGGGCATTGCGGATGTGCATTGGAACTGGTTCGTTCGGAAACTCCCGTGCGGCTTTGAGCGCGCCGTCCCACGCCTCGTAGATGCGGTTCGACTTGGGTGCGGTGGCCATGTAGATCACGGCCTCGACGATCGCCAACTCACCCTCCGGCGACCCCAGAAAGTGGTACGCATCCTTGGCCGCCAGCGCGATCGACAGTGCCCGCGGATCGGCCAGGCCAATATCCTCTGACGCCATCCGCACCACCCGCCGCGCGATGAACAGGGGTTCGTCCCCGGCAACGATCATCCTCGCCAACCAGTACAGCGCCGCCTGAACATCCGACCCGCGGACGGCCTTGTGGAGGGCGGAGATGATGTTGTAGTGGGACTCACCCGACTTGTCGTGGGCCGGTAAACGTTTGGAGAGGAGGTCTTCGGTGTGTTTTAGGGAAAGGGGAAGGGGGAAGGGGGAAGGGGGTGCCGAGACGTGCATCGAAATCGCTTCCAGAGAATTCAAGGCGCGCCGAGCGTCTCCGTCTGCATGCTTGACCAGCAGCTCGATTGCGTCGTCCGACAACAACGCGACGTCCACCTTTCCCCTTTCCCCCTTCCCCCTTCCCTCCTCCTCTGTCGCCCGCACCAAAATCTCCCGAATCTCTCCCTCACCGAGGGGCTCGAGAACAAATACGCGGACCCTTGACAACAACGCGCTATTCAGCTCGAAGCTGGGATTCTCCGTTGTCGCGCCAATGAGGGTTATCACTCCCTTTTCGACCCAGGGCAGAAACGCGTCCTGCTGAGCCTTGTTGAACCGATGGATCTCGTCACAGAAGAGGATCGTTCCCCTGTCCTCGTATTCCAGCCTGTGCTGCGCCTGCTTCACGATCTCACGCACCTGCGGCACGCCGGCGGTGACGGCACTGAAGAGCTCGAAGTAGCGATCGGTGTGATTTGCTATGAGCCGAGCGAGCGTGGTCTTGCCGCAACCCGGAGGGCCCCAGAACACGATGGAGGACACGTCACCGCGTAGTATCGATTCCCGCAGCGGTTTCCCCTCGCCGAGTATTTGGTCCTGGCCCAGGAATTCGTCGAGCGTGCGTGGCCGCATACGGGATGCTAGCGGTTCTTGGGATTCTCCACCGCCGAACAGAGTCGGGTCAGTCATCTCGCGAGCGACGTCGTAGGAGAGTGAGACTACTCATCGATCCGTAATAGCAGTTCGGCCTTGGTGTTGAGGGTAGGGTTTTCGACGACAATATCGAGCAGCCTTCTCAGGGTCTTCCCGACCATCGGCCCTTTCTTGACGCCAGCGGCGATCAGATCGTCTCCAGTGACCGCGAGGTCAGCTATGGCCAACGGTGCCCCCATTCGCCGAAAACGCTTCACAGCTTCTTCCAAGCCCTTTGCAGCGTTCTCAGCACGAGCGACCACAACTAGATCATCCGCAGCGCTCCCCACCCAGGCCATCCACCTCCGCACATCCACGTCGTTCTCCGGTTCTGGCCACTGCCCCCGAAACCGACCGATCTGCTTCCCTCGCTCGATCTCCGCCCGCGAGCACTTTAGCCGAGCCAGTGTTTCGGCGGGATCGCTCGAGAGAATGCTCGTGATCAGTACAGGATCCCTTAGTTCGCACCGATCTATGCCATCGAGAATGGAGACCGTCCCTGCACCGTCATCTGGGGAAGGGGGAAGGGGGGAGGGGGGAAGGGGGGGCGTGCTACCCCCGTTGGCCCCGGGGCCCGGGGCGGGGGGGCGCGGGGGGCG
>CAZFHS010000044.1:0-26916 GCA_964518955.1 uncultured Gemmatimonadaceae bacterium | reverse complement strand
AGACCGCCCCGGCACGGTCTTGTGGGTACGGGGGATGGGGTACGGGGGAAAGGGCTGCCGCCTTTCCCCCTTTCCCCCTTCCCCCTTCCCCTTTCCCCCCGATCTCCGGCAACCACATCTTCAAGGCTCCCACATCCCTCCACAACCCATAGAACTCCGCTACCACCTTGGAACCCTTGATCCCCCCAAACCACTCCTCCCTAACCCGCTCCGCCGAGAGGTGTTGCAACCCCGCAACATTTTCGTTGGCCGCATTCCACGTCTCGGATTCTATCTCGAATCCGAACCGGGCCGCGAACCTCAGCGCCCTGAGAATCCGCAGGTAGTCTTCCCGAAACCGCTGAGCCGGATCGCCGACCGCGCGGATGACCTTGGCGTCCATATCCTCGGCGCCGCCGAACAGATCCCGCCACTCATGCTTCAGCGGATGGTACCCGATTGCGTTGATCGTAAAGTCGCGTCGAGCGAGGTCTTCATCCAGCGACACCCCGAACTCCACCACCGCGTGCCGCCCGTCTGTCTTCACGTCTTTTCGAAAAGTGGTCACCTCGTGGGGTTTGTTGTTGCGGTCTAGAATCGCGAGCGTGCCGTGTTCGATCCCGACTGGAATCGTACGACGGAAGACCTTCTGCATCTGCTGCGGTGTGGCTGCCGTGGCGAGGTCAACGTCCTTGCCCTCGTAGCCAAGCAAGCGGTCTCGTATCGCGCCGCCGACGCACCAAGTCTCGAAACCAGTCTCTTCCAGCTTCTGAGCAATGCGGAGAACTTCGCCGGGGATGGAGAGGCTATCGGGGAAGCGCATTATTGCTCCTGGGTGTTCTGCCCTGAATTGCTACCCAATGCGCAGCGCGCCGGTACATCCCAGAGCGAGTGCCCGGTGTTCGCCCGCTCGGCGTGGAGACGCCGGGCGGGCGGACTGGAAGGGCGAGCGACGGGATCGTGCCGGTGCGGTGCGCCAATGGGCACGCCTACGATCAGCGACCGAACGTAGGTGTTGATCACGCTCCGAACGCCCCTTTCACGCGACTCCACAGCCCCTCTTTGAGCTTCACCGGCGCCACATCCTCCAGTTCGAGATCTTCGATCAACGCCCGCGGATTCGCCTCGCAAAGCATGAGCCCGATGTCGGAATAACCGCTCTCTTCAAAGAACTCCCGCGCCATCGACATAGACCGATGGTCGCCGTGGTTGTCCGACGCCGTCATGTCTATGAGGCCCTGCGACGTTAGCAGACGTGCGTTCCGCCCCCGAGCACTGTCTTTGATGTACTCCCTCGCGTCTACCTGAGCCTTGGCACCCATCTCTCTCCAGACGCGCAGGTTCTCAGGCGTCGCGGCATCGTAGCGCTCCACGTGCGCGATGAGCGGCACCATGCCCGTTTCGCAGATCATCTCGAGTGCCTTCGTGATCGCGTCGTATGCGATGCTGGTGTAGAACTCGACGAGGTAATAACGCGACTCGGCGAGCGAAAACCTGCGATCGCCGATGACCGCCGCAGGTAACGGCTGGTCCATCATTATCTCAAAGCCGAGGTGGAGGCGGGGCGACTCTGGCGCCACCTCCGCGAGCTGAGTCATTGCCACTTCGCGGCGCTCGAGCGAGTCCTCTGGGTCCATGGCAAAGTCCGACGACTTGGCGTGCGGCGTTAGCACCACGTCGGTGACACCTTCACCCGCGAACCGGTTAAGGACCTTCACCGGGCGACTGACAGACCGGGGACCGTCGTCGATGCCGGGGAGGAGGTGGGAGTGGATGTCGATCATACTGGGCGGTAGGGCGGTACGGCGGCATGGAAAGACAGGCGGTAGGGCGGTACGGCGGTAGGGCGGTAACCACCCTTCCATCCACCCATTTCGCAATGCCTCATCGCAGCTCCGCGAGCCTTTCGGGTTCCGCTTCGGCAACCGCTTCGCAGGCAAAGGTGATCAGCGCGTCGGCGGCGAGAAGTGTCATTGCGGTGTCGTGAGTCGGTGGAGCGGACTTGGCCTCGAGCATGAGTCCCTCACCCAACTCTCGAAGCGTTTCGGCAACCTGCCCGTTCGTTCGACTGTCCGACCGTCCGACCGCAACGGCTTCCAGAATCCTCGCGCGCAGTGTGTCCGGTACGTCCGCCAACTTTGGCTCCAGCCAGCTCATAAGATCAGTCAGTTCACCACCTCACTTACTATCATCGTTGACGCCGAAGCGCAGCGTGCCGGTACCTCCCGAAGCGAGTTCCCGGTGTTCGCCCGCTCGGCTCGATAGTGCCGGGCGGGCGGACTGGAAGGCCGAGCGCAGGGAGGGTACCGGCGTGCGGAGCCAAGGCCATCAACCAATCCCGCGTTCTCCTAAGTATCTGCCCACGATCTCCGACAGCTTCTCCTTGGTCTCGGTAACCTTCTCGGCATCCCCGACTCCACTCGACGCAAAGTGCGGCCTCCCGCCCCCACGCCCACCACTCACGGCAGCCAACAGGTTTGCCACGTCGCCAGCTTTCACTCCGGCGGAAACGAGATCATCGGTTACCGCTACGAAGATCGACGGCCGCTCACCGGTCGCGAACACAACCTTGATGCCGTTCTTGTTCTTGTCGCGGAACACGTCCATCAGCAATCCGACCTGCGCCCTATCCGAAACCGGAGACTCTTCAACCTTTACTGTGACATCACCAACCTTGAACGATTCCCCCTTCCCACTTCCCCCAGAGCTCCCTCCCCTGATCAACTCCTCTACCTGCTTTTCCAGCTTCTTCTTATCGTCGAGCAGCACATCGATTCTGTGCGAGACGTGCTCCGGCCCGGTACGCAGCTTCGAGGCGGCCTCGTCCAGATGGGATTCGATTCCCTTCACGAACTCGTAAGCACCTGCTCCGGTGACCGCCTCGATACGCCGCACACCAGCCGCTATCCCGGATTCGCTCGTGACATGGAACAGACCTATCTGCCCCGTGGTGCGAACGTGCGTGCCACCACACAACTCGAGAGAGATACCGGGGACACTCACGCAACGAACGCGGTCGGCGTACTTCTCTCCAAACAGCGCCATCGCCCCAGCACTGAGCGCATCGTCATACGCAATCACTTGCGTACCCACGTCCTCGTTCTGCCAGATGCCACGGTTTACTTCTGCTTCGATCGCAGAGAGTTCATCGGGCTGCACCGGAGAGTGATGCGAGAAATCGAACCGCAGGCGGTCGGGGGCGACGACCGAACCCGACTGCCTCACGTGATCGCCCAACACCTTCCGGAGCGCAGCATGAGCAAGGTGCGTGGCCGTGTGGTTCCGCGCTATGTCGTATCTGCGCGATTCGTCTACGAAGGCCTCAACACGTGACGGCTCGAACTCTCCCTCGAACGGACCGACGACAACCTGCTTTCCATCTTCCACGTGCACGTCATCGACATTGAGCGTCCACCCTTCCCCCTTCACCACTCCGGTATCACTTACCTGACCACCCGACTCTGCGTAGAAGGGATTCTCTTTGAGAATCAGCGCCAGACGACCGTCGGCGTGGCGGTAAGAGATGATGTCGGTCTCTACCTTAGTTGTTTCGTAGCCGACGAACTTCTGACGAATGCGGGGGGTTACGCGGACGAATGCCCGGCCGGACGGGCGGACGGTCGGACGGGCGGACGGGCCACCCCCTGTCCCACCCTGCGCTGCTCGGGAGCGTTCTTGCTGCTCCTTGAGTGCAGTCTCGAAACCAGCCTGGTCCACCGACCAGCCGCGTTCTTCGGCGATGATCTGAGTGAGGTCGACAGGGAAGCCGTAGGTGTCGTAGAGCTTGAATGCATCGTCGCCAGAGACGGTGCCCGACGGACCAACCGTGATCTGGTCCAGTCGGCCGAGGCCGTCCTCGATGGTCTCGAGGAACCGCTCCTCCTCGGCGCGCGTGACCTTCTCGATATGCGAAGCCTTTTCTCTCAGCTCGGGATAGGCATCACCCATCAACTGCACAACGGCGTCGGCCATGTGCACCAGCGTCGGTTCCATTCGACCCAGCAGATAGGCGTGCCGCACTCCTCGGCGAAGTATCCGCCGAAGCACATAACCGCGTCCGTCGTTCGATGGGTAGACACCATCGGTCAACAGAAAAGCGACAGCGCGTGCGTGATCGGCGAGCACTCGAAAGCCAGCGTTCTCCGGACTCTCGTCGTACTTTTTGCCAATCACATCTTCGCCGCGCTTGATGATCTCCAAAAACAGGTTGGTGTCGAAGTTCGAGGGCACGTCCTGCTTGACCGCAGCAATCCGTTCAGCACCGGCGCCAGTGTCCACCGACGGAGCCGGCAACGGCGTGCGCGATCCATCTTGAGCCTGATCGAACTGCATGAAGACCAAATTCCAGATCTCCAGCAGGTGCCCCTCTTCGTTGAGGTCGATGAAGTCATCGAGCGTCGGCACCTTGCCGCCCGGCGGGCTACCGCCGTACCGCCCTACGCCAAGCCCGGCCAAGGGCCGGGGTTGGGCCCTACCGCCCCCCGCCATCGTAAGATGTCGGATATCGACGAAGACCTCGCTGCACGGCCCGCACGGTCCCGTGTCTGCCATCTGCCAGAAGTTGTCCTTGTCGCCGAGGCCGTAAATCCGGTCTTTGCTGATGCCGGTGACCTCGTGCCAGAGCTTCCGGGCCTCGTCGTCGGTGTGATGCACGGAGACGTAGAGTCTGTCCGGATCGATGCCGAGGAAGTCCGGGCTCGTCACCCACTCCCAACCGAACTCGATTGCGTCGCGCTTGAAATAGTCGCCGAACGAGAAGTTGCCGAGCATCTCGAAAAAGGTGTGGTGCCGCGCGGTGTGCCCGACCTGCTCGAGATCGTTGTGCTTACCTCCCGCGCGCACGCATTTCTGGACCGTCACGGCACGACTGTAGTCGCGCTTCTCCAGACCTTGAAACACCTGCTTGAATTGCACCATGCCGGCGTTTGTGAACAGCAATGTAGGGTCGGCGGCAGGCACCAGCGACGCAGACTTCACGTGCGTGTGCCCCCGCGACTTGAAATAGTCGACGAATGAGTTTCTGACTTCTGAAGTTTTCATGGGCGAAAAGTAACTGTGCACGGAGCAAACGTTCTAGTGGTGAGTGATCGTACAACGAACAGCGGGCAACGGGCAGGGGAATGGGAACCGACAACGGGCAGCGGGCAGCGGGCAGCGTACTAAGGATACCCGACGAAAGGCAAGGAACCATTGCGAGATACTACGGTATCATATATAATACCACATGCTTCGGGTCGTCCTTGACACAAACGTCTTAATAACTGGGTTGCGATCTCGAGAAGGTGCAGGGTTCCGACTGTTGTCATTGATTGCCGAAGACGCATTTTGCCTCGTCTTGTCGGTCCCACTCGTTCTGGAGTACGAAGAAGTCGCAAAACGACAGGCTCGGTCGTTGGGATTGAGTCACTCAGACATCGATGATATCATCGATTACCTGTGCAGCATTGGCGAACACCGCCGGATTTTCTTCCTATGGCGACCTTTGTTGCGAGATCCCCACGACGATCACGTGTTGGAACTGGCTGTGGAGGCTCAGGCAGACGCGATTGTCACGTACAACGTTCGGGGCTTCGGGCTTGCACGAACGTTTGGGCTCGACGTTCAGACACCTCAACAGCTCCTCCGACGTCTGGAGATGATGCAATGAGCACAATCAGCCTTAGACTTCCTGAATCGCTACATCGGAAGGTGCGCGAGGTAGCAAAACGCGAAAACGTCTCGATTAACCAGCTGATCTCTACTGCGCTTGCCGAGAAGCTCTCTGCATTGATGACAGACGAGTATCTGCAGGAACGGGCGAAACGCGGATCTGAGGCGAAGTTCCGCCGTGCGCTTCGGAAAGTGAAGTCGCGGAAACCCGTTGCAACGGATCAGTTGTAAATACGGGAGCAGCGCGACATCGCCGGCGAGCGCACGTAGGCAAGCGAAGGAAGGGTGTCGGCGCGCGGAGCGGCGGGATTACTACTCTACTGCCGCAAGCACCTCGTCAACGATCTCAGTCACCTCGTACCCGCGATAGCCGCGCCGATTGAGGTACGCGAGCATCCTACGCTTCTTGGTGTCGGCAGGCAGATCGCCGAGTTGGGAGGCACGTTTCTCGGCGAGCGTGCGGGCTTTGTCGTGCGGATCCACTTCCTCGGACTCGATCACTTCGTCGATGCAGCGCTCAGCGAGCTTGCGTTCAACCCCTCTGCTCAGAAGATCCGTGAGAATCCGCGGAGGGCCGTGGCCGCGTGCTAGACGCACACGTGTGAAGTGTCTGGAGAACGTCTCATCATCGAGGAGACCAGCGGTCTCTAGACGGCCCACAGCCTCCGCGATCACCGAACCGTCGAGCCCCTTTTGCCTGAGCTTGCGTTTGAGTTCCTGCACAGCACGTGGCATCGCCGCGAGAGTCTTTGCTGCTACGAGGTAAGCAGCTTCCACATCGGCGGCGCGCTTCAGCCGCTCGAACAAAGCATCGTCGAGATCCATCCGTTCCTGCAAACCAAGCGATGCCACGATATCCGCCGGAAGACTCGTGAACCGGCGGCCGTCCAGCTCGACGACGATGTTGCCGGGTATGCGCCGGTCGGAGTCGAGAGAGGTTACGTGCCTGAAAAACATTGGCCTTTAGCCTGAGTGGCTAACGCAACAAGCATCGAGAATCGAGCAGCGAACAGCGTGCAGCGTGTAGCTTCGGTCCACGACCTACCCCTCAGCCTTTTTCTCACCGCTGCCCGCGCCGTTGCCGTTATCCTCAACGACTTCCGCGTCAGGCGACACTTCCACGATGCCGAGGAACTCCTTCACCTTGACCTCGATCTCATCTGCCATGTCGGAATGCTCTTTGAGGAACAGCTTTGCGTTTTCGCGGCCCTGGCCGATACGTTCCTTACCATACGAATACCACGCACCGCTCTTCTCGATTGCGCCTGACTCGACGCCGAGGTCGACGAGCAGAGACGAGTGACTGATGCCCTCGTTGAACATGATGTCGAACTCAGCCTGCCTGAACGGCGGAGCAACTTTGTTCTTCACAACCTTGACGCGGACCTTGGACCCGGTTATCTCATCTCGCTCTTTCACTGGCCCTATACGGCGCACGTCGAGTCGTACAGACGAGTAGAATTTGAGCGCGCGTCCGCCGGTGGTCGTCTCAGGATTACCGAACATCACACCGATCTTCTCGCGGAGCTGGTTGATGAAGATCACCGAAGTCCGCGATCGGTTGATGGAGCCGGCTAGCTTCCGAAGTGCTTGCGACATGAGCCGCGCCTGCAAACCTACGTGCGAGTCACCCATTTCCCCTTCGATCTCGGCCCTCGGCACGAGTGCCGCCACCGAGTCGACCACGATGACATCGACCGCTCCCGAGCGAACCAGGATCTCCGCGATCTCGAGCGCCTGCTCTCCCGTGTCGGGCTGCGACACGAGCAGGTTGTCTAGATCCACACCCAGTTTCTTGGCGTACTCTACATCTAGCGCGTGCTCCGCATCGATGAAAGCAGCCACACCATTCAAGCGCTGCGCATGCGAAGCCACATGGAGCGCCAGAGTCGTTTTGCCGCTCGACTCAGGTCCGTAAATCTCGGTGATCCGCCCACGCGGCACGCCGCCGATCCCGATTGCCGCATCGAGGTTCATGGCACCGGTAGGAATGGCGCCGATGTTCACGCGGGCGGCGTCCTGGCCCATGCGCATGATCGAACCCTTGCCGATGTTCTTCTCGATCTGGGTGATCGCGAGGTTGAGAGCCTTCTTGCGATCGTCGGAAATTGGTGCGCTGGTCTGTTTCGTGGGTTGTTTCACTTGTTTTGGTCCTCAGCTGATGCTTGGCGTGTTTGTCTTAAATTCGGTTAGACTCTTTACGATCAGGGAAGACTGCTTGTGCGATGAGCGACCAAAACCGCGCAGCGAACAGCGTACAGCGCGCAGCGATTCGCTGCGGAAGCCCGTTGCGCGTTGCGCACTGTTCGTTGTTCGATTCGTTTTCCCTCTCCCGAATATATCCCGAAAACATATTCACCGCCAGCCCGGTCTGAAGGCGTCTTCGACATGCTCCACCGACGCCCTTCCACCACTTGTGAGCGTAACCCCGACGACGTCAAAACGAAACTCGTCCGTCGGGGCGCCGTGTCGATCCATCCAACACTCGGCCACTTTGGCGATCTCTCGTTGCTTCGACCAGGTGACGGCCTCGAGCGGACTGCCGAAGACGGCGCTGCTACGCGTTTTCACTTCGACAAATGCTACAACCGCACCCTTGCGAACGATGAGGTCGATCTCGAGCCGGCCCACCCGGAAGCGGTGAGCCACCACTCGGTAACCCACCCCTTCCAGGAACCGCTTCGCTAACAGCTCGCCGGTTAGGCCTCGCCTGTGGCGGGCGTCTGTCCATGTTGATGGGTCTGATTTGACGGGCATGGGGCGAATCTAAGGCGGGTCGCGTCGAACAAATAACCATCCTGACGCAGGAAGTATCATTTTCGTGCAACGAACAGAAAAAACGATCAGCGTGCAGCGGACAGCGATCAACGGCCGCAATTCGTTGCACGTTGTTCGCTGCACGTTGCCCGAAGATTACAGCTCGTCCAAGTCTTCCATGCCGAGTAGCACTTCCCTGGGTTTGGACCCATCGGGAGGGCCGAGCACTCCGGCTTCGTAGAGCTGATCGATGATGCGAGCAGCGCGGCCGTAGCCGATGCGGAGCTTGCGTTGCAGGAGAGAGGTAGATCCAAGCTGGTTGCTGATACAGGTCTCGGCAGCTTCGAGGAACAGCGCGTCGCGGTCGGCGGCGTCGCCACCTCCGCGAGGTGCGCCCTCCTCCTCCATCTCGAGCTCGGCCACAACCTCGAGTATGTCTTCCTCGCCGGTTTCCGGCGCCGGCTGACCCTGCTTCTCGAGCTCGAGATCGCGAACTTCCTTGCACTCGCGATACCACTCCATGAGATCCTCGGTTTCCTCGGTCTCGATGAGTGCGCCCTGCACACGCACCGGCTCACTCTTGCCCGGCGGCAAGAAGAGCATGTCGCCATTGCCCAAGAGTGTCTCGGCACCGTTCTGATCGAGGATAGTGCGGCTGTCGACTTTGGACGCGACACGAAACGCAATACGACTCGGGAAGTTGGCCTTGATGAGACCGGTGATCACGTTCACGCTCGGCCGCTGCGTCGCGAGGATGAGGTGGATGCCTGTAGCACGCGCCTTCTGCGCCAACATGGCGAGAGGCTTCTCGACCTCACTCTGGACCGTCATCATCAGGTCAGCGAGTTCGTCTACTATGATGACGATGTAAGGGAGAGGACCGTCTTCGTACGGCGCCGGTAATTCCAGCTGCGCAGACACACCGTCTGCCTCGGCTTCTCCGCTACCGCCGTACCGCCGTACCGCCGTACCGCCGTCCGCCTTCCCGCCCGATTCCACCTCCCAAACATCCTTCCCACTCTCCACCTTCTTGTTGAAGTCGGAGATGTTGCGGGCTTTATTCGCATGGAACAGCTCGTACCGCCGCTGCATCTCGTGCAGTGCCCACTTGAGCGCCTGCGCCGCCTGTTTGTTGTCGTTGACGACTGGGTGCCGAAGGTGCGGCAAGGTGTTGTACATCGACAGCTCGACCATCTTCGGGTCGATCAGCAGCATGCGGAGTTGCTGCGGAGTGTAGGTGTAGACGAGTCCCGTGATGATCGTGTTTATACAGACCGACTTACCCGAGCCGGTTGCACCAGCGATCAACAGGTGCGGCATCTTTTCCAGGTCGGCGACTGCAGCGCGCCCCTCGAGGTCTTTACCCAACGGAATGGGGAGAATGGCCCGAGTGCGCTCCCAAGTTGGCGTATCCATGATCGCGCGGAGAGGCACTGTGCTGGCCGTTGGATTCGGGACTTCGACACCAACAGCGGCCCGACCCGGAATCGGCGCGACTATGCGGATGGATTTTGCGCGCATAGCCAGCGCCAGGTCATCGGCCAGCGATGCGATGCTACCGACTTTCACTCCAGGCGCCGGAGCAACTTCATACTGGGTGACGACCGGCCCGGTCGTCCGTCCGACGATGTTGCCTTCGATCTTGAAGGTGGCGAGGGTCTCGATGAGGACTTCGCCAAGGCACTCCAACGCGTCTTCGTCGTCTTCGGAACCGCCAGTCGCAGTCCCTGTGAGGAGGTCGACGGGGGGGAGTTGGTCCAACGCTTCTAAAGCGCTGTCGGGTTTGAAGTCGAGCTCGGCGCGGGGGCGGCGAGGGGGGGAATCGGGAAGGGGGAATGGGGAAGAGGTTGACCCCGCATCTACCAATTCAGCCCCCTCCCCCTCCCCCTTCCCCCTTCCCCTTTCCCTTTCCGTCTTCTTCCTCTCCCCCGGCGCCAACCTCCTAAATGGATGCCAATCCAACGTATAAATCGTCAACCCCGACACCGCGATCACGCCCACTATCACTGTCCCCGCGGTGCCGATCATAGCTGTGAGCATCACGGTGAGCATTGCTGGAATCACGCCTACTGCACTGTGCGTGAACGTCCAGAGGTTGTGATCGGCTGGGAGGTCTTCGGTGACTCGAATGCCGGTGAGGACCGCTATCGCAAAGGGTACGAGAATCACCAGACCAGCGACAAACACGGAGACGCGTTTCAGACCGAGGTCTCTGAATCGACCGAAACCGGTCAGGCCGAGTACGATTCCCAACACCGGGATAAGTGCTGCGCCGGAGCCCAAGAACAGCCAGAGATTCCGCCCGAAAAAGCGACCGACTGGTCCTGTTATGTCCCAAGGAGGAAGTGCTAGAGCGAAGAAGACGCCCGCCAGAATTGATACTATCGCGAGGAGCTCGCGTTTGCGGCGTGGCGTAGGTGACATGTTACGTCGTATCCGGAACCTTGATGATACGGTCTGAATATTCTGGAACTACGTCGTACGCGTCAACTTCGGTAACCGACTCCACGTCGTCCCGGTATCCCAGTTCTTTCAACTCGCGGGCGTGAGCGCTCGCCAGAATAGCCCTGCGCCAGCGATCCCCATAACGTCGCACGAGTTCCAACGCCGCGATCGCCGCATCGTTCAGCTCGACGTTTTTTCGTTTACCGTCGGGCAAAAGAGACTGAACTACTCGACCCGCTACGTAGGCATCTTCGAGCGCGAACATGCGCTCGCGGCCGGAGCAGAGAACGGTCAACTCCCGCTTCTCGACAAACTCCTCGCGAGCCCGCTCCATAAGTGCCGAAAAATTGGTGATCGACCCTACAAGCACAGGACTCCCAGGTTCTGACGCCACCAGCGTGCCGGTGCCATTCGTGGTCGCCATGACCAACGTTTTGTCCTGTACCGCTTCGGCCGTCATCTCGAGCGGAGAGTTGCCGAGCGCAAAACCCTCTATGCGGTGTGCACCTCTCTCGCCTGCGAGAAGTACGTCGTCGCTCTCCAAGTTCTTCGCTATAACCAACGCCTCATCGGCAGTGGCGGCGGGCACCACAGCACGCGCGCCATTGGACATGGCAGCCACAATCGAAGATGTGGCACGGAGTACGTCGATGACTACGACAGGCTGACTTGAGATGGCCTGACTCGTGATGCCGAGCGGAGTGAAATAAACCGAGAGGTTCATTCCGCCAAATCGAAGAGACCCGTTTCCCGTTCCAGGAATTTCGTGTCGACTTCACCTGACACGAAGTCCGGATGGTCTATCACCTTCTTCAAGAACGGGATCGTAGTGTTGACACCTTCCACTATGAACGAGTCGAGGGCCTGACTCATGCGCGTGAGCGCTTCATCTCTGTCCTTGCCGTGGGCGATGACCTTGGCCAGCAAAGAGTCGTAGAACGGTGGAACCACGTAGCCAGCATAGATGTGAGTGTCGACCCTGATGCCGGGGCCGCCCGGAGGGTGGTACGTCGTAACCTTCCCCGGACACGGCATGAAGTTCTTAGCCGGATCTTCAGCATTGACGCGACACTCGATGGCGTGACCGCGCAGCTTGCCTCCGTGCCACACAAGGCCCAGCGGCTCTCCGGCGAGCACACGGATCTGCTCTTTTACCAGATCGAAGTTGGTGACCATTTCTGTGACAGGGTGCTCGACCTGAATCCGCGTGTTCATTTCCATGAAGTAAAACTTGCGGTCTTCGTCGAGGAGGAACTCCACAGTACCAGCGCCAACGTAATTCACACCCTCTGCGATCTGCACCGCGGCAGCTCCCATCGCCTCGCGCGTCTCCTGATCGATGCCAGGGCTCGGCGTCTCTTCGATCAGCTTCTGATGTCGACGCTGGATCGAACAATCGCGCTCACCGACGTGCATGACCTTTCCGTTGGTATCACCCATGATCTGGATCTCAACGTGACGTGGCCGAGCGAGGTACTGCTCTACGTAGACCTCTGAGCTGTTGAACGCCGCGAGGGCCTCGTTCTTGGCGAGCGAGAATGCCTCGCGGAAAGAATCAGCATCCTCCGCAACTCGCATCCCCTTGCCACCACCTCCGGCCGACGCCTTGATGATCACGGGGTACCCGATCTCGTCGGCAATCGCCAGGGCTTCTTCGGGATCCTCTATGGCGCCTTTGGAGCCCGCAACAACGGGAACGCCCAGCTCTTGAACCAGCTTGCGAGCCGATGCCTTGTCACCCATGAGCCGGATCTGCTCGGGAGTCGGGCCGACAAACGCGATCTTAGATGCCGCACACGTCTCCGCAAATGCCGCGCTCTCCGCGAGAAAACCGTACCCCGGGTGGATCGCGTCCGCGCCAGTGATCTCGGCGGCTGCGATGATGTTGGGAACGTTCAAATAGGAGAGCCGGCTTGGTGGCGGCCCGATGCAGACTTCGTCGTGTGCAAATCGAACGTGCAGCGACTCGAGATCGGCCTCGCTGTACACCGCAACCGTTTCGACACCGAGTTCACGACACGCTCGGATAACCCGCAGGGCAATCTCCCCGCGGTTTGCGATCAATATCTTCTCGAACATACGCCTATGGTGTGAAGCCGTCGCTTAGCCCGAGGTCTTCGCCGCCACCGCCAGGTACATCCTCTTCACCCATCTGCTCTGAGAATGTCCGGTCGGAGCTGCCTTCGATACCACTCACGCGCAAGGCGAACTCACTCGGGTTGGAGGAATAGAAGAGCGCGCTCTCGTAGCTGATATTGCCCTGCTGGTACCAGTCCATGAGCGACTGATCGAACGACTGCATCCCGTACTGGATCGTGCCATCTTTGATCAAGTCGGGAATGTTGAGGGCTTTCTCAGCATCTCTTATGTTGTCTCTAACAGCGGCCGTGTTGATCAAAACCTCGCACGCTGGCACACGTGTCTTACCATCCTTGGTCGGAACGAGGCGGAGCGATACAACAGCCTCTAGAGCCGTCGACAATAGGTTCCGCACACCATCATGCTCGTGCGGCGGGAAGAACGAGATGACACGGTTGATCGTCTGCGTGGCATCGGTCGTATGCAAGGTCGAGAACACGAGGTGACCGGTGTCGGCCGCTTTCATGGCCGTGTCCAAGGTCAGCCTGTCTCGAATCTCACCGATCAGTATCACGTCCGGGTCCTGCCGAAGCACGTGCCTGAGAGCGGCATCGAACGAAAGTGTGTCCGAACCTACCTCGCGCTGCGAGAGATTGGCCATTCCGTCGCGGTGCAAGAACTCGATCGGGTCCTCGATCGTGATGATGTTGCACCTGCGGTTTTGGTTGATCTCACGGATCATCGCGGCCAATGTCGTGGACTTTCCGGAACCAGTAACTCCGGTAACGAGCACCAAGCCACGAGGTTTCATCGCGACAGCCGTCAGGACCTTGGGCAGCTGCAATTCCTCGATGCTCTTCACCTCGTAGGGAATCGCACGGAAAACGAAAGCCAGCGTGCCCCGCTGCTGGAACACGTTGGTACGAAACCGCCCCACGCCCGGTACACCGATCGCAAAGTCGGCCTCCTTGTGTTCCGCAAACTCTTTGACCTGCCGAGGGGTCATGATCTGCTCGGCCAGTGCCTTGAGTTCTTCCGGCTTGAGCGGTGCCTGGTCTAGTTGAAGCAGTTCACCGGCGACGCGGATCGTTGGAGGGCGCCCGACCTTCAAGTGAAGGTCAGAACCTCCCCGCTGGACCATGTCGGTTATCGACTGCTTGAAATTGAACGCCTGGGTTGGTTGCGTAGGTTCAGCCATTTGGATCCACCCTGAAGAGTACCTGTCCGAATTCGACTGGGGTCGCGTCCGAAACGCAGACCTCCTTCAAGACGCCCGTCACTTCAGCGTCGAGTGTATTCATGATCTTCATAGCTTCGATGATGCACAACGTCTGACCGATGCTGATCCGATCACCAACGCGAACGAATGGGTCGGCGCCGGGCTCGGGTTGAGCGTAAAAGGTGCCTACCATCGGGCTCACGATGTCCACGAGATTGTCGGAGGGCGCCTCTGCAGCGCTGCCGCTCTGCGGCTCTGCAGCAGGGGCAGAGGTTGCAGAGGAGGTAGAGGGGGCAGGCGCTGCAACCTGATATGCAACTGCCCCTCCACTATTCCTCGACACCTTCACACTCGTGTCTCCGTCTCTGACCTCGATCTTGTCAGCGTCGGATTCGCTCAAGAGCTCCAGCAACTTTTCTACGACTTCTAGATCTATCATACGCGTTCCAGGTATTTGTCTTCGCGACGGTCGACCTTGACAATTTGACCTTGCTCAATGAAGAGTGGCACTTGTACAGTCGCGCCGGTTTCGAGTTTCGCCGGCTTGGTACCACCCGAGGCAGTGTCGCCACGCACTCCAGGATCTGTTTCGGTAACCTCGAGCTCGATAAAGAGTGGCAGTTCGATCATTATGACCGTGCCATCGTGGACGAGCCCCGAACACTCCATCCCTTCTTTCAGATACTTGAGCTGATCCTCACCGATGATGTCGTCGGTGATCGGGATGTCATCGTACGTCTCCATGTCCATGAAGTGTTTGAGATCTCCATCGCCGTACGAGTACTGCACAGGTCTCCGTTCGAGACGTACCTCCGTTACCCGCTCGCCCGCGGTCCATCTGCGGTCGAGAACCGCTCCCGTTCTCACATTTTTCAGCTTACTGCGGACGAAGGCACCGCCTTTGCCCGGTTTCACATGCTGGAAATAAACGATTTGGAACAGCTGTCCGTCAATCTGGAGCACCATTCCATTTCTGAAATCGGCTGTAGATGCCATAATCCCTTACTTAAGTTAGCTCCTTCAAATCAGCCTCACCGTCGGAGAGAAGAATGGGCCCTTCGTCACTCAAGAACACATCGTCCTCGATCCTGATTCCTCCCCAACCTGGCAAATATACTCCAGGTTCAATTATAACGACTGCCCCAACAGGCAGAGGATCCTCATTCAATTTGCTGAGCCGTGGTTCTTCGTGCACCTCGAGACCCAACCCATGCCCCAAAGAATGCTCGAACGCATCACCCAGCCCTGCATCTTCAATAGGTGCCCGAGCAAGCGCGTCTGCCTCTCTGCCGCTCATGCCAGCTCGCACGTTCTCCCGAGCCGTTCTCTGCACCCTCTGCACCAGTTCGTACAGCTCTCGCTGCCGCGAATCTGCTCTTTGCCCCACAACAACGGTCCGAGTTACGTCCGCGCAGTATCCGTCTACTTGGGCACCAAAGTCAAGGAGCAAAAACTCACCAATCTGGATTTCTCGCGAACTCGTATCAGCATGCGGCAATGCGCTGCGCGGGCCGGACGCTACGATGGTCGGGAACGGGTGCCACTCACTACCACCTGCACGCAACTCTCTCTCGAGAAAACCGGCGACGTCCAGCTCCGTTAAACCGGGCCGTACATGCCGTAGAGCCCTCTCCAACGCCTCATTCGCGAGTTGAGCGGAGTTTTTGATCGACTGCACCTCTTCCTGGCTCTTGCTGACCCTGAGCCGCTCGACGAGGCCCTCGACTGGGTTTAGCCGCTCCGCCAAAGGCGAATCGGTGAATTCCTTCGCCTTCTGTACCGAAACCGATTGCGACTCGTAACCAAGCGATCCGCTGCCACCGAGTTCAGCCAGACTCTCCCACAACCTCCCCCAGATGTCGCTGCTGACTATTTCGATCGCTACCGCGCCACCTACCTCCAAGGCAACCTGGGTGCGATAGCGCGGATCGGTGACTAAAACAGCGCTGTCCCTCGTTACGGCGAGGACGGCTGATGATCCAGAAAAACCTGTGAGATAACGAACGTTTGGAATGTGCGTGACGACTAGGCCGTCCAGACCCTCCTCGTCCAGAATCGAGACAAGCTCGTCACGTCGGGCCGCACAGCGGTCAACCGTCACGAGCCTCGAGGTGCATAACAAGAGCCTCTAGGCCAAGTATGTAACTCTGAAACCCAAAACCGGTGATGAGGCCAACTGCCAAATCGGCAATCAGCGATTTCCTACGTTCTTCCTCGCGAGCGAAGATGTTGCTCAGGTGCACTTCAACGAACGGGACAGTGGTTGCGAGGAGAGCATCTCGCACGGAGAGTGAGGTATGGGTAAACGCCGCAGCGTTTACCAGGGCACCATCAGCGCTACTGGCGAGCCCCTGAATTAGGTCCACGAACTCGCCTTCATGATTGGTCTGTGCCCAGGAAATTTCGACGCCGTGACTTTCTGCGCGGGCTCGAACCATCTGCTCGATCTCGGTCAGCCCTACGGTGCCGTAAACCTCAGGCTCCCGACTCCCGAGCAGATTGAGGTTGGGGCCGTTCAGGACGGAGATTCTCACCTACGTCTTCAGGCCTTTGAGCCAGTCCTTGAAGTTGTCGTCGTCGTCGTCAGAGGAATCATCATCGGTCGGCAAGCCATTTGCATCTGACGATGCACCCGAGGCATCCGATCCGTAGAACTCGTCGTACGAAACGCCGTTTTCAGTATCGACCGGTGTCTCTGTGGACGGGCGTTCCGTGGCATCCCCGTCGAACACAGACGCCAACTTCACCTCGTCAGCGGCGGGCATGGTGGGCTCACCGGGTGCCGGCGGCGGATCGTCCATAAAAGCCTGTTCGAGCGGCGTTGGCTCCGGATCGACGTCTGGCTCCGGCGCTTCCTCCAGCTCCTCCTCCACCGTTTCCTCCGGAGCGACAGCGGGAGCATATGTGACCGCACCGGCTCCAGATGAGAAGAGATTTTGGAGATAGGCGACAGCTGAATCTCCTCCGGTGGCCGCGACCGAAAACCGCGACTGCCGAGTTTCTTGGAGAGCGCTGGTTGACTGCTCGTTTAGTTCATCGAGCCGAGCCTGGAGACGAGTATCGTCCGGATGCTGCATGGCGAGAACTTCATATATCTCTCGGGCCTGAGTGTACATCCCTTGTTTCGCGTACACCTCAGCCATCGTCTCTGTCACGACGGGTTCAGGCTCGGCACCATCGGCGGTCTCAGCTGCTGCGTCCTCAGGCATGATCAGCGGAAGGGCCTCCTCCTCAGCCGGCTCTTCAGTGGCCTCGTCTTCATCCACGACCACTTCTTCCGCCACAGCTACACTCTCTGCGAAGCCCTCTACATCCTCCTCCACCCTCTCCACCTCCACAGCATCCAGCTGCCGCAACCGTTCAATCTCCTCGACATCTATCTCAGTTGTCTGCGGAATCTCCTTGGGCGCCATTTCGGGCTCGGCCTCAACGATTTCATCGACATCAACCGGTGCTTCATCTGCGACATCCTCAATGGTTTCTTCGGCAGCGACGAGATCGTCTTCGAGTGCACTCTCAAACGCTTCCTCAGCCTCGGGGATTTCTTCCCCTACATCATCCTCCAAATAGTCCTCGATTGGCGCCTCAGCGTCTTCCTCGTGGACCATTTCGGCATCCAGAGTCGGCCGGGCGACCAATTCGTCGGCCTCTCTCATCGACTCGAGTTCGACCGCCGCTACTTCTTTGGTAGGCGGCACAGATTCACGGAAAGCAGGCTCCTCTACCTCATCCGCTCCCTCTTCTGCCCCTTCTCCGTCCTCTTCCTCTGCCACCTCTGCACCTGCAGTTGCGTCAGCAGATGCGCCAGCTTCGACCTCTCCCTCTTCTCCCTCTCCTGCCGCTCCTCCGACATCAACCGCCTCAAACTCCGGCATGGTAGTTTCGACCATCACGTCGGGCTCGGGCTCGCCGAAGTCGTCGGACACCAGCGAACTCGCATGATCGTCGGCGGATTCCAACTCGATGGGCTCGATCTCAGCTGTGATCGTCTCATCTTCGTCCTCTGGCTCATCCAAATCCGACATTCCCGCAAGAAGTGCACTGGCTCCATCGTCGGCAGACTCCAACTCGAGGGGTTCAATCGCGGCAGAACTCCCCCCTAGAACGTCGTCTGTTTCATCTTCATCGCTCGTGGCCGCGATCAGGGAGATCGGATCCGATTCCTCAGTGATGATCTCGAGCGGTTCCGATCCCTCATCCGTGAACATCGATGGGGCCTCGATCGGCTCGATTGCGGCGGCCGCGTCATCGTCGTCCTGCGGCAATTCGATGTCGATGGGCTCAATCGAAACAGGTGGTTCCTCGGCCTCCGCATCCATAGGCATGGTAGCGTCGAGCATCATGGGAGAGACTTCGAGCGCGGAGGCATCGATGGCCTCTTCGGAAACCGTGGGTTCGAGCCCTATGGGTTCAGCCTCCTCCGCGGCAGGGTCATCTGCACCCAGCTCGAGCGCCATCTCCGCTACCTCGTCCGCCTCGACCTGCTCTTCAACCGGCGCCTCAACTATTTCCTCTTCAGGTCCCATCCTTTCGAGGCATTCCAGCGCCTCTTCATTCATGGGATCTACTTCCAAGAGCCGACTCAGCCACCTACGCGCACTGGCGTTGTCCCCTTGACGCTCGGATATGTCCGCCAATGATTTCAACGCAATGATGTTCTCGCCATCGAGCTCCAGCACCTGCTCGAATGCAGCAGACGCCTCACCATCCATCTCCTTGTCGAGGTAGCAACGCCCAAGCACGATGTGGGCGCTGGCATAGTCGGGGCGTTCCTCTAACCCGCTTTTCACGTACTCAATAGCGAGATCGACGTCGCCTTGCTTTCTGTAGGCATCGGCAAGCGCCGCAAACCACTGTTTTGGGTTCTCGGCGTGCCGCTGCTCGAGCTTTTCAATCTCTGTCCGATATGCCATGGCTATACGGGTTACGAGTACACTGGTGGAATCGACACGAACATAGTCTCTGACGGTGAAAACATCAACCTAAAAACAGACGTTCCGGTCGGGATTCCGGGTTGAGTTTGAACGTTGTCCTACTTAGACTTACCGCCTCTTTCAACAGTGCTCAAAATTGAGCGGCAGGCGGGTTAGAACAATGATGCGAACGATGCGCGCGAGCGCGAAGTACATAATGGCAATCGTTGCGGTTGCCTTTGTCGGCTGGATGGTGTTCGAAGTCGGAATGGATATCTCCGGCCAGGGGAGCGCCAGCGCCAACGACGAGATCGCCAGAGTCAACGGCAGGAAGATCAACGGCGAGCAGTTTTACACTGCAGTTCGGAACGCGCAGGAGCAGCAGAGGCAGTACGGCAACATCATGTACACTCTGGATGCGCAACGAGATCTGGAAGACCAGGTACTCGAGGCTCTCGTAGAGCAGGTAGTGATCGACGAGGAGACTCGGCGTCGCGGCATCACAACCACCGACGACGAGGTCGCGCAGGCTCTGCTGAACAGCCCGCCGCCCTACGTGTTCCAGGATCCTCAGTTCCAGACGGACGGCCAATTCGACCTCGCCAAGTACAGAAGGATTCTCCAAACGCAGGCAAACACTCCAGGCGTTCTCGCCCTTCAGGAGCAGTATAGGGCTCAGCTGCCTCAGGAAAAGTTGGCCCAAAGGTTGGTTGCAGACGTGTACTTCTCAGACGCCAGGCTCTGGCGGCTGTACCAGGACCGTTACGACTCGGTTGCCATTAAGGTCATGACACTCCTGCCTCAATCCGTCGTCAGCGACGATGCTGTCGAGGTGACTGACGCCGAAGTCGAGGCCTACTACGAAACACACGAGGACGAATTCCTGCGACCGGCAATGGCATACCTGAGTTTCATCTCGGTATCGCGAGTACCCGATGCGTCGGACAGCGCTGCCGCACTCGAGCGGGCCACTCGCGTTCGAGCCGAACTCAGCGACGGTGCCGATTTTGCGGATCTGGTCGCTCGCGAGTCAGCCGATTCGGGAAGCCGCGATTCGGGTGGAGACCTCGGCGAGGTTCGCCTTGGTGAGCACGTGCCTGCTTTCGCCGATGCGGCGATGGCACTGAGGCCGGGTAGAATTTCGGATCCAGTGCTATCAGATTTCGGATTCCACATTATCCGTCTGGAGTCGAAGAGCGACACCAGCTACCACGCTAGCCACATTCTGATTCCCATCGAACTCGCGGGTGACCATCTGGACGAAGTCGAGTCACTAGGCGATTCGCTCGATTTTCACGCTGCAGAGCAGGAAGACCCGGCCATGCTCGACTCGACAGCTTCTATGTTGGGCATTCCTGTGGTACAGGCAGACCCCCTCATCAAGGGGAACAGGTTACGCTTGGGCAATTACATCGTTCCGGATGTCGGCATTTGGGCGTTCGAAGTGTTCGAGGGCGAATCGTCCAACGTGATCGAGACTGACCAGGCGTACTACGTGTTCCGTGTAGACAGTCTGGAAGAGGAGCGCACCCTCGCGCTGGAAGAAGTGCTCGAGCAAGCCTCATTCGGCGCGCGGGAATTGAAGAAGTGGGAACAAACCGAACAGCTCGCAACCGCGGTAGACGCGGACTTGCGCGGCGGAATGCTGTTCGAGAATGCGGCGGTAACCAACGGTTTGCGTCCGATAACGCTAGACCCGTTCACGCGTCTCGCTCCAAACCCCGCGTTGGCCAACGAAGCTGAGGTGGTGGGTGTAGCATTTGGCCTAGATGTCGGGCAAATAAGCGGCCCCATTCGGACCGAGAACGCAATCTTCTTCATAGAGACAGCAGCAAAGACGCAGGCCGACAGCGCTGCATTCGCCGAGGAGGTGGAACAGCTCAGAGAGTTGATTCTGCGAGACGCCCGGCAGTTGCGCGTGCAGCTGGTTCTATCTGCTCTCAGGGAATCGGCAGACTTCGAAGACGGTCGGGAGGCGTTGCGGTTAGCGCAGCGCGCTCAATTTAGGACGCCTGGAGCAACCAACCCGCTTGGGTTCTGAGAAACAACTAGTGGAAAGCACTCGACCCCGAGGATACTCCTCGGGGTCTTTTTCTTGCAATCGCTGAGACGAGTGGGCCAGGTACTACTCGCTCAACTTCTTCGGATCTCCACCTTCGCCAGGAGCAGCGTCGAGGCGTCGGGGAGGTGCTGGTGATTCAACATCGTCCTCGATGCTGGTCTGGACTTCTTTCAGGCTCTTCTTGAATTCAATGATGCCCTTACCGAGAGATGAGCCCATTTCAGGCAACCGCTTCGCCCCAAAGACGAGCAGCAGAAGTACACCTATGACGAGCATCTCGGTCATGCCGAGGTTAAAAGGCATGGCAACCTCGCTTAGAAAAGTGACCGCGCCAACATATACGCTAGACCAATACCCACCAAACCCAGCAGTGACACACTGACCGCCAGGGGCCCGATAGTGGCGCTGAAAATGAGCAAATCAACGTGAAACGGACCAATTGACGGCGTCACCGTCCAGGTGAAAAAGTCGGTCGCCGGGCCCTCGGGCAAGAACCTGTCCAGAAGTGCGGAAAGGAACCCACCAAAGACAAATCCCAACGACAGAACACCTATGTAAAATAACGGTCGCCTCGGTCCAATAGCCACCGGTTACCTGCTCCGCTCTACACAGTATGTGATGCTTGCCCTGAGCGCTTCACGTGCGTTCGAATGCGGCAAGACATCGAGTTCAACCTCGGCACTCTGTGCCAACTCGAGCGCACGATCTCTGGCTGCCAGCATACCCCCCCTACCATCCACTATCCCTATCGCCTGCGATATCTCCGCATCGTCCGGCGTAGGATTGGCCATGAGCCCTTCCATGAGCGCGCGCTCTACAGAACTAAGCGACGGCAGAACCGCGATCAATGGGAGTGTGACCTTGTGCTCTCTAAGATCCTGACCCACCGGCTTGCCGGTAACATCGGAGGATGCGCTGTAGTCGAGCATGTCGTCTGCGATCTGAAACGCGGCACCCAGATCCGTGCCATATCGGCGGAGCGGATCCCTCCACTCTGCCCCGCCGCCGAGCGCTCCCAGCTCACACGCACCAGCCATGAGTGAGGCGGTTTTTGCGAGAATCAACGACTCGTAGTCTTCTTCCGAAAAATCCAATCCATCGTACGACACAACTTCACGCATTTCACCTATAGTGAGCTCATTTGTAACCCGGCTCATGATCTCGAGAGCCGGTTGAGACTCCAACTTGACGAGTTGTTCGATCGCCCGCGAGAAAAGGTAGTCGCCCATGATCACGGCAACTTCGTGGCTGAACTGAGCGTTAACGGTGGGCTGACCGCGCCTGAGCGCCGAATGGTCAACTGAGTCATCGTGCAGAAGGGTCGCAAGATGAATGAGTTCTACAACCGCGCCGAGCGTGATCTCTTTGGGCGTGATCTTGCCGACGGCTTGTGCGGAAAGCAAAAGAAGGGTTGGCCGAAAAAGCTTGCCCTTGATCCGAAGGAGATGTTCACTCACGTCATTGATGAGCGGAACATCTGCTCTCAAAATGGTTGCAATCTCTTCAAACACCGCATCCAACTCCCCACTGACTGGGGCCTGGATCTCCTCCAGCGTCAGGGGAACAACGTCGGATTTCATGAAACTCAGCCGCCCGCTTGCGTCAGATTGTTCACACGGTCGCTAACGTCCTGGAAGTTGATATCGATCGAAAAGATTCGCTGATAGTACCCAAGGGCTTCCTTGGCGCGGCCCTGCTCTTCCTCGCACCTGCCGAGCCAATAGAGCAAGCCGATCTTTTCATCGTCCCCGCCCTGCTCTGTTTCCACGGCACGACGCAGCACGGTGGCCGCAACCGCAAACTGGCCTTTTTCGTAGAAACACAAGCCGAGTGATTCGGACGTCCTGAGCCGTTCCTCCGCACCGCGGAGCGCTTTCTGGAATTCCGAAATGGCCTCGTCGAGAAGGCCCATCTCCTTGAAGGCTACACCGAGATCGTAGTGGGCCTGGGAATCGTCTGCATCGATGTTGGCATCGATACCTTTCTTGAACTCCGACAGCATCTCGGCGAAGTCGTGTTCCTCTTCGTCGACCGGCTCATCACGGTCGATACGCATGCGCGTATCTTTTTCTTCCTCCTCTTCATCCATGATGAGTGCACCGAGATCTACGAACCCACCACCCTCATCCGCAGCCGCAGCGACGGGTTCCTGTGTCTCAGGCTGCTCGACGGAAACGGGTTCTATTGGCTCGATCGGTTCCGGCTCTTCGACAGCGACTGGCTCGAGTGCTTCGACTACGATTTCTTCCGGAGCCTCGACTTCCTCAATCTCGGGAATCGCCAGTTCTTCATCGACCTCGGGCTCGACCACCTCTTCGGCGGCTCCTACGTCCTCGATGCCGGCAATCTCGAGATCGTCGACGACGGCTGGTTCGGGCTCGGCCTCAACCGACTCCGGTACTAACGTCTCGAGCGCGATCTGGGCTCTGTCGTTGCCCGGGTCGGTCTCTAGGACTCGTTCGTAAACGAATCTGGCACGCTCTAGCTCTTCACTTCTGAGCAATGCGTCCGCCAACTCCAGGTAGGCGTTGGCGATAGCCGCTTCATCACCCTCTTCGCTGGCGAACTCCACGCGCTTCTGATGGTGATCGACGCTGTTTGGATCGAGCCTCAGTATCTCGTCCAACACGTCGCTAGCGCGGCGCGCATCGCCGTCGGCTTTGTAGATCTGGAGTGCGATATCTAGTTCCTGCATTCCGCGCTCACGATCACCTGTCTCGATCAACGCCTCAGCAAGTTCCCGGTGTAGCCCTGGCTTGTCTGGGTCTTCTGCAACTGAGGACTCCAACGCAGAGACATCAGGCAGTGTAACCTCGGTGATTGCCGGGATCTCGAGCGAGATCTCGGATTCGTCATCCACCTCGAGTTCTTCCTCATCCTCCTCTACCGAAGTGTCAGACTCGGCTTCATCACTCAGATCGTCGACGCCGCCGATATCGAGGTCGGGAACTTCGACGCCAATGTCTGAATCGTCGGCGAATGCTGGCACCTCGTCAGCAATTTGTTCGACTTCTTCGACAGCCGGTTCGCTGGCGTCAGCCCAAGGCATCTCTACCTCGACTTCTTCGTCTTCGGAGGGGACCTCGAGCATCGGGAGTTCAGCTACGTCGGCTTCGTCTTCTTCCTCGTCAACAGTCGGGACCTCGAGCATCGGGAGATCAACCACCTCGATCTCGTCCTCTTCCTCGTCGGCAGTCGGCACCTCGAGCATCGGAAGCTCATCGTCCGCTGCCGGTGCTTCGACCTCCGGCTCTTCCGCCTCATCCAACCCGATCACTTCGATGTCGTCGTCCGGAGTCGGCACGTCGAGCATCGGAAGCTCAGCCATCGCATCTTCAGGTTCTTCAACTCCAACCACGTCGAGCTCGTCATCAGATGCAGGCACCTCGAGCTCGGGCAGTTCATCGACCGGCTCGATCTCCGGCACGTCCAAAACGTCGTCGAGTGCTGTAGTCTCGATATCGAGAGATTCGACCGGAACGTCCATGGCATCGAACGACTCACCAGTGTCGAGCCCTTCTATTGGTGCAACACCTTCCGTCTCGAGTGTGGCACTTTCTTCTACCGCAACCGACTCTATCTCGAGCTCAACATCTGCATCTGCCGCAGGGAGTTCGTCGACGTCGGCTTCCATCGACGTGGCTTCCACGTCCAACGGTTCAACTCCCTCTTCGAGATCGGCAGCAGAAATGGAAGCGATGCCTTCGTCGAGGTCGAGGAAGACGATATCGGAAGTCTTCTGCTTTTGTTTCTTGGTCGGCGCACCGGCAGCCGGTGTCGCGGCGTCTAGATCGTACTCAGGGTCGATTGCACGCATCTTTTCGAGCGTGGTCCGCGCATGGTTGTCGTCTCCGGACTCCTGCAGCTCCTGATAGAGCTTCGTGAGCTGCTCGTGTGCTTCGTCTCCGCGGTCCGCCTTTTTCAGTTGGTCGGCGAGTATAAGGCGAATTTCTTCTTTGTCGGGAGAGAGGTCGGCGAACTCTTTGAGCGCGTGGAACGCTTCCTCCAGCTTGCCCGCCTTCTGCATCCGCTCAGCATATTCGAGCAGATTCTGCTTTGCCTCCGACGCAAACCCGCGCTGCATCATCAGCTTTGCAAGCTTCAGATATATGTGGGTCCGGCCGGGTGCGGAGCGAAGGACCTTGTTGCAGAGCGCGATCGCGTTGTTGGGGAACCCCTGGTCGGCGTAATGATTGATGGCCTTCTCGTATTGATCAACCGCAGCCGTGGTGTTCCCCTGCTTCACATGGAGGTCACCCAACTTGTTGTAAAGCGCCAGCTCGTCCGCGAGTTCGGGCTTCCCGTCCAATTCATCAAGGATCTTCTCGTACTGCTTGATGGCCTTGTCCGCCTGCCCCTTCACCTCGAGCTTGCGAGCCTTTTCTTTCGCCTTTTCTATATTCAGGATATACCTCGCCCGACTTGGTTCCGAACCGAAGCTAGCCTAGAGAATCTACGGATCGCCGACTTGAGTGACAAGGCACTCCGCCCACCCATACCTCAGAAATGAAGTCCGAGCCGTACCAGTAGGGCAGTTCTCTCCAATCTTCGATCGCTGCGAGAGTCATATCAGCCCGGTACCCTTCAGCGATCTGACCACGCGAGTTTGCCTCGCCTACCGCCGCCGCACCATTGGCGGTTATCGCGATAATTGCTTCGGCAGGTAGCATCCGCATCTGGGAAACTCCAAGCGTGGCCATGAACGGCAAGCTGGTGCCGGGCGAACTGCCTGGATTGAAATCGGTCGAAAGAGCTACTCCGGCACCCGAGTCAATGAGCTTGCGCGCAGGTGCCGGAGCCCTTTCACCGAGATACATCATCGTTCCGGGGAGCAAAACCGCCGCCGTATCTGAGTTCGCCAGGGCTTCAATACCGTCATCAGAGATTGCTGCCAAGTGATCGGCACTCACCGCGCCGAGCTCTACAGCGAGTTCGGCCCCTCCCGAGCCGTGGAGCTCGTCGGCGTGCAGCTTGGGTACCATTCCATGAGTGCTGGCGGCATGGAGGACTCGGCGCGACTGTTCTGGGGTAAATACGCCGGGTTCACAAAACACGTCACAGAACCGGGCCAGGTCTCGTTCCGCCACCGCAGGAATCATCTCATCAATCACCAAATCCAGGTACTCGTCCGGATTGGCTCTGTGTTCCGGCGGCACCTCGTGGGCACCGAGGAATGTGGATATCACCGCCGGAGCGGGATCGTTTGAGACCTTGCGAATAGCAGCGAGTTGCCTCAGCTCAGCGGCGGTTTCGAGTCCGTAGCCCGATTTGACCTCGACCGTGGTGGTTCCGTTGGCCACGAGCCACGACAGCCTCTTTCTCAGAAGGTCGGTCAGATCTTCGACGGTCCGCTCGCGGACATCCTTCACGGACGAAAGGATGCCACCTCCCGCCGCAGCGATCTCCATGTACGAAATGCCGCGCGCGCGCCGCTCGTGGTCGGCAGTACGCGCGAAACCGAACACCGCATGTGTGTGGCAGTCGACGAATCCTGGGAATAGGACCCCACGAACTTCAACAACCTCGGCGTCGGGGTAGTCACGGCGTAGATCCTCGGAAGCGCCGACGGAGGAGATGTTTCCGTCGTCGCCGACAATGACTACCCCTTTTTCAATGACGTTCAGCTCCGACATCTCCGCGCCGCGGCGGAGGCGGGGGGGGCCGGAGCAGGTGACGACCTGTGTAGCGCCGGTTAGGATCGTGCTCATAGCCTGTTATTCCTCACCTGGAAGGATCGTGCTCATAATTAAGGCGGTACGGCGGTAGGGCGGTAGGGCGGTTCTATGAAAGTGATTGTCAAGAGCGGACTCCGT
>CAZFHS010000043.1:0-57707 GCA_964518955.1 uncultured Gemmatimonadaceae bacterium | reverse complement strand
AATGGGCGTTCGGCTTCAATCGGAATGAGTGTTCGACTTCGGCCGGATTATGCATAGCGGTCCTCGAGGGACCTCCGGAGGCGACTGAGCACGTCGTTCAAGGCGCGGCCCGTGGTTTAGATGGGGGAGATAATGTGCAGCGGGGGGCGGCGTGGCGCTAGGATTCCGCTCTAGCCAATCACAAGAGAACAGCAGAGACATATCCAACCCAATGCGAATAGTCCGCCATAGTCAGGCTGCCAAGCGTCACCAGTAGCGAAATTTGCGCTTCCAAACAGAGGAGATATTGTGAACTCGGGCCGTGCAACTTTGGGTCAGGCTGAGTGGAGAGTGAGTCAGGCGTTCCGATGTTACGTGCCAAGATCCGCACTTAGGCGACCTGCCGTGCACGAGAAGTTGCACAATGCACTGCCCAACCGCGCTGCTGCAACGAAAGGTAGCTCTTTGGGTCGCCCCGGAATCGCAGTGATTTCTTCTTGAATCATGACGCCCTCTGGGAGTACCAGAATGACCTAGGCTTCGTAAGGCCAACCCCTACATGGAGTTAACACGCACCAAAATCGCTTCAACCGTTTACAAAGCCACAGAACATGGCTGTAACTCATCAGGCTGGCTGCCGAGCGCGAATTCGCCAACTGATGTCTCGTCGTGAAACTCCGTGCCGATCGCTCGACCGAAGAGTTCTGAATCACCTCCGCCGAGAGCGCATGGGGCAAGTTTCATGGCTGTCGCGACCAGATACATAGACTGAAACAACACCCCGACTTCCTTGAGGATTAGCGAGTACGAGACCGACTGATACTTCCAGCTGACTCGCCTAAAACGCGCTGCAAGGATCACGAGGACATCGGGCGTCGTTTTCCCACCCATAGCAGCACGCGCTCGAGCAAGCAGCTGATCTATGTATTGATTTTGATCAGGAAGCACCTCTAACCGATGATGGTCCGGACCATAGTGATAGCACCCACGGGGTATCCCCTGGCACCTGTTGACAAGCAAGTAGAGCTCCAACGCATAACAGGCCCCACCGCTTGGATACGGCCGTTGGCTGATTTCATAAGGGACCCTGACTCCATCATTACTCTCAGCGTCCGTGATTCGTGCTACCCGAAATAGAAACTCGCTTAGCTGATCAGCTGTCATGGGCAACATACCGTAATCTCTGACAGACCGACGTTCCTCAAACACTCTTGTGAATGGCACATCTGCACTTTTAAGCGGTTCGAGATTGATCGGCGATAGCTCAATGAAATCCTGGGACATAGGTGACTTGACTGCCGGTAGTGCTGGGTATTCATCTTGGAACCGGTACGTCGGCCCGACGGGATTGTCGTGGCGGCCCGAGCGACTCCTGGAGTGAAACAGCAGATCACTGAAGTCCCAGTGCTCCAGGGACACGTCGTCGTCCTCACTAGTCCTGCCCTCACCACTCGCCTCAGTCAACATCCCGGCGCAGTGCAACAGCCACAACAACGACCGAATGCACGAGGCGTCCATGTCGGGGTTCGCTTTCTCTAGATCCCCGACTGTACGCATTTCACAGAGCTGCATGATGATCGCGCCTGACCTAGAGTCATTGATCTCAACCCGCGAAAGAGATAGAGGCGACTCCAGAGCCAGTACACGCCCGGTTCTACGAACGTATGCGAAACGTGAGAGTGCGTAGCTGCCGACCAGCGGCAGTTCCACTGGGGCAAGTCGGAAGAACGGGGATACCGGAATCAGCTGCACCACAGGATCGCCTCCGTCGCAGACCGAATAGCGAATGAAACAGAGGCTACCCAACTGCTCTAGGTAGTAGTACCAATGCGGGAGCATCACAGAACCATCAGATTCTTCCACAATAGCACTGAGGTAATCGTCTGAGCCACCTTGATCTGCCAGAGTGTGCAACGCACGCCGAATGCCTCCGGAGGCACGCGGAATTGCTAGTGCTCGCTCCCCATCCCGAATCTGCACGTCACCGTTCGGCAGATCAGTGATCCAAGCGCACGGATCCAGGGAGAAAGTCACGCAAGCGTTCATTGCGAGATCAAGCCCGTATCAAGAACTCCGTAAGCGGCAGCCTGGCAACGGCTGGCTGCCGCTGTGTCAGCATACCCTGCAAATCAACTCAGCATCCCACAAATGCTATGTACCTTGCACTGGCCCGGTCCAGCTGCAGAAGTCACAGGTCCCACAGAACCCTGCTACTTCTTCTCTCATTTCTTGCGGCCCAATACGAGGCTCCAACGGAATCACTAGATGCCATTCATCGCTCGTGGTTTCATGAGCAATCACACGAACGCCGGCCGGTATGACCCAACCTTCCGCTAGCAGTGTCTCCATTGGGTTTTCCAGCAGATCCCTCTTGAAGTTGCGTTCATGCCAAGCCTTTGCAATGATCTTGGCATATGCTCTTCGCCGTGCCGGCAGATCCATGTCTTCCCAATTTGCCATGATGGAGTACCTCCGTGTTTGTCCAAGGCTTCGCCTACCCAGGAGTTAGATGAACAGTGGAGTCGGGTTCAAGTCGTCTTCCGTAGTTGGCATCGGAAGCCATCCTGAAGCTACGGGAATATCGTAAAGCCGCCCGGACGCAAACCGCGCCCAAAAATGTCGAAGGCCCGGAACAACTACCTTCACCACTGGAATGCCAATGTCTGGCCGCGTCTGATCGAGTACCAGCATTTCCATCCCCCGTTTTTCCACCAAGCTACGGCAATAGAGGACGTCGTCCCTGAAATCGTCATGAGCAATCATCGAGAAGCCCTGAAGCTCAGACTTGGGGAAGTCTCCTGGCAGCAGATATGGGTTGTTGTCAACTCGTGCTTCCGCCAACCAAGATGCCAGTTCGGTATCAAGATCTGCAGCATTGCCGTTGACGGATTGGAGTGCGGCGAGCAGTTGAGTCATTTCTGTGATTGCCCGCAACAATCCGATTTTGGCGTCGAAATGAGCACCGAACCCGAGCAAGATATCCTCGGTCTCGGCACCGGTCCGGCGCGAGACGGCTACAAAACACGGTACCCCAATGTCGTTCGTGACATCTAGCACCCACAGCTGACGATCGAGATACAGGAGATACTGTACCAGGCCCTCCAAATATGCGTCCTCGATGCGGGCGAGATCTACAGCCGGCCGTTGAACCCGATTATACCACCAAAGCGCAACTGCATCTCGCTCCACCAATTCGAGAAAGCCTTGAAGCACTGCTTCCTCTCGCGTATTGCCCGCCGCGTTTCCATTCGAATCGGCTCTGCAGAACCACTCGCCGCACAGTATAGGGTACCCATAGTACAAGTACGCGGTCGGGAGGTATTTGGTCCGACTCTCTGTGAGGGACCAAACCGGGCTCCACTCAATCGGTGTGCTGATGTCGAATGGGGCCGGGACGCTGTGCCTGCCGGGATAGCGCCGATTCCATTCATCGCGTGTCCGATACTGGGTGTCACTGTAGTTCATGCAGCGATTTGGATGAATAGCGCGATCCGAAAGCGTTCCGAACGTCGCTTGTATGCGCGGTTCATCCCCCTGAAAGACTCCAGAATACCTTTCAATCGTCTCGCCGAGCGCGCTAGCTCTCGCCTGCGCATCGCTAACGCCTTTCCCACCCCCACCGCGTCGCAAGATGCTCCGCGACAGTCCTGGGGCACTGCACACCCACCTGCCGTTTGACCCTGATACATACACACGAATCAGACCACCTTCGTCGACATCGAGCCTCCGCATTGTATGTCCCACACCAGTGACAGGGTCAACCAAGTGATCCCAGTTCGACAGGGTCTCTTCTGGTGAGAGCACTCGATGCCCACCATCACTCACCGATTTCTTCTGCTGAGAGGTTAGAACAAGTGGGCGAGACGCTTGTATCGAGTAGAGGGCAAGGTCTCCACATGCACCGCACTGCGGTCGTCTCACGAAGGTGTGTCGCTGAATCTGGAGGTCGGTCGTGTCACAGGAGACGATGCTCCCCACCAAATGCGAATTCGAGCTCGCGCCGATCAGTCTGTACAGCTGAGTTGCGAGAATACTCAGGCCTACATCAAGCGTGGGTCGAACATAAGCCGGCGAAGGCAACTCTAGGCGAGTTTCTTCTCGCTGCAGATATGACTCCCACGGGCGATTCCAGCTCAGAAAGTGTTCGAGGCATTTCCAGCAACCACTCTCTCCAGGAACAAAGAGGGGGCCGATCCATACAACTCGACCAACCGGTCTTGCAAGCACCCAAGGCCGGTTCAATCGAAGTGCTTCATCGTTGTATTGGCTGAGCTCTTCACGACAATAGTCATCCGCGAGCACGACTGTGATATCAGCAGGATCGTTTGAACAAAGACCGTATTGTTCTAGCTTTTTGGCACACAGGTCGATCGGCACATCTCCTACGGCTCTAACATCCATTGTCACCGCTGCAAGCCTCAAGGCAGCAGCTGATGGGTCTACGTCCATGGAGTGCCAGAAGGCGGCCCGTGATTGCTCGATCCCATCACATGCTTCCACCAGGCAACCGGCATCCTCCATGTTCATGATCGTGTAATACACCTCCGCTGCACCATGCACCGAATCAAGACGATCTGCGATTTCATCCGTTGTATGATTCCCGTCAAGAAGTGGGGCGATCTGCTCACACAATGCACCTCTGAGCAACCGAGCGCCGTCCTCAGACAGCAACAGGACACCGTCGCCGTCTAGAATCTCGACGCGGTAGTGACGCTTAAACGTTGGAACACGAAGCATTCCGGCACCGTCTCACATTATTGGCTCTGCGGCGATTCCAAGATTTCCTGGAATCTGGGATGCTGTTGGAGCGCGGAAAACGTTGGATCAACTCGAAGCCCTGCGACTGTAGCCGGTGATGGCACCTGCAACAGTCTAGCTAGTAGCTCAATCGCATCTTCAGATCGACCTACTATCGAATACAGCCGGGCGAGTTCCATTGCCCAAACTCCACCCCTCAGAGCATCCCGTTCGATCGGCCTAAGCACGGCAGCGCTGTCTGCTTGTGCAGTTGCTCGCAAGTATTGTCCAAGGCCAGCGTACGCAATACCGAGTTCTATGCGAGGTCCAGGATCCATTGGGCGCGCACGCACGCGCCCCTCCCAAACCACTCTTGCCGAGTCGAAGTGCGTCCTGGCACGCCTATCCTGATTCCTTCGCTCGTACAGCATTGCTTTGAGAATATGGAATGAACCTGAATCTGCTGTTGCACTATCAAGCGTGAACCGATCCAGCGCCGCCTGAAAAGTCTCGTCCATCACGGCAACGATAGGTCGGTAGGATGTTTCCCCTAATAGCACTGGGATGATTCCAGTGACGATATCCGATTGCGCCGTCAGCTCATGCAATATGGCATTAGCACGCGCCACATCCCCTTCGGACGCCAGGTGCAGCAGAGCAAGCGATGCGCTGGCCGGGACCCAGTCGGGTGCCAACAACCGCGCTTGCTCGTAATAGGTCGCTCCCTCTGCAAACCTAGAAAGCAGATGGTAAGTCCCTCCAACCTCGAATGCGAACATGTGTGACCGCGGCTCCAGTCTGTAAGCCCGGATAAAGCTGCTCAACGCATCAGTCCACTTGCCCTGCCGACGTTGCACTGAACCAATAACCCACATTAGTTCACTATTGTTCGGTTGACGGCTGCGCACCGTTTCAAAGTGTTCCATCGCGCGTTCGTAGTCGAGATCACCCCAATAGTGGTAGTATCCCAGGGCGACTTGAGCTTCGGGCAGGGTCGAGTCTAGGGCGAAGGCGCTGTCCACAGCCAGCATTGCTCTCCGTAGTCGAGAGTCACTTCTGTCAAAGAAGTAGTAGTACATACTGGTAGATTGGGCGAGTCGCGCATAAGCAAGCGCAAAGGTCGGATCGATTCTCACTGCCTGCTCATACATCTCTATCGCTCTTCGTAGCGCATCGGCAACTAAGAATTGTGATGAAAACAGGTTACCACGTTGAAACGCATCGTAGGCGTTGAGACTTATTGTCGCCCTAGCCTGGATAGCCTGAAGGTCGTTGGGAAGAAGCTGCACATTGAGCGCACCTGCAACTCCTTCCGCTATTTCTGACTGCACCTCGAACATTTGGCCCGGCAAGTGAGCTGCGTCGTAGCGGTTGGTCCAGACCACGCGACTGTCCCGTGCACGAGTGAGGTGCACTACTACCCGAACCATTGTTGCGCCGTCGATCGCGCGATCAGTGCGTACTGCCCCATGGAGCACGAAGTCAACGTCCAGTTCACGAGCAATAGTCCGAATAGAGTGCTCCTCCTCTTCATATTGCATCGCGCTGTACCTAGCGATGACTCCAATGCCACTGACGTCAGCCAACCTGCTTGTGACTTCGTCAGAAATGCCAGCAGCAAACAGGTCGTCGCTCACCTCGCCCTGGTTCTCGAACGTTAGCACAACCAGCCATGGGACCTCACCTTCGCCACCCGCCTGCACACCAATCTTACGGGACACTATGGCATACACACCGACGAGGAGAATCACAGCTAGGAGTGCGAAGTATCCGACACGCGCTCCTCGCCTAGTTGGGACTGCTCTGCCGTGCCCCCCAGATCGAATTCCACGTGGCGGTGAGAGTTTGTCCAGCTCCAGCGACGCACAGAGCTCGCCCATCGTGTTGAATCGATCAGCTGGGACCTTAGCCAACGCTGTCTCGATCACCCTTATGATCTCGGGGGCCATGTCTGGCCTGACGACTTCGATCGAGGGGATCCTCTCGTTCAGGTGCTTGGCGATAATCGCGTGCGCTGTACGCCCGGTGAACGGAGGTTCGCCGGCCAACATTTCATAAAGCACGCAACCCAGCGAGTAAATGTCCGTTCTTCCGTCAACCGCGTCGCTTCCGGATGCTTGTTCCGGACTCATATACTCAGGCGTTCCAACCGCAATGTTCGCATTAGTCGTGGAGGTGAAGTAACCGGCCTCTGTCCTGGCGCGCGCTATGCCAAAATCTGCCACCCGTGCGATCCCACCCGTGAGCAAAATGTTCTCAGGTTTTATGTCTCGGTGCACGACACCGTGATCATGCGCGTTCGCGAGTGCTTCAGCTACTTCTCTGGCGATATGGACCGCATAATTCACTGATAGCTGCCCCTCACGCTTAAGCAAGTCGCGAAGTGACTCGCCCTCCACAAACGGCATCGTGTAGTACAACGAACCGTCGGCTTCACCGGAATCGAACAGAGGTAGGATGTGCGGATGTTCGAGGTTGGCAGCAATCTTGATTTCGCTCAGGAACCGCTTTGCGCCAATCGACTTCGCGAGGTCCGGGCGAAGAACCTTGAGGGCAACATTGCGCCGATTCCGCATATCGCGGGCGAGATAAACGAGCGACATCCCACCCCGGCCGATCAGTCTTTCGACTGTGTACCTGCCGGCGAGAGCCTTTCTCAAACGCTGCAGCACCTCATCCATGGCGTTTGCCTGGTTAAGATGGGGCACTAATGTGCAGTCAGCATCGGCGCTCCGCCAGGGGTAGTTGCGCTTTAGCATGAAGGGGCGCTCTAACTCGTTGTCAGCACCGGGTTTGGGGTCGTCGTTCGACATCGAACCGTAGCGATCTCCGAGTGATTCTCGCCAACTTGTGAGCAGCGTAACGAGCGGCAACGGAAGTCGCGCTGCTCACCCATCGCCAATTCACCTCTCGGCTAGGGTCTTGAAATACAACTTCAGCCGGTCAATTCCGAGACAATTCAGATGTCGCTGGAGTCAATTGGAGTGCCGACGTGCGGTCGGAAGCGAGTTCATCGATCGACAGGCTGCGCCTTATGAAAGCCTGGCCTATAGCTAATGTGGCAGAGCCTCAAGGCGTGTCACCGCCCTCCCGGCTCCACGACCAAACGCCGCAGTTCTTCCCGAATTCGCTCCACCTCAGGCAGGAGCGCGGAGTCCGGATTTGCTCGAAGTGTGAGATAGTGCTCGTAGGCGCGGATAGCCGCAGTCGTGTCACCAATCAGCGTTGCCAACCTTGCCTCCTCAGTTAGGAAGCGAGTCAGCCCGGCGACCCCGAATGAACTGGGTTCGTACGGGCGACGTCGGATCGCCGCGTATGCCGCCTCGAGATCACCCCGCTCTTCATGCAGCCGAGCCGCTGCCATGTTCGTAGCCAACCTCATGTAAGGGTTCGTTGGCGGCGCGATGCGCCCCAGGGAGTCCAACGCCGCAAGGGAAGCGTCTGCTTCGGCGCTACCCAGCAGCGCTGCCAGCTGCGCTTTCAGGACCGCAGCGCACAGCGGTACGTATGTAGTCACAGCACGATCGATAGCGGACTCTTCCGATTCGAGCCTTTGAATCGCACCCGCCACCCCTTCCGTTTGGCCGGCGGCGAGTCTCCACAGGTTTGCCAGACAGGCGTCCATGTGCTGTGCGTATCTGGGTGTCTCCGCTGACGAAAGTGCCGAATCCGCTGAAGACACTCTTTCTCGCACCGCGGCCGCCGCGGCTGCAGAATCTCCATCCCAATACACGGCCTCGATCACGCGGAAGAGTTCGTCGACGGGGAGATTGTGCGCACCGCGCACGTCAATCGTCTCCGACGCATCTGACAGGTGACCCCGGTTGATCGCCAACTCGCGCGCGACCCAAGACGTTTCCCACAAATCTCGCTGCCCCGCAGCCCGGTTCTTCAACTCTTCGGCCGCCGCTAAGGCAAACTGAAGGTCCAATCCGTCGAGCTGCGCAATTCCAACAATCCGTTCGAGAACTGCTGAGGAGATATCCTCGACCTCGTCACGCACCCGGGCGACAAGCGCCGAGTCACCGAAGTAGGTGCCCATTCGCCAGCGCACGTAGTCTGCATATTCCCCCGTCGAGTCGGCTGCGAGCAGGCGGTTGCCGATGTCTCGAACCGCGGCGGAGTCGGCGGCGAGGACCTGCAGATCCAACATCTCCCGCCACGCGGGAACGAGCGTTGAGTCCTCGTCCAAAACCTGGTCGAGCAGCCTTCTGGCTCTATCAAACGGAAGATCCCGCCCCAGCATGGGCCCCCAGTGAAAGAGGAGCCTTGCGAGTTCGAGTTTCGCCTCCCAATCGTCCGGATAATACTGGACCATCAGCTCCCATCTTGCGAGAAATTGCAGGTAAGTCGGGTCGTTCGGGGGATTCGGGCCCAAACACGCCAACAGGTACGTGCTGTCCCGTGCGCTGAGGCTCTCACGGTTTCTCCATGCGACACTCGCAACCCTGTACCATCCTTGATACTCCTCGGAAAGGCTGGATGCCGACATGAATGCAACCGCGGCTTCAGCAAATGTCGTGTCAGCGCTGATTGCTGCTGAGAAGTCGTCTTTGGCCTCAGCGTAGAGTCCGCGACCACGTTTTTGTAAGCCCGCGAGGTAAGGCCGGAGCGCGGATAGCGGCCGAGCGACGAGTCCGGTCAAACTTCCGCCGGCCCCAGCTTGCTCGAGAAGGAGTACCGCAGCGAGCCGTTCGACCAGGGTTCTGAGGCTGTCCGGGGAGCCACTGACTCCGTCGACCCTGCTCAGTTCCGCCCCGTCTCTCACTCTGTGTGTAGATACTGTCAGCGAAAGCTCATCCGACGTACCAAACACTTGGCCCCAGATTACGACTCCCGCTCCGATATCTGCCGCCAGCTCGGTTGCTCTCTCGAGCGACAGTATCTCCCCACGGGAACCTATTTCACGCCTCCACACCTGCAGAACCGCACCAGGATCCAGAACGGGCGCCTCTGTTCCGCCTGCGAGACCTGTGGACAGGAGAACCGCCAGGTTTTCAGGTGTGACGACCGAGCTATCCACCGTGCCAGACACCATGAACGGGAACACGGCCATGTCGGCGATATCTTCGAGCTCGGATCCGGCCCCAAAGAACTTGATTACCAATGTTGTTCCTGCCGCAAGAACCACTACTGCGAGAACGGCGGATAGCCACAACACCCACTTGGGGGCAACAGACAAGAGACGATCGGCCGCACTGTCGCTGGTCGGAGCCTCGACGAGCGCTTTTGCGAACGAATCCGAATCCGCGAAGCGGTCTGCCGGCGTCTTTTCAAGAGCCTTTGCAATGACATCGTCGATTGCCCGAGAAACAGTCGGTCTTATGACTCGAATGGACCGCACTGACTCCAATTGCGTGCGTGCCATCACCGCCTGTACACTCGGGCCCGTGAACGGAGGCTCGCCCGCAAGCATCTCGTAAGCGACGCATCCGAGGCTGTACATGTCGCTGCGACCGTCGAGTTTTGCCCCTCCACCCCACTGTTCGGGGCTCATGTATTCGGGGGTGCCCACAGTGAGCCCTGTCTCAGTGAGTCGTTCACTGCCCATGGTCTCGACTGCTCGAGCGATGCCGAAGTCAGCCACCAGCGCCGTTTCACCGGACAACATGATGTTCGCGGGTTTGATGTCCCGATGGACGACGCCGTTCGCGTGTGCGTGGGAGAGTGCGTCCGAGACCTGAGCGGTGATGCTCAACGACTCGTCGATCGGGAGTTGCCCTTCCCGCTCCATTCTGTCCCTGAGAGATTCGCCGTCGACACAGGGCATGACATAGTACAGCAGCTCGGAGGCCGAGCCGGAGTCGTAGACTGGAAGGATGTTTGGGTGACTCAGGTTTGTGGCTATCTCGATCTCTCGAAGGAAGCGTGCCTTCCCCAAAGCTTCACCGAGTTCCGGCCTCAGGACCTTTATCGCTACCTCTCGGTCGTGCATCAGGTCGTTGGCCAGATACACGATCGCCATCCCACCCGACCCTAGCTCCCTTACAATCTCGTACTGCCCGGACAAAGCTGCGGCCAACCGGTCCTGCAATCCGGTCGTCATCCTTGACCGCGGACCATGCTCGCATCACGCACAGAACGCTCCCTCGAAGAACGGCATGAACGCCTCCTCGGGATGGGCCAGATCGGCAAGCAGCACAGCAGGGCCGACTTCACCGTCGTACAGGCCCAGAGAGTCCACCTGGGCGCCACTCTTCACACCCGGTTCCGCTGCACGAATCCCGAGTGTGGCTGCCCTCTCGAGCCATGCACTGTTGCCGCTGAGCCTGTAGAAACGCAACAGCGCATATGCCCTGCCGGCCAAGCCACAGCACAGGCCGCTCAGCGCAGCTCTATCTTCCCAGGCATTCCATGCCGCTGCTTTAGCCAGATTCCGGAACCGTTCTTCCTGCAGACAGCTGTACGCCAGCGTCCAGAGATGAACGAATCCGGCACTTCCGTTACACCAACCCGGCATATACTCAACAGACGAGCCAAGTTGAGCCCCGGGGTTCACCCACGGCCAATGTACACCTCGTCCAGAGGGTTCGGCCAGAGCTGCCAGCTGCTCGAGACGATCGATCACGACTGTCGGAATCTCAGCGTTCCCCTCTCCTGTCCAGCGCAACACCGAATACAGCACTCCCGCCCATCCGTGAGCCATGCCGAGATTGAGTGGTTGCGAGTACACCTCGACGGCACCGCATCTACGAATCGCCGCGATGAGCTTGCGGGCTGTTTCGTCGCCGAACCGACGCAGAAGTCGTGCGCTCTCTGTTCCACTTTTGGTCACCTGGCGCAGCAGAGAACAGCCCAACAGAGTTCCCGATCTTCCCATCAACAGTTCAGGTGCCGCCCGCTGCGCCTTTGAGGAAGCCACAAAGGAAGACACGGCTGCATCTACTTCGGCCTGTTCACCAACTGCGTGGCCGAGCATCGCTCGCACGATGTGGACTCCAGGAGCATGGTGATACAAGGAGGTCTTCCGAACCTTACGACGGCTGAATCCCGTCTCAGGGTTGTAGAATGCTTGCTCCTTGTTCAAGTCTGATAGAGCCTTCGTGAGCCACACGTCACTCAACGCAAGCGCTTGAGGATCCTCACGAATGCACGCTATGCGATACAGACCGTAGGCAATCCCCGCTGCCCCCCTGCTGACCGAAGCGGTAGGAGGCGTCTGAACCACCGCCTCGAGCACGCGGTGCGACCCCAACGCAGTCAGCACCAAGCGGACGTAACTGGATGGAATGCGTGCCGACTTTCGACCTCGAGGTTTCCGGTTGGGTTTCACCGCATACTGTAGCGCTTCCCTGAACTCCTTGACAGAGGCAAATCGCTCGGCCGGATCCTTCGACAAGGCGCATTTGAGGGCATCTTCGACCTTAGGCCAGGGCCTGAGACCGTGATCCAAAAAAGCTCGTGGTTCCGCTGTTGTTATCCGCTCCAACAAGACATCGTGCCGGGGCGGGATTTCCAAGTAGTGGTTTCCGGTCAACAGCTTGTAAACCACTGCAGCTATCGAATACTGCTCACCCTGTGCAGATGCTCGAGGCACTGTCTCGTGGCGATACAAAGCGCGCGCGTATTCTGGATCGAGATAGCGGTCGGCACCTCCACGTGTGAGCGGTTCAATCGACTCACCGTCTCCCATCAGCCGAGACAATGCGAAGTCTATGATCCTCACCGATCCATCAGCGCATACGAGCGCGTTTCCGGGATGCACGTCCGCGTGGATCACGCCCAGATCGTGAAGGCGTTCGTACGCTTCTACGACCTCGAGGCAGAGTTGCAGCAACTTCTGGCGCGATCGCTCATCTGACCGCTGCAGAAACTCCGCAGCAGCTTCTTCCGCTCGAACACCGTCGAGCCACTCGGCTACCAGGTAGCGTCTGCCAGCATGAGTCCCGTGGGTCAGTATCTTGGGGCCGATTCTTCCATCGAGATGTCGAAGTACGGCTATTTCGTGCTCCACGATGCTTGTGCAAGCAGCAGATCCGGCCAGCCTCGTCAATTTCAACACGCCATGTTCTCCGGAGCGGCTGCGCGCGAAATGCACTTCAGTATCGACATCCAACTTGATGAGGCTGGCAGCCTCGTAACCGCCATAGCTCTCTCCGGAAGAGGCACCCGCCCTGATCGGCTTCGCCGCGTTTGATCCCTCGGGTGCGAGCAGTCCAGCAGCAGCAAGCTCTCGAATGAGAGGAAACGACTCGATTAGAACTGATTCCGGGTTTGCCTCCCGCTGTGCACAGAAGTGGATCACGGCGTTCACGGCAGTGCAGGGAGTTCGGAAGATCTCGAGCAGCTCTGCTGCTTCCGGCCCAACGACCTTCATTCTCGTTCGGCTATTTGGTCGCCAAACCACATGACTTCCCTCAACCGCCCCGAGTCGGCCGGAGACGTTGTCGTCCAGTTCGGAAATCGGCGCCACGATGACGTCGTCGGGCAGGACGAATGGAACCGAGCTATTCATCGTACTGCGGCACCCTCTGGAGCGAACGAGTGGGGGTCAACTCCTTCCAACCTCAAGCGCTCCAATGCAAATCGCCATGGCTGAACGGCTCTCGAACCACTTTGCGCCGCCTGCACCATCCAGTCGGCGAGTCTGTTGGTCAACCACAGCCTCCAGCTTTCCGCACCTTTCCAACCCACCGTCTGCATGTCGCTCGGCGGATCGACACCCCAGGATACGATTCCTCCTGTGCCCATGTCCGCCGTGAAGGGAACACCGTGGGCAGGAAATCCGCGGAGCGTGTTACCGAGCTTTTCTGCGGTGCAGCGCATATCCTCAGGGTCGTCGAAGTACACGACCATCTTGTCGGGTCTGAGCAGCCCGTGAGCGGGGAGCCCAATCTTCATCGCAACGGCGGGCGACCCTGGGAGAAGCTCAGCAACCCGACAGAATACCTCCAGGAGCTGTTTGGGCATCGGGCTGATATACAACTTGTAGCGGTACCCGTCGGCTGGTGGCTGGGCAGTTGGGGCACACGGCTTGCACACCCACCTGAGCCACGGAGATTCATCGCCTTCAGCCGGCGATGCTATCCATGACCCTCCATTGCCTGTAGCACACGTCAACAGTCGATTCTGTATCGAGCTCCGCAGCGAATCGGCGTCTGGTAGCGTTCGTGTCAGACGCGGCGAAACAGCGATGGCGTTGTAGCGATACAATCGACGAGACAACTCCCTCGGGCTGGAGATGTCCAAGTGCTGCCCATATCGAAGCGCCTCCACGGAAAGCCGGCCACAACGTCCCTCACCTCTGGATCTAGAGGCCATTTCAACCACGTGTTTGAGCGCATCAGGGCCAGACCTATACCCGCCGTTCACACACAGCTCTAGCGCACCGTCCAGAACCAACTTGGAGATCGCTTCATTCCGCCGCAGTCCAAGCTGTGCCAAGATGAGCTCCGGGATGGGGCCCGGGTTTGCAAGAGCCTTCAGCAGTCTTGCCGCGGTTGGCGTAACGGTCCGATACCCGGCTGTAGCAGACCCTCGCGGCACCAGAACGCCGTATAGGTCTGGATTGGCGCTCGCCTCACCGAGTTCGTCGAGTAACCGCCTCGGCAATCGTGCCATCGGAATCAGGCGGTACCTCGACGAGGCTCTGAAGTTGGCTCCACAGGCATTGAGGATCGTATGACGCCCTTTCATAGCGTCCGCTTCCAGAGCTGCTAGCCCCTCAGATGCTCCATGAACTCGTCAAACCCGATATCCCGACGTGCGATCACGGCGAGCTTGGGCAGATTTGGCTTCTTATCCGGATCCAAAGTCGGATCCACCGTCGGGCCCGTGATCTTCGCCAGCTCTTTGATCCAGTCGGCGAGAAAAGCGACAGGTATATCAAGGCCGACCTCTACCCATGTGATGTAGGGAGTGCCGCAATCCGTCGGGCATAGCATGGGCGGTCTGCAGGTGAGTAAGCCATCGCAGCCTGGATCTGGAAGTTCGATGTGATCCGGAATGAAGATTCCGGTGAGATCTCCGACGCCGAATTCCTTGATTTCTGGGTGGTTGAGCATCGTTGCTCTCCTTGTTGGAGTACACGGAACGTCGGACGGGGCAGCAGCACACTGCACACAGCCTCAACGCATGAACATTTCAGCAGAAGCGAAGAACAGCTCCCAATTCAACCTCCCCCGGTCAATTTCGAGTCAACTAGATGCGGATCTGAGTCAATTCGCACGGCTTGAGGGGCCGGCAGGTGGGGCGGATTGTGCCCCTGGTGCGTCAGGATCTCGAATCCCATCTTTGTGACCTATGTCCGAACTCTTGAACCAAGTGGCCACTGCCCTGGAGGGGAGATACGAGATCAAGGAGGAGCTCGGAAGTGGCGGCATGGCTACCGTTTTCCTTGCGCACGACTTGCAGTACGAACGCGAAGTGGCGGTAAAGGTCCTGAAGCCCAGCCTATCGGAGGCTATGGGAGAGAAGCGTTTCTTGCGGGAAGTTCAGATCACCGCAAACCTGAACCACCCCGGCATACTCCCGATGCTCGACTCCGGAGTCGCACAGGGCGTCATGTACTACGTGATGCCATACGTCGAAGGCGGCTCTTTGCGCGGGCTGCTAGAAAGAGAAGCGCAACTCGAAATAGATGAGGCTGTGCGGATCACGTGCGAGTTGGCCGCGGCACTCGACGTAGCTCACGAACACAACGTTGTGCATCGCGACATTAAGCCGGAAAACGTGTTGATGCACGACGGCCGCCCAGTACTGGCCGACTTCGGAATCGCCACGCTCGTCGATACCACCGACAGTTCAGTGACCACGGCCAAAGATCTGGTAATGGGAACGGTCGCCTACATGAGCCCCGAACGATGCACCGGCGAATCGCGGGGCGAGAGACGGTCTGACGTGTACGCACTCGGATGTGTCGCATATGAGATGCTATCCGGGGAAAGGCCCTTCACCGCTCGGACCACTACCGGCCTGGTAGCGAGGATCGTCGCTGAACCACCGAGGTCAATTCGGATCGTACGACCAGCCATCTCGAAGCAGGTGGAAAAGGTCGTTCTCCGTTCACTTGCCAAGGTACCGGCAGACCGCCAGCGGACCGCCGGAAAATTCGCAGACGATTTCACACGCGCTGCCGGCGAGCGGGTGATTCATCCAGCCACACGGGTACTCACAGCCGCTATCGTAATCCTCCTGGCATTGCTGGGAATCAAGACGATCGTAGACTCTCTCTCACACGAAGAGAGTGCCGAGTGGTTCCCGCGAACGGAGATCGCGGTCCGGTTCTCCGCGACGGATTCAACCGAAAGCTCTGCCTGGTTTGCCTCTGCACTCACGCGCGGTGTAACCAGAGCATTGAGCATAGGTGGCGCCCCAAGTGTCCGTTCTGGCAACGCGCTTGCCTCATTCCCGTCTGAGCACTCCAACAGGAGCGTGGCTCAGGTTCTTGAAATCGGGACGATTGTGGACGGTCACGTTACAACCCGCGATTCGACAGTAATCCTAGATGTGGCGCTGGTCAGTACACGCACCTCTCGGCTGCTGGGTGATGTATCTCGTGACTCTGTCCGTGTGGGAGAGCAATTCGGCCTCTTAGATCGCACTGCCGGAGCTCTGGCGAACCAGCTAAGGGAACAGCTCGGGATGACAATCCGCCTGGAACGGTGGCGTGCCGAAACAGGAAATGAGGCGGCATGGAGGTCAGTTCAGAGGGCTCACTCTCTCCGCGAGGAAGCTCTTGAACAGGCAGAGCGCACGCGGCGGACATCGACTGCATACAGAATGTTGAGCGAAGCGGACTCGCTGCTCAGCAACGCAGAGAGATCGGACACGAGTTGGGTGGAGCCAACTCTGCTGCGCGGCTTCCTCGAGCATGACCGAGTGCGAGTGGCCGAGTTCAGCAACCTCGCAGACGTGGACACCTCCGAGGTCCTGGGCTGGATTCGACGCGGATTGCTCATCGCGGATCAGCTCGTGCTCGCACACGGATCGAATGCCAAGGCAATGGAGCTTCGCGGTCTTTTGAAGATCCGGCAGTGGTTCTGGTCACCGGAGGAGTTGGCAAGCAGCGTCCTCAACGGTGCCATCGCCGACTTGCTCGCAGGCTTGAAGGATGACGAGTCCATGGTAGGCGCATGGCTAGGGCTGTACACGGCTTATGGTGCATTGGGACAATTCGAAGAGGGTGCCCGCGCAATGGACCGGGCACTCGTAGTGGACGCATGGCACCAAGAGGTCGAGGCTTCTCGCGTTCACCAGGTGTTCACTGCACTGAGACAGAGGGACGTGGAGGCTGCACGTACACACTGTGCGTTCGGCAGGCTCCACTATCCAAAGAACCCGTTGTTCTTCAGCTGCGGGTTGGACGTTCTTGGCTGGACCGGGGTTACCGAGGCCGATGTTGCTCACGCGTGGGACCTGACCGCCGAGATCGAGGGCCTTCAGGGATACGGGGACTTGGACAACCGGTGGCACTATAGGCGCATGCTGGTTGCATCGATCGCAGCCCGAGCCGGCCTGCGGGACAGTGCCGTGTCAATCTTGCAGAACGCCGAGACAGACCCGAATCGAATGGGCTCAGCACGTCATTGGCTCGCTCAGAAAGCAAACGTGTTCCTTTTGATCGGCGACACAGCCACGTCTCTGCAACTGCTGAAAGAGTATTTGGAGGCGAATCCACAGCAACGCTTGTTCGTGAGCGAACATGTATGGTACCAGCCCCTGCACGATCACCCGGAGTTCGCGAGCATGGTCGATACTAGTCAGGCCAACTGAACCACAGCCCCGAGCTTCCCGCCCCTTCCCCTTTCGCCCTTCCCCCACCAGTACCTTGGGAGCACATTCTTTCTTTGAGTCGTGCTGCCTCAATCGTCCAGACGCGAAACGCGGAGGCCTTTGCTCAATGCCACTCCCCTTCTTCCTAGCCATGTTCGTTCTCCCCGCAGCGATCATCGGAACTGCAATCGTGTTGGCCGAGTTGAACCGCCGGGCCGACCGGCGCGCTGAGAGGGAGGCTCGCTGATGCAGGAGGGGAGCGCAGTAGTACAGATCGCGGCAGATCCGTTTGCGGTGGCAGCATTCTTAGGATACCTGTCCGTGATCGTCGGCATTGGACTTTATGCACGAAAGTTTTCGTCCGCTGGAGTGAGCGAGTTTTTTGTTGGTGGGCGGCAGATGAACCGGTTCGTGGTGGCGCTGTCGGCGGTGGTGTCGGGCCGGAGCGCATGGCTGCTACTGGGTGTCACCGGCATGGCTTACTCGATGGGCGCCACGGCGGTATGGGCGGTTACCGGTTACATCACGGCCGAGGTGTTCCTGTTCCTCTTCTACGCTCAGCGGCTCAGGCGGTTTGCCGAAGAGCACGACTGTGTCACTCTGCCCGACTTCTTCGCTGCCCGGTTCGGAGACAAGAGCGGCCTGCTGCGCTCAGTGCTGATCGTCGTGATCCTGATCTTCATGGTGGGCTACGTCTCTTCTCAATTCGTCGGCGGCGGCAAGGCATTCGCCGCGAGCTTCGGCCTGAGCGCTACGACCGGCGTTCTGCTGACAGCGCTGATAGTGCTCGCGTACACCACCGTGGGTGGGTTCCTCGCGGTGAGCCTCAGCGACACACTCCAAGCGTGCATCATGATCGTGGCACTCGTGGTTGTGCCCGCCATCGCTATCGCCGGGCAGGGTGGTCTCGAGCCAGTGCTGGCAGAATTGCGCACACTCGACCCGACCTTGATCGATCCGGTGGCACTGTCCGCGGGCGTGATCATCGGTTTCGTCGGCATCGGGCTCGGCTCACCGGGCAACCCGCACATCATCGTACGCTACATGTCGATCGCAGATCCTCGGCAACTTCGGACGACCGCGATCGTCGGCACCATCTGGAATGTCGTAATGGCATGGGGAGCACTGTTCATCGGGCTCGCCGGCCGCGTGTACTTCCCGGACGTGGCAATGCTGCCGGACGCAGACACGGAACAGCTCTATCCGCTCCTGGCCGCACAACAGCTCCATCCGGTCTTCTTCGGCGTAGTTGTGGCATCGATATTCGCCGCGATCATCTCGACCGCCGATTCGCAACTCCTGGTAGCGGCATCCAGCGTCGTGCGCGACTTCTACGAGAAGATCCTGCACCGGAACGAGACGATTCCTCAGCAGCGGTTGGTGATGTACAGCCGCCTCGTGGTGGTGGCGCTTGTCCTGGTCGCGCTGATTTTCGGGGTGATAGCGGAGGCGCTGGTGTTCTGGCTCGTTTTGTTCGCATGGGCGGGTTTGGGAGCAGCCATCGGCCCGACGTCGGTTTTGGCCCTGTACTGGAAACGAACGACTCGAGAGGGAATAATCGCCGGGCTGGTGACCGGTACAGTCGTAACGATCGTTTGGGAGACGAATGACTTTCTGAGCCCGCTACTCTACGAGCTGATTCCCGCCTTCACTGCGGGCCTGATCGCAACCGTTGTGGTGAGCCTTTTGACGCGTCCGCCTGAAGGAGTGGACGACATGTTCGAGACGATGGGAGTCGACAAGGAGTGAGTCGATACAGCAACAAACGTGTTTCCCTTTTACCTTAATACTGGATGAACACTCCCCGCACAGTCTGGTTGCCCTTCATGAGAGGTATCCGCCCGCTGCTGGCGCAGTGGCGCGATTTCTGGCGCACACCAGATCCTCTGCTACTCCACGAAGGCGGCAGCGGCGAACTCACTGTGGCCCGGCTTCGTCTGTTCGTGATCGGGTGCTTGCTCGTCCTGCCTCTGATCAGGATGTTCCGCGCCCCCGAAACACAGCTTCCCCTGGTGAGCTTCGTGTCGGCGATGATCGCACTCACGATTTCGGCCGCGGTGTACGTGGCTACGAAGCGGTCGTTCTACCGACCGTGGTTCGGATTCGCCACGAGCATTATGGACGTGACATTCGTGAGTGGTTCATTGATCGTGCTTCTGATCATCAAGCGCCCCGACATAGTCGCCAACAGCCGAATCATCTACCCGGCATACTTCGTTGTCGTCGGAGCGATGGCACTGAGATACGACGCTCGCATCTGCGTGCTCGGCGGCCTTTTGGCCCTACTTCAATACGCAGCCATCGTCTCTTACGCGAACATGGGCTGGAACCTGGATGCACTTCCCTACTCAGCGTCGGAATACGGGCAGTTCAACCTCGGCATTCACTACACTCAGCTGGCGATCCTGTTCTGCGCGGTGCTGCTCAGCACCGAGGTCGCTCTCCGAAAGCAACGGCTTCGGTGGCTCGCCGCGAAGGACCCGCTAACGGGGCTCCTCAACCGCGGTTTCTTCGACGAACGGCTCCAAGCCGAGGTATCGCGCACCCACCGGACGGGCCGACTCCTCTCGGTCGCGCTCATCGACATCGACTTTTTCAAGAAGTTCAACGACGATTTCGGGCACATCGTCGGCGACGAAGTGCTGAAAGTCCTCGCGGGGATTTTCCAGAAGTCGCTGCGAAAGAGTGACCTCATTGCCAGGTACGGAGGCGAGGAGTTCATAGTCCTGTTCCCCGAAACACCGGCTGAGTATGCGGTTCTCACGGCCGACCGACTGAGGGTGGCGGTAGAGCAGACGACCGTTACGGTCAGCATCGGCGTGGCCGAACTGCCGACCGACGGTAAGGACGGGCGCACCGTCATCGACCGCGCCGACATGCGGCTTTACGAAGCCAAGAATGCAGGGCGAAACCGCGTAATCGGGCCGCAGGAAGTGGACGCGGTTCGAGATAGCGGCGGCACCAAGGTAGAGGCGACCGAATAGGGCCGACCAAGACTAACCCTCCGTCAAGATCTCTTTCAGCCTGTCGTGGTACAGCTTCTTCATGTCCGGGCTCATGTGCTTCGCCAATGCCGCGAGCCTCGAGCGTACATCGTCTTCATCGACGTCTAACGCCAGTTCCTCGATTTGTCTGATAGCATCAACATCCGTGAACGCTTGAGCCATACTCACAAACGTGTCGACGAACTCCCGTGCATCACCACCTCTGTTCGTCCGAGCAAGAAGCTCGGCGGCTCCCTGGAAGTAGTCGAAGTCGTTGTACAGCGCATTCTTCTCCTGGTTGACCTGCAACACCAGATAGATGCTGTTCGTGTATTCGACCTTGGACTCCACGTGTACGAGCCGGTTGTCGCGCGTCAGTTCGTATTGACCGAGGATGTCCGCTTCAGTGAGCGTGGAGCCCTTTGGGTCGGCCACGCACACGATGCGCCCGCTCTGAAGCAATCGCGAGTTGGCCTTGTTGAAATGCAGGTCGAGATCTTGACCGCGTAACAGAACGTCGTCTTTGTCGAAGAGATTCACGAGCTTCTGGGAAACGTTTGCGCCTGCGGTAGCCAACGCCGTGTAGGGCAAGAATGACGCGAAGCTCGGTAACCCTGCGATGGCGGTGATGCCCGTTTTGATTGCGTTGACGGCTTTGTTGTCGAGGCTGTCCAGTTCCATCACCCGCGACGTGAATCGAATCGACTCGCCCAAATATGCCTTCGTGTAGTAACACAGCTCATGGCCATACCACTGGGCCCCGAAGTCGACCAACTCGAACTCGCCGTTCACGAATTCAGCCTCAGGATTGAAGTAGTTGATCGCCTCCGCAGCACCTTGTTTCTCCTCGGTGGTCTTCACGTGCGTGGAGATCATCAACTCCTGGTCGGATTTGTTCTTGTTCTCCCACTTCACAAAAACCCGGAGGTAACGCGCCACTAGAGGTTTGCCGATCTCAATAGGCTTGTAGCCGCTGGCACGGGGTTCGGTAACCGTGGCCAGATCGTACAGAGATTTGAGTGTCCCGTTTACGCTCAAGACATTGGCGGGCATATCATCCTCCGTGCTGCGTAGGGTGCTAGGTCAACAACTGTCTTCCAAGAACTTCTCCCAAGGGAATCCCTTCGAACCCGGCGTCGAGCGGGATCTGGGCCTCATTCATCGGCTGGCTCCTGTGAAATCCAAACATATCCTGCACCCATTTTCAGCAGTTCGCTAGGGTGTTTTTGGGGCATCGTATGTCGCTGATGGGACATTTGGCGGCGATTTCATGCGTTGGTTCTTGACAAAAGCCTCTCACAGCGTATCTGTGGCGCTGTCGTTGTCCTCGAGATTCAGCGTCCCACCAACCGGCAGGGTACGATGCAGGAAAAGGGTTCGGGAGACTATCGCGAAGAGTTCGTGTCGCTGCTCAACAACAGTGACAAGAACCGAAAAGCAGGCTTCATCACATTCATCCACGGCGCCACTGACCTCGCGCCAATCGAAGCGCTGTGCCAAGAGCAGTCCTACAACAAGTGCAAGACGGCGAGGTACGGCGCGGGTAAAGGACGGGTCCTCCTGCCGATAGTCGGGGCGTTTTTGGAAGACGTTCGCCGCCACGCAGAGAGAGACGCGGCAGACAACGACCGAGACGCGGTCGGTGTTTTCCGGCCGGCGCCCAAAGAGGGCGAATGGGAATCGATCTATCGCTCACTCCAAGAACTTGCGCTGGAGAAAGATCGCAGGTTGGAAGAAGGGTTGCGGTTCCTCGATTCGTTTTTCGCGGCCACAAATGAGGTACTCGCAACCGGAGACCGCCTGGTCCTCATGTGCGAGTTGTCCGACCTGAACGAAGAGGCCACTCTCGACAGCATCGGGCTCGACAAAGAGGCGATCGCGTTTATGGGCGACCTGATGCCAGAACGGTTGGGGCTTGTGCTCTCCGGCATCCCCGAGCATCTCGCCATCCATGAGTTCGGAGACCGGTTCCGAGGGCTCGACGTTTCAGGGCAAGACTATGGGGCACCCCCGAAGAGCGCGGAACGTGCAAAGCCGCTGAAGAATGACAACGCGTCCGGAGATGACAAGCTACAGGTAAGAAGCGAGGTGCATGCGCTGGCTGATGCAATTGCGAGCAAGGACATGCATCCACCCCTAGTGGCCGGCATACTGGGCGGCTGGGGATCGGGCAAGTCATTCGTACTACATCTCCTCAGGGAACGGCTTTTCGAAATACGTGGCATCGACGTCACATCAAAGGAAGCGCGTGATAATTCTCCTTACGTTGGCCACTTCTACCTCGTGCATTTCAACGCATGGACATATGCCAAGAGCAACCTTTGGGCGAGCCTCATGCAGGAGATCTTGGTGGAGCTCAACCATCAGATCGGCGTGGAGCAACTTCTGGAAAAGGTCAGCCCCGGGATAGGTTTGAGCGGAAAGGAGCCTTGGCGACTCCTCCAGGAATTGAAACCACGCGACTTCGACCAACTGCAACAGAGTGAGATAGGTCGAGAGGCGATAAAGGAACTCGCGGCACTCGAGAAGGAACGGGTGGAGTCGGGGATTTTGTGGGAGAAGCTGCGCAAACTGAAGACGGACGAACAAGAGGCCCTCGAAACAGCCGAAGGCACGCTAATAAAGAAGCGCCGAGCACTCGCAGAAGCCGAAGCCTGGGAGCCCTTTCAGAAGAAGCTGATCGGTACACTCGCCGAAACATTCCGCAAAGCGGTCACCGACGACGTAGTGGAAGTCGGCGATGCCCTCGGCAAAGCCGTACGCTCGATCGGGACATTGAAGAAGATCTGGGCCGGCATATCGGGCCGGACCATCGCATTCATAGCGTTTACAGTCTTGGTGGCGGTTGTCGACCAACTCATCAATGCTACGGATGGTCGGATTGCGACCTGGATCGGAGCGTTGGCGGGGCCCATGCTCGCCATCGGGGACGCACTTCGTGCGGCGAATTCGTGGATTGAAGATCGAGTGAACGAATTCGAGTCATATGCCCAACAAGCGCAGGAGGAGCGGTCGGAGCATGGAGGACGTTCCAGCATCGTGTCCAAGGTTGGTGTGACCGCCAGAGTCTTAGATCTCGAGGCGGAGATAAGCGAATTGGAAGCCGAAGTCGATAGGCGGCGGCGCAACGTCGGCATCACCGCTCGCCACCCAACCCTTCTCGATTTCATACAGGGTCGTCTCGACCGCGGAGAATACGAAAAGCACCTGGGACTCCTCCATCAGGTGCAGCAGGACATCGATGAGTTGAGCGATGGTTTGTTCTCTCATCACCGCGACGCCGACAGCAATCTGTTTCCGCGAGGCGAGCCACGCGTCATCCTCATAATCGATGACCTGGACAGATGCCCGCCCGAACGGGTAGTGGAAGTTCTGGAAGCCGCAAAACTCCTCGTCGGGACATCGCTTTTTGTGGTGATACTCGCGATGGACGTGCGTTATATCACGCGCTCGCTCGAAAAGGCCTATCGAGGCGTGCTGGTGAGAGATGGAACGCCTTCAGGCCTCGATTACATCGAGAAGATCGTTCAGATCCCCTATCGAGTTCCTCCAATAGCCCCGGAGGCAATGGGCGGGTACGTTCTCTCGCTGCTGGACGACAAGATCAAGGGCGGCGACGGACCGGGAGGTCCTACCAAGCGACCACCCGGTTCCGGCGAGGATGGATCCCAACAACAGTTTGCCGAGATATCCTCACCTGGCACAACGGGCACCGGAATTGACGTGTCGCTCCCGATGGAGGTGCAGGAGTTCGACCGCTACGAGCTCGAAATGCTGACTCGGTCTACTCTCGCTGTCGCTCTCACACCGCGGTCGACGAAGCGACTGGTAAACGTCGTCAAGCTCATCAAGATCATCTGGTATCGGCGCCGGCAAGAAGAACCAGACCTCCGAGTGAAACAAGCCATGGTCTTGTTATTGACACTGTCGGCCGAATACCCCGAGATAATGCGTCGCCTGCTCTTGGAGCTGGAGAACCTCTGCCAACGCGACATGTCCGAACTGCCGGCGTGCGAGCTTGCCGCAGTTCTGGGCACGCTGGTTTTTGAATGGTCACAACGGGAGGGGCGAAGCACCGACTGGGAAAAGGTCGACGCCCTGCTTCAAGATCAGCGGCAACTCGACCCATATCTCACTATCGAAGAGATGACCTTGAGCAACGTCCAACTCGTACGGTCATTCTCCTTTGTAGGCGAGGTGGATGCACCACCCGACCCAGAAATACATCAGCTGGCAGTGGACGTGATGGACCCCGTCACGTTCCGCATGGACGAGCCGCCGGACGGTGACCAATCCGAAGGTTAACGCGAAAGTGAAACCAAAATGCCACGTCCTGTAGCGATTCTCCATGGGTGGAGCAACAACTCCAAGTCCTTTGAGCCGTTGGCCAAGTTCCTCGAGCGGAACGGATTCAACACAGTTCCATTGTTCCTCGGAGATTACATCTCCCTCCGCGACGATGTAACGATCGACGACGTGGCAAAACGGATGGAGGAGGTAGTTCGGGAGAAGATGGCGCGACCACGAGGAGCACGAGACCGGCTCGGCAGCGCATTCGACCTGATCGTCCACAGTACAGGTGGGCTCGTCGCGAGAAGATGGATCTCCAAACACTACAGCAACAGGCGATGCCCGCTCCGCAACCTCTTGATGCTGGCACCGGCGAATTTCGGATCCAAGCTGGCGCACAAGGGCAGGTCGATGCTTGGTCGGGTTTACAAGGGATGGAAGACCGGGTTCGAGACGGGCGAGGAGATGCTCCTTGCACTCGAGTTGAGCTCGCCGTTCTTGTGGGATCTCGCTGAGTCCGACCTGTTCGAAGCGGAAGGCGCCTCGGCGGAAGCAACCGCAGTGTACTACGGTCCCAATCGCGTGCGACCGTTCGTGATTGTCGGCACCCATCCATACACAGCACTCACCGCGAAGCTCACCAATGAGAACGGCTCTGACGGTACGGTGCGCGTCGCTGCCGCAAACCTGAATTCTCACGGGATGACGGTCGATTTTAGCGGCGGTCCCGATCGACTGGTGCGGCCCGTTCAAACACCCTGGAATAGGCGCGGCGGCGAAGACAACATCTTCCCGTTGGCAGTTTTGCCGGATCGGACGCACGGCAGCATTGTGCGCCCTGACGACCCCGGCCTGTCAAAGTTGCCCGGCGTCCGGCAGCAGCTCGGCGAGTTGATCTTGGGTGCCCTCCGCGTGAACACGGCACGCCAATACCAAGCAACCACACAAGCGTGGCGTGCGGTGAGCCAAGAGACTCGCACATTTGCCGGAGATACTCCGGGCGCGCAGAAGCACCGTGACGCGACGTTTACAAAGCGAGGTACGCAGCGCGAATTTTTTCACGAGTACTATCAGATCTTCGTGAGGGTGGAAGATGAGTTCGGCAACGAGATCCCTGACTATTTCCTCAGCTTCATGCCGAAGCAGAAGAAGCACTGGTATTCGCTGAAGGCGAGTCTCCCCAAGGAGGGAGTGTTCTTCCACGATGAGGTGCTAGAGAACAAGCATGTACATCAAAGCACCAAGGCAAACCGGTGTCTTTACATCGACCGGTTCGACATCATGGGGGGTGGTGGTTTCTACGATCGCATTCCCGGACGCGATCCGAAAGAGCTTCACTTCACCGTCACTGCCGCCGATCCGGGAGACCGCATAGCGTATTTCTCTCGCGAATCCGCAATGAAGCGAGGGCTGGTGATGCTACATCAAGAATCGCCACCGGGGTTGAGGTGGTTGAAGCGTCACTCAACTCACTTCATACGCGTGATAGTGCCGCGTGCTGCTGACCCAGGGATCTTCAAGCTGAAGCGCGCGTAGGCTCAATAATCGCCTTCGTGACGTGTAGCCCCTCGACGTCCTTCAACGCCTGATCGGCCTGCTCGAGGCCGTAGCGCCCGCCGATGATCCGCTCAAACGGGAGCTTGTCGGGGTGCTTGGCCAACACATTGAGAGCACGCACCACATGCGAGAACTCCGTACCCCACTGCCCACGGATGTCGACGTGCGCCCTATTGATGTCTGTGTGTGGGTTGATCTCGATCGGCCCTGCATCGGTGTAGTGGCCCACGATTACGTAGTTGCCGCCATCGCGAACCAGGTTCAGCCCTTCGGGCACCGCCTTCGGATTGCCGCAGGCTTCGATGACCACATCTGCACCGCGCCCGCCGGTGAGGTCCCGCACGACTCCCGCACGGTAGGCCGGCGCATCCGACTCGATAGACAGAACCGCGTCCGCTCCCAGTGCCTTGGCTAGCTCGAGTCGCTGGGTGGGCGCACCTATGACGATTACCGTGGTTGCCCCTTTCAGCGCGGCAAAACCGGCAGCCGAAAGCCCAACCGCTCCCGACCCCTGCACCACAACTGTGTCGCCGAGTGTGATTGTGCTGCGTTCCACCGCACCGAATCCGGTGAACATTCCACAACCGCCTCCGATGATCTTGTCTGCACTCAGCGGCTCGGGGATCTTCACGACGCGGACGTCCGGTTTCAGATAGATGCGTTCAGCCCATCCACCCAGGGACCCGTCGCTGGCCGAATCCGTGATTCCGTAGACACGTCTACTTGGGCAGCGATTGCTTTGCTTGGTAACCGTGCAGAAAAAACACTGGCCACAGATATCGTGGACGTCGTAGAATGTCACGAGGTCGCCCACACCCAACGGAGTGCCGAGCGCGTCGCTATCCACGTCGTTCATCTCGAGCATTCTCCCGACACTCACGTGCCCCGGAACTATCGGATACGGTACACCCGCCAGCCGCCCGTGCAGCAGGTGCACGTCGGTGCCGCACACTTCACTGGCGACGGTCTCCACCAGCATCCCACCCGGTTCGATTACGGGATCATCCAGCTGCCAGATTTCTATCCGCTTGTTCGGAGCGGTCATTACTGCTGCTTTTATGGGCATGTGTGGGTCCTATGTGGTAAGTGATTTGGTTTTCAAATTGAATCCGATCTATGTCGGCGATGGAGGGGAGGGAGGTGAGGGAGGGGGACACACCTGTGTAAGGGGTGCGTTGCGCGCCCCCCCTCCTCTCCCTCTTCTGCCCCTCCTCCGTCTACTCCCTCCCCTTCAAACCAACGTCCCCAAATACACCAGGCCAACCCCTCCCAGCAAAGCCAGGCCAACCCAGGAGAGCACAACCATTCCTCGGCCCGGCCTGTGTTCGGCAGGCACCTCGGGAGCGGTGACCGCTCGCAAGTTCAGATATCCCAGCGCCGGCGCGGTCAAAAACGAAACGATCGTGGCGAAGTCCACCATGGTCGTGAGATTGCCGATGAAAAACGCGAGTACGAGGACTGTCGCGACCGCCAAGACCGCAACGGCCGTCCAGTAGGTTTTGCCGGCCGACGGTGCCGGCACCGTGTCGCCCTCACGCATCCGGATGTTTGCCACGGCCCGTTCGATGCCGCGCGGGAAGCCGTCTACCACCGTCAATGTCGTTGAGACCATCGTGGTGACGACGGCAACGAGTACGATCGGTCGCATCCAGGCGCCGAGCGTCTGACTGTACAGGTCGATCAGCTGCGTGGAGAAGGCGCCACCCGCGGGGCTGAAGGACTCTCCAGATCCAAACATGACTCCCGCGCCCAGGATCACGAACGCAAATGCGAGAAACGCCGTTCCTACATAACCGATCTGGAAATCGAGCCGCGCAATATGGACCGAGCTGCGCACACCCGACGACTCGTCCTTGGCCAGCGTCCAAAGCGAGCTCCACACCGAGATGTCGATGGCGGACGGCATCCATCCAACCAATGCGAGCAGAAAGGCGAACGGTATTGCGCCACCAATGCTACTCGGCCAGATCGCAAGCGTGGAGAAGTCTGCTCGCGGCAGAGAGACGAACGCCGCGGCCAGGGTCGATAGCGCGAGCAGGGCCATGATGGCCTTCACCGCGAGATCCAACCCTTTGAATCGGCCCATCCACAACAAACCGGCGCATAGCGTTATTAGCATGGCGGCGACTACGGGCAACGGCCAACTGAGGCCGAATGCGAACTGGATCAAAAACGCCGTCAGCATCACAACGGCGGTCTGCACGAATAGACAGGTCAAAATCGTGATCAGGAGATAGAGCCATACCGCCCAGCGCCCTAGCCTGGCATACCCCTCGACCAGGCTCGTGCCTGTCGCTGCGGCGTACCTCGGTCCGTATTCGAAGAACGGGTACTTGAGCACGAGCGCCAGCAGAATCACTCCGCACAGTGCGAACCCTCCGACTGCACCCGCGCGCGTCGACTGCACGAGGTGCGAAACACCGATCGCCGCCGCGGCCCAGAGTAGGCCGGGACCGAAGCTGGACCAGAAGCGGGAGGACGTCTGTGCCGACGGCTCGGTCATTTGCGCGTTGGACTCCTGGTTGTTGCTGGTAATTCAAATGCGGCAAAGGCGGCATGGGATTCCGCTTGGGCATCATGCCACATATGCTGCACATGCCCATATGCCGCCGCCTCCTATCCCCCCCTCACCTCCCTCAACTTCGACTGAATAACCTCCCATCCATTCCTCACGTGCTCATCGGTGGTTCGAAGGTGTGAAACCACAAACCTGAGCACCAGCCGGTCTCCCAGCATGGTGTGAGTTATGTACGCCTTGCCCGACTTGTTCACCGCGGTCATGAGTTTGCGATTGAGCAGGTTCAGGCTCTCGGCGTTCACAAACCCGGTGGGCGTGGCGCAGAAACAGACGGTGCTCAGCGGAGTCGGCGCCATGCGCTGGAATTCAGGATGTTCGTCGATCCATTCCGCCAGCATCTGGCCGAGCCGGATATGCTCGCGAATGCGGTCGATCAAACCGTTGGTGCCGAAATAGCGAAGCACGAACCAAAGTTTCAGCGCTCGGAACCGGCGACCCAGCTCTACGCCGTAGTCCATGTAGTTCTTCACAGCGTCGTCGTGCGCGGTACGGAGGTATTCCGGTATGAGGCTGAACGCGTCTTTGAGGATGTCGGGATTGCGTGTGTAGAAAGCACAGAGGTTCAATGGCACGAACATCCACTTATGCGTGCTGAGCAGTACCGAGTCGGCGCGGTCACAACCGTCGAGCACATATCGCATTTCGGGAACGATAGCAGCCGATCCACCATGGGCTGCATCGACATGCAGCCAGAGGTCTTCCTTTTCACATATATCCGCGATTTCTGCGATCGGGTCTATCGCGGTGGTCGAGGTTGTACCGACGGTACCGACGACGCAGAACGGCAGACAGCCTTCCTCTCGATCTTCTTCGATGGCCTGCTTCAGCAAGTCGAGGCGCATGCGGAACGCCCCGTCCATTGGGATTTTCCGAACACCCGCTCTGCCTAGACCGAGGGTGAGTGCAGCCTTGTCTACCGAAGAGTGGGCATCCCTCGAGGTGTAGATCCGGAGCCTCGGTACGTCGTCGCGCCCGGAGAGCCCCTGCTCGCGAATGTCCAGCCCGAGCCGAGCCCGCGCGGCGGTGATGGCGCAGAGGTTTCCGGTCGATGCGCCGTCGTATACCACGCCCCAATAGTCGTCGGGCAATCCCAACAGCTTACGCAGCCAGCCCAGAGTGACATCTTCCAACTCTGTGGCAGCGGGACAGGACTCCCACAACATGCAATTCACGTTGAAGGCAGATCCGAGCAGCTCGCCCAGAACCCCGGGGCCGGACCCACTCGAGTTGAAGTAGGCATGGTTGGAAGGGTGGTTCCAGTGGGTCATGCCGGGCATGATGAGGCGGTCCACATCCGCGAGGATGTCCCCCATGTTCTCGCCCTGTGCCGGCGCGGCGTCCGGCAGCACATCCCTCAAGAACCCCGGCTCTACGTTTGGCGTCACGCGGGTTTGTTCGGCTCCCGCGAAGTAGTCGGCGATCCAGTCGACCAGCTGGTGTCCGTACTCACGAAAGTCCTCAGCCGGCATGTCGCCTATCTGTGGCATCTCAACTGACGGTCCGATCTCAGACATGTTTCCTCGAACGACAAAGTCGGAATTGCTGCAAAAAGAAAAGCCCCGCGTTCTCAAATGTAATGCGGGGCCCGTCTTCTCCGAGTGGGAATAATCTATCGCCTGCGGCTTCTGCCTCCGCGATGCCTCAGCTCTATATCGCCGTCGAAAGCCTCGATCTGCAATTCAGCGCCGCCACGGCCCAGGTCGAACTCCAACCTTCTCCCCGCCGGCCAACGCTGCACCGTCATCGGAAAATCGGTTCTGATCTCCCCGTCGTGCCGTGCCATTCTGACCTGTGCGTTGGTCTCTTCGGGTATCTGAACCGTCACGTCTCCGTCGTGTGTCGTGAGCGTGTAGCTGCCCTGCGGCGCCAGCACGCCGTCGAACCAGATATCGCCGTCTACGGTATTCGCGACCACGATTGTGGCGTTGATATCCAGCAACGTGATCGCTCCGTCGGTTGCGTCGACATCTATGTCGCCGGAGGCGCCGTGCAGCGTGACGTCGCCGTCCATCGACGAGAGTCGAATGCGCCCTTCCATGTCTTCAGCATCGATGATGCCGTCGTCGGTGCGAATAGTCACCCTACCGGACCCGCCACTCACCATCACGTCGCCATCGTGCACGTCGATGTTCAGTTCGCCTCGAGATCCTTCCACTCGCACGTCGGAGTCCGAACCTCGCAAATCGAGCGCCATCGTAGCCGGTACGGTGAGCCGATAGTCGACGTTGTCGTCATCGTCGTCCCAACGCCTGTCGACACCTATGCGCACCGTGCCGCCACTCTGTCGCACCTCGATGGCGCCACGGAACGAACGGTTCGTTCGCACCTCCACCTCATTCCTGTCCCACGTCCTCACGACGATCGAGCCATCATGGTTCGACAGTTCGAGCGTCGCATTGGGATCGACGGCAAAGGTCGTGTCGCCTCTTTGTACCGGCGCGATTACCAGGAGTGCTCCGGCCAATATGTTGATCAACATTTTTCAAGCCTCCCTGCTCTTTTCTCAAAACCAATCCTCACGATTCCGCCTGCACTCTCCGCGCGACCGTTCGCAGCACCGAGAGCTTCTTTCTCATCATGCCCGTGTAGTGATCGATCAGATACCCGCTGTTGGGATCGTTTGCCAGGGCTTCTTGTGCTTCGGTCATCGCCCTGTCGATTATCGCGAGCTTCTCTCGCAGAACTCGAACCGTGGCTGTGTCGAGACCGCTTTCTTCTTCCAGCAGCACACGTTCCAGGTCTGCGATTGCAGGACCGTATGTCTGAGCCGCGTTTATCGCGGCCGCAACGGCAAACCCCTCTGGCGGTGCAGAGACATCGATGACCGCGGCGATACGATCTTCTGGAACCGTAGACCTGGCGACCATATAACTCCCCGACCCAACCACGAGCAGACTGATGCCCGCAGCAATCAGCTGTGGCATCGAAAAACGGCGACGCGTGCTGCGTGCTTCGCGCTCAGCACCCAGGTTCACGACCGCTCGTTGAGTTTTGCGGATCTCGCTCGCAACATCCGGCCACACATCGCGCTTCGGCTCGCTACCCGAATAACCCTGCGCCCAACCCACCACACCGCGGAGCTGTTTCAGCGCCGCGCGGCACTCTTCACACTCTTCCAAGTGTGCCTCGAGCGCCGCGCAGTCGACTGAGTCGAGTTCGTCGTCCAGGTATGCGGAAAGCGAATCTGTCCACTTGTCGGTCATCTTCTCGTCCCTCTAAGCCTCGAAATACGAACGCAGGGCCATGCGAGCATGGTGCAGCTGAGACCGTGATGTTCCCACCGAAATCTCCAACTCCGTCGCGATCTCTTCATGCTTGAACCCCTCCATGTCGTGGAGCACGAAAACCTGTCGTGCTCTCGGCGGCAGCCGGTCAACCGCGGTCTCGATATCGACCTTGAGACCTGTGTCGTTGCCGATTGCCTTCCTGCCCGCCAACTCCTGCTCGGATCCCGAGTGTCTCTTCTCGTCGGTGCCGAGCTTCTCTCGCCGCCTCAGGATCACGTTGGTAGCGAGCCGATGGAGCCAGGTGCTGAACGCCGAATTGCCCCGGAATGTGTCGAGTTTCTGCCAAACGCGGATGAACACATCCTGAATCACGTCGTCCACGTCTTCTCGCCCGAGCAGCCAGCGAGCCAGACTGTGCACCTTCGCCACGTGGCGACGGTATAGCCGTTCGAACGCCAGTGTATCGCCGTTTACGGCGAATTCGACGTCTATGGCGTCCGCTTCAGCGGGACTGAGTTCGAGCTCGTTTGACAGTCTGGGCTCCACACCATGCCTCGGATCCTGGGCATGAGATTAGATACCGTTTCGGAGTAAAACGCTTAATTGCAGATGAATGTCCAATATCCAACAACGAATATCCAAAGTCCAAGTCCCCTCCCTCTCCTCCTTCCTCTCCCTCCTCTCCCCAAACTTGCGACAATCACGCCGCATCCCCACTTTCCCGCCATCAGAGATTCAACGAACTACAACACATGGAGCCACCAGCATGCATGCGCTTCTCACCGCAGCCGTATTGACGATGACCGCTGTCCAGGCAGACACGTCATATCTCTACAAGACCCATTTCATTCGAGCTGCACCAGGAGAAATTCTCGAGTTGGTTGACGTCTTGCAGGACAGGATGAGTTTCTACGACGCGGCGGGAGAGCCGGCGCCGTTCATGATGCGCCACTCTCAGGGCGACCACTGGGACCTCCAGATCATGTACCCCATGGGCAGCTTCGTCGACTACTACAATCCGGCCCGCGTTGAACGGCGCGAGACCGCTGCCGCAGCGTCGGGCGTCACCGAAGAACAGTTCCGCAGACGCGTGCGCGAACATACCTCATGGCAGGAAGAACTCTACGTGCTCGGCCCGCCGCTAGAGACCATGACTGAAACCATGAACAGTGGTGGTTACTTCCACACCGAGATCATGATCGCGCTGCCAGGAAAGCAGGACGAGCTGTTCCACGAGCGTGAGATGGAAAACGTGTATCAGAGACTCACGGGCAGGCCGGAAAGGATGATCTTCACACGTGTGAGCGGAGGCCCGTGGGATAATTTCACGCTGGGAATATTTAAAGATCTACAGCACTTCGCCGCCCCTTCGGGCATGACCGCGGAAGAGACCGAAACGGCAGCGATAGAATCCGGATTCGAGAGCGCCAACAAGGTGGGCGTGTATATGCGGAGCCTGATTCTGCGGCATCAGGATACGCATGGGGGTATTGTGCGCAGGCCGTAGCAGTACGTTGGGGTTGTTTGTGGCGCGATCAGCGCGCAACGAGCAACGGAAAGGATCGTGCCATCGATGTACGTTGCTCATTGCACGTTGTTCGAATCCGGCCCTGTCGTATGCCCTTCAGCTCCTCTGAATCACTACATTTAGTGCAGATCTCTTCGCCTCCAAAACACTATGACAGACTCAGATCCCTCCACCGGCGTCCGCCTCGACAAGTGGCTGTGGGCAGCGAGGTTTTTCAAAACCCGGTCGCTGGCCTCCGAGGCGATCAACGGCGGCAAGATTCAGCTCAACGGTCACCGCGCCAAGCGGGCAAAGCACGTCTTCGTGGGTGATGAAGTGAGGATCCGAAAAGGCCCGTTCGAGCAGATGGTGGTAGTTCGAGGGCTGGCGGAGAAACGCGGACCGGCAAAGGTGGCGCAGGGTCTGTACGACGAAACCGCCGAATCATTGCACAAGCGCGAGATGATGTCCATCCAAATCAAAGCCCAGCCGGAGACGTCGTTCAAGACCAAAGGCCGTCCGACAAAACGGGAACGACGCGACATCGAGAAGTTCAAGCGAGGCCGCGGGCCGTAGGGGGAGCCGTGTCACTGTTAGTCATCAATCAGAAAGAGGTCGGAGACCTGCTCTCGATGGATGAGTGCATCAATCTCATGAGAGCGGCGTTCGAGTCGATGGCGAAGGGCGAGACAGCGTTTCCCTTGAGACAGATCATGAGGGTGCCCGACAGGCGGGCGGTGCTGGCAGCAATGCCGGGGCACGTAACCTCTCCTGAGACGCTGGCGGCCAAAGTCATCTCGTTCTACCCGGACAATTTGGGCAGTACGTACGATGCACATCAGGGTGCTGTGCTGCTTTTCGATCCGGTGAACGGCCGCCTCATCGCGCTGCTCGACGCCACAGAAATAACGGCGATCCGTACGGCTGCTGCGTCGGCGGTCGCCACCGATCTGCTGGCCAAGCGAGATGCGGGAGATCTCGCAATCATCGGATCGGGCGTGCAGGCTCGAAGCCACCTGGAAGCGATGCGGCGCGTGCGCCGCATCAGGCGAACGCGGGTTTGGAGCAGAACCCCAGAACACACCCAAGCGTTCGCGCGCAGAGAAGCCCAGCGCCTGATGACTCAGATAGACGTCATGGACACGGCACAACAAGCCGTCGAAGGCGCCGATATGGTGTGTACCACGACAACGGCAAAGGAACCTGTCGTGTTGGGCGAATGGATAGCCGAAGGGGCCCACATCAACGCTATTGGATCGTGCTCTCCCAACGCACGTGAGTTGAACACCGCCGCGGTGGCGAAGGCAAAACTCTTCGTGGACTGGCGCGAATCGACCGTGAACGAAGCCGGTGATTTCCTGATTCCAAAAGAGGAAGGTGCCATAGGCGACGCTCACATCCTCGGAGAGGTTGGGCAGGTCCTGGTAGGTGATTTGGCCGGCCGAGCGGCCGACGGCGATGTGACGCTGTTCAAATCGCTGGGCGTCGCAATCCAGGATGCCGTGGTTGCCAACCACGTCTACCAAGGTGCACGGGAAACCCGAGTCGGAACCAAACTCGAATTCGGCGGGGCACGTTGAGAAGATCATGAAAGCGATGGTGCTTCAGTCTGTCGGCTCGCCTCTGGTCGAGCTGGAGCTGCCCGATCCCGAACCGGGCCCGGGCCAGGTGCTGCTCGACGTCGGTGCTTGCGCCGTGTGTCGGACCGACTTGCACGTCTATGACGGCGACCTCACCGAACCTTCGCTGCCGCTCATACTCGGCCACGAAATCGTCGGAACCGTGGCAGGTGTCGGTGCGGGAGTCGAGCGATACACCGAAGGCGACCGCGTGGGCATACCGTGGTTGGGGTGGACGTGCGGCGATTGCGAGTTCTGCCGGTCCGGACGAGAGAATCTCTGCAGCAGCGCAAAGTTCACCGGCTACCAACTGAATGGTGGTTATGCAGAGAAGACCGTTGCCGACGAGAGGTTCGCGTTTCCCATAGCAGATTCTTATTCAAACCTGGAGGCAGCCCCACTGCTTTGCGCCGGTTTGATCGGCCACAGATCGCTCGTGGCCGCGGGTGATGCACAGAAACTCGGCCTCTACGGGTTTGGCGCTGCGGCGCACATCGTGGCGCAAGTGGCACGCTACGAAGGCCGCCGGATGTTCGCCTTCACCCGACCGGGTGATGCCCAGGCGCAGGCGTTCGCGCTCGAACTGGGTGCGGAATGGGCCGGCTCATCCGAGGATACACCCCCGGAGCCCCTCGATGCGGCCATCATTTTCGCCCCGGTGGGCTCGTTGGTGCCGGCAGCACTGAAGGCCGTGGCGCCGGGAGGAACCGTTGTCTGTGCCGGCATTCACATGAGCGAGATTCCCGCGTTTCCCTATGACATACTGTGGATGGAACGCAGCATCTGCTCGGTGGCAAACCTGACTCGGCGCGACGGAGAAGAGTTCATGGCGCTCGCCCCAAAGGTGCCAGTCCGAACGCACGCCATCGAGTACAGGCTGAATCAGGCGAACGTGGCGTTGGAGGACTTAAGGGCCGGGCGATTGTCGGGGGCGGCGGTGTTGGTGGTGGGATGAGAGTGATGGTTTGGCAGATGGAGGGGAGAGGAGGGAGGAGAGGGAGCCCCTTCCTCTCCCTCCCCTTGGCTTTCGTCCTCATTAGAGGACGTTCTACGATGTTTAGGGCAGCAGGAGTTCTTCTTAAACCATTGCAGTAATTAATGATAAGACGAAAGCCCCCATCCGGCATACTTCTCGCGATGCCCCCGGTCGAGGATGGCACATTGAGAGAGTGGAGGCCCCAAATGAAATCCAGCAAACTGATCTTAGCGCTGGTTCTGACGATGGTAGTGGTAGGAGGCTGCAGCAGAACGAGGGTATATGTCCCACCCCGATTCGACCTCGCCGAGTTCTACAGAATCGGCTTGGTGAACTTCACCATGGACGATGCCCGTGGTGAACTGGACGAGCTTGCCACCGAGTATTTCAGGCGCGAGATCTTTGCGACCTATAGCGGAATTGAGCTTCTCGAGATCGGCGATATGGAAGACGTGCTGTCCGAAGTCGGTAGAGAGCGCTTCGACCCGCGCGCGGCTCAGGCGTTGGGCAGAGAGTATGAGATAGCGTCTGTGTTCGTGGGCGAGATCAAGGCATCGCCCGTGCGCCCTCGGGCATCGATTTCGTTGAACCCGCGCGTAGAGGCTACGGTCAGCGTCGAGCTCACGGTTCGTATGCTGTCGACCGAATCGGGGGCAACCATATGGAGCAACTCCGCGCAAGCGACTGAAACGGTGGGCGGCCTGGGCCTAACCGGCGGCAACATAGTGTTTTCGGCGGAGGATCCAGACGAAGCGTACGGCGATCTTGTTGCCTTCTTGATCAACGAGCTTACGGCGGACTTCCGGCCGACATACCGCTGACCAACGATGAAGGGAGAGCAACAGCCATGGACTTCGATCTACGACACGCTAGGGACATTCTCGATCGTACCCCAGCGAATCTCAGGACCCTGCTCTCCGACCTCGATGACCAATGGGTCGTCAACAACGAAGGCCCCGGCACTTGGAGTCCGATCGACGTGCTCAAACACCTGATCCACGGCGAAGAAACGGACTGGATTCCGCGCGCTCAGATCATCCTCGAGCACGGTGAGTCGTTTACGTTCGAACCGTTCGACCCCCTTGCATTCGAGGGGCGAGAAAGCAGCAGCGGCAAGGGGCTTTCAGGTCTGTTGGACACATTCGAGGCGCTCCGGGCGAGAAACCTCGAGACGCTCGACGAGATGGACCTAAACGAGGACAAGCTCGAGCTCCGCGGTTCTCATCCCGAATTCGGTACAGTCACGCTCGGTCAGTTGATGGCCACATGGGCGACGTACGACCTTTCCCACATCGCTCAGATCTCTCGGACGATGGTGAAGCAATACGAAGAGGCCGTGGGCCCGTGGCGAAAGTACCTCTCGATCCTGAGATAGAAAGCGGCCTGGCTCGAGAAGAGCCAGGCCGCAGTTCCAGCTTCGCCGCAGCGTCTTCTACAGCTTGACGATGTCCATTACTTCCTTGACAGCCGCGCCAGACTTCTCGAGAGCTGCCTGCTCGTCGGCATCGAGATCGACTTGGATGATCTCCTCAATACCGTTCTCACCGAGCTTGCAGGGAACGCCTACGTAAAGGTCGCTCATGCCATACTCACCTTCGAGCCATGCGGAACACGGCAGGACGCGCTTCTTGTTCTTGATGATGGCGTCAGCCATTTGCACGGCACCGGCGGACGGCGCGTAGTAGGCTGAACCCGTTCCCAAAAGTTTCACGATCTCACCACCGCCACCGCGTGTGCGCTTGACGATCGCTTCCAGGTCTTCGGCGCCAACGAACTTGGTGATCGGAATACCGGAGACGTTTGTGTAAGAAATCAGCGGTACCATGCTGTCGCCGTGTCCACCCAGGACCATTGCCTGAATATCCTCGACTGACACGTCAGCGGCGTCAGCCAGGAAGGCGCGGAACCGAGCAGTATCGAGAATGCCGGCCATACCAACCACGCGCTCCTTCGGGAAGCCGGTGACTTCCTTGGCCACGTAGCACATGACGTCGAGCGGATTCGAAACAACGATCACCATCGAGTCCGGTGCGACCTTTTTGATCTGCTCGCTGACCGACTTCACGATGTCGACATTTGCGCTTACCAGATCGTCGCGACTCATGCCAGGCGTACGCGGCTTACCGGCCGTGACGATGAACATCTCGGCGCCTTCGGCGGGACCGTAGTCGTTGGCACCGATGATCCGGGTGTCGTAGAGCTCGACAGGGGCGGACTGCCACTGGTCGAGCGCCTTGCCCATCGGCACGCCTTCAAGGATGTCGATGAGGATTACTTCTTCACAGAGTTCCTTCTCCGCGACGCGCTGCGCCGTGGTGGCACCTACGTGCCCGCCTCCAACTACACCGATCTTTTTCATGACCATCCCCAGCTAAAGTGTTGTAAGCAATTCAGTCGGCCGCGTGGCCTCTCCCTACCCCTTTGTGGGTGCGTCTTCGGTTGGATCGCCCAGCTCGATTCCGAGTTGGCGGATCGCTTCGTACACGACGATTCCCACAGATGTGGCCAGATTCAAGTTCCGAACCGTACCCCGCATCGGGATGCGAAATACCCGGTCAGGATACTTGGCGATAATGGGCTTCGGCATTCCGGTTCCTTCGTTGCCGAAAACGAGCACCGAGTTCGGTTCGAACGGTGCTTCCACGTATGACCTAGACCCGTGAGCGGAGAAATATAAGCAGCGGTCCCGCGAGATGGCGGACCGGAAAAACCGCCAATACGGATGTACCCAGAGATCGACGTTGTCCATGTAATGCAGGCCCGCTCTCTCGAGCCGCGAGTCGTCCAGGTCGAAGCCCAACGGCTCGATCAGATGCAGCGCAGTATCCGTCGCTGCGCACATCCGGGCGATGTTGCCGGTGTTGGGCGGAATCTCCGGTTCTATCAGCGCGACAGAGAGTGACATTAACTTCCCGTGGATGTTTCTTCGTTAGAGCGCCAGCGTCTATCACCATCGTCCAGGAACTCGCGTTTCCATATCGGCACGCGGACTTTGACCTCGTCGATCACATGCCGACAAACTTCGAACGCCGCCGCTCGGTGCGGTGCTGCCGCAGCGATTGCAATGCTCGCTTCTCCGATCGGCACCCTTCCCAGCCGATGCTCGACAGCTACAACAACAGCCGGCCAACGTTCGGCCGCCTCATCCACGATCTTGGCGAATTCGGATTCGGCCATGTCGTCGTACGCCGAGTATTCGATTGCCGTGACAGGGCCGTCTTCGGGGCCGGAACGCACCGTTCCGCAAAACAGCACTGCCCCGCCGCGCGTGTGGTCGGCGACACGGTTCAACAGCGCATCTGTGTCGATAGCATCGTGTACCAGGTAGCTCATCTCAGCCCCCGGCGAGCGGCGGCAGGAAAGCCAATTCGTCGCCGTCTTCGATGAGGCAGTCGAGCTTCACGTGCTGCTGATTTCTGGCGACCAGTGGTTGCTCGGGGAGTCCGCTACCACCATCCACATCCGACCGCACTCTTTCGACAGCGTCAGCAACGGTTGAGCAGCTCGAAATCTCGAGTTCCAATTCGGTGCGCCCCAGGATTTCCGCGTAACGCGCAAAGAAGAGGCAGCTCACAGTGATACGGGTATTCATAAGGACGGGTAGAATACATAAGGTCGCTTGCCGAGGCCAGTGAAACGCTCGGGCCGAGTCGAACGTAATCCGTCACAACGAGTGTTACCGTTCTCGCGAGTTTTCTTGACATTGCTGGTTCGCCCGACCGAGTTTCACTCGTCTCGAGGAAGTAGCTCTTTTCCCTTCATACAGGAACACATTCGCATGAGAAAACACCGGTATGTCCGAGCATTGTTCTGTTTGGCGGTGCTGATTGGGGTGTTGTCATCCCCGGCCGCCGTTGCGGCACAGTATGTCGAACCGCCACCGCCAGCAGCGTACGCACTCCAGGGAGTCAATGTCGTTCACGCTGACGGTGAAGTTGACGAGGGAATGACGATTCTGATTCGACACGGCGTGATCGAAGCGATGGGATCCGACATCGAGGTGCCGGCCGACGCGAAGCTACTCGAAGGAGATTCGCTATCGGTCTACCCCGGATTCGTCGACGCCTATGGCGCGGCCGAATACGAGTTTCCGGAAGTGAGCACGGAAGGAGTGCAGATCACGAGTTGGGCACCTCCGCGCCACGCGCAGAACTTCATGCCTCACCGACGAGTTGCGGACTATCTCACCGCGACTGGTGAGGATCTGGAATCCAGCCGCAAGCAGGGCATCGTAGCAGCCGCTGTTCATGCGGACGGCCGCATGATGCCGGGCCGCGGCGCCGTGCTGCTGTTCCGGAAAGACGCCGATACACCTACCGAACTCGTGTTGAACCCGGAACTCGGGCCGACGATGTCGTTCCGCGGTGCACAAGGCGTTTATCCGTCAACGACCTTCGCGGTGATCGCCTTCTACAGACAGAGTTTCGAAGATGCACTCCGCGAGGGAATTATCGAGACCGAATACGCTCGCGACCCAAGGGGAATTCCAACCCCAACATGGGATCCGGACTACGCAGTGCTGCGCAACATCGCGGCCGGCTTGACGCCGGTTTTCTTCACGGCCAATAGACCTGAAGAGATCCGCAACGTACTGGAGCTGTCGGATGAATATGGATTCCGGCCTGTGATAGTGGGTGGCGGCGAAGCATGGCGGGTAGCGGATGAGCTTCTGGAGCACAACGTGCCGGTGTTGGTGTCGTTGGATTTTCCGAGTCCTAATCGTTGGAAGCCTGAGGTGGAGGAGGAAGAGGCGGATACGACTGAGGCAGAGGAGGCAGATACTACGGCGGCAGAAGAGGCAGAAGAGGCAGAGATGCAGGAGGAGCAGGATGAGCCGGGACCCGCAGCTCTGAGAGAGCAGGAGCGGCTCGAGAACCTCTACTCAAACGCCGGTAGGCTCGCAGCTGCCGGTGTGACTTTTGCCCTCACAAGCGGCGGCGGTGACGCCGACATCCGCGAGGGTGTGATCAAAGCAATGGAGTACGGACTCTCCGAGGCCGACGCTATGAGAGCGGTGACGACGACGCCTGCCGAGATGTTTGGTGTTTCAAACGTTCTCCGCATCGAAGAGGAGATGGCGGCCACATTCGTGGTGACTACCGGCCCGATCTTCGATGAGGAAACCAACATCGCCTACACCTTTGTGGAGGGTGAGCTCGAAGAGGGTTCGCCCGCCGGTAGTGCCGGCGCGGGCGAGTCACCTGCCGTGAACGTCACAGGTACGTGGTCGGTCGAGATGGAGGGTGCGCCCCCTGCCACGCTGGAGCTTACCCAGGAATCCGACGGAACTGTATCGGGCTCATTTTCTATGGAAATGGGGTCCGGGACAGTAACGGGTTCGGTGTCCGCCAACGATCTGAACTTGACCATAACGATCAGCGCGGGCGGAATGTCTATTGAGGCCACGATGACTGGCACCGTGGAAGGAAACTCGGCATCCGGCGACGGATCGAGCGACATGGGCGACTTCACGTGGACCGCACGACGAACCGGTGGGCCCGGAGAGGAGGTGCAACGATGAAGACCCTATCCCGCGCACTGGCCATTCTGATTTTGTTTGCCGGACTTACGGTACCTGCGAACGCACAGTTCAAGCTGCAAATCGAGCCCGGGGCGTTAGAGGTACCCCGCGGCACCATGTTGATACAGAACATTGACACCATCTGGACCGCGACCGGCACGATTCTCGAGAACGCATCGATATTGATTCGTGACGGCATCATCGCAGCGATCGGGCCCGATCTCGAGGCGCCGAATGGCGCTACGATCATCGACGGAAGCGGGATGACCGCGATCCCAGGCTTGGTGGACGAGCATTCACACTCAGGCCTCTCGATGGCGGAGGTGAACGAGGGCACCGCACCCGTCGTGTCTGAAGTACGCGTGCTCGACGTGCTGGATCCCGATCACTTTTCCATCTACCAGGCCCTGTCGGGCGGTGTCACCACGCTGCGTACGCTCCACGGCAGCGCCAACCCCATCGGTGGACAAGATGCGGTTATCAAGACTCGGTGGGGCATGGATGACGCCAGGCAACTCCTTGTTCAAGGAGCACCGCTCACACTCAAGATCGCGCTCGGCGAGAACGTCACACAGAAGAATTTCTTCGGTGGCGGTGGACCGCGGCGGTACCCGACTTCACGAGCGGGTGTCGAAGCGATATTCGTGCAGGCGTTCACGGCGGCACAGCAGTACGAGGAAGAGTGGGACAGGTATCGCGAAGATCCCGGTTCTTTCAGAATTCCTCCACGTCGCGATTTCCGGCTCGAGGCCCTGGCCGACGTGATGGAAAGCAGGATGAGGGTAACGGTTCACTCATACCGGTCAGACGAGATCGTGATGTTCATGCGCATCGCCGAACGGTTCGGCTTCCGCGTCGAGGTGTTCACGCACGTAATGGAGGGCTACAAGGTAGCCGACGAGATGGCGGCCCACGGTGCAGCGGGCAGCACCTTCTCGGACTGGTGGCACTACAAGCTCGAGGCATTCGACGCCATACCCTACAACGCAGCGATCATGGAAGATCACGGAGTGCTGACGGCCATCAACTCCGATATTCCCACGTTGCAGCCGTTCATGATGTACGAGTTCGTAAAGGCCGTGAAGTACGGCAACGTGCCGCGCGAGAACGCGCTGCGGATGCTGACTATCAACCCCGCCCGCCAACTCGCGATCGAAGACAAGGTCGGAACGCTGGAAATCGGCAAGCACGGCGACGTGGTGTTGCTCTCGGGCGATCCCTTCAACGCATACACCCGCGTCGAGAAAACTATCGTCGACGGTATCGTATACTACGACCTGCAGCGGGAGCAGGAGACCAGAGGGGAGCCGTTCCGTGCGCTACCGAGTGGTGACCTGACACCTGAAGTTGTCGATGCCGCCGATACTCCATCCGGGTTCGTGGGAATGGCAACTCCGCTCTCGAGCGGACCTGTCGACGACGGTTCGCAGCAAGCAGTAACCGCGCTCACGGGCGCGACGGTTCATACCGTATCCGGTGCGACGATCTCGAATGGAACGGTCTTGATTGCTGATGGACACATCTCCGCCGTTGGATCTAGCACCCAAGTGCAGGTTCCAGCGGGCGCAACCGTCGTGGACCTGAGTGGCAAGCACCTCTACCCCGGCATGATCGATCCCGCCACTGGGCTCGGCATGGTCGATATCGGTGGGGTACCTGCCGGTGCCGACAACCAGGAAGTTGGACGGTACAATCCGCATGTACGGGCCATCACCAGCGTACACCCACATTCGGAGACGATTCCCGTGGCACGTGCCAATGGAATCACCACGGCCATGGTCGGGCTCGCCGCCGGGCGCGCCGCGGTCATTACGTCTACCGGTTCTGTCATGCAGTTGAATGGTGACACCCAGGAGCGCATGACCATCGCCGACCGCGCGGCGCTGGTGGTGAACTTCCCGTCCCCCAGTGGTAATGCGTGGGACGAACCCAAGATTGCAGGAGAACGTCTCGAAGAGCTGATCGCGCTGTTCGAGCGGGCAGTCGTCTTTGCCGAGCATCCGAGCGGTCTGGAAGAACCGACTCAGTACTTCGAGCCGAACCTAGCCAACCAGGACGTGATGATGCTCGAGGCACTCGTACCAGCCGTTACTGGTGAAATGCCGGTGTTTTTCTCAGTGCGGCGCGAGCGTGACATCAGAACCCTGCTTCTGTTTTTGGAGAAGTTCCCAGACATGAAGGGAGTAATAGTGGGGGGCGACCAGGCCTTCCGTGTGGCAAACGAGCTTGCGACGCAGGATATCCCGGTGATCGTTGGTTCTGTTCTCTCACCCACGTCAGATCGAGACGACCCGATCTCGGCGGCATGGAGCAACGCTGGAATTCTTCACGCTGCTGGCGTAAAGGTGAGTTTCGGTACGAACGACATCGCCAACGTACGGAATCTCCCCTACTTCGCCGCGAAGTCCGTTGCATTCGGGCTCCCGGAAGAAGAGGGTCTCCGTGCCGTAACACTGAACGCGGCTGAGATCCTGGGCTTGGGTGATTTGATGGGCAGTATAGATGTGGGTAAGCGTGCGGACCTGATTGTCACCGATGGCGATCCCCTGCAAATAGTGACGCAGGTTGAGCGTGCTTTCATAGCTGGTGAAGAGGTTCCCCTAGAGAGCAAACACACACGCTTGTGGAGACAGTTCCGCGAGCGGCACTGAGCTAGAAACGCGGTGAAAGGCGAAATGGCGCAGCGGCAAGTTGCCGCTGCGCCATTTTCTTGTGCTGCTGAACCAAACCGAGCTGAATGCTAGCGTGTTGCTGCACTCGCTTGTTCAGGAATATCAACATCTTCGTACGCCTGTGCGATTTCTCTGAACTCTTTCTCGAAGAAAAACTCCTTTTCGCCCAGCGCGGGCTTCAGATCGGTGAACCACGTAGCCGTGGGATCGTAGCGAGCAAAGAACGGTTTACCTACCCACTCGGCATTGCGTGCCTGTATGAACCTCAGGACGAACACCTCTTCGTTGTACACGTAGGTGGTCCCGATGAACAGGACCTTTCCTGGGTTCGCCGACATCGATGGTCCGCGTACCGTCCTGGCAAGCCCGGACACCTGTCGAAACGCCTCTCGGTAAATCTGCTCCGCCCGGAGAAGCGGCACCTCGAAGTAGTGGTTGGGGCCGGTGTTTCGTTCAACGAACATGTAGTACGGCACTGCGCCCAACCGAACCTGTTGTTTCCAGAGTTCGGCCCAGACATCTGAGGAGTCATTCACGTGCCTGACGACCGGCGATTGGCAGCGAATGGTGGCTCCTGCATCCCGCACGGTTCGGAGTGCCTCTCGCGTTAACGGCGGCTCGAGTTCCCGGGGATGGCTGAAATGCGCCATCAACGCGAGTTCTTTTCCAGCTCCCCTGACCTTCTCGAACAGTTCGAGCAGCTCGGCCGAGTCGGCGTGAGTCAGAAAACGATAAGGCCAGTATGCTAGCGCCTTCGTCCCAATCCGTATGCTGGCAACATGTTCGAGGGCCGGATCCAGCAAAGCTTCGACATAGCGGCGCAGCAGCGACGTTTTCATGACCATCGGGTCGCCACCAGTGATGAGGACGCTGGTGACTTCCTCATGAACTTTGAGGTATTCGACCAAAGCATCCGTGTCATGACAGGCAAATTTCATCCCGTCCATTCCCGCAAACTGCGGCCAGCGGAAGCAGTAGGTACAGTACGCATGACATGTCTGGCCGGCGGCAGGGAAGAACAGAACGGTCTCGTCGTATTTGTGCTGCAATCCAGGGAGTGCGTTGCTCCCCAGCATCGGTACGTTCAAATCCAGCTGACCTGCCGGATGCGGGTTCAAGCTCTCCTGAATCCGACTTGCCGCTTCCTTGACCTCATCGGCCGTTCCGCGACGCATCACGCCGAGCATCTTGGCAAGGTGGTGAATGCTGAGCATCGCCGGCTGCGGGAAAGTCAATTGGAAGATGGGGTCTTCGGGTATGTTCGACCAATCGATGAGTTCTTCCACTACATGGTTGTTCGCCCGAAAGGGAAACACTTGGGCCACAGCCATCATCGACATACGATCGGTGTCCGACAACCCCCGCAGTTGCGGCAGACTGTCGAGGTCCTTCCACGCATAGGCGCGATACTTCTTGTTCTCTAAATAAGCGATGGGAGCCTCCTCGTTAGGCACTCCGCCTTTCGTGATCAACTTTGTTTCTCTTTATACTCAGGTGCCAAGCCGCATCCGACGCGTTCGAGGCACTCATCAAAGCCGAGGAACCGCGAGGCAAGGTCGCTCGACCCAAACGGCCTATGTTGAATCATAGCCACCTGACTGGGGTCTCGGAAGCACGTAGCCGCGGCGGTGCCGCCAACTCGTTGTCACCCAGGCACTTACATTTTACACATTAGTCGGCATTTTGTTGCGTAAATACGCATGTGAACCAGGGAGGTGTGCTTTGCCAATCTCGCGACGTGTATTCATATCGGGCTCGGCGGCTGCTCTGGGGGTACCGAAGATCCACCCCGGTCAGGTCGCCCGCCAGCGGGAGAACACCGACTGCCTTGCAGCCCAACCGGTTGGCAAGCCTCCGTCGATCGAACTCCCCGGATACGATCCCGTGCTGGACGTAGATGCCTCCGCAATCCGGCACAACGTCTCCGAAATCGCTCGGCTGTGCTCCGGGCGGCCCATCATGGCAGTAGTGAAGAACAACGGCTATGGGCTGGGCGTGAGCAACGTTGGGCGAATCCTGGACGGGCTCGACGCGGTCGTTGGGCTGGCAGTGGTGAAACCCGACCAGGCTATTGCGCTCCGCGATGCGGGAATCCGAAAGCCGATTCTGCTGATGGGTCTCTTTTCCGAGGAAGATGGGGCAGAGTTGGCGGCCAGGAGCATTCACTTAGCCCCCTACACAGACGGAGTGCATCGGGTGTTGGCCCGCTACGCGGCTGCCCAGAACCGAGAGATTCCGGTTCATCTATACCTCGACACCGGCATGAACCGCGTCGGAGTGCCGTTCAGGCGAGCCATTCCGTGGATCGAGACGATAGCCAGCGAGGCCGGTATCCGGATCGAAGGCACCTTCATGGGCTTCACCGAGGACGACGACTTCGATCCGGTCCAACTGACGCGGTTGCTGGATGTCGCCACGACGGCGCGTGGCCGCGGAATAGATGTCGGCCCGCTCCATGCGGCGTCCTCGCACGGCGTCTTCTTCCGCCCAAACGCCATGCTCGACATGGTTCGGCCTGGGCTCGTACTCTACGGAGCATATCCGTCGGGAGCACAATCGATGGTGCGAGCCGACCTGCGACCTGCTTTGAGGCTGAGAGCCCGAGTCGTGAGGGTGGAGCGCCTGGAAGCGGGTGATGGTGTGAATTACGGACGAAACTTTGTGGCGGAGCGCCCGACTTGGGTCGCCACCATCCCAGTGGGCCACGCCGACGGCTACCCACGAAATGCGGTAAACGGGTGTGAAGTGTTGATTGGCGATCGACTTTTCAAAGTGATCGGCGCGGTGAGTGCGAGCCACACGATCGTCGAGCTAGGCAGAGAAAAACTTGCTGAGGTTGGGGACGAAGCGACGCTTATCGGACCCGACAATCCGGCGGTGTTTCCGAATACCATCGCAGAGAGAGCCGGGATTTCAGTATATGACGTGCTGATGCATCTGAGCGCCCGTTTGCCGAAGCGCATCGCCGGCGTTTAGGCGATCGAAACCGATCACTTGCCCCTAGCGGGACCGCGTTTTAACCTCTACCGTGTATCCCTGCACGAAACGAAGATGTCCCAGGGGAAAGGAGACGTAAGTGATTCCTGGAAAGAGAGTAGTCCTGCCAGCTTTAGTGGCTTTTGTGGTGGCTGCGTGTGCTCCGGACCAAGCCGATACCGATGTGGAAGAGGCTCCGCCGCCGCCGCCCGACTCGACACCAACGGTGGTGTTTGAGACGAGCATGGGCCGCATCGTCATGGTGTTGGATCAGACGGCTGCGCCTGCGACAGTCACAAATTTCGTTCGCCATGTGGGTCAGCAGTTCTACAAGGACCTCATATTCCACCGCGTTAGACAGAACTTCATGATTCAGACGGGAATGTTGACCTCGAACTACGAACGCAGAATCAGCCCGGCCGCGAGGCTGCAAAATGAAGGCGACAACGGGCTGCTGAATGTGCGCGGAGCGGTGGCGATGGCACGCGGAAGCGACCCGCACACGGCCAAGACGGAGTTCTTCATCAACGTGAAGGACAATCCGCAACTCGACACGAACGAGGAGACGTGGGGCTACGCCGTCTTCGGGCGAGTGATCGAAGGTATGGACGTGGTGGACCAGATCCGGCAGGTCCCTGTGAGGGATCGCGGAACGAGAGAGTCTGTACCGGTCGATGCCATAACCATAGACACGGCGTACGTGGCTGTCGACGAATCCGAGTGGGCCCAGGAAGAAGCTGAAGAAGAAGGCGGCCAGTAAGGCCGAGGGTCGCTGGCTCTCAGCGGCTTTCCCGCTGAGACATTGCGATTCGGAACCTCTGAGACTGGAATAGAACAGCCCGCGACCGGTGTGTTCTGCGGTCGTGGGCTGTTTGGACTTTTTGTGCAAGATTCGCCATTCGAAGGGCGAGCAAATCTCGCAAGAGGAAGCTGTGATGTTTGAGTTCAAACCGTTGTCGCCGGAGGGAATCGATGCAGCGCTCGAAAGGGCGGAGCGCTACCGGTTGCTCAACGAACCTCGCGAGGCTGAGAGCATATGCCGCGACATCCTCGCAATAGACCCCGAAAACCAGGCCGCCACCGTTCACCTGGTATTGGCCTTGTCCGAGCAACTTGGAGACGGCAGCAGCGGATATGAGGCCGAAGCAAACGAGCTCTTGAACAAGCTCGACTCCGATTACGAGCGAAATTACTACGCAGGGATCATCAGTGAACGCCGAGCCAAGGAACTGCTGGCACACGGCACGTTGGGATGTGGGCCCATGGTGTACGAACTTCTACGAGATGCCATGGTCTGGTTCGAAAAGGCTGAACCACTTCGCCCCGCTGGCAACGACGATTCACTGCTTCGATGGAATACCTGCGCACGCATCATTCTCAAGAACAAGCTAAGGCCGCCCCCGGGACCGCCTGGATCGTGATCTTGTCTGCAACTACCAGCATTGAAGGAAACTAGATGACCCCGTGGGTTCGGCGGTTGCTGGTCGCAAATATTGCGATGCTGTTTGTCACGAGGTTCAGCCCCGAACTCGGTTATCAGCTCTCGTACATCCCGGCGCTTGTTTTGTACAGGCCGTGGACGATGATCACCTACATGTTTCTCCACGCGGGTTGGATGCATTTGATCTTCAACATGATCGGCCTGTACTTCTTCGGCCCGCGGCTCGAAGACAGGTTGGGGGGCGGCCGGTTTTTGGTTTTGTACTTCATCTGCGGCGTCATCGGCGCCCTGCTGACGACACCGTTTACGCCCTATGTGAGGATGGTCGGAGCTTCAGGCGCAGTGTTTGGCGTGCTGATGGGTTTCGCCATGTATTGGCCAAGACAGGTGATTCACCTGTTCGGTGTCGTGCCGATCGAGGCTAGGGTTCTCGTGGCAGTTCTCGCAGTCGTGTCTCTTTATTCCGGATGGCAAGGCGGAGGAAACGTTGCCCACTTTGCACACCTGGGAGGTTTTCTCGGTGGTTTCCTCTACCTCAAATGGTGGGAGCGAACGTCGCCCGCGGCAAAGTTCAAGGAGAAGGCACAGCCCAAGCCCAAAAAGATTTCCAACAGCGCTGCGGACATCGCAAAATGGGAGAGGATTCCGCGAGACGATATGCACCCGGTGAACAGAGAAGAACTCGACCGCATTCTCGACAAGATCAACGCGAGCGGCGTGTCGAGCTTGAAAGCCGACGAGCGAGAGTTTCTGGAGCGGTTCAGTTCTGGGTGAACAGCTGTGTGAAGCGAGTGGTTTGCCGTTTTGACAGCCACAGTGCAGATTGCTATCTTGGGCCAGCGACAGGTAACACAATGAAGGGACCTGGGTTGCGAACAGGTCTCTCTTTTTTTCTCAGGCAACGCCGAGTAGCACCCGAGGCCCAATCGCAACTGCAGTAGCTGTAGCAAATCAACTGGAATTGGTAAAGAGGAAGAGTTGAAGATGCGCACGAAGGGTAAGGTCAAGTGGTTCAACGATTCGAAAGGATTTGGATTTATCACACCTGACGGTGGAGAGCGGGATTGTTTCGTTCACCACTCAGCCATCCAGGCAGATGGTTTTCGCTCTCTGGCCGAGGGCGAGAACGTGGAGTTTGACATCGTTCAGGGAGACAAGGGACCGGCTGCGGAAAACGTAGTCAAGGTTTCGGACTGAGCCACTTATGGCAAAACACGAGGCAATAGAACTTCAAGGTACTGTTTCAGAGGTACTTCCGAACGCCACCTTCAGAGTTCTCCTCGAAAATGGGCACACCGTGCTCTGCACGATTGCAGGAAAGATGCGCCGGTTTCGCATTCGAGTCCTTGCCGGAGACAGGGTCACGGTGGAGCTGTCTCCGTACGACTTGAGCCGCGGGCGAATTACATTCCGGCATAAGAACTAATCCTCGCCGGAGTTTTATCATGCGTCGTCCCACTTCGACCACCCGCATTGTGGTTGGTCTACTCTTCAGTGTGTTTGTTTCTGCTTGTGAACCCCCATCGCCTGATGAGCAATCCGGGGAATTCACGACAGTACTCCTGGTTAGGCATGCGGAAAAGGAGCTCTCGGGCGACGACCCCGGGCTTACCGAACTCGGAGCTGAACGGGCCGCAAAGCTGACCCACGTGGCTGGTGAGATGGGGGTGACCGCCGTCTACTCCACCCAGTTCCTGCGCACGCGGGCCACCGCCATACCGCTTGCCGAAAGACTCGGGCTGGACGTGAACATCGTATCCGCAAGCGACAGTCTCGCGACTGAGATGGCGAACATCGTGCTCACTCAACACGCGGGCGATGTAGTGGCCATCGTGAATCACTCCAACACCGTACCGCCCATCATCGAGGCATTGGGTGTCACGCCGGCTCCGGTGATTGAAGACGACGAATACGACGATCTGTACATCGTGATCATTGCGCCGAGTGGCAGTGTGCACATGGTCCCGCTACGATACGGCCGCGAAACCCCTTAGTTACTTCGGTGCCGACAGGAAACCGGTCAGACTCACCTTCCACATATCGCCTAGTGCGATGAGCGTGCCGGTCCACCGAGCCATCGTCTCAGCATCGAGCTTCTCGTCACCCTCACTCACAGGGAACACGTCGTTCCACCCAGTCTTCTCCGCGGCCAGCAGGGGCTGAAACAGAAAAGTCGCCAGTCGAAACGGTAAGGCGTCGCCCGATGCCTCAGCAACGATCGGACGGGTTGCGTCGGCCGGCATAGCTTTCAGCCGCTCTTCCAGCTCGGTGAACACCTCGTACATAGGCCACGCTGAGAACGGAATCTGGATTTCCCTCAGAGTGCGGCGTTTCACCTCGGCCAGGGGGTTGGGGGGGAGGAAGACGATTCGGCATGTACGCGGCTGCCGATCGGGCTCCTCCGCGCAGAGGAACCAGCTGGCATCGATGTCGTACGGCGCAGAGAGAGCATCGAGCGTGGCCAGGTTCGGGTTGATGCTTCGGCCAATGTAGAGATCGTTCAGAGTAGGATACGGAACTCCGGTCAGCATGCTGGAATCGCGCACCCTGCCCCCGTGCGCCATATCGATCAGCCGCCGAACGCGGGCTGTCAGCGTTTGAGAGGGCTCGGGTAGCGGATTGCGAGGCCTCCCTGCTCCTCTAGAACCAGTTACAGCCACCGCATACACCATTTATCCATTACTATGTTGTAACATAAAATCATTTCATGGACAAGCACCTTTATCACACGAAATCAGGGAAGTTTCATCGTCCCCGCTGCGTTACGTGTTTGTCTCATGGAGTTGTGTCAGCGTAAGCGCTTATAAATGAATAGCTTACGTGGTGTGTTTCGGTGATGGGAGTCTAATGCGTCAGAGTTGACCGATGACCTTTAGCGGGACGGCGCTGGGCGCGGTTCCGGATTGCCCCAGCTGTCCGTTGAAGTTTGAGCCCCAACAATACGCGAAACCGTCGTCGGCCATTCCGCAGGTGTGTTCGGCGCCCGCCGTAATCGAAACGAAGGTCAATCCGCCGGCAACAGCCACAGGCGCGAAGGCGTCTGCAGTGGAGCCGTTACCCAATCGGCCGTAGGAACCCTCACCCCAACAGTATGCAGCGCCTCCCAGCGTCAACGCGCAGGTATGATAGGTACCCGCCGAGATCGAAGAGAACTCCAGATCGCCAGCCACCGCTGTTGGAGTCGCGACATAGTCGATTGAATCCATCCCCAGCTGGCCCCAATCTCCATCGCCCCAACAATACGCCATGCCCTCGGCCGTGAGGCCACAATTGTGTGACGCACCGACTGTCATGGATGAGAACAGGACGTCCGATACAACCAAAGGCTCAGCGCTGGCCGGGATAGTATCGTTGCCCAGCTGGCTATTCCAATTCCAACCCCAGCAATGGCTCGTACCGTCGACCGCCAGACCGCACGAATGCAGCCTTCCGGCATGAACCGTCGTGAAGGCCAGGCTACTTGAAACCAGATACGGTTCAGTGCCCGGGTCGGTGGGATTCGGCCCGGCCTGGCCGCGGATGTTGCTTCCCCAGCAGTAGGCCAGTCCAGCTTCTGCGACCCCGCAAACATGGCCACCACCAGCCGACATCCAAGAGAACGTGTGGCCGCCCACTACCAGCTGCGGCGTCTGCGTGTAACCCGAAACCTGCCCGACACCGAGTTGCCCCACCGAGTTACTTCCCCAACAGTACGCGCTTCCGTCATGCGCAATGCCGCAGGTATGCGCCTCTCCGCCGTTCACTATGCTGAACCTTGCCGGACCGAGTACCGCACCCGGCGCCTGCCTACAGAGCACTCCCGGGCAGGGTGCGAGACTGGGAGAGGGGCCAGATTGCCCGGACTCATTCGCACCCCAACAATACGCGTCACCGTCCTCAGAAAGGCCACATGTGTGGTATGTGCCCGCCTCGACTGACGCGAAACTCACTGAACGGGTCGTCAACGAGGCGCCCGCCGACCTGCCCATTCCACTGACTTCTATCGTAGTGGTACCAACTCCGGTTGCGAACACAGCGCCGTCGGCACCGACAACCGCTACGGATGTATCACCGCTCGTCCAGGTTAGGTCACGTTCGAACTGCCGTGCACCGTTCGCTGACCGCATGATCGGCTGCAGGTAAATCGTCTCATGAAGCATCATCGAGGCCGTATCCGGCCGAAGTCTGATCGACGCGGTAGGTTCAGCAGGCGCTGCTTCCCACAAACCGTTGAAGTTCACCGAACAAGCACTGCTGCCACTCATTCGCAAGGGTGGGCCGCGTGATATCGTGCCCGTGTACCGTGCGTCCAAAGGCCCTTCGGACGACAGGCCGCACGCACCCGTGATTACGAACTCGACAAACGTGTCCCTCACCACACCGTCTCGAACCGTAAACGTTCGCGCATCGGAAAAGTCGTCGACCAAACCCTCGCAGGTACCGACCTTTTCTCCCGCCCCCGCTAGACTGTTGTGCTCATTGGAAAGCCAGTAGGAGCCCGTGTCGCGACAAATGACGGGCTGGTTAGTTCGGAACAAAACCTCGGTGAAATCCCATACTCCCGAGAGGTCTATGCGTTCCGGCGTTTCCGCTACTTCGACAGGATTGTCGGCACACGCCACCAGCACTGAGGCCAGTAGCCAAAAGCGGCAAAACATCTTCATCTAATAAACCATACCTGAATCGAACCTCGAGCCTGCCGGCTATCGACATGGTGTGTGAGACTTACTGGCTGTGCTACACGCTAGACACTATACGGATCCGCGAGGATTCTCAATTCTGCAATTTATGGTGAACTCTATGGCGAGTAAGTGCCTAGAACGCCGGTTGGATTACATGTTGACATATCAATAATTATTGATATGTTCAGATCATGAACACAGCTACATCGACGGACCTGGGCATGTTGGCGAGATCTTTTCACGCGCTCGCCGATCCGAAGCGGCTGGAGATAGTGCGCCTACTCACGAAAGGGGAGCGGTGCGTTTGCGACCTGACCGACGTCGTCGGCGCCAAACAACCGCTGCTTTCGTTTCATCTGAAAATCCTGAGAGAGGCGGGTTTGGTAAGGAGTCGACGCCGCGGGAAGTGGATGTACTACTCCCTCAACTATGAGACAATCGACGAAATGCGGTCAATTGTCGGCTCGGTAGCAGACGGAAAGGAACACTTGGAATCGTGCTGCTGCGAGTCGGTCTGTTGCCCGACTGAGAAGCCCTCAGCTTAGAAATAGAGGTAGAGCAGATGATTGACAGAGGAATCAAAGACATCGTTCGTGAGAAGTATGGCCAGATCGCTGCTGATGTTTCGAAGAACGCCGGTAGTTCTTGTTGCGGCGGCGGGGGATCGGCATCGAGCTGTTGCGATCCTATCTCGTCCAATCTGTATGACATCAACCAGAAGTCCGACTTGCCTGCGGACGCTGTCGCGGCCTCACTCGGTTGCGGAAACCCCACGGCTCTAGCGGAACTCGAAGAAGGTCAAGTCGTGCTGGATTTGGGATCTGGCGGAGGTATCGACGTACTGCTGTCGGCAAAACGCGTGGGAAAAACCGGAAAAGCCTACGGTCTCGACATGACGGACGAGATGCTGAACCTGGCCCGGAACAATGCTGCCGCGGCCGGCGTCGAAAACGTCGAGTTTTTGAAGGGTGAGATGGAAAGCATACCTCTGCCCGACAATTCAGTAGATGTCATCATCTCCAACTGCGTGATCAATCTATCGGCCGACAAAAGGGTTACCCTCGGTGAGGCATTCAGGGTGTTGAAGCCAGGCGGGCGATTCGCTGTTTCAGACATAGTAGTGCGTGGGGAAGTCGACCCGGAGATACGGCGCAGCGTCGAACTGTGGGTTGGCTGTGTCGCTGGTGCGTTGGAAGAGACCGAATTCAAGCAGATTCTCGAAGACGTCGGATTCGAGAACGTCGACATAGAGCCCACGCGGATCTACCGAGCCGAGGATGCGCGGACCTTCCTTGGCGACGCCTGTTGCGACTCGACGTTGGAGTCCGTCGGTCCAGAGATGGATGGCAAGTTCATGAGCGCATTCGTGCGAGGTCAGAAACCGACATCTTGAGGCCATAAACGAAAAGGCCCCGAGGCAATGAACCTCGGGGTTCTTTTCTACCTGGCCCGCCGATCATGCAGGCGAGACATCAGCAGCCCATCGACTTCTTTTTCTTCTTCTGCCCCGACGACATAGCCGGCGGCGGAGCTGCAACTGACGACTGCACGGCCGCTCCGGAAAAGTAGCCGGCAATCTGGTTTTGACGCTCTATGAACTCTCGCTCGGCAAGCGCAAAGCTCGTCGGCTCTGCAGGGGTGAGCACTTCATCGTTCCAGCCGTTGAACCCGCCGCGAACTACCCTGTACTCGAGATTCCGCGGCCACGAGTCGGGAACCAGGCGTGTCGCCCCGTCTCGATCGTACACCACAACCTTAGTGGTCGAAGCGGCGGCGCTCAGCATGCCCAACGCCGCACTATCCGCTGCAACAGCATAGGCTCCCGGTATACGCCCCTCGCCCTCGGTCACCTCTGACCGAAAGTCGAGGATCATCAAGTTCGGATCACCCTGAATGATCGCTTCCGCAAGATCGAGTGGACTCACTTCTTCCATCTCGATTGGCGGGCCGCCAATACTGGGTGCGGAAGCACCGATAGCGACCAGTGCGATGACGCCAAGTGAACCGGCCACGGCGAACTTGAGGCGCGGCGTGCGTTTCGTTGGTGCAGGCGTCAACTCCACCGGCTTCGAGCGTTGCTGGAAGAGCTTTTCGACCTTCTCTGCACCGATGAACGCGCCACCCGCCATTATCACTATCGCCAGAACCACTACTGGAGTTGGAGCACCGATGAGATCGGGCAGAATCGAATCGCCCATCGAACCGGCGGACTTGTACAACCACTCGAGACCCGGTATCCAATCGATGAGCAGTGCGAACAGGAATGAACCCACGAAAATCCCACCGAACGTAACGACACCGTCGATTCGACCCGATGCGGCCGATACCACAGACGTGCCCGGACAGAGCCCGCTCATGATGAACCCCGCACCCAACATGAATCCGCCAATGATCTGCGCCCACATGAAGGTTGGGTTGATCCACATACGGGACATGTCGAGCCAGCCGATGGCCGCAAATGTGCGGAGACCAACCATCGCCACCAGAATCGCGGTGAACATGACCTTGAAGACGGTCATGTCGTTCAGATAAAACTGGCCGGCGAGCTTCCGGGCATTGCCGAAACCGGCGCGTTCGAGCGTGAAGCCGAACATAAAGCCTAGGCCGATAGCCGTCAGCAGACGAAACTCGTCGACTTCGAAGACAAGAGGAAATAGGCCGGTCATGTCCACTGCCTCCTAACCGCGTACGCCACCGCGTAGCCTCCGGCGAATACCATCATCATGAATGCCCAGCTTCCGGTGGCCAGGAGAGCTCCACCACTCAATGCTTGGCCCGAGGTGCATCCGCGAGCGAGTGCAGCCCCTAGCCCCATAATCACACCGCCACCCGCCGCGTACATCAGCCTGCCCTGCGTCGAGATCCGAGGGCCCTTTTCGACCTTCGTTTGGAAGCGTCCCGCAGACATGGCCCCGATGAGACCACCTAGCAGTACGCCGACGACCTCAATGACGAGCCAGTTCTTCAGAGGGTTGTCGTCGTCGGTCAAGTAGATGCCCAGCGACGCGTTGTTGGCTGTCCACTCGGGGGCTACCTCGCTCCCAACCAGCGCTAGCGTGCGTTTGGGCAAAGCAGAGGCACCGAGTCCCTGACCTGCAATCAGAAATGTTGCGAGGAGTGTCAGGCCGAGCACGACTCCTGCGATGTACGGGTTCCAATATGGTTTCGCTTTCATCGTTCAAATTCTCCGTGAATCACGATTATCGAAGCGCGATGTCGCTGACCCAACCGGCATGCTGCCCCGCGTACACCACTATCCAACGCAGCGCGAAGCCGCCAACCAGAACGAGTGCTGCGGTCATCCGGCCGGGCACGATCTTGTGTCTGAGTTCGATCAACTCTCCTACGAACGGCGTCACCAAACCCAACGCCACTACCAGCGTCCAAAACGCGGCCGTGTACGGCCCGCCGAAGAAGAGGGCTACCGCCTCGCGTGCTGCAGCTCCGCCGCTAGCCAATCCGATGAGCCATATGGAGATCAGCGCGATCTCGACGAGGATCAGGCCCATATCGATGCGGCTCAGCAGAGCACGTTCACTATCAGCGAGTTTGTACAGCAATATGAATGCTGCCCCAGTCGACACGCCCGACACGAGAAAGAGAGGACCGAGAATCGCTGAGTTCCAAAGCGGGCGTGCGGCCATCGTGCCGAGTAGCACGCCGGTATAGATACCCAGCAGAGCTCCGAACGCGACATTCAGCACGGCAAGCATGCGAACATTCTCAGCAGCCCATCTCCCCAATCCTGCGACCTGAGTACGAAGCGGAAACCGCGCCAACCACTTTTCGCGTAGTTCCAGAGGAGTGCCAACCCACGCCAGAAGTATCGATGCGGGGTAGATGGCCAAAAGAATCCACGAACCCCAAGACATTGGAGACGTCGGCTTCAGTACCATGTAGAAGCGCCACGCATTTAGCCGGTCTTCCAGGTCGAGCCACAGGAAGAGCATGCCAATGGACAGCAGAACAGGACTGGCCCAAGGCGCCAGGGCAAATCCTCGAGACCTGTCTTCGTTGGGCTTCCACAGCATCCACAGGCCGGTGAGAATCATCACGCCAGCAACGACACCGCCCAGGAACAGATAGGCCGGCACCTCGTAGTGCCATGCGTGCAGACTTGGATCTATCAGCGGATTGCCGCGGTTGTTTGTGATCTCTTGCATTTAATCCATCTCACTTCAGGTAGAAGTGTTTGGGTCGCGTACCTGCATCGGGAGCCAGCGTGTAATGCTCGCGGGTTTCGAGCAGTGTGGAGATCTCGCTGTTTG
>CAZFHS010000042.1:0-59155 GCA_964518955.1 uncultured Gemmatimonadaceae bacterium | reverse complement strand
GTGAGGGTGGTCGAACGGTGGGCGCTGGCGTCGTTACAAAAATCATCGAGTAGCGTGGCGGAGATGCTGCCGCTTGGCGCATGAAGCACGAGGACCTAGATGCCGCGAGATAGAGTGATAATGGAGTGTACCGACTGCAAGAGTCGGAACTACACCACGAACAAAAACAGACGCAAACACCCGCAGCGGGTCGAGTGGCGTAAGTATTGCCCCCGCTGTAACAGCCACAAGCTCCACAAGGAGACTAAGTAGCCGTGGGTACCGGCATGGTTGTCTTTTTGGCCTTCGCCGTGGTTGCAGCCGCGGCCGCGCTGGTCTGGCGTCAGCCGTTGCTAGCGTTCGCGGTGAAGTCGTCTGCGTACATTCGTGAGGTGCGAGTCGAGGTCCGAAAGGTGTCCTGGCCAACCTGGGACGATCTCAGGAAATCAACGATGGTGATCATCGTGATTGTGGTGATCGTGGGTGCAATCATCGGTCTGATGGACTTGATGTTCCAGTGGATACTCATCGATCTGTTCAGCCGGGTATTCGGTGGGTGATGGTGACTTCCTTGGAACGTAGGTGGTTCGCGATTCAGACGACTGCTGGGCACGAGAACAAGGTCCGGTCGTTGATCGAGCGGCACATCAACGCCGACCCGAAGCCTGAGGATGAGCGTCTGATATCGCAGGCGCTGGTGCCGACGCAGCAAGTCGTCGAGATCAAGAACGGCAAAAAGGTCGAGGTTGAGCGGAAAGTCTTCCCGGGCTACGTGCTCGTGGAGATGGTGATGAACCAGACGACGCTCCACACGATCAACAACATTCAAGGCGTAATCAAATTCGTCGGGCAGGGCTGGACCCCACAGCCGCTCCGACGAGAAGAAGTGAATAGGCTGCTCGGAGTCGAGGACGAGGCGGACGAAGAGGTGGCGAGAGAAGAGATTCCATTCATGATCGGACAAGTCGTCGAGATCAGCGAAGGGCCCTTCTCCGAGTTCAGTGGCACAGTCGAAGAGGTTGTGCCGGAAAAAGGCAAAGTAAAAGTCGCCGTCAGCTTGTTTGGACGGCCGACAACGGTGGAACTCGATTACCTGCAATTGAAGGCGCATTAGCGCACACCCTACCACGGGGTACGTGGGAGCTGGAGGAAAGACCTCTGGCGTAGAGGAGAAGATGGCTATCAAGAAAAGAGTGATCGCGGTTGTCAAGCTGCAGATCGTGGCTGGACAGGCGACCCCCGCCCCGCCAGTGGGAACAGCATTAGGCCCACATGGCGTCAACATCATGGATTTCTGTAAGCAGTACAACTCCAGGACTCAGAGTCAGGCTGGTACAGTTATCCCTGTCGAGATCTTCATTCATCCCGATCGGAGCTTCTCTTTCATTCTGAAGACTCCCCCGGCGTCGTTTCTGCTTCGAAGAGAAGCGGGTATCGAGAAGGGTTCGGCGACGTCAAATCGGGAAAAGGTCGGCAAGGTCACGCGAGAGCAGGTTCGCAAGATTGCGGAAATCAAAATGCCTGATCTCAACGTGAACGATATCGATGCGGCCATAAGCGTAGTCTCGGGTACGGCGCGATCAATGGGTCTCGAGGTGACAGACTGATGGCTAAGACCGGCAAGAAGTACAAGGCTGCGTTTGCGACCGTGGACCGCATGCGCGCATATGAACCGCACGAGGCGTTGGATACTGTGAAGACCGCGTCTTTCGCAAAGTTCGACGAGACTGTAGAAGTCTCGGTGCACCTTGGCGTCGATCCGAGACACGCCGACCAGATCGTGAGGGGAACGGTGGTTCTGCCCCACGGTACCGGGAAAACGGTTCGGGTATTGGTTGTTGCTCAGGGTGACAAGGCGAAGGAGGCGGAGGCCGCCGGAGCCGATTTCGTGGGCCCTGAGTTCGTCGATCAAATCAAGGGCGGTTGGCTGGAATGCGACGTTGTGATCGCCACGCCGGATATGATGGCGAAGGTCGGCCAGCTTGGACGCATCTTGGGTCCTCGTGGCTTGATGCCCAACCCCAAGTCTGGCACAGTGACAATGGATGTGGGTCGAGCCGTCAACGAGGTTAAGGGCGGAAAAATCGAGTTTCGCGTGGACAAGACTGGCAATCTCCACGCGCCGGTCGGTAAGGTGTCGTTCTCGCCGGAGCAGCTACAAGACAACTTGAGAGCATTCATGGAGTCCGTCGTCCGGGCTAAGCCCGCGGCCGCAAAAGGCACGTATGTGAAGTCGGTGACGGTGTCCAGTACGATGGGACCCGGTGTCCGGGTCGACACGACGGGGTACAGATGAACCGCGAAAAGAAGGGTGAGATAGTCGCCCAACTAACGGAACGACTCTCGCAGTCGCCGAACATCTACTTGACTGATTTCACTGGCGTCACCGTAAAGGCTATTACGGATTTCAGACGACAGCTGCGTGCTGCAGGAGTCGATTACACTGTTGTGAAGAACACGTTGGCCGTGCGCGCTCTCGAGGCAGCTTCGGTTGCAGGTGTAGAGGACGTGCTAGATGGGCCCACCGCCTTCGTGTTTGCAGGAGAAGATCCGCTCGCAGCAGCACAACTGCTGACGGAGTTTTCAAAGAAACACGATGATTTCACGGTGAAGGCCGGGCTCGTGGATGGACAGCGTGTTGACGCTGCCGATGTGAAACGACTCGCGTCACTGCCTTCTCGTGATGAACTGCTGGGGCAGTTGGCTGGCCTCATGCAAGCGCCGATGCAGGGATTTGTAGGCGCACTCGACGGATTGTTGTATCAAATGGTTGGCGTGCTCGAGGCGCTTCGGGAGCAACGCGCCACTGCTGAACCTCAGGCTTGAGAGAGAAACAAGATGGCAACGAAAACCTTAAGCAAAGACGAAATCCTCGACGCAATCGGGAACATGTCGGTGATGGAACTGGCTGACATGGTCGAGGCTTTCAAAGAGAAGTTCAATGTGACGGTTGCAGCCGCCCCGGTGGCTGCAGCTCCTGGAGCGGCTCCGGGTGAAGCCGCCGCCGAAGCCGACGAGAAGACCGAGTTCACGGTTGTTCTCACTGACGTTGGCTCGAAGAAGATCCAGGTCATCAAGGCCGTCCGTGAAGTCACATCGTTGGGTCTGAAGGAAGCCAAGGAATTGGTCGATTCAGCACCGAGCAATGTGAAAGAAGATATCGGCAAGGACGAGGCTGAGAGCATCAAGACGAAGCTCGAGGAGCAGGGCGCGACCGTCGAGTTGAAGTAGACCGGCTACGCCCGCCGCACTCCTGGTGCGGCGGATGCCGCACTCCTGGTGCGGACGCATTCAAGGTCTCTTTCAACTGAGTCGGTATGGATCGACGGATCGCAAAAAAATCCGCTCGTGCAGCGAGCCCCGCCACTGACTGCTTAGGCCGATTGGTTGCTAGCAGTCAATCGGGGCCCTCTGTGGTGTCTGGGGACATGTTATGACGAAGAACATTTCTGCAATCTCTTTCGGGAAGCTCGACACAGTAATGCCGATGCCTGGCTTGCTGGACATTCAGACCAATTCGTTCGAGGCATTGCTACGTAGGGACGAGAATGCCGAACGCGCGGACATCGCGCTCGAACGGGTCTTCCTCGAGGTCTTCCCGATCGCCGACGTAAACGGCAACTACTCCCTGGAGTTTGTGTCGTTTTCTCTTGGCGAGCCCAAATACACTGTGCCCGAGTGCATCGAACGGGATATGACGTACTCGGCGTCGTTGAAGGCGACGCTCAGGTTGGTGATAAACGAGACGCTCGAAGGTGACGTTACGCGCCCGAAGAACATCCTCGAAAAAGAAGTGTACCTCGGCGAGCTGCCGATACTCACGCCTCTGGGCACATTCGTCATCAATGGTGCAGAGCGTGTCGTCGTTTCGCAGCTACACAGGTCCCCTGGTGTGGTGTTCGAAGAGAATATCCACCCCAATGGCCAGAGGCTCTTCAACGCCCGGATCATTCCGTTCAGAGGATCGTGGGTAGAGTTCACCGTCGACATCCATGACGTCGTATACGTCCACATAGACAAGAAGAAGAAGTTCCCTGCGACCGCGCTGTTGCGAGCCATCGGCTATGGCACGAACGCGGAGATCATGCAGCTCTTCTATGCGACGCGGACCTTGGACCTGACCAAGGCTTTCGACGAACGCACGATGCGTCGAGAGGTGATTGGTGCCATCTCCGCGCAGACGGTGTCCAATCCTGAAGGTGAAGACGCCGAGCCCATCGTTCGGGAGGCTGAGGAGCTGTCCGATGAAATTCTCGAGCAGCTTCGTGAAGTTGGCGTGAAGTCGCTCGAGGTATTCACGCGATATGCACCCATCGATCTTCGCGAAGACGATCGCCCGACGGCGGTGCAGGAGCAGGCAGAGAAGCAGATACTCGCCTTCGACGTGCCTGATGTCGAGACCGGCGAGGTGCTCGCCGAGGCCGGCAAACCGCTCACCGAGACGCTGAGAAGACGGCTGCTCAAGGCGGGCGTGGTGAAGGTGGATGTGTTGATCACCACGATGCGGGGCGCTTCGCAAATCATCAAACATACGCTTGCGAAGGACCCGACCTCATCTGAGGCAGAAGCGCTGGAGCAGATCTATTCGTTGCTGCGGCCCGGCGAGGCTCCCAATCTCGAGACCGCGAGAGCCGCGCTCGAACGCTTGTTCTTCAATCCCAAGCGTTACGACCTGGGTAGAGTCGGTCGGCACAAGATCAACCAGCGGCTGAAGGTCAAAATCCCGCCGGATAACTCGGTTCTCACGAAAGAGGACTTCGTCGCGATCATACGCTACCTATTGGATCTCTCCGAGAATCGCGGGTACGCGGATGACATCGACCATCTGGGCAACAGGCGTGTGCGAACCGTCGGAGAGCTCATTGCGAATCAATTCTCCGTAGGTCTGTCACGCATGGCGAGGCTCATCAAGGAAAGGATGAGTATCAACAACGATCCCGAGAAGATCACGCTGGACGATCTCGTAAATGCGCGTACGGTCAGTGCCGTAATCCAAGCATTCTTCGGGAGTTCGCAGCTGTCGCAGTTCATGGATCAGACCAACCCGCTGGCCGAACTCACCCATAAGCGTCGTCTGAGCGCACTGGGGCCGGGTGGGCTGACACGGGAACGGGCCGGGTTCGAAGTTCGAGACGTGCACTATTCGCAATATGGAAGAATGTGCCCGATCGAAACGCCTGAAGGACCGAACATTGGCCTCATCACGAGCCTTTCAACGTATGCTCGTGTGAACGAGCTGGGGTTCATCGAAACGCCGTACCGTACGGTCGAGCGTAGCGTGGTAGGAGACAAAATTCGCTGGCTGTCAGCCTCCGAAGAGGAAGAGTACGCGGTCGCTCAGGCGAATGCTCCTCTCGATCCCAACGGCAAGTTCATTCGTGAGGTCGCGTTGTGCCGTAAGCGAGACGACTATCCGCTGTTGCCACCACCTCGTATCGACTATATGGACGTGGCGCCGGAACAGCTCGTTTCGGTCGCTGCCGCTTTGATTCCTTTCCTGGAGCACGACGACGCCAACCGCGCGCTGATGGGCAGTAACATGCAACGTCAGGCCGTTCCGTTGTTGTTCCCTCAGGCTCCGCTGGTCGGAACCGGGTTGGAGGAAAAGGCTGCGCGCGACTCGGGTGCTGTGGAGATCGCTCCGCGAGCCGGAATGGTGAGCAAGGTCACGGCCGACGAAGTCATCGTCGATACAGGCAGAGTGAGGAAGAGTGCCAAGGGTGAACCGCTTGCCCGCCTCATGCAACACGACCGGTTCCGCCTCAAGAAGTTCTGGCGTACGAACCAGGATACCGCAATCAATCAGCGGCCGCTGGTAGACGTTGGTCAGCAAATCGGCGCTGGTGAGATCATCGCCGACGGTCACGCGACCGACCGTGGCGAGCTCGCATTGGGTTCGAACGTCACAGTGGCGTTCATGCCGTGGTACGGGCACAACTTCGAGGACGCAATCGTAATTTCGGAGCGCCTGGTTAAGGACGATGTGTTCAGTTCGATACACATCCAGGAACTCGAGCTCCATGTGCGCGACACGAAACGCGGCCAAGAGGAAATCACTCGCGAGATTCCAAACGTATCAGAAGAAGCTCTCGTAGACCTCGACGAGCGCGGCATAGTCCGAATAGGCGCGCACGTCAAATCGGGCGACATCCTCGTGGGTAAGATCACGCCCAAGGGTGAGACAGAACTTTCTCCTGAAGAGAAGCTGCTGACTGCGATCTTCGGAGAGAAGGCTAAGGACGTCAAGGACTCGTCGCTGAAGGTGTCACCGGGAACTGAGGGAGTCGTAATCGACGTCAAGATCTTCTCGCGGATCGAAGATCAGGTCGTCGAGAAGGACCGCGGTGAGCGGATCGGTGAAGTGCGCCAGCTCGAGAACGAAGAAAAGGGACGCGTGAGCACCGCTCTTTGCGACGAGCTGAGAGATCTCCTGGAAGGTGAAGAAGTAGCCGTGATGTTGAAGTCCGGCACCATCGAGGAGTACACGCAGGGAGGCACAAAACTCACCAAGGCGATGCTCGAGGATACCGATTTCGCGAGAGTCGATCTCAAGACACTGCGCGTCACTACTCCCAAGACCAACGAACGCATTCACGCTGCCGTTGAAGCGGCAAATTCGGAGCGGGCTCGGATCGAGGAGAAGGCCGAGGATCAGATCGACAAGATCTTACAGCCCGACGAACTGCCCCCGGGTGTCATACAGCTGGTGAAGGTCTATCTGGCCGAGAAACGGAAGATCTCCGTTGGCGACAAAATGGCCGGGCGACACGGCAACAAGGGCATCATTGCCAGGATCGTGCCCGAAGAGGATATGCCGTTCTTGCCGGACGGCAGCCCTGTAGACCTGGTTCTCAACCCGCTCGGCGTGCCCAGTCGAATGAATGTGGGTCAGATTCTGGAGACACATCTAGGGTGGGCGGCAAATATCCTCGGCTTCAAGGCCGAAACTCCGGTCTTCCAGGGCGCACAGGAGGATGAGGTCGGATTGGCGCTCTGTCTGTCCAATCTGAAATGGGCGGGACGGGCTCTGCGGCTCAAGACTTCCCCGCCGGAGCTGTCGCCCGATGAGATCAGGACTGTGCTGGCGGATCTCGCGAGGTTGACGCCTCCGGATAGCCCACGCTCAGATTTGGAGGAAATTCGTCTGAGCCGCCTGGGAGATCGTGGTGTCTCTCAAGAGAGTAGAGATGTGTATCACGGTATCAGGGATTACCTGACAGCAGCAGCCAGGGAACTCGCTGACCGGCATCGGTCCGAGTACGAGCTACAGAAGGAGTATCACCAAGCGCGGCTCGAGGCTCAGGACGACGACGCTGCGGAAATCGACAGCGCGGTGCTGAAGTCTGCGGTGAAGTCCGTTGGTGGTCGGCTCAAGAAGAGTGACCGGGAATTGCTCGAAGTGGCCGGGCAGCCGGCGCTCGCCGCCTTGCTTGGACAGAAGAGTGAAGCAGATGTCGAGAAGGCGTTGCGCGAGTTCGAACTGGCTGCGAATCTCAAGCCAGGCGGCAAGAGCCGGCTCCGTGATGGTAGGACCGGAGACTGGTTTGCATCGGATGTAACCGTGGGTTCGATCTACATGCTCAAGCTCTCTCATTTGGTGGACGACAAGATCCACGCCCGCTCAATCGGGCCGTACAGCCTGGTCACACAGCAGCCACTTGCAGGCAAGGCACAGTTCGGCGGTCAGCGGTTTGGTGAGATGGAGGTTTGGGCGCTCGAAGCATATGGAGCAGCTCATACGCTCCAGGAGATGCTCACGGTAAAATCTGACGACGTGAACGGACGCAGTAGGGTATATGAAGCAATCGTGAAAGGCCAAAACCTACCGGAGCCAGGTATACCGGAGTCGTTCAACGTGCTGGTGAAAGAACTTCAAGCGCTGGGGTTGAAGGTAACCCTGGGCGTCACCGACAACGGTGAGGAATAGGGAGCACCGATGATCGATTTTCGCACCGTACGGGACCAAAGAGGGTCGAGTTTCGACTACATCCACATCCGGTTGGCGAGTCCTGAAGAGATTCGCGGACCGCAAGATCCAAAGGAGCGCGAGCGCCTGATCATGCAGGGGCAGCGCACGTGGTGGTCTTGGGGCGAAGTGACAAAGCCGGAGACAATCAACTATCGATCGTTCAAGCCCGAGAAGGACGGCTTGTTCTGCGAGCGGATCTTCGGCCCGGTCAAGGACTGGGAGTGTCATTGCGGCAAATACAAGCGGATCCGCTATCGCGGCGTAGTTTGCGACAGGTGCGGCGTTGAGGTGACCCTCTCGAAGGTCCGGCGTGAGCGCATGGGCCATATCGAGTTGGCAGTACCGGTTGCGCACATCTGGTTCTTTAAAACGCTGCCAAGCCCGATGGGCAACCTGATCGATCTCACACTGCGAGACATCGAAAAGGTCATCTACTACACGAATTACATCGTGCTCGATCCGGGCGAGCAGGAGGTCCAGCTCAAGGAACTCATCGACGAAGACGCGTACATAACGCTGCGCGAAAAAGCGAGAGCTGAAGGAGACACCGCGTTTCGTGCTGATATCGGAGCACCGGCGGTTAGAGAGCTCCTGCAGGAATTGGACGTAGATAGGGTCGCTGAAGAGCTCAGGGCCGGCGTCGTGACCGAGACCAGCCAGCATCGAAAGAAGCAGATGCTGAAACGTCTCAAGATCATAGACGCGTTCAGGAACTCCGGAGAGAACAGTGAAGAACGCAACAATCCGGCATGGATGATCCTGAACGTTATTCCGGTCATTCCGCCCGATTTGCGCCCGTTGGTACCGCTGGACGGCGGTCGGTTCGCGACTAGCGACTTGAACGACCTCTACAGGCGAGTGATCAATCGCAACAACCGCTTGCAGAAGCTCATTCAGCATCGTGCGCCAGAGGTGATCCTCCGCAATGAGAAGAGGATGCTTCAAGAGGCCGTGGACGCTCTGTTCGACAACGGTCGGCGTTCAAAAGCCATCCGTGGGCGCGGCAAGCGGCCGTTGAAGTCTCTATCCGACATGCTGAAAGGCAAGCAGGGGCGGTTCCGTCAGAACCTGCTCGGAAAGCGCGTCGACTACTCCGGGCGTTCGGTAATCGTCGTCGGGCCGGAATTGAAACTTCACCAGTGCGGGCTGCCCAAGACGATGGCGGTCGAGCTGTTCAAACCGTTCATCATCCACAAGCTGGTCGAATCCGGAATCGCGGAAACGGTCAAACGAGCCAAAAAGATCGTAGAGCGTGAGAGTCCTGAGGTATATGAAATCCTCGAGGAGATCATTCAGGACCACCCCGTGCTCCTGAACCGGGCTCCGACTCTTCACCGCCTGGGCATCCAGGCTTTCGAGCCAGTGCTGGTTGAAGGCAAAGCCATCAGAATCCATCCGCTCGTGTGTGCGGCGTTCAACGCGGATTTCGACGGTGACCAGATGGCTGTCCACGTGCCTCTTTCCTGTGAGTCACAGCTCGAAGCACGTGTGCTGATGATCTCGAGCAACAATGTCCTCAAGCCCGCTGACGGTCGCCCTGTAGCGGAGCCAAGTCAGGATATGGTGCTCGGGTGTTACTTCCTGACCAAGACACTGCCGAGTCACGACAAGCTGGTCGAGGCTGCGGCATGCTATGGGACAGTGGCAGAGGTCGAGACTGCGGTCGCGCTCGGTCGACTCGAATATCAGGCGCCGATTCGTTTCTGGTTCGAGCCAAATGACTGGTACGACCCGGCTGACGCGGAGACGGTTCGGGTCGGCGAGTGGATTCCCACGACAGCCGGGCGAGTGCTGTTCAACAGCATTCTGCCCAAAGCATTGGTCGCCAAGATGGGATTCCAGAACGCCGTGATGCGCAAGCGCACCATCTCAGCGATCGTGTTTGAGTCTTATGGGATAGCAGGCCTCAAACCCACAGTTTCATTTCTGGATGCGCTCAAGGAGTTCGGTTTCCGGAGTGCTACCGTCGGTGGCGTTTCGATTGGTGTCGAGGACCTTCAAATCCCGGCAGAAAAGCCGGAGATCATCGACGAGGCGTCTGCCAGGGTGGCGCGCTATCAGAAAGCGTACTCCACTGGGCAGATCACGTTCGGTGAGCGTTACAACAAAGTCATTGACGCATGGACCCACGCAAACAACGACATTGCTGCGGCAATGGTCGACAACCTCTCGGAATCGCAACTGGGGCTCAACCCGGTATTCATGATGTTCGATTCCGGAAGTCGAGGCAGTCGCGACCAGATCAGACAGCTCGCCGGCATGCGTGGTTTGATGGCAAAACCACAGAAGAAGCTGACCGGTGGCGTGGGAGAAGTGATCGAAAGTCCGATTAAATCCAACTTCCGCGAAGGTCTGACCGTATTGGAGTACTTCATCTCCACTCACGGTGCACGCAAAGGATTGGCTGACACCGCACTAAAAACCGCGGACGCCGGATACCTGACGCGGCGCCTCGTCGATGTGGCGCAAGATGTCACGATTGCCGAGGAGGATTGCGGCACCATCCTGGGTCTAGAAGTTTCAGCGCTCAAGGAAGGGGAGGACATCATTGAGCCTCTGCGCGAGCGCATCGTTGGTAATGTTGCGGCCCAAGACGTGTTCGATCCGCATGAAATGGACGAACATGGCGATCCGCGTCTGCTCGTTCCTGCGGGAGACCTGATCGACGAAGACACTGCCGCGGTGATTGATGATGCTGGTATCGAGACGGTGACGATCCGTTCCGTGCTCACATGCGAAGCGAGACGTGGCCTTTGCCGCATGTGCTACGGCAGGAACTTGGCAACCATGGACCTGGTCGATCTCGGCGAGGCCGTTGGAATTCTGTCAGCTCAATCGATCGGCGAGCCGGGCACCCAGCTCACGCTGCGAACGTTCCATATCGGAGGAACATCTGCGCGTATCGCCGAGCAGACGTCTCGTAAGACGAAGGTCGAGGGTACGGTCTTCTTCAGTGACCGGCTCAAGGTTGTCGAGGCGGAAAATGGCGATAAGATCGTCACCGGATACGAGGGAGAACTCGAGATTCGCGACGACGACGGGCAAGTGCGCTCTCGGTTCCAGGTGCCGCTCGGCGCGACGCTCGCCGTTTCCCACGGTGAGGTGGTGAAGCGACCCCAGGTTTCGGTACCAGGAGAGACGGGCGAGATCTTGCTGTTCATTTGGGATCCGTACGCCAACCCGATCATGTCCGACGTGTCGGGCAGAGTGCGGTTTGTCGATATCATCCAGGACGAGACCGTCCGCGAAGAGTTGGATGAAATCACAGGGCGTCGCCAGCGCGTCATAACGGAAGATCGCGAGAAGAAGCTGCACCCGCACATCGAAATCGTGCAGGTCAAGGGCAGCAAAGAACGCAAGGTTCGCGACTACGTCATTCCTGAGGGTGCTCAGCTCACGGTTGAAGACGGAGCAGAGGTTCGGGCCGGGCACACGCTCGCAAAGATCTCACGAGAAGCGTACAAAACCCGCGACATCACCGGTGGTCTCCCGCGTGTAGCAGAATTGTTCGAAGCGAGGCGTCCCAAGGATCCGGCCACGATCTCTGAGATTGACGGTATCGTGAGCTTCGGCGATATCAAGCGCGGCAAGCGGGAGATACTCGTGCACCCCGACTCAGGCGAACCGCAGGTCTACGACGTAGCTGCCGGGAAGCATCTTCGCGTGCACGAAGGCGACCGCGTCTGGGCAGGCGACCGGTTGACCGAGGGCCCGGTGAACCCGCATGATATTTTGCGGATCAAAGGCCCCAGAGCGGTCCAAGAGTATTTGCTGAACGAAGTCCAGGAGGTATACCGTCTCCAGGGTGTGAAGATCAACGATAAGCACATCGGCGTGATCGTGCGGCAGATGCTGCAGAAGGTGAAGGTGCTGGACCCTGGTGACACCCCGTTCTTGGAAGGCGAGAGCGTTGACAGGATCATGTTCCGCGAGAAGAATGAGCGCGTCATGCGGAAGGGTGGGGAACCGGCGACCAACGAGCCGTTGCTCCTCGGCATAACGAAGGCATCTCTCACGACACAGTCGTTCATCTCGGCGGCTTCCTTCCAGGAAACCACCCGAGTGCTTACCGATGCGTCGATCAGAGGTGCCAAGGACGACCTTTTGGGTCTCAAGGAGAATATCATCATCGGACATCTGATTCCGGCCGGGACTGGCGTGTACAGATATTCCGAGATCGAGATCGAGCCGCCCGAGGGGTTCGAACCTCCTCCACCGCCACCAGAAACCGAAGATGAGTTCGGCGGCACGAGAAGCCCGTTTATCACGGCTACACCGCCACCTAAGGTAGAAACTGAGGCAGACGCTTAGAGTTGGCTGATTCGGCCCCCTCCTCCGCTCGGAAGCAGGGGGCACGTTATCGGTCGTCACACTTGACCTAACGCTGCGTGCAATCTAGTTTTACAGGCTCTCGATGATTCGAGAGGTTTGTTTGTAATTGATGGTGTTGAACAACGAATCAAAGACAGAATGCCAACGATCAATCAGTTAGTTCGCCATGGGCGCAAAGTAATGAAGAAGTCGGATAAGGCGCCGGCTTTGAAGGGTAATCCGCAGAAGCGCGGTGTATGTACGCGCGTGTACACGACTACTCCCAAGAAGCCGAATTCAGCGTTGCGCAAAGTTGCCCGTGTACGCCTCACCAATGGGTTCGAGGTGACGAGCTACATACCTGGTGAGGGGCATAACCTGCAGGAGCACAGCATTGTCTTGATTCGAGGCGGTCGAGTGAAAGACCTCCCTGGTGTTCGTTACCACATAATCCGGGGTACACTCGACGCGGCGGGCGTTGCCGATCGTCGGAGAAGCCGCTCGAAGTACGGAGCAAAGAGGCCCAAATGAGCAGGCGTACCAAAGCGACGAAGCGCCAGGTCCCGCCAGACCCACGCTACGACAGTCAGACTGTGTCGAAGTTCATCAATCATCTAATGTCGGACGGAAAGAAGTCGACTGCTGAGAAGGTTTTTTACCGGTCGATGGATTTGATCGAGCAGCGCAGCGGGCAGCCTGGAGTGCAGGTTTTCAAGCAGGCTTTGAACAACGTCAAGCCGTTGCTCGAGGTAAAGAGTCGTCGCGTAGGTGGTGCGACGTATCAGGTACCGATCGAAGTCAGGCAAGACAGGCGTACGGCCTTGGCCATGCGCTGGATTATTCAATACTCGACCTCGCGCGGCGAGAAGTCGATGGCCGAGCGTTTGGCGGCCGAGTTGATACTCGCCTCGAAGGGCGAGGGAAGTTCGATAAAGAAGAGGGAGGACACGCACCGTATGGCGGAAGCAAACCGTGCTTTCGCACATTATCGGTGGTAGTCTGAAACCTTAAACCGACAATATCGGGACCCTGTTTCAAGGGATCCTGCGTCGCAGGGAGCGAAACTCCCGGACGGACGCGGAGCGAGACCTATCCGACACGGCGGATGACGGTCGCCCCGCTTTTCTACTGCTTGGAAGAGAGATTTGGCAACGCGCACTATAGCGAAGTCGGGACGAGTACCAAAGCGCAAGCGTTCACGGATTGGCACAGTCAACGACATGGCACGAACGACGCCCCTTGAGAGGATTCGGAATATCGGCATCATGGCTCACATTGATGCTGGGAAGACGACTACTACCGAGCGGATTCTGTACTACACCGGGCGCACATACAAGCTCGGCGAGGTGCACGACGGCACGGCGACGATGGATTGGATGGAGCAGGAGCAGGAGCGCGGCATAACCATCACCTCGGCGGCGACGTATTGTGAGTGGGAACATACCTGGAAGAGTGCAGACGAGAAGTTCCAGATAAACATCATCGACACCCCCGGGCATGTCGATTTCACGGCCGAAGTTGAGCGATCGCTCCGCGTTCTCGATGGCGCTGTGACGTTGCTGGATGCGGTCGGTGGCGTCGAACCACAGACCGAGACGGTTTGGAGGCAGGCCGACAGATACGGCGTGCCACGCATCGTTTTCGTCAACAAGATGGATCGCGTGGGGGCCGACTTCGACCGCTGCCTGAACATGATGCGCGAGCGACTGGGCGCCAAGGCGTATCCGGTGCAGTATCCGCTTGCGTCGGGTGAGCTGTTTACAGGACTGATCGACTTGGTCCGGCAGGTCGTGGTCATTTACGACGAAGACAGCAAAGGCGTCCAGTGGGAAGAGGGTCCAATACCCGACGCCTTCAAGGAAAAAGCCGCGCAACTGCGCCACGAGCTGATCGAAGTAGCGGTCGAATATGATGAAGGTCTGCTGCAGCGATATCTGGACGGCGAAGAGCTCTCCGACGAAGACATCCGGAAGGTAGTCCGCGAAGCGACCGTCAAGGGTGGTCTGATTCCGGTATTTTGTGGCGCCGCATTCAAGAACAAGGGCATTCAGCGCCTATTAGATGGCATCGTCGACTACTTGCCGAGTCCTATCGACGTTCCGGCGATCAGTGGGCATCTACCGCATCACGACGAAACGCACGTGGAGCGGCAGGCTGCAGACGACGAGCCGTTCAGCTCCTTGGCTTTCAAGATTGCAACCGACCCATTTGTCGGACGGTTGACGTTCTTCAGAGTCTACTCTGGAGTGCTGCAGGCAGGAGCTCATGTACACAACTCCTCCAACTCCAAGAAGGAACGAGTTGGGCGGCTGTTGCAGATGCACGCGAACAAGCGTGAAGAGGTCCAAGAGGTTCGCGCCGGCGATATCGCCGCCGTGATCGGGCTGAAGCACACGAAGACCGGCGACACGCTCTGCGACAAGGACGATCCGATAATTCTGGAAGTCATGCGCTTCCCGGAGCCGGTCATTTCGGTAGCAATCGAGCCCAAGACGAAGGCGGATCAGGACAAGCTTTCGGGGGCGCTCAGGAAGTTGTCAGAAGAGGATCCGACCTTCCATGTGAAGAGCGATCCCGACACCGGCCAGACGATCATCTCGGGCATGGGTGAGCTACACCTCGAGGTTCTCGTAGAGCGTATGCGGCGGGAATTCACGGTACTGGCCAATATCGGACGGCCGCAGGTGGCATACCGAGAGACGATTCGAGACCGAGTCGAATCTGTTCAGGCCAAGTTCACGCGGCAGACCGGTGGTAGAGGCCAATACGGGGATGTCGTCATTCACGTGGAGCCGCTCGAGCGAGGCCACGGTTTCGTTTTCGAGGATAAGACCGTCGGCGGCGTGATACCGAAGGAGTTTATCGGGCCAGTTGAGGAAGGAATCAAGGGAGCATACGAAAATGGTGTACTCGCAGGGTACGCCATGATGGATATCAAGGTCGAGCTGGTTGACGGCAGCTTCCATGCGGTCGACTCCAGCGAAATGGCATTCAGGATTGCCGGTGCGATGGCGTTTAGGTCAGCAGTCGAAAAGGCCGATCCGGTTCTGCTCGAGCCGATCATGGACGTTGAGGTGGTTACGCCTCCCGAATATGTGGGCGACGTGGTGGGTAACCTGAACGGCCGCCGCGGCAAGGTGGGCGGCATGACGCAACGGCAGGGAGCGCAACTCATAGGTGCGAGCGTCCCGCTGGGCGAGATGTTTGGTTATGCGACAACGTTGCGATCGCTTACACAGGGGCGCGCAGCTTACTCAATGCAGTTTTCACAATACGCTGAGGTGCCGGAGCAGAAGGCCGGCGAAATCATCAGGAGAATAACGGGCTAGGGGATCTTTGCCATGGCTAAGGAAAAGTTTGAGCGTACGAAGCCGCATGTAAACGTGGGAACGATTGGTCACGTTGATCATGGTAAGACGACATTGACGGCGGCGATCACGCGAGTACAGGGTGCTCGTGGTTTGGCTGATTTTGTTCCATTTGACTCGATTGACAAGGCACCTGAGGAGCGTGAGCGCGGTATTACGATAGCGACTGCTCATATTGAGTATCAGAGTGAGAATCGTCATTACGCGCACGTTGATTGTCCTGGTCACGCTGACTATGTGAAGAACATGATTACGGGTGCTGCTCAGATGGATGGTGCGGTGTTGGTGGTGAGTGCTGCGGATGGTCCTATGCCCCAGACGCGCGAGCACGTTTTGTTGGCTCGTCAGGTGAACGTTCCGTTCATCATTGTTTACATGAGCAAGGTAGACATGGTGGATGATCCTGAGTTGTTGGAGTTGGTGGAGTTGGAGGTTCGGGATTTGTTGAACAGTTACGAGTTTCCTGGAGATGATATTCCGGTGATTATGGGTAACTGTTTGGGTGCATTGGAGAGTGGTGAGCCAGATACGGAAGCTACGAAGAGCATTGATGAGTTGCTGGAGGCGTTGGATTCGTACATACCGGTTCCTGAGCGTGATGTAGACAAGCCGTTTTTGATGCCTGTGGAGGATGTGTTTTCGATTACGGGTCGTGGTACGGTTGGTACGGGTCGTATCGAGCGCGGTATGGTGAAGGTTGGCGAGGAAGTTGAGATGGTTGGATTGGGAGCTGACCGTAAGACGACGGTGACTGGTGTGGAGATGTTCCGGAAGTTGTTGGATGAGGGTGAGGCAGGTGACAACGTAGGGTTGTTGTTGCGTGGTGTTGATAAGGCTGAGATCGAGCGAGGGATGGTCTTGGCGAAGCCAGGTTCGGTGACGCCGCATACGAAGTTTGAGGCAGAGGTATACGTGTTGACGAAGGATGAGGGTGGTCGTCACACGCCGTTTTTCCAGGGATATCGTCCGCAGTTTTACTTCCGTACGACGGACGTGACCGGCAGTGTGCAGATGCCCGAGGGTGTGGAGATGGTGATGCCGGGTGACAACACGAAGATGTCGATAGAGTTGATAGCGCCGATAGCGATGGAAGACGGGTTGCGATTTGCGATTCGTGAGGGTGGTCGAACGGTGGGCGCTGGCGTCGTTACAAAAATCATCGAGTAGCGGAAATTCCCAGTAACTGAGGCATCAGCGGCAATGGCCGGACAGATTCGAATTCGACTAAAAGCGTACGACCACGTAGTGCTCGACCAGGCTGCGGCGGACATCGTGCGCACGGTGGAAAAAAGCGGGGCTCGGGCGTGCGGTCCAATTCCGTTGCCGACTAAGACGCAACGGTGGACGGTGTTGCGGAGTCCACATGTTGACAAGAAGAGCCGAGAGCAATTCGAGCTCAAGACGCACAAGCGACTGATCGAGATCAAGGAATCGCGTGCTCAGACTGTTGACGCACTCACGAAACTCGATCTTCCGGCTGGTGTGGACGTTGAAATCAAGGTCGAATGACAATGCAAGGGATCATAGGCCGTAAACTAGGCATGACACGGATCTTCGAGGCTAACGGGCGAGTAGAGCCCGTGACGGTCATCGAAGCCGGCCCATGTCCGGTCGTGCTGGTGCATGATGGTGCAGAAGGCAGCAAAGCCGCTCAACTCGGCTTTGGAGAGAAAAAAGCGAAACGCAGCACCAAGGCGTTGGCTGGGCATGCAAAGAATGCCGGGCTAGACACGACGCCGCGGTTTCTGCGCAGCTTCCCGTTGCCAGCCGACTCCGAGGCGAAAGCCGGCGACACTGTGACGGTTGAGATCTTCTCACCTGGCGACAAGGTGAAGATCACTGGAACGACCAAAGGCCGCGGTTTTCAGGGCGTGGTTAAGAGATATGGTTTCCATGGTGGACCGGCTACGCACGGCAGCACACGGTATCGCAATCCCGGAAGCATGGGTGCCGGAACAGATCCGTCCCGAGTGATCAAGGGCAAGAAGTTACCAGGCCACATGGGCGCAGCTCGGCACACTGAGGTTGGCCTCTCCGTGGTGAAAGTCGATGCAGAGCAGAATTTGCTCTTCATCCGCGGTGCCGTACCGGGTCCCACGAACGGGCTCCTGGTCGTGAAGAAGCAGGGAGGGTCAGGCCGGTATGCTTAAGGCACAACACTACAGCGCTGCCGCTGCTTCCAAGGGTGATTACTCGCTGCCGGCGGAGTTCGACGGAACCGTCAACGAAGCAGTGTTGCATCAGGCGATTCGGGCTCTCCGCAACAATCTTCGCCAGGGAACGGCGTCGACAAAAACCAGAGCAGAGGTCGCAGGTGGCAGCAGGAAGCCATGGCGCCAGAAAGGCACTGGCCGCGCTCGCGCCGGAACGACGCGTTCGCCGTTGTGGGCCGGAGGTGGCATCGTATTCGGACCCCATCCGCGCGATTATCACACAAAGGTGCCAAGAAAGGTCCGGCAGGCGGCCCGCAGGTCGGCGTTCAACGCCCGTGCGCGTGAGGGCGCATTGTCCGTGATCGAGGGATTCGAATTCGAACAGCCGAAAACGAAGCAGATGGTGGAGCTACTCGGCAAGCTCGAACTGACAGGCCAAAAGGTCTTGATCCTGACCGCTGACATCAGTCTCGAGGTTATGCGGTCGGCCAGCAACATTCCGCGAGTGAAGGTGATGCGGTATTCGGACGCGTCGGCACTGGATGTCTTGTGGGCCGATTCGCTGCTGGTTGAAGAGGCAGCGTTTGCCGCGCATACGCTCAAGGGTGTGACCGAGCACTCGATCTCGGGCAAAACGAGACGTTCCATGAAGGCGAGTGAGGCCGAGAGCAAGGCAAAGGAAGGCGACAATGCCTGATCTATACAATGCCGTGATACGTCCGGTCGTAACCGAGAAATCGTCGGAAGCGTACGGGCAGCGGCAGGAGTATGCGTTTATGGTCGACCCCGATGCTTCCAAGCCGCAGATCAGGGAAGCTATCGAGCGCCTGTTCGACGTTCGAGTGAAAAAGATTCGTACCGCTCAGCAACGCAAGAAGGCTCGCTCCATGGGGCGTACCAAGGGCACGCGCGCGCGGTGGAAGAAAGCATACGTATCGCTGCAGGAAGGCGATTCAATCGAGATCTTCGAGGGTTAAGCCATGGGTATCAGAAAATTCCGTCCAATGAGCCCAGGCACTCGCAAGAGGTCCGTTTCCGATTTCGCAGAGATCACGCGGTCCACACCCGAGAAGTCGTTGCTGGAGCCGCTGAAGAAGAGTGGAGGGCGAAACCACCACGGTCACGTGAGCATGCGACACAGGGGTGGCGGGCACAAGCGACGCTACAGAAAGATCGATTTCAAGCGTCGCAAGTACGGTGTGCCGGCCAAGGTCGTAGAGATCGAATACGATCCCAACAGAACGGCCCGGATCGCACTTCTGCAATATGCCGATGGTGAAAAGACATATGTGCCGCACGCGCGCGGGCTCGAAGTTGGGGACACCGTGGTATCGGGACCTGGTTCCGATATCCGGACCGGCAACTCGCTTCCGCTCGCCGAGGTTCCCCTGGGAACCACCGTTCACTGCATCGAATTGAAGGTTGGCAAAGGCGCGCAACTCTGCCGTTCCGCCGGCACAGGTGCACAGGTGGTGGCGAAAGAGGGCAAGAATGTGGCGCTCAAGCTGCGTAGCGGCGAGGTCCGTCTGGTCCGCGCCGAATGCTCCGCGACAATTGGGTCTGTGGGCAACCCCGAGCATGAGTTGATCCGGGTCGGTAAGGCCGGCAAGACTCGCTGGCTCGGTCGTCGGCCCAAGGTTCGCGGTGTGGCGATGAACCCGGTCGACCACCCGTTGGGTGGTGGTGAGGGCCGCGCCGCGGGTGGTAGGCCTGCGGTGACGCCATGGGGCAAGCCCGAGGGCAGAAAGACACGTGACAAGAAAAAGGCCAGTACTAAGCTGATCGTCCGCGGCCGGAAGCGCGGCAAAGCGACCAAGTGAGGAAATCGAGCTGATGGCTAGGAGTATCAAGAAAGGCCCGTACGTTGAAGAATCGTTGGTTCTGAAGATCCAGAAACTCAACGAGCGCAACGAAAAGCGTGTATTCAAGACTTGGTCGCGTGCGTCGACGATCATACCCGAATTCGTCGGCCACACGATCGCTGTTCACAACGGCAACAAGTTCATACCAGTGTACATCACGGAGAACATGGTTGGCCACAAGTTGGGAGAGTTCTCTCCGACGCGTCTTTTCCGCGGCCATAGCGGCAAGTTGGCGGTGGACAAGAGGCTCGGTGGTTAGGCGGTAACCCATGTCAGCAAGAGCAATACAACGGCACATTCGCCAATCGCCACGCAAGATGCGTTTGGTGATCGATACGATCCGCGGCAGGGACGTAAACGAGGCCTACTCCCTGTTGAAGTATTCCAAGAAGCGAGCGGCGAAACAGATCGAGAAGGTGCTGCGCTCGGCGGTGTCAAACGCTGAGCAGGATGCCCTTCGCAACAACGACGCGTTCGACGTTGATCGCCTCTACGTCAAGCTGGCCATAGTCAACGGCGGGCCGACGCTGTGGCGATACCGACCGGCTGCCCTTGGGCGGGCGGCTCCAATTCGGAAGCGCACAAGTCACGTTGAGATAGCCGTAGGCGTGAAGGAGGAAGAGTAGTGGGCCAAAAAACCCATCCATACGGGTTCCGGCTTGGAATCGTCAAGCCGTGGAGGTCACGCTGGTTTGCCGGCAGTGATTTCCCAGACTTCTTGCGGGAAGATGAGCTAATTCGGAAGTACTTGACCTCACGCCTAGCGCACGCTGCGATCTCCGAAGTGCATGTGGAGCGCAAGCCTGGCAAGGTGTCTGTAACGATCTTCACGGGTCGTCCGGGAGTCGTGATCGGCAAGCGTGGAGCCGAAGTCGACAAGCTCCGCGACGAGTTGAATCAGCTGACCAACAAGGAAGTTGGGATCAACGTTGAAGAGATCAAGCGGCCCGAGCTGGATGCTCAACTAGTCGCGAACAACGTAGCCCACCAACTGGGACAGCGGATCGCCTATCGGCGGGCCATGAAACGATCGGTGCAGAGTGCGATGCGCATGGGCGCCAAGGGAATAAAGATCAAGTGCGGCGGAAGATTGGGTGGGGCCGAAATAGCTCGGATTCAGAGTTTTCACGAAGGACGCGTGCCTCTGCATACGCTGCGCGCCAATGTGAGTTACGCGACAGCCACTGCGCGCACCACGGCCGGGGCGATCGGCGTCAAAGTCTGGATCTTCATGGGTGAAGTAGTCGAAGACGCGCGAGGGCGCACCTACAGTACGGGATCATAACGATGTTGGCTCCAAAGCGTGTGAAGTACCGGAAACAGATGAAGGGCCGCAACCGTGGTACCGCCCAACGCGGAAACACGGTGAGCTTTGGTAACTACGGCCTGATGTCGCTAAATGCCGGATGGATCACAAATCGGCAGATCGAAGCGGCACGTGTTGCGCTGACGCGCACCATGAAGCGCGGCGGAAAGGTCTGGATCAGGATATTCCCAGACAAACCGCTGACCAAGAAACCCGCGGAGACTCGGATGGGTAAGGGTAAGGGTAATCCGGAATATTGGGTCGCGGTCGTGAAGCCAGGCAGAGTCATGTTCGAGGTAGAGGGTGTTTCCGAAGAGCTGGCTCGCCGGGGGCTGAAACTGGCGTCTGCGAAGTTGCCGGTCAGGACCAGATTCGTGAAGCGTGAGGATACCTAGGTCATGGCGCTGAAGGATGCAGAACACAGACCGCTCGAGTCCGCTCAGATCCGGGAATTGGAGACGAGCGAGCTCATAGAGGAAGTTGAGCGCCTCAAGGAAGCACAGTTCCGACTGAAGTTTCGGTCGGCGACTGAGACGATAGATAACCCTCTGCAGTTTCGAGTGATGCGCCGCAACATTGCGCGCATGATGACGATACTCCGCGAGAGGACGGAGCAATGAGTCAAGACACTGCTACGCGCGCACGCCGAAAGGTGCGGACGGGCGTCGTTGTGAGTGATAAAATGGACAAGACGATTGTCGTCAAACTCACGCGCCGGTTTGCGCATGCGCTGTACGGAAAGCGTATCACGCGGACTAAGAAGGTGACAGCCCACGACGAGCACAACGCCGGGGTGGGTGACACAGTGCGCATCATGGAAACGCGTCCCCTGTCTAAGACGAAGCGTTGGCGCGTCGTCGAAGTCGTGGCGCGGGCCGAGTAGGAGGGCACGTCGGTGGTTCAACAGGAATCGATTCTAAAGATCGCCGACAACTCGGGTGCCAAGAAGGCATTGGTCATCCGGGTGCTTGGCGGAAGCCGTAGGCGCTACGCCGGCCTCGGCGACATTGTGGTAGTGACGATCAAAGACGCGTTGCCTGCCGGTCAGGTCAAACGCGGCGACGTCGTTAGAGCGGTGATAGTCAGGACAGCCAAAGAGACTCGCCGGAAAGATGGGAGCTACATCCGGTTCGATGACAATGCTGCGGTCCTGATCAACGATGCACGCGAGCCCCGAGCGACCCGAATCTTCGGGCCTGTGGGTCGGGAATTGCGCGAGAAGCGGTTCATGAAGATCGTGTCACTCGCGCCGGAGGTGCTGTAGCGATGCGAGGGAGCCGAAACATGTCCCGGGGCGGTCGCGCCAAGGAACCGGTTGTACGGCAGAAGATGCTCATCACCAAAGGCGATCGAGTGCGGGTGATGACCGGAGAGCACGCGGGCACCGAGGGTACCGTGATCCGAGTACTGCCGAAACGCGGCAGAGTGGTGGTAGAGGACGTGAACGTCATCACCAAGCACAAGCGCGGCACAGGGCAGGACGAGGGCGGGATCATCCACTATCCGGCGCCGATCGATGTCTCGAACGTGATGCTGCTCGATCCGAAATCGGGCGAGCCGACGAGAGTGCGGCGGCAGAAGGACAAAGATGGGACGGTCGAGCGCTTGAGTAAGAAATCAGGGCAACCGATTCCCAGGAACCGGTAAAGAGCATGGCTAAGACCAAAAAGAAAAATGAGGCCGAGAAGGCTGAGGTCCAAGAGGCGCCAGTGCGCGAGCCAGGGCCGCCGCCGCGTCTTCTCGAGTACTACAAGAGCACGGTGTGTGCGAAGCTGACGAAAGAGTTCGACTTAAAGAACGCTCATCAGATTCCACGCCTCGTAAAGATCACGCTCAACGTGGGACTCGGGGATGCGCAGAAGAATCCCAAGCAGTTGGATGCCGTTGTGTCGGAGCTGTCTGTGATTGCGGGGCAACGGCCGGTAGTTACGCGCGCAAAGAAGGCGATTTCGAATTTCTCGTTGCGCACGGGGATGCCAGTCGGAGCAACTGTGACTCTGCGCGGCGCGATGATGTGGGAGTTTTTGGACAGGTTCATCAGCGTGACCGTGCCCCGAATCCGAGATTTCCGCGGTTTTTCGACCAGCTCCATGGATGGACGCGGCAATTATTCGGTCGGCATCAAGGAACAGATGGTGTTTCCGGAGATCGACTACGACAAGGTCGAGAAGATCCACGGAATGGACATCACGTTTGTCACTAATGCGGGCAAGGATGACGTCGGTATGGCATTGCTGCGAGAGCTGGGAATGCCTTTCCGCGGGCAGACAACAGTCCGGATCGGATAGGGGACGCGCAGATGGCTAAGAAGTGCCTCGTAGAGAAAGCGAAACGCAAACCGCGTTTTGAAGTGCGGAGATACAATCGGTGCCAGCGTTGCGGCAGGCGCCGGGGATATCTCAGGAAGTTCGGCGTGTGCCGAATCTGTTTCAGAGAATTGGCACTTCGGGGGGAGATCCCCGGAGTCCGCAAAGCCAGCTGGTGAAAGGACCGGGTCCGACCATATGAGTATGACTGACCCAGTCGCCGATATGCTGACTCGCATCCGCAACGCCTGTAGGGCGGGGCACAAGCGGGTAGACATACCGGTGTCGAATTTCAAGACTGAGATCGCGCGGTTGCTGCGTGAGAACCACTACATCCAGGACTACAAAGTTCTCGATGACGGCGCTCACGGGCGGTTGCGGATCTTCCTGATGTACCACGAGGACGCGCCCGTCATCCGTGAGGTACGGCGCGTATCTAGACCAGGGCTGAGACGCTACGTGAAGCTGAAGGAAATTCCACGCGTCAAGAACGGTCTGGGAATGGCGATACTCTCAACGCCGCAAGGTGTCATGAGCGACCGCGACGCTCGAAGAGCGAAGGTTGGCGGTGAGCTCGTGGCTGTGGTCTGGTAGGAGGGCGCCATGTCTCGGATTGGAAAGCTGCCAGTCGCGATTCCCAAAGGGGTGAAGGTGGAGCTAGAAGGCTCTCATATCACCGTAAAGGGACCAAAGGGTGAACTGAGCCGGAAGTTGCATCCGGAGATCACGATCGGACTAGAAGACGAAAAGATCGTGGTGACTCGGCCATCGGATCAGAAACGCCATCGGGCACTGCACGGTCTCACTAGAAGCCTCATCAACAACATGGTTGGTGGCGTGAGCGACGGATTCAGCAAGACCCTGGAGATCCACGGGGTCGGTTACAGGGCTGAAGCCGCCGCCTCGGGCGTACGGTTGTTCGTGGGATACTCGCATCCGGTGGACTACAAGGCCCCCGACGGAGTCGCCATTACCGTGGAAGCCCCGACGAAGCTCAAGGTTGAGGGAATCGACAAAGAGTCGGTGGGACAGGCCGCGGCGGAAATCCGCAAGGTAAGACCACCTGAGCCGTACAAGGGTAAGGGCATCAGGTACGAGGGCGAGCATGTCCGTCGGAAGGCTGGGAAGACTGGAGCGAAAGCATGAGGTCGATTAGGAAGCCCAAGACGCAAAGGGACCGTCGATATCGGCGGCATCTGCGTGTTCGCAAGAAGATCAATGGTACGGGCGAGCGCCCGCGTTTGGTGGTGTTTCGCTCACTCAAGCACACGTACGCTCAGCTCGTTGATGATGAAAGCGGCCGTACGCTCATTGGTACGAGCGACATGTCCGCCGGCGTCGCAGCGGAGAAGAGTGGCAAGGTGGGAGTCGCTTTTGCCGTAGGGAAGTCGATTGCCACACGCGCAAAGGAGTTGGGCATCACGCGGGCGGTGTTTGATAGAGCTGGTTACCTCTATCACGGTCGTGTGAAAGCTGTTGCTGACGGTGCACGCGAAGGCGGATTGGAGTTTTAGAGATATGGCGCAAGACAAAGGACGCGGTGGACGGCGAGAGCGGCGCGAGCAAGAGTCCGAGCTCGTTGAGAATGTGATTGCGATCAACCGCGTTGCCAAAGTGGTCAAGGGTGGTCGCCGATTCTCCTTCAACGCCTTGGTGGCGGTAGGAGACGGTGCCGGCAACTTCGGCGTGGGAATGGGGAAGGCCAACGAAGTATCGGAGACCGTTCGCAAGGCCGTCGAAGCAGCGAGGCGCAACATGAAGGCCGTGCCGCTGGCCGGTACTACGATCCCGCACGAGATTATTGGCAGGCACGGTGCAGGTAGAGTGTTGCTGAAGCCTGCTTCGTCGGGTACTGGCGTGATCGCAGGTGGGCCGGTCCGAGCCGTACTCGAGTGTGCAGGAATAACTGACATACTCACGAAATCATTGGGCTCGCCCAACGCGTTGAATATGGTCTGGGCCACAGTGGATGGTCTGCACCGCCTAGTCACTCCCGAGATAGTAGCGCGCGAGCGCAGGATGGATGTGTCGGAGATCGACTACCGACCGCGCCAGAGGGAGAAGGAGGCGGAGAGTGCCTAAGGAAACCAAGAAGAGCGCAGGCGGCGCTGCGGGCGACGAGAAGAAGACGGCCAAAAAGGCTACGAAGAAGACCACGAAAAAGACTACGAAGGCAGCTAAGACCACCAAAGCAACCAAGACTGCTAAGGCTACAAAGGCCACAAAGCCTGTGGCTGCCGCCAAGAAGAAGACTACGGCCGAGACGGCCGTGAAGAAGAAGACGGCAAAAAAGAAGTCGGCGGCCAAGACGGCCGTGAAAAAGAAGGCTGAAAAGAGCCTCCGCGTTCGTCAGGTCAAGTCGGGCATACGTCATCCTTGGCGCATGAGACGTACTCTGACGGCATTGGGGCTTAAACATCACCAGGATGAGGTGGTGGTGCCGGACAATCCCTCGATCAGAGGGATGATACAGCGCGTCCATCATCTCGTCAGTGTCACGCCCGAGGAAACAAATGGCTGAGACACCAAAACTTGGATTGCATAACCTTCCGGCCCCAAAGGGCGCCACAAAGGCTCCCAAGCGCAAGGGCCGCGGGAGAGGCACGGGACTCGGAAAAACGTCGGGACGCGGCCATAAGGGCCAACGTTCTCGGGCAAGCGGCAACGTTCGTCCGGGCTTCGAGGGCGGTCAGATGCCCTTGATCCGCAGAGTCCCCAAACGCGGTTTCACGAATCCGTTCCGTGTGCCGAATCAGGTCGTGAACCTGCGGGACCTCGAGTCCGTTGCGGGTGAGGATGTCACTCCGATGGTGCTTCTGGAAACTGGGTTGGTGAGCACGCTGAAACGCCCGGTCAAGATTCTCGGGGTCGGAGAGGTGACGCGCGCGTTCGTAATCAAGGGTTGTCTAACTTCCAGCACTGCCCGCTCCAAGATCGAACAGGCGGGTGGCCGTATCGAGGCTTAGCCGATGACGGCATCCCGCATTCCAAACCTCTTTGCAGTTCCGGAGCTGAAAGAGAAGCTCCTGTTCACGTTGATGGTACTCGCCATTTACCGTGGTGGTGCGCACATCGCAACGCCGGGCGTGGACGTTCAGGTCCTTGCAGATTTCATTCGCAACCAGGCTGGCCAAACGCTGTTCGGCGTATACGACATGTTCGTCGGCGGCGGGCTCTCTCGCGCAACTGTGCTGGCCTTGGGGATAATGCCGTATATCTCGGCATCGATCATGTTCCAGCTGGCCGGTGCCGTGTTCCCGATGATCGACAAGCTGCAGAAGGAGGAAGAGGGGCGGAAGAAGATCACGCAGTGGACGCGGTACATGACCATTCTGCTGTCGCTCGGTCAAGCGTACAGTTTCGCGCTCTTTGCCGAAGGCCAGGGTGCGGTCGCATTCCCCGGCATGGCTTTTCGGATGCTCACTGTTCTGACGCTCACGACTGGTGCCGTCTTCGTCATGTGGCTCGGCGAGCAGATCACCGAGCGGGGCATCGGCAACGGTATGAGCCTGCTCATCTTCTTCTCGATCATGGAAGGAATGTGGCCAGGCATTTTCCGGACGTTGGACTTCCTGCAGACCGGAGTGATCAACTTCCCCAAACTGTTGGTGCTTGGCGCTGTCATGGTGGGAATCATCGCCGGTGTGGTTGCCGTGACGGTTGCGGCGCGCAGGATTCCGATACAGATACCACGGAAAGTCATGGGGCGGGGTAGGATCCGCGAAGGCCAGAAAACCTTCATACCGATTCGGATCAACTCTGCCGGCGTTATGCCGATCATTTTCGCTCAGGCACTGATTATCGTGCCGGGTACGGTAGCGGTATTCAGCAACTTGCCGTGGTTGCGGGCCATGTCGGACGCGTTTCGTCCCGGCACGGGCGTTTATTATACGTCATATGCGTTCCTGATCATCTTCTTCACATATTTCTACACGTCGATCATCTTCAACCCTGTCGACATTGCCGAGAATCTCAAGAAGCAGGGGGGGTTCATCCCGGGAGTCAAACCGGGCGCGGCAACTGCTGACTACATCGATGAAGTTCTGACTAGAGTGACGCTGCCTGGATCCTTCTTCCTGACGCTGGTTGCGCTGCTTCCGTTCTTCATCTTTCAATATTTCAACGTGCCGTTCCAATTCGGTGGGACAGCGTTGCTGATCATCGTTGGTGTAGCGCTCGACACTTGGGTGCAGATACAACAGCACGCGCAGCTACGGCATTACGATGACTTCATGAAGCATGGGCGGGTGAAGTTCCGTGGGCGGCGGCGATACATGTAGCCGCCGCAAAACCGCTCTCCTCTGAATACGCATAGATGATTACGATCAAATCACCCCGTGAAGTCGAAACGATGGCGGAGGCCGGGGGAATCCTGGCCGATACGCTGAAGAAGGTTGTGGCCAGAGTCGAGCCCGGAGTGAGCACTTTGGATCTCGATGTGCTCGCCGAGGATTTCATTCGCAGTCACGAAGGAGCCAAACCTTCGTTCAAGGGGCTATACGGTTTTCCAAAATCTCTTTGCACCTCCATCAACAACGAGATCGTTCACGGTATCCCTTCTAAAGGGCGTGTCCTGGTGGACGGTGACATATTGAGTATCGACTGCGGTGTGTTCCTCGACGGGCTGCATGCTGACTCGGCGACATCTGTGGGCGTCGGTGAGATATCAGAAGATACCCGACGATTGCTCGATGTGACCCGAGAATCCCTCGACGCGGGAATTGGTGCAGCGCTGCTAGACAATCACGTCGGAGATATTGGTCATGCGGTTCAGACTGTAGCAGAGGCCGCTGGATTTAGTGTGGTGAGGGATCTGGTAGGTCACGGAATCGGGGCGAAATTCCACGAAGAACCCCAAGTTCCGAACTTCGGCCAACCCAACCGGGGCGCCCGTCTCTCTGCGGGAATGACGATAGCTATCGAGCCCATGGTAAACGCTGGAGGACACGAGACCAGGACCATGGACGACAACTGGACCATAGTAACGGCCGACGGATCACTCTCGGCTCACTTCGAGCACACGATTGTGATTAGCCCCGAAGGGCCACGCATTCTCACGTTGCCAGCCTAATCCGTAAACGCCTTTCGAAGGACGAAAATTGCCGGGTTCACCGGCTTTCGTCGTTTATAACGGTCATCAACCACGAATGAATGGCCGCATTCCCGGCTACTACCGGTCCATGCTGGATCACGTCTTGCCGCCCCGCGGCGTCGGTGACTATTCCGCCAGCCTCGCGCACCAGCAGGGTGCCCGCGGCAACATCCCATGGCGCGAGTGAGAGTTCCCAGAATCCGTCCAGCCGTCCTGACGCCAGATCCGCAAGGTCGAGCGCGGCGGAGCCGGTTCGCCTGATCCCACTCGTCGAGGTGAGTACCTGGGTGAATTGATCCAAGTAGGAGGGCAACAGTTGCAGGTGCTTGAACGGAAAGCCGGTTCCTATCAATGCAAGCGTCTTGTCCTCCGCACGCGACACTGAAATCCGCTTATCGCTGCACCACGCTCCGCCACCCGCGGTGGTGTGGTACACACGGCTTCGCAGGACGTCGATCACGACACCCACTCCCAAGATACCGTCGACGAGTGCTCCAACGCTCACCGCGTAAGCGGGATAATCATGCAGGTAGTTGGTAGTACCATCGAGCGGATCGACGATCCACGTGATTCCTGACGGGTTGCTCTCGGTCTCTGGGTTCAATTCCTCTCCCATGACCACCGAGTGTGGGTAATCGCGGAGTAGCGAATCAGTAATGAGGCGCTCGCAGTCACGGTCTACTTGTGTCACAAAATCACTCGTGCCTTTTTCGCCCCAAGACGCAGGATCCTCAGGTCGTTCCACGGACCTGATGTGTTGCGCTGCCAGTTCAGCCGCCCTGATTGCCGAGTCGAGTATTGCTCTAAATTCCTGCACCTTGCGACCCCTCTCGCGTGCTCATAGCTTGGTTCCATGCGACGAGTATTTTCAGGAATTCAACCGTCCGGCGAGCTGCATTTAGGCAATTACCTCGGTGCCGTCAAGAACTGGGTGAAGATGCAGAACGAGCACGAGTGCTTCATATGCATCGTTGACTATCACGCCATCACGCAGCCGTACGAGATCGACATGCTGGAGAAGTGCACAACCCAAATGGCGGTGGGCCTTCTCTCGGCCGGAATCGACCCTGAGCGAACAGTGCTGTTCGTTCAATCGCACGTACAAGAGCACACTGAATTGGCGTGGGTATTCACCACGGTGACCCCAGTAGGTGAGCTCGAACGAATGACGCAATTTAAGGACAAGTCTCGGAGACACGAAAGCGTGCTCGCGGGGATACTCAACTACCCGGTGCTACAGGCGGCGGATGTGCTGTTGTACAAGGCTGACTTGGTGCCGGTCGGCGAAGATCAGACGCAGCATGTTGAGCTCATGCGAGAGATAGCGCGCAAGTGGAATGCGCGTTACACCGAAGACTTTTTCCCAGAGCCTCAGGTGGAGTTGACCAAGGCAGGGAGAATCCTCGGCCTCGATGGCCAGGCAAAAATGTCAAAGAGCCTTGGGAACACAATCGGGATGTTGGACGATCCCGATGAGATCTGGCAGCGTCTGCGGCCCGCCGTGACCGACCCAGCGCGGGTCAAGAAAACCGACCCCGGCAACCCGGAGCTGTGCAACATCTACGCTCTACATGGTCATTTCTCTTCGTCCCAAGAAATCGAGCATGCTGGCTCGCAATGCAGGTCGGCCGGGTGGGGGTGCATCGAGTGCAAGCGCGTTCTCGCTGACAACATCTCCTCGGACTTTGCTCCCATGAGGGAACGTGCGTCCGAATTGCAGGCAGACCCAGAACGAGTCCGCAGTATACTCAGGGATGGCGCAGAACGGGCCAGTGCCGTTGCACGCGACACCATAGCTGGCGTGAGAGACGCGATGGGTTTTGCTCAGGCAGACTCGGCAAAGAACTCTACCTAGTGAAGCTCAGGAAGGCCCTGGTCGACCTAGCATCCGAGCACGCTGCCTGGACGATTCCCCCATCTTGCATAGACACGATGCGGGAAGCATTCGGCGGCGGTTGGGATGTATGCCAGGTAGAGTCTTCCCCAGCAAACAATCTCGAAACAGCGGATGAACCTGCAAGCAAGGCGGCCGCATACGAGGGCGTCGATGTCTACTTCGGCTGGGGAGTGCCTCGCCAACTCCTCACCACTTCACGCGACACTCTCGAGTGGGCACACACCGGGGCTGCCGGAGTGGGTGGCAGCATCAACGATGAACTGCTCTCTAGTCATGTCGCCCTCACCAACTCGAGAGGAATTCATGCTGAGCCCATATCCGACTGGGTGATCGCAGCAATCGGTTTCTGTATCAGGGGCTTTCACGATGCGGTTTCGGCTCAACAGGAGCACAATTGGACGAGGGAGCCCTTTACGTCGTCGGAAGCACAGCTCACCGAATACTCCTCGCTGAGGGTTGGTGTCGTAGGACTCGGCGGGATTGGCTTGGCGGTAGCCCGGAAATGCCACGCGCTTGGGATGGAAGTCAGGGCGATACGTCGTCGAGTTGCAGAATCCCAACCGCCGGGAGTGGTGTGGGTGGGTGGTCCAGAGAAATTGCGTGAGCTGGCAGCGCAGAGCGATGTGTTGGTATTGTCGGTACCTCACACCTCTGAAACCGCAAACCTCATCGATGGCGATATCTTGCGGGAGCTTTCGCGAGGAGCCTACTTGTTGAATGTTTCGCGCGGTGGGATCTTGGATGAAGCTGCACTGTCAAGGCATCTGGATGACGGCCATATCCGGGGCTGTGTGCTCGATGTGCTTGCTGCCGAGCCACTGGATGCGGAGCATCCTTTTTGGGATGATCCGAGAGTGTTCATCACGCCACACGTGAGTGCCGTGACCGATCGCTTCTGGGCGCGAGAGATGGAACTGATCGTTGAGAACATAGGACGGTTCCTGCAGGGTGGGCGGCTCAAGAACGTCGTAAACCTCGAGGTTGGGTACTAGCATGGAGAATATCATCAAGGCGGCAGTCGAACGCGGAGCGTCAGACCTCCATATCAAGGCTGGGGATGTCTTCCGCGCACGGATAGACGGCGAACTCAAACCGCTCACGAAGCAGAGGCTCACGCCGGATCAGACGAAATCGATTGCTCTGAAGCTCATACCTACCGAAGAAGACCGTAAGCTCATCGACCAGATAAAGGATTACGATTGTTCCTGGGGCTCACCCGGCATCGGTCGGTTTCGAGTGAACATATTGCGGCAGAGATCCTCGTTCATGATTGTGATGCGTGTAATCCCGTTCGAGGTTCCGACTTTGGACAAACTGAATCTCCCGAGGGTGATAGGCACAATTGCCGAAGCTGAGCGCGGCATGATTCTGGTCACCGGAGTGACGGGAAGCGGCAAGAGCTCGACGATGGCGTCGATGATCAATCACATCAATACGGAGTTGAACAAACACATTGTAACGCTCGAAAACCCTATCGAGTTTCTTCACAGGGATCTCCAATCTTCAGTTACGCAGCGAGAGGTGGGGGCAGACACGGAGAGCTTCAAGGTTGGGCTCCGGGCGGCGCTCAGACAGGATCCGGACGTGGTTTTGATTGGAGAGATGCGAGACGTCGAGACCGTGGATACTGCAATGAAGGCCGCGGAGACAGGCCACGTGTTGATCTCCACTCTACATACACCTGATGCTACGACGACCATCGCGCGAATCGTTGCGATGTTTGCCCCAGAAGAACAGGACGTCGCGAGGAGCAGGATCGCGGATTCGCTACAAGCGGTGATTTCTCAAAGACTTCTTCCCAGGGAAGATGAAGTGGGGGGGCGGTGTCCGGCACTGGAGATCATGATCTGTACGCCGGCAATTCGTGATTTGATTCGGGACAGGAGTCGTGTCGGTGAAATCAAGGATTACATAGCCGACGGTCGTGACCAATATGGAATGCAGACCTTCGACCAACACCTCATCGACCTCGTCGAAAGCAGAATGGTGACGTTCGAGGCGGCTAAGGCAGCTGCCAGCAACCCAGCCGACTTCGAACTGAAACTTCGAACCTTCCGACGACAATCCAGGACTGCGACGTCGCAAGACCTGAAGTCGCAAGATCCGGACGATCTACCGGCGGGTTTCACTGACGGAATGGACATGGTGCAATGATGAGTGATCGTCCGAGTGGTTTGCTTGTTCCCGTTACAACACCCTTTGATGCTGCAACCGGGGATGTTGCCCCCATCCACCTTAGGGAAAATGCGCGGGCTTTGTTGGACGCCGGTGCGGATGGAATTCTGGCGGCGGGGTCGACGGGAGAAGCTTCATTGCTCGATGAGGCCGAGTACAGGAGTGTGCTCGGATGGCTGCGTGATGTCATCCCTCCCGAAAAATGGCTGATTGCAGGTGCGGGGCGCGAGTCGACGCGTGCGACCGTGGAAGCTTGCAAGGTGGCAGCCGCAGAAAGTGCTGATGCCGTGCTCGTTAGGTCGCCGGCCTACTATGCTCCGGCCATGTCTCTCGAGGCGCTGACGGAGCACTTCAGGCGCGTGGCTGATGACTCGCCAATACCGGTTATGCTCTACAACATGCCCAAGTACACGCACGTTTCGCTCTCTGACACTCTCTTCGCCGCGCTCGCCGATCATCCGAACTTGTGGGGCGCCAAGGACTCGTCCGGCGACCTGAAGAATCTGGCATCGTATCGCGACGCAGCTCCCGAATGGACGTTGCTCGTCGGATCCGGTGCGTTGTACTATGCCGCGCTCGAAATGGGGGCGGCAGGCGCGATCGCCGCTGCAGCATGTTTTGCCGCAGAACTCACCTGTGAGATCGGCACAGCATTCCAAGCGGGAGACAGGCAGCGAGCCGGCGCGATCCAAGAGCGGGTTGCGCCACTCCATGCCGGAATAGTGGGTGGCCTTGGCATAGCCGGCGTCAAGGCGGCCATGGATGCGACGGGAGCGTATGGTGGGCCTGTGAGAGCACCGTTGCGTGATTTGAACGAGGAGAACCGGGCCAAGGCCCTCAACCTTCTCGAGGAAGCCGGAATTCCCGTAGGCTCGTAGCTGCGTCGCAGCGCGTGCTCGGTTGACTGGTCTCTGAGGGTGATCTAGCTTAAAGCGCCCGATACCCCAACGGAAATTCCGTGGGGTTCTCTTTTCTTGTCGCTATTCTGATAGGTGACGTGCCAATGTTTGGTCCGCATTGTCGATGCATGGTCGTTGTGGGTGCGCAGTGGGGCGATGAAGGTAAGGGCAAAATCGTAGATGTTTTGTCCGACAGTGCTGACATCGTCGCTCGATATCAGGGTGGTGCCAATGCCGGTCATACGGTGGTCCTCGCTGATGATGAGTTCATACTCCATCAAATGCCAACTGGGGTCCTTCAGCCTGGTACTCTTTGTGCAATTGGCAACGGAGTAGTCCTCGACCCCGAGACTTTCGTGGACGAGGCGGAAGATCTCGAGGCACGAGGCATTGACCTGTCCGGGCGCGTCGTCATCTCTGAACGCACACACCTGGTCTTGCCCTATCACAAACTCCTCGATAGCGCCGCCGAATCACAACAGAAGATCGGCACGACCAAACGGGGCATTGGACCCGCGTACGAGGATCGGACCGGCCGCCGCGGAATTCGCGTAGGTGCCCTGAGGAAGCCGGAACGCATCGAACGTCTGCTCCGCAGCAACGTTGAGCGGGTCAATATGCTGCTCGAGGCGCTGGGCTCGGAGGAACGAGCGGATTTCGACGAACACTGGGCGTTGATACAGAGACTCGCGCCCAAACTGGCTCCGCTAGCGAAAGGAGTCGGGCAGCTCATCGCAGACGCCGTCACGGCAGGCAAGCACGTGCTTCTGGAAGGCGCTCAGGGAACGTTATTGGATGTGGATCACGGTACCTATCCATTTGTGACTTCCTCGAATACAACGGCCGCGGCCGCCGCGGTCGGAGCTGGAATAGGTCCACGTACTATCGATATAGTACTCGGGGTGATCAAAGCGTACACCACTCGCGTAGGCAATGGGCCGTTCCCCACGGAACAGGACGATGAGGACGGCGAAAAGCTCCGACAGATGGGTGGCGAATTTGGTGCTACGACAGGACGCCCGCGACGCTGTGGGTGGTTCGATGCGGTAGTCGGACGCTATGCTGCCAGAGTGAACGGATTGACTCACCTGGCAGTAACAAAGCTCGATGTGCTCGATACCTTCGAGACGATTCCTGTGTGTGTCGGGTACAATGTCGATGGTCAGAGATGTGACGTTTTCCCGGCGGAGATGGAGAGCGTTGAGCGGGTCGAACCGATCTACGAAGAGCTCCAAGGTTGGTGCGAGCCGACATCCGGAATCCGGAGCTTCGCCGACTTGCCGGAAAAGGCGCGCGTCTATCTCGAGCGTATCGAGGCCTTGACCGAAGTCCCGGTCTCGTTTGTGAGCGTCGGAACTCGACGCGATCAGCTGATCAGGGTGAGTTGATCAGCAAGCACTGCAACTCTTAGAACAGTTTTCTCAGGCGGGAGCGAATGCTCTTGCCTCCAGATCGTTCTTTCCGCGAACCGGTGCTGCCGCCATACGAGTAGTAGCTGTAGTACTGCTCGTGTTTCCGGCTGACGCCGTTCAATACTACTCCGGCGATTCTGGTGTGCACACGGCGCAGTTGGGCGAGTGTACGTTGCGCAGCCTGTTCCTCCGTCTCCCCGCTCTTGAGAACCACGATCATAGCGTCTGCTGACGCGCCAATGACTGTCGAATCCGTCACCGGCAACGTCGGTGGTGTGTCAACCACGATGTATTCGTAGTCGCGCCGCACTGCGGCTATGAACTTTTGCATTGCATTGGAGCCAAGCAGCTCTGACGGGTTGGGTGGACGCGGGCCGGCGGGAAGAACATCGAGGTTCGGAGCCACGTCGGCCCGCACGGTTTCTCGAATTGTTGCCTTCCCAACGAGTATGTCAGTCAAACCCGGCTCTACGATCAGTTGGAAGGTGCGGTGCACAACTGGTCGTCGAAGGTCTCCATCCACCAGCAGTACCTTCGAGGCGCTCTGCGATAGTGCGACTGCCAGGTTCACGGTAGTGGTCGATTTGCCTTCTCCGGGCCCGGGGCTAGTAATCGCCAGGAGCTGGATAGGACGTTCCGCGGCCACAAAAGTCACATTCGTTCGGAGCGATCGAAACGCCTCTACGGCGGGGTCCTCAGCCGTCAAGCGCGTTACGGCGACCACGGGCTGTTGTGATCCGTTGGACTTTCCTGCGAAGCGAGCCTCGAGCGGGACGAGCCCCAGGACGGGTACACCAACTACCCTCTCGACATCCGCGGAAGATTTGATCGTCTGATCCAAATACTCAAGGAAGAAAGCTCCTCCAAGGCCGAGGATCAGACCGACCAGGAGCCCTAGCATCACCTTTTCCCGGAGGCCGGTGCCAATTCGACCCGGAGGCGACGCTCCATCCAGTATCTCCACGTAGTGGGAGATCGTGGCTTCCTGGAGTTGCGCCTGCTGATATTGGCCGAGCAAATAGCTGTAGGTGTCCTGAAGGATATCCCGTTCGATCTCCAGCTGCGCAATGCGGGTCTCTTTGCCGGGAAATGTCATGAGATGTGCACGTAGTTCTTCGATCTCAATAGCGAACGCGTCAACGCGGTGCTCTAGGCTTTCCAATGATGCCCTGACGGCTGATTGAAGGGCTGAGTGGCCACTTCTGATACGCTGTGATAATGCCTGGACCTGAGGATTGTCCTGACTCAAGCCCAATGCCCCCGCAGTGAGTGTTCGCTGCTCCTCGTACAGATTCAGCAGGTTTTCGATTTGGTATAGAACGGCTGTGTTGTTTGCCGTGCTTGCGAGCGCCGAGAGCCTGTTCAAAACGTCTATTCCGAGTGTGTCTGAGCGTTCGGAAGCGTCGCGCAGAGCAGAAACCTCGATGAGCACATCCTGTCGCTGTCGCTCGAGCCCGCGGATCGAGGCTACAATTTCCTGCTCTTCGGCGGTGAGGTTCGTGATCTGTTGCGTCTCTTTGAACTCTTGCAGCTGGTTCAGCTTGGCCTCAAGTTCGTTATCTCTGCTTTGCAGTTCGGCTTCGATGTACGCAACCCTTTGTCGTGCCGTGCCGATAGCCCGGTCTTTTCCGTCTTCCTGCAGCTCGACCGCGGTCTGATTCAGGACGTGAGGTACGAGAGTCCTGTCGGTACTCGCGAACCGTATGGAGACCGCGTTGGTTTGAGAAACAACCGAGTAGGATATGCCGCCGCGCACCCACGCAGCTGCCTGCTCGGGGTTCACGATCCGGAACCTGATCCCCTCGGCAGGAAGCTCAGGTTGATTCACCTGCATTCTGAATCCCGGCCCTTGCACCGGCGTACCTTGCGGGCCTGACCATAGGGCCGTTCCGGTGTACTCGTCGCGGAGCTCATACATGCCCGGCGCGCCGGGTTGCATGAGCACGAAGCTGCCCATCGGAGCCATCGAATCCACTGCTATGGCACTGAAATAGTCGCCACGAAACTCCGTTGGGTTGACCATCTCGAACCGGAGCTGCAGCTGTGGAGCTGCGACAACTCGCAGCGCCAGGCGTTGTGTATTGAGAACCAGTGCCTCGGATAACACTGGATCGGTTCTGAGGGCGAGCTCGTCGACGTCGATGTCATCCATCCGCGCAAATACCTGTTTGCGGGACGAGATCTGTACCGTGAGCACCGACTGGAATTGATCGATGGCGCCGCGGCCTGACAAATACGCACCGCCAGCGGCAAGGACCGCCATCAGAAAAACCAGACGCCAATGGTGCAGGACGACCTTGGTCAAATCTTTCAGGTGAATCTCGCGCACGGCTGGGCCTCGAGTCGGTTCCGCAGCAGAGTATTCGCCTGGATTCACATTCGATGCAGTTTCGTTCATGTAGTCAATGCGCTCACCATGCGATTTCCTCGAGGACCACGAGGGGTTCGACACTGGAGTGAGTTGTAGGGGGCAAGGGTCCCACAGCCGCAAGGTAACTCATTGCCGCAATTCAACTTCTGGCCCCTCAGCGTCAAATGCACTCTTCGCTCCAAGGGGCTTGCAGAAGTTGGCAGGGTGGTTCACTTTTTCGTCCGAGCAAGTGCCTCCTTCAAACCACGACTCAGCGTGGCCGGCCAACTTGCGCCACATATTAAGTACTCCCTGCAAGTTGCACAAGTCGTGATATCACAATCTCTTACGCGTTTGTGTAGCCGAAATGTGTCTGTCCCGTTCAATCGCGTTCGAAATTTCCCGGGACACTCAGGCAGGAGCGTGTGCTGTAGTCGCTGCCCCGATAGTATTTTCGCTTGCTGGAGGGGCATGCTACCCCTATACTTCGCGTCTTCGGAACATCCAATCTCAATCTGACTCGCAAAGAAGATGTTTGATGGCTGACACTTCGTTGATGGATAGGCTCGTGTCCCTGGCAAAGCGCCGGGGTTTCGTATTTCAGTCTTCTGAGATTTATGGCGGCGTGGGTTCCGTGTGGGATTACGGACCGCTGGGCGTCGAGTTGAAGAAGAACCTGAAAGAGCGCTGGTGGCGCTCCATGGTGCACGAACGAGATGATATCGAGGGAATCGATGCTGCAATTCTGATGCACCCGAGTGTCTGGGAGGCCTCGGGCCATGTATCGGGCTTCACCGACCCCCTGGTGGACTGCAAAACGTGCAAGAACCGGTTCCGAAGTGATGACGAACGGATAAAGGGCGAACCAGGTCAGCCAGATGCGCAGTGTCCGATCTGCGGCAACAAGGGCACCCTCACCGAGCCGCGGAACTTCAACCTCATGTTCAAGACCTTCATGGGACCGGTCGAAGATGATGCGGCCGTCGTATATCTGCGACCCGAGACGGCCCAGGGCATATACGTGAACTACCTGAACGTGATGCAGGCATCGCGACAGAAGATCCCCTTCGGGATAGCTCAGATAGGGAAAGCATTTCGCAACGAGATCACGCCTGGGAACTTCACGTTTAGAACTCGAGAATTCGAGCAAATGGAGATGCAGTTTTTCGTGAAGCCAGGCGATGACGACCGGTGGTTCGAAGAATGGCGCGAGCTCCGCATGAACTGGCACAAGAATCTCGGCATCTCTGCGGACAAACTCCGCTTTCACGAACATGCCGCGGATGAGCTCGCTCACTATGCGAAGGTCGCATACGACATCGAATACGAGTTTCCGTTCGGATGGCAGGAATTCGAGGGGATTCACAACCGGACCGACTTTGATCTCACACGCCACCAGGAGTGTTCCAACAAGAAACTCGTCTACGTCGATACGGTGAACAACGAACGCTTCATTCCGTACATCGTCGAGACATCACTTGGGGCAGACAGATTGGCGTTGGCGGTGATGGTCGACGCGTATCGCGAAGAAGAGGTTGCGGGCGACAAGAGGGTGGTGATGGCGTTCAATCCGGTCGTAGCGCCGATCAAGATCGGCGTCTTCCCTCTCGTGAAAAAGGATGGAATGCCAGAGTTCGCGAGGCGTGTCTATGACGATCTTCGAACCCGGTACGCTTCGTTCTACGACGAAGGCGGTGCGATAGGGAGGCGGTACCGCAGGCAAGACGAGGTCGGTACGCCGTTCGGCATCACAGTCGACGGGCAGACGCTCGAAGATCAGTCTGTGACAGTCCGCGACCGCGACACTCTTGCCCAGGATCGCGTGAATGTCGATCAACTAGTTGGATACCTATCCGAGCGTCTAGGGGCGTGAATCTCGCAGACCTAGTATCAACCGGCGAGGCGATGCAGGAAGACCTCGGGCGGGAATATTACCTGACCGGCTCTGGTCGCAAGGCCGAGCCGGCATTTCAAGAAATCTACGATAGGTACAGCGTTTCCCTCGGGGAGGAGGCGCTCGAGCTGGTACGTGACTCCCGGTCCAACGTACTTCTCGAATGGCTTGTGGAACTGCGCACAGGCCGGAAAACGGCTCATTTGGACGAGCAACAGATCCTGTGGGAACAGGACACTGTGCTCGATGTCGACGGTCACAAGGTGGATTATCTCAGAGCGCCCATCGAGCTTGCCAACACTGCCGATAGGGCGTATCGGATTTCGTTGGATCGAGCGAGAGCAGAGACGAGCGCCACCGGCCTGGACGATCTGCGACGAGACCGCCTCCGACTCGAGCATGAAGAGATGGTGCGACTCGGCCGTGGTGGCTACACAGAGACTCTCGCCGAGCTGACGGGAATCGACTTCCATGCGCTAGGTAGAGGAGCGGCCGAGTTTCTCGAGGCAACCCAAGACATGTACTCGGAATGCCTGGCCGAGCTGGTACGCAAACGTCTCGGCCTCGGTTTGTCGGAGTTGGCTCGCGCGGATGTCGCCTGGGCCTTCCGGGCAGACGATCATGATGCTGCGTTTGGACCAGATCGTATGCTCGATGTAGCGACGCGACAGATGAATGAAATGGGACTCGATGCCTACCAAGGTGGAAGAGTCAGATTCGACACCGAGGAGCGTGCTGGCAAACACCCTCGCGCATTCTGCGTGCCGGTGCAGGTGCCGGGCGAAGTATATCTGGTGCTGCGTCCCCAAGGTGGCCATGGTGACTACCGCACATTTTGGCACGAGCTCGGACACGCGATGCACTTTGCATCGCCGTCGAGTGACCTGCCATTCGAATCTCGCTGGTTGGGTGACAACTCCGTCACAGAAGGCTTCGCGATGCTTTGGGACCACTTGACAGCGGATCGGTTGTGGCTCCGCAGGTATATCGAGCTGAGCGAACGCGACGTGCAGGCATTGGAGCGTGATTTCGGCGTGCACGAACTCTACCTCGCGCGTCGTTACGCGGCAAAGCTGCTATACGAGCTGTCGCTGCACAGCAGCGAATTCATGGGCCAGGGAGCCGAGTACGCAGAGAGGCTCAGCGCTGCGACCCTGTTCGAGTACACCGAACACGACTGCCTCTCGGATGTGGATCCTGCGTTCTATTGCGCGCGTTATCTGCGGGCATGGCAGTTAGAGGCCGTACTTTCGACCACGCTGAAGGAGCGATTCGACGAAGATTGGTTTCGAAACCCACGCGCAGGGGTCTTCGTCCAAGAGCTGATGAGCCTTGGACAAGGTCAGCCTGCTCACGTATTGGCTCGCTCCGTGGCAGACACGCGATTGACGTTTGAGCCACTGTTCAAACGCCTTGAAGCGGCGCTATCCTGATGATGCTTGCCCGGTTGGTTCCTGCCTGTAAGTTGGATCTATGGCGTTCAAGCTGACCCCTTCACTTCTTCTCACCGCGCTGCAACCCTGGACTGAAATAGTCGAACCGATCTACAAGCGCGTCGCCGAGATGGTTGAGGCAAGCGATGGCGGAGAAACTCTGTGGGTAGGATGCGGGTCCGGCCGGTCAGTGCTGTGGTGGACGCAGAAGTTCGAGACGATGACTCATGGGTTGGACCCCGACCCCGCCGCTGTCGAGAGCGCCGAAGAACGAGTGCGGGGTACCTCCCTCACCGGTAAAGTGACCTTCCAGCAAGCGGATCCCTCTAACCTCCCACATGAGGACCAGGTGTTCGACACGGTTGTCGTTCACATGCTCTACATCCGTTGCCCCGAGGGCGATCGGATATTGCAGGAGGCCGTCCGCGTGCTGAGACCCTTTGGCAGTATCGTTGTCATTGCGCCATCGTGGCTGCAAACACCCCGAGAGTCGGATTCGAGGCTTATGGAATCGCTGGGGTTTTGCCCGCGCGTTACGATGGAGTGGAAGGGCTATCTTCGCGACGCAGGTGCGGTCGAACTGGCAGTGGAAGAGGCGGCGAAGGGAGGCCAGTGGTTCACACCCGGGTTGTTTTCGCTCGCGGTCCGGGGTTGGCACGCTGCGGGCTGGGTAGGAGCAAGGTCTATGCTGAGCCGTGAGATCTGGACGCTCAGGCGCCTTGCTCGAAAGCGGATTTTGGGCCTTTCCATTGTCAAAGGTGCTCGTTGGCCGCACAAGTAACCAGGTTATTTCTCGGTTCGGGCACATGATTCCCAAGACCTGCTTTGTCGCCCTCCCGATCCCAGCTCTGAAGCCGTACGCGTATGAGATTCCCACGAGTCTCGCAGATCGCGTGGTGCCAGGTGCGCGAGTACTCGTACCAGTGAGATCACGACAGCTCATCGGAGTAGTGCTCGAGGTCAGCGGGAAAGCCACGGGAGGATTGAAAAAGGTCCTCTTGGCTCCAGATGCTGAACCGCTTCTGCCCTTGCCTCTTTTGGAACTTGGCACCTGGGTATCCCAATACTATACGGCGCCTGTCGGTCTCACCTTTCGCTCGATGCTCCCCCCAGCTCTCTGGGGTGGTTCGAGGCTCGTCGCGCAATCTGTCTCTCCCGGTGCAAACGTCGGGGGTGTAAGCCGTGACGTGCTGGATCAACTGCGACGCTCGGGGGGAAGAATGGGGGCCGCGACACTGGCCCGCAGACTCCGGCGGCCTGTTTGGGACACCCTGCAGCGACTCGAGCGCGCCGGAGCCATAGCGCTCGAAACCGAACCTGCGAGGTTGGGCCCTGTGCCGAGTACCGAAAACGTCGCAGTGATCACACGATCGGTGCCTTCGATATTGGAACGCGAACGGGTATTTGGGAGAGCGAAGAGACAGCGTGGGGCTTACGAGGCTATCGAGGAGTTGGGTGGTGAGGCGTCTGTCACCCACCTGCGAGACCAACTTGGTTTTTCTACGGCCGTCATCAAAGGCCTGGTGGACCGGGGCATCGTGCGAGTTGATGCAAGAGAACGTCTGCGCGATCCCTTCCATGGCATTGAAGGTGCGACGCCCCCCTCACCAAACCCGGCACAGAAGAAGGCGGTGCGCGCAATAAGCCGGATTGAAGAAGGGAGAGCGGGGCTGCTTTGGGGAGTAACGGGCAGTGGAAAAACCCTGGTTTACCTGGAAGCATTCAAGAAGGAGGCCGAACGCGGTAGAGGTGCTATCGTGCTCGTCCCAGAGATTGCGCTCACACCCCAGGCGATATCGAGGGTGATCGGGGTGTTTGGCGAAACAGTTGCCGTGTTGCACTCGGCCCTTTCAGATGCCGAACGTGCTGACGCGTGGCGGGCGGTAGTAGCCGGGCAGCGGCGTGTTGTGGTAGGAGCGCGATCTGCAGTCTTCGCACCCGTTCGGGACCTCGCGGCGATCATCGTCGACGAAGAACATGATGCCAGCTACAAACACGGCGAATCTCCGAGGTACCACGCGCGCGATGTTGCCCTCAAACGCGCCGGCATCGAAAGCGCACGCGTCATTCTCGGCAGCGCCACACCGTCGTTGGAGGCATGGTTGGCACGCGATCGGATCGTATCAGTATCGCTGCCCCAGAGGGTCGAAGCACGCCCTCTTCCTGAGGTGACGTTGGTCGATATGCGCGCCGAACCCGTGCTGCCTGAGAGTGGCGCCGTGCCGTGGTCGAAGAAACTCGATAACGCACTCGATGAGACGTTGCGGCTCGAGCAGCAAGCGATCTTGCTGCTCAATCGAAGAGGATACGCGCATTTCCTACAGTGTTCCAGCTGCGGCCACGTGGCAGGGTGCCCCCAATGCAGCATATCGCTAACGGTACACAGAACTCCTGCGAGGCTCCGCTGTCACTACTGCGGCCATGATGAGACATTGCCCGGCAAGTGCTCCGAATGTGGCGAATCCACAAAAAAAGAGCGGGGCACTGGTACGCAGCTACTGGAGCGGTGGCTAGCTGAACGTTACCCTGCAGCGCGTTTGGCTCGGATGGATGCAGATACCACTACTGCTCGGTGGTCGCACAGTAGAATCCTCGAGGCTGTCGAAGCACGAAAGGTCGATATTCTCTTTGGCACTCAGATGGTTGCTAAGGGCTTGGACTTCCCCGGCGTTACGCTGGTGGGTGTCGTCGATGCGGATACTGGGCTTCATTTGCCCGACTTCCGGGCTTCGGAACGCACGTTTCAGTTGATCGCACAGGTAGCAGGCCGCGCCGGTCGCGGCCCAGAGGGGGGACGTGTGCTGGTTCAGACGCGGACACCTCATCACTACGCGTTGCAGGCTGCCACACAACACGATTTTGAGACGTTTGCCCAAACTGAACTCGAGGTGCGTCGGGCGCCACTCTATCCACCTCACGTTGGCTTGGTGAATGTCGTGGTTAGTGGACTCGACGAAACTCGGGTAACAAATGCAGCAGCCGACATAGCCAGCTGGTTACGTGGCCTAGTGGCAAAGCGCGCAGGCGGGGCAGTCGATGTACTCGGGCCAGCGCCAGCGCCGCTGGCCCGGATCAAACGTCGCTGGCGTTGGCACGTGTTCTATAGGGGCAAGAACAAGTCAATCATCGATCGGGTTACGCGCTATGCCGCGGAACGGGTACCCCATAGGGACAGTTCACAAATCAGGGTGGTTTTCGACCGAGATCCGGTGTCAGTGTTATAGAGGCTCCTTGTAAGGCTCATCGGCGCCCGATATCTTGGTTGCCGGTGCATTCTTCGTTTAGGCCAACCGCAATCCCAATGGTGCGGAGCAGCGGATGACGTTTTCTCAAACCTCGTACTCTTGAGCATCCAACCTCGTGTCTCTGTTCTACCTGGGCCGGGCATTGGTCCGGGGTGGGCGCGCGTGGCAGAGGCTCTTGCCGCGCAGGTGAACACAGACGACATAGAAAGAATTTGGCTGTTCCAGCCAGTCAGGCGTGAGGAACGTGAGTGGGGAGCTGCGGTGATATCTTGCCGAACCGATGATCTGCGCAGACGTATATTCACGGCAAGCTACATGATGATCGTACGGGGCCGGGAAAAAGGACACGGCAAAGTATCAATCGAAGAAGTAGGTGAGAGCCCGGTTACCGTACTCGAGGATGTGTTGCAAGGTGTGCGGGACAGGGCGGGTGAAGCCGAACCACCGGTGGAGATAACCACTGAACTCTGGTATGGTGACGGTTCAGCCGAGGCCGTTTGACAGTCTGACGGCAGGAATAACTGTTCGGAGACGACGCCGATGATCGACTCGCGCAACTTCATCCCCACCCAGGCGTTTCTCACCAAAGGGGTCGGTAGGCACAAGGAGAAGCTGACCAGCTTCGAGATGGCGTTGCGCCACGCCCGCATTGCACAGTACAACCTGGTGCGTGTGAGTTCCATTTGGCCGCCACACTGTCGGATGATCTCTCGCGACAAAGGGCTCGAATGTCTGAGTCCAGGTCAAATCACTTTCGCTGTGGTTGCCGAGGCAGCGACCAACGAACCGTCCAGGAAGGCAACCGCGTCGATTGGCGTAGCGATTCCGGCCAATCCCGAGCAGTATGGTTACATATCGGAGCACCACGCATTCGGCATGCGTCGCTCGGCTGCGGGCGACTACGCCGAAGACCTGGCAGCAAGCATGTTGGCCACCGTACTCGGTGTCCCGTTCGATCCCGACCAGGCTTGGGATGAACGAAAGGAGCAGTGGAAATTGTCTGGCAAGATCGTCAAGACGAGAAACGTCTCATGTACTGCGGAAACAAAAAGTGATGGCAAGTGGGTCACCGTAGTCAGCGCTGTGGTATTCTGCGGATGAACGAGTTTAGAGATAGGGGTGCACCCCAAGGACTGCCCGCCGAACTGCAAAGACTTCCGTGGGGGCCACCCGATTCGTTCCTCGGAATCCCGCCTGCCGACTCTCGCTTTGAAGACTGTCCCGTTGTCGTCCTGCCAGTTCCTTATGAGGCAACCGTATCCTACGGGACGGGGACCCGCAATGGGCCGCGCGCAATCATTCACGCGTCCCGGTTTCTGGAATTGTACGACCACGAGTTGGATTCCGAACCGTACGAGGTTGGAATTCACACACTGCCAGAGCTGGTTCTGCCTGACAGCGGGCCGGGTGACGCTCTCGACGAACTCAAGAAAGCGGTCGATCTGCTTCTAGAGGCCGGCAAGTTTGTGATCGTGCTCGGAGGAGAGCACAGCATTTCGGGTCCTGCCATTGGAGCGCATGCGGATCGAATGACCGATGGGCAGCTGTCAGTTCTTCAGCTGGACGCGCATACGGACTTGCGGGCGGAATATGACGGGACGCCCTACTCGCATGCTTGTGCGATGCACATGGTGCACGACCGGGTGAGCCTCGTTCCGGTGGGTGTGAGGTCGATGACATCGGAGGAACGCGCATTGGTGAGGGAGAAAGAGATCCCCGTAGTATTCGGCCATGAACTCCAGTCGAACGACTGGATCGATAGGGCGGTGAGTGCTCTCGGCGACGATGTGTATGTGACAGTGGACATCGACTATTTTGACCCATCGCTGGTGCCGTCGACAGGTGCACCCGAGCCCGGTGGAGGGGAGTGGTATCCAACGCTCCAACTGTTGGAATGCGTCTTTGCGGAAAAGAACGTCTTGGGGTGCGACGTGGTGGAGCTGGCTCCAACACCAGGCATCACGGCTCCGGATGTACTATCAGCGAAGCTCGTCTACAAGCTGATCGCGTATTACTCGAAATATCGCCAGACTTGAATCTGCCATCTCCGTGAACAGCAGCCACGACTATCGCGATCCTCGCATGACCGAGCAACGCAATCCGCGCACGGTGGACATTGATGTCGCATCGTCAGTGGAGATCGTTGAGTTGCTCAACGCCGAAGACAGGACGGTCGCGGCGTCTGTGTACGAGGCACGTGAAGAGGTGGCCCGCACAATCGACCTGGTGGTTGAGGCGTTCGGCAATGACGGTCGGCTGATCTATGTCGGTGCTGGTACGAGTGGCCGCCTCGGCGTTTTGGACGCGTCAGAATGCCCTCCCACGTTCGGCTCGGATCCGGAGCTGGTGCGCGGGATCATTGCCGGAGGCAACGATGCCCTGACCCGAAGCCAAGAGGGCGCCGAGGACGATGAGGCGGCTGGAACAGCGGCGATCGACGCATTGGATGTTGGGGCGCGAGACGTGGTCATCGGTGTCGCTGCGAGTGGGACGACCGCATATGTGAACGCGGCTATCGTACGAGCCGATGAATGTGGTGCGACAACAGCCTTCTTGACATGCACGGATCCTCCCGAAAGGATGACGGCCGTCTGCACTGCGGTGATTGTCGCGAAGGTTGGCCCAGAAGCCCTAACCGGCTCCACTCGACTCAAGGCCGGAACCGCCACCAAAATGATCTTGAACACAATCACCACCGGGGCGATGATCAGAGCGGGCAAAGCCTATGGTAATCTCATGGTCGATTTAACGGCACTGAGCAACAAGTTGATCGACCGCGGTGAGAGAATCGTGATGGAGTCGTGTGCGGTAGACCGATCAGAAGCCCGCCTGGCAATCGAACGAGCGTCAGGCAGCGTGAAGGTGGCGATTGTCATGCTGCGCCGCGATATCGATGCAGCGACTGCCCAACGCCTGTTGGATGAACACGGTGGAAGCGTAAGAGCAGTTGCCGGCGATCCGCCTCCGGCGTGACTCGGCTATGGTTGTGATTCCAGCAGAGTGAGGGCGTAACTGGTGGGCACGCTCAGGACGATTCTTCCCCCCGATCCCGGCTCGCCTCCGTAGAGTATGCTGACGACCTGACCGTGTCGATCGAATATGGGGCTCCCGCTGGCACCTCGTGCCCCGTAGCCGTCGAGCTGGATCAAGTCGGGAAGCACCTTCGACACCGACCCTGCGGTGAATGAGGTCCGGGCGATCGTGCGCGATTGCCCGGCTTCTGTCATAGGAAGGTCTGTTCCCATCGGGAAACCGATCACGGCCACCGGATCGCCCACCCTCAGAGTGTCCGATCGTTCATTCAGGCCTTGGACGGTGGGTACTCCGCCGCGGATATTGACTTTGACGATCGCGAGGTCGGCTTCATTCGAGACGGCGCGGAGTTGCGCCGGGAACACCTGGTATGAGTCAGCAAACTTGATGGCGAGACGAAGTGGCCGGGCGGACCCATCTTCGCCGGCCACCACATGGCGACAGGTCAACATAGTTCCGTCAGACCGTACCGCGAAGGCGGTGCCGATCTGAATATTCCCGCCACCGAAGTCCGCCCATATGAGGGCAACCGCCCGCTGGTTCGCGTCGACGATCGAGCCATAGTCTACGTCGGCCGCAGCTTCGAGGTTCAGTAGTGCCTGCGTTGCATCTGCCAGCTGGTTCCGGAGTTCGGCAACTTCTTGTTCGCTGCCAGCTGCCTGCGCCGCAGCGAGGTTGCTTCTCAAGCTGCCCACGGCGGTCTGTGATTGCCTCAGCGCAGCTCCGAGCCCCTCGACTTCCCCCTCGAGCGCACTGATGGCCGCAGCTGCGGCTGCAAGAATGCTGTCTGTGCGAGCCTCGAGAGCTGCTATGTCGGCTTCTCGCTGGCGGCGCTGCCGGTCTGTCTGGTAGAAGAAAGCACCAGCAACCGCCAGGAGCACCACGAAGAGGACGACGGTCATCGCCCGCAACCGCCGGGTTTGACGGCCGACTTCAATACGGACCCGTTGTTCCGTGTTTCTCGAAGGAGGTGATTGCGGAGTTGGCGCTGGCCTCTCAGCTGTTGGCCTGCGAACAGCCGCTTTGCCGGTTGGCCTTTGTGCCTTTCTAGGAGGTTCTTGGGTCTGCTTTTCCTTTGGGGGCTCATGGATCCCGTCAGGCGTACCGTCGGCTACCAGTCTGAATTCTACCAGCGGCCCGTTTGGTCCAAACCTGATCTGGTCTGTGTCTCCCAGCGCCGTCTCACCGGTAATCGGATGGCCGTTCACCAAAGTCCCGTTCATGCTGCCACGGTCTTGGATCATCCACCGATTGTCTTTGAGTGTGATGATTGCGTGGCGACCCGATACATCCAATTCACGCTCCGGGTCGAACTGCAGATGGGACGATGGGTGTCGACCTACTTCGATCTGCGATTCGGAATGAACGGACACCTGCCCCGCAAGGCTACCGGACAGAACATGGAACTGGGCCTTCACCTGTGGCTGCTCATAGCACCGTCAAGACGAGGGCAGCACCTACGATCGCTGCCGCCGCAGTCCCCGCAGCTATCATGGAAGATGCCTGCGGTTTGGGCGGCTCACTGCCTTTGTAGACGGGGACGGGTTCAGTAGTCGATTCAGTGTCGGTGAGCGGGTAGACCTCGTGTCCTACTTCCTCTCCGTCACCTGGTTCGGCGAGGCCGTTTCCACCGAACCGCGCAACCACGACCGTAATGTTGTCGGGCCCGCCGCGCTGGTTCGCGAGTGCAATGAGGTCTGCGGAAACCTGCACGAGATCTTTGTCTTGAGATACGGCTTTTGCGATTTCTTCTTTGCTCACCAAACCTGAAAGCCCATCGGAACAGAGAAGCACAGCATCACCCTGGCAAATGGCCTGGTGAGTCAAGTCGACGCGCACACGCGCATCCGGGCCGAGGGCTTGGAGAATTATGTTCTTGCGCTCGCTGCGTTCGGCCTCCTCTTCAGTGAGTTCGCCCGCGTCAACGAGGCGTTGCATCAGCGACTGATCTTTGGTGATCTGAGTTGCCTCGCTCTCGCGAACGAGGTATGCCCTGGAGTCGCCGACTTGAGTTATGTAGATATGATCGCCTAGCACCCCTGCGGCAGTCATGGTCGTACCCATGCCGCGCATCTCGGGGTTGGCCTTGGCGTGTGCATGGATTTTTCGATTGGCTTCCTCGACCGACTCGCGCAACCGGAAGGCGAATTGCTGCGGCGTATCCTCCTCGTCGTCGAGCCAGGTGCCCAGCAGATGCTCGAACACGACCTCGGTAGCCATCTCGCTAGCGACTTCACCCGCCGCCGCCCCGCCCATTCCGTCGGCGACTATGAGCAGCGAACCCTTTCGCCCTACTTCGTGGTCGCGGACTTCCGGGAGGAGTGATGCCTTCTTTGCGGTAAGATCAGCAACGAGGAAACAATCCTCATTGTGATCGCGTGTGCAGCCTACATCGGTCTTGCCGAAGACCGAGATTTGTGTTCGCTGTTTCTTGCGTCCGAAGAGGTTCACAGGTTGCACTTTCCCTGTTGGAAGTCCAAATACTGCCTGTTTGCCGCAGCATTCTCAAGGGCTCTGCCAATCCACCTACAGGCCATCACCTGCGAAGAACCATCCAGATCCATTATTGGATCGTACGATACCGCCAGTTGGAACGCTACCTGGGCTCTCTGAATCGCATTCGCATTCGGATCCGCGAATATCGCATTCGCGTCAGCCCGGGCCTGCGCAACTGTCTCCGGTTCGAGAATATTTTCGATGATTGCCTCTATCCGCAGCTCTAATGCCAAGCTGTCGGCGTTCGGCTGGGGCGTAGAGTTCGTATTGCTCTCAACTGGATTTTGCCCCTGATTATCAGGCTGCAAGGGTGGCGTGGTCTCTGTGTCGTCAGATCCTGTCTCAGGATTCGAAGCAGTACCCGTGCTGTCATCGCCACCAGGCAACAAGGCGGCAACGGCGGCACTGTCATTGCCCGGTCCCGGATCTCCACTCTCACCGCCGGTGAGCGTCACATAGCCCACCCCTCCCACTATCCCCACGACTACAACCGACGCCGCAATCGCGAGAAAAGGAGGTTTCTTTGCTGCCTCGGGTTTTGCCTGAGGCATTGGTGTTTCTGGTGTATGCGGTTGCGCGTCGCCCGACACTTCCGTTGCAGCTGTTACCGCTTCAGCCTCGGCTGTTGCCTCATCTTCCAGCTCAGTCATCGCTACGGTTGCCTGAGCTTCAGATAGTCTGGTCTTCTGTAGCTGTTCCGTGACCGCAGGGTCGGAGGGGCCAGTGTCGAGCAGCTGAGTCGCGCCCTGTGTGTCTATCGGCGGCGCGGGATCTGCTACCTGGGCACCTGCACACGCATCTATGGCTTCTCTTGCGAACTCTTCGGCCGTGGCGTAGCGATCGGTGGGCATTCGCTCCATTGCATGATCCATTACCGCCTGGAGCTGCGGCGGGAAAGCGCCGCCTTGGTGAGCCTCAGCAAGGCGCGTAGGATCGTCTGTGAGCCGTTTGATCATTACTTCCTGAGCACTGTCTGCCTGGAAGGGTAGCGTGCCGGTGATCATCCGGAAAAACACGAGAGACAGCGAATACACATCGCTGCGCCCGTCCAGCTTGTCGCCCGACAATTGTTCGGGGCTCATATACTCGGGAGTTCCAACAACCAAGCCAGTGCGCGTGACGTTCTGACCTTCCTCGCCACCCATGGCCTTCGCGATTCCGAAGTCCACAACCTTCACGAGGTCGGACCCGTCCCGTGCCTTCGCGATCATTATGTTGTCGGGCTTCAGATCTCTGTGGACGATGCCCAACTCGTGAGCTGCTTGGAGAGCGTCCCCAGTCTGCTTGAGGATTGTACCTGCACGCTGCAAGTCGAGAGGGCCTTCACGCTTTATTAAATCCGTGAGTGCTTCGCCCTCTATGTACTCCATTGCCAGGAAGATCGTACCGTCAGACGTCTCACCGAAGTCGTAAATGGCGCACACGTTCACGTGGTTGATGCTAGCGGCGTTCGCTGCCTCACGATTGAACCGTGCGATCGCGTCCGTGTCTTTCGCAAGCGATTCGGTCATCACCTTGATCGCACTCTTGCGACCCATCTTGACGTGCTCGCCGAGGTATACGGCGCCCATCCCCCCCTCACCCAGCTTCTTTGTGATGTGATAGCTCTGCAAGACTCCGCCGACGAGGCTTTCCTCGCCGCCGGCCGCCTTGAGCGCGGAGCCATCTTTGGGGCAGAATTTCGTTTCGTCAGGCCATTCTGCGCCGCACGTCGTACAGATCTTCAAGGAGCCTCCAGCCGGATCATCTTGTCCCCAACCAGTAGTCTGGTACCCGGTTCAATCATCACTCTGCCTCTGACTGATACGGCTACGCCATTCCTGCTGCCTGCGTCGCAAAGAACAAAGTCCGCGTCCTCAGATCGAATCTCTGCGTGGAGTCCGCTCATGGAGGGGTCATACGGAAACACCCAGTCGCCTCTCTCTCTCCCGATTCCGAGGTGCCTGCCGGGCGAAAGGTGCACGGTATCTCGCTGAGAGCCGTCGCTACGCAACTGCACTAGCCGGGCGATGTCGGCACTCGGTACGAGGCTACCCATCCGTCGCGTCGCATCGCTCTCTGGGGGCTGTGGCCCTGGATAACCCAGCCGTCGGAACAGGAGCACTTGCGAACCGACCAATACCAGGTCACCGTCGTCCAGCCGGTGCGGATCGGAGATGAACATCCAGGTTCCATTCCGGCTACCGAGATCGCGTAAGGTGTACACTCCTTCTGCTGCTGAGATTTTGGCGTGCAGAGGTGACATGAAGGGATCGTCATTGAATTCGATGTCTGCTCCCTCTCGTCCTATCGTCGTCTCTTTCCCAGCGAGGGAGCGCAGTTCGAGTGTCTCCCCGGTCTCAGACAAAACAACGATCTTTCCCAGACCAGCGGCTTGATGCGTCGAGTACGCCGATGTGCGCGGCTGACCATCTGGAACGGGTCCAATCCCCATTCCGCAGGCGGCGCAGAATTGTGCGCCACTAACTATCGGCGTACCGCATTTCTCGCAACACGGCACACCCTCCATCTGCGCGGAGACCTGCCGCCCACAGGATGGACAAAACGGCAGGCCCGCGACACGCTGTGCACCGCAGTCGGGGCACACGGCTGGTCCTCCCGTAACCGGTTTGTTCGTGAGCGGTGGCTGCATACTGTCGGCGATACTTGCGTTCTTGGGGGCGGCAGCGTCCGGTGGCGGGCCTAAGGCCATTCCACAGTCGCCGCAAAACGGGGACGCTTCATCGTTCTCACGGCCGCAATGAGTACAAGTTGGCACGTGACGAATGGCTCCTATCATAGTCGAAGGGCGGAATTGCCAATCTACTGTCTAGAAAAATGGCGGTCAACTAAACCAAATTGACGTACCTCATTGAATTTATGTAGGTTCCGCGACCATGCCACGTCTCGCCGCAATGTTCTTGACCTGCTGGATCTGCTTCGTGGTTTCAGGATGTACCGTATTTGGGCCCTCCTTTAGCCCGATGCCGACCGGTCCATTCGCGCCGCTAGCGCCCCCTCCAGCACTAATCGGACCGCTGTTTTTGTCTATTGTCTATCCTCCAGTCGATGACGGCAGGGTTCAGGCAGGAGAGTCCAACGTCATGCGGGCTCGCGAAGGCTACACCATTCAGAGCAGCGATTCGACGTTCATATTCGGGTCTGTCGGGAGAGCTGACGCGGAACTGACCGTAAATGGGGAGCCTGTGCCCATCTATCCATCTGGAGGTTGGATAGCCTGGGTCAGTCTGCCGGGCGACTCAGTTGCACAATTTCATATCGTCGCTAGTAGTGGCGCTGACACGACATGCGCTGTACTCCTAGCGCCAATCGCGAATGGCGGGGCGAGGCACGGCGGCACTGTCTGGATCGACTCTACCTCTTTTTCGCCACGGGGAGATCGTTGGATCAGACAGGGCGAAGGTGTTCGATTGGCCTTGCGGGCGACCCCAGGGTCCATGGTGATGGCCCACGCTCCAGACGGCCAACTGATGCCTTTCCTTCCCGACACGACACCGTCTGAGCAAGCATGGGGTGCGCTTGCATTCTCTACGGAAGCGAGAGATGGTCGCACCGAGCGTGCAGATACCGATCGTTATGTGGCGTGGTGGACCGGAAGACTCGGCCCTGACCCCGATATCGTAATGGCACCTGACTTTCTTCCCGAACCCACCGATTCGACGTGGTTCGTTGTCGAGGCAGTGCTAGGAACCGATACAGCCCGTGCCAGGTGGCCACTACGGCTTGGTTTGGTAGACGAAGACCATCCTCTCTTGGTTGTGGTGCATGACGATCAGGCAGGTACCGGCCTCACGGACGGTTTGCTAGCGGGCAGGCCATCGCCGTGGGGTACGTATCACTGGTTCTTCCCGAATGGCACGGTAGCTCGCGTTTCGGGCAGGTGGGACGATCAGGTACGGCTGCAACTATCGGAAACCAGTTCTGCCTGGGTGGACGAATCGGGCGTGTATCCTCTCCCGCCGGGAACTCCGCCCCCAGGTGGGGTGGCTAGGTCACTCAGGTTGATACTGGGCGAAGAATCAGTGGTGCTGAGGGTGCCTCTGTCGTCGCGCGTACCGTTCCTGGTGGATGAAGGGGATTCCTCAGTACAAGTGACTCTCTACGGTGTTGCGGCTGATATCGATTGGATTCAATACGGTGGCACAGACCCATTTGTCGAACTGATTTCGTTCGGCCAGCCAAAAGAGAATGAGACTGTCATAGAGGCTCGACTGACCTCTCGAGTTTGGGGGTATCGCACGAGATGGAGCGGCAACGACCTGCTGCTCGAGATTCGCAGGCCTCCAATTATCGATCCGCGGCGGCCTCTGGAGGGGCGCACCATCGCCGTTGATGCAGGTCACCCACCGGGTGGCGCAACTGGTCCCACAGGAGCACAAGAGTCAGACGTCAACCTCGGAGTTGCGCGAAAGGTTGCAGAGCTCTTGGAGCAATACGGTGCGAATGCGATTCTGGTCCGGGATTCCGATGCTCCCATGGGTCTGTACGAACGCATCGATGCTGCCGAAACAGCTGATGCAGAACTGATGGTGTCGATTCACGCCAACGCACTGCCCGACGGCGTAAATCCGTTTACGAACAACGGGACTAGCGTGTACTACTTCTATCCGCGCAGCGCGAATCTCGCACGCGAGCTAGACCGTTCGCTGGTACGACAGTTTGGAGTTCGAGATCTCGGGTTTGGACGCGGCAACCTGGCGCTTGTCAGGACCACTTGGATGCCGGCCGCGCTCACCGAAGGCCTGTTCATGATGATTCCAGGTCAGGAGGCAATGCTCGTCAGCGACGAAGGCCAATGGCGGTACGCGAGGGGAGTTCTGGAGGGCATCGCGACGTTCTTGAGGGAGTGGGATGCCACAGCCAACTGACGTGAGAATAGTCGCAACCGCCGTTCTGTTGCTCGTCGCTGTGTCGGCGTTACCATCACCAGCCGTGGGCCAGGTAGATCCCAGCGGCAATTGGAGAACCTGGCACACAGAGCATTTTCGCATTCACGCCAAGGCCGATCATGCTAGCCACGCTCTGAGTGCAGCTCGCGAGGCGGAGCGCGCGTACCGAGCACTGTCTACGGAACTGAAACCTCCAAGAGGGCGCATCGACCTCGTGTTGAACGATGCCGTGGACTTCTCGAACGGACTCGCGACGGTATTTCCGTCGAATCGACTGACCATAAATCTCGCGCCGCCAGCGACGTCCGGCCCACTTGGCGTCTATGACGATTGGCTTCGTTTGGTGATCACGCACGAACTGACGCACATCTTTCATCTGGATCGTTCCGATGGTATCTGGCGGATTTTGCAGAAACTCTTTGGCCGTGCGCCGGGCCTCTTCCCGAATACCTATCAGCCAGGTTGGGTTTCAGAGGGCGTCGCGACATACTACGAATCTCGATTCACCGAGGCTGGCAGGGTGCGAGGTGCCTATCACACCCAACTGTTGGGTGCCACCGCGCGCGACGGTACGTGGCCCACCTCGGGCGATGCAGTTAGAGTGAACAGGGTTTGGCCCGCCGGCACTCGCCCATATGCTTGGGGCGGGCGCTTCTTCGATCGTCAGAGAACCGTGTTCGGTGACTCGGTCGTACCGAGGTTCATAGAGCGGACTTCTCGTCAGTTGATCGCGTTCAACGTGTCCAGACCCCTGAAGGGCGCCGGAGGCGAGTCTGTTGGCGACGGATGGAGAAGGCTCGAGCAGCCATTGGCGCCGTCTGTGGGTGAGCGTCGTGTGCTCGAGCGTGGTCTTCGTGTTGGGCCTGATGCACGGGTCTCGCCAGACGGTACGCGCATCTGCTTCAGGTACTTCGACGGCAAGAGTACACCGCGGATCGTGATCAGAGATCTGAGGACGGGAGAAGATGTGGCGTCACACCGTGTCACATCTTCTAAGGGAATGGCCTGGGTCGGTGACACGTTGTTCGTGGCTCAGCTGGAATATTCTTCTCCGGTAACCATCAGAAGCGATATCTACAGGTGGAATCCCGGCCAAGAGTGGGAACGGGTATCAACCGGAGCACGCCACACAGATGTGTTCTCGACCGGCGATGGCAGAGTCGGGTTGGTGAGCCTCGAACCGAGAGGTCGAACAGTCGGGGCAATCCGCTACCCGGACCAGACAATAACGCCTTTCCCAACACCAGGGCCATCGTCTGACTGGGGCCGATTAGCGGTATCGCCGGATGCCGCATGGGTCGCAGCAGCACGCCATTCGAATCAAAGATGGGACATCGTGCTTTGGCCCTCCGGCAGACCCGGGGAAGCCACGATGGTTACCAGCGATGCCTCGTTGGACGCAGACCCAGTCTGGTCATCGGACGGGCAATCGCTCTTGTTTTCCTCGGAGCGCAGCGGCCTGCCACAAATCTACTCCTACGATCTTTTGACCGGGCGCACATATCAACTCACGAACGAACCGACTGGCGCTCGCCAACCCGCGGTTGTAGGCGACGGTACGATTCTGTTCTCGACGGTGCTCGGGGATGGTCACGCATTGCTGCAACAAGAGTTGGATGTACTCGGCCCGGCCGAACCGAGTGTTCGCGTAGACACAGTCTCTTCGTTCATTCCATCAGACGTTTCTGTGCGCGAGAGCAGCTATTCTCCGTGGCCGGCACTCAGGCCGCATTTCTGGATTCCCATAGCCCATGATGAAGGTCCCACGGGTGCATACATCGGTGCACTGACGGTTGGTGTCGATCCCATTGGTCGCAACAGCTACAGTGCAATCGTTGCTGCATCGCCAGAGACCGGGCGCATGGAGGGCGTATTGTACTACTCCCATCGGCGCTGGCAGTCGTGGACCATAGATGCCGCCGTTGGGCAGACTTGGGACTACGATCCCTTCCTATACCAGGGGTCAGTTGTCCCTGCTTCGTTCAGGGAGCGCGCGGCGGAATTAGGGGTCAGACGCAAATGGCGGCGCTGGAGGACTGGGGCAGAACTCAGGTTTCGGGGATTCGTGGAGCGTGACGTGATAGTGAACGAAGGTAGTGAGCCACTCCCGTTCACTCCCCGTAACCCGACCTTTGCCGGCGGCGCGATATCAGCGGGTTTGTCTCACCTGTCGAGGCCTAGCCTCTCCATATCCCCGGAAGATGGGGTCTCTTTGGAGACGATGCTGCTGCGACGTTGGCATACGGGTGATACCGACCTCTGGTCTTACGAAGCGCGAGGCAAGGTCGCTGGGTACTTGGCGCTACCTCTTCCGGGGTTTTCGCGTTGGGTCTTGGCCGCGAATGTTGCTGCCGGCATAACCGGTGGTACCGCCCCAACTTCATTCTCCGTCGGCGGTGAGTCCGGAGACATCGTGGAGTTGATACCGGGAACGGCCCTGGGCAGCGGCAGACGCAGATTCCAAATGCGTGGTTACAGCTCGCGCGGTGGTTTTACGCGCGCCGTAGTCGGTGTGGCTGAGCTACGCATGCCGCTCGTTTTGGTCGCGCGTGGCGTTCCCAAGTTACCGGTGTTTCTGGACCGGTTGTCGCTCAACCTGTTCGGTGAAGCCGGGAGCGGATGGAACGATGGAGACGCGATCGATGTCACCTCGATGAGGGATGTGGGAGGCGAAGTAGCTGTCGATCTGGGATTGGGTGCGGGGTTTGCCATGAAGACACGGTTGGGAGCGGCCGTCGCGCTCACCGATTGGCTCGATACGTCACGCGGCTCGGTCAGGTACTATGTCGCCTTTGGGCGAGCTTTCTGAAGCCGCTTGCACCCTCCGATGCCATACCCTATACTGCCAAGGATAGGGGAGAGCACGCATGTTCTGTTCGCGATGCGGCACCGAATACCAAGATTCTGCAAAGTTTTGTCCCTCCTGCGGACTCGACTTAGCCGCTACCACACCGCTGGCAGCTGTTGTCGAATCATCCGAGCAGACCGAGGTAGCCCAGGTCCGTGCTGCGCTCAAAGATGAATATGAAATTCTGGACGAACTCGGTCGCGGCGGAATGGCGATCGTGTTCAAGGCGCGGGAGAAGGGACTCGATAGGGAAGTAGCTGTAAAGGTGCTCCCCTTTTCGCTCGCGTTCGATGCGGAGTTCGTAGAACGCTTCCAACGCGAAGCGCGAACGTCTGCGAAACTAGAACACGCCAACATCATCCCGATATACAGAGTGGGCAAAAAGGGCCGTGTGATCTTCTTTGTGATGAAGTTCTTGCGCGGCGAAGCCCTTTCGGAGCAACTCCGAAAGCGAGGTAAGCTCCCACCGGGTGAAATCCGCAAGATCCTGATTCAGACGGCGAGCGCTCTTGGGTACGCACACAAGAACGAAATCGTCCACAGAGATATCAAACCCGACAACATCATGTTCGATGAGTCGGCCAATGCCATCCTGACTGACTTCGGGATAGCAAAGGCGGCGTCCGGAACGCGTCTCACCGGCACCGGGATGTCGATAGGCACTCCTCATTACATGAGCCCGGAGCAGGCGCGTGCGCAGACTCTGGATGGTCGTAGCGACATCTACTCGCTCGGAGTCGTAGCGTACCAGTGCCTCGCGGGCGTCGTGCCATTCGACGGTGAAGATTCATTCTCCATCGGCTACAAGCACATTATGGAGGATTTACCGGAACCTGAGATGGACACCGCCGAGCAGCGTTCCTTGTACGACACAATCGAACGCATGATGGCGAAGTCCCCAGAGGATCGGTACCAAACGGCTGAAGAATTGGTTGCGAAGCTGGAGCGCGGTGGGCCGGTGCTCACGCACGCCACAGAGGCCACGTTCTCCGACATACCGACGACCGTACTTCCGCAAGCTGTTGAGGCACCCGAACCTGAACCAAGAGCTGCCACACCCAGCACGCCAACGACTCCCATGCCGCGCACTTCCCCGTCGGCTGAAGTTGCGCCCAAGAAGAAGACGAAGGCAGTTCTCATTGGTGTGCTGCTTTTCCTGGTGGTGGGAGGTGGTGGGGCAGGTGGGTACTGGTACTACTTTCTCGATGCCCAATGGCCGCTGCCGTTTCTGACGCAGACTCAGGCTGTCGAACCGGCAACTCCTCGGTCAGACCTGCCGTCTGACTCTGCGCTCCTAGCTGGCGCGGATTCCGTTCTGCTGGCTACAGCTGATCCCAACGACTCGTTGGCGCAAACCGATTCGGCAGGCATTGCCTCGTCGGAGTTCCCAGATACTGCCACCGCGACCGCAGAGGATAGGCCGGTCGTAGTGACGAACCAAGGCACGTTGGTAGTTCGAACGCCTGAAGGCGGACGGTTGTTGATCGATGGCGAAGCCGTGTCCGGCGACTCGATGGAACTAGATGCAGGCTCGTACAAGATCGAAATTGAACGAGAGGGATATGAGAAGTTCGAGCAGACAGTTCAGGTGGCCCGCGGACAAACAACGATCACACCTGTGACTATGGCCCGGGTTGAGCAGCCAGCACAGCGAGAGCCGACGGGGCCGACAACCCCGGTGGCGCCACCACCTCGGCAGCGCCCTCCCGCAGTAGACTGCAATACGGACTCACCCGGGTTGGAGTATTTCCGAAGCGATTTGTGCTATGACTCTCCGCCTTCCCCGACGACTGTCGCTCGGCCGTACGCTCCTGCCGGCTACAATGGCGAGCTTCAACCGGTAAGCGTCACCGTTAGGGTTGGAACCGACGGGAGAGGGCTCTCAGTGATGCGACAGCGAAGGCAGACCGCCGCTGTCCAACTCGTAGCAGCTGCAATGCGATATGTGAGAGACAGCCTGCAGTACACGCCCGCGTTGAAAGACGGTCGACCCGTGGAGGCGTGGCTCAGGGTAAACGTTCGATTTCGTCCCAGACAGTAATCGCTACGTGATCGATCCTTCTGTATTCATTGCCCCAGGTGCCGTTGTCGTGGGGGACGTGACCATTGGGGCTGATTCGAGCGTGTGGTACAACTCCATCGTTCGCGGCGACATGGAGCCGATCACCGTAGGCGAACAGACCAACACCTATAAGGCCTCCGGAGTCAAGCGGGCATAGGTAGACAACACGGGGTGTT
>CAZFHS010000041.1:0-59467 GCA_964518955.1 uncultured Gemmatimonadaceae bacterium | reverse complement strand
GTGGCGTAATGGGGCAGGCGACGTAGTGCGCGAATTCACCGATGCGTGCGCAGCCGAGGGATTGCGCGCTGGTTTGTATCTGTCTCCTTGGGACCAAAACTCTCCCGTGTACGGCGACTCGCCTCGCTACAACGATCTCTACTGCGACCAACTCACCGAGCTCCTGACACGCTACGGTCCGATTCACGAAGTGTGGTTCGACGGTGCAAACGGCGAGGGTCCAAACGGACGCCACCAGGAATACGACTGGAATCGTTACTGGGGCCTCGTTCGGAGGCTTCAACCGGATGCCGTGATGTTTTCAGACGCTGGGCCAGACGTGAGGTGGATCGGGAATGAGATTGGCGTCGCTGGTGATACCAACTGGTCGACCGTCGACCCCACCGTCGTTCCCTACCCTGGCGCTACGGGTGACGACGTCATGCACCAGCTTCAGCACGGTGATCCGCGGGGTACCGTGTGGCGTCCAGGTGAAACCGATGTCTCGATTCGCCCCGGTTGGTTCTATCACCCTGCTGAAAACGAAAGAGTGAAGTCGGTCGACCAACTAGCCGATCTCTATTTCACTTCAGTTGGGAGGAACTCCAAGCTGCTCCTCAACGTACCTCCGACTCGCGGCGGGCCATTTCATTCCACCGACGTGGATCGGCTACACGGGATGCGTGAGCGGCTGGACGCCATCTTCGCATTGGATCGATTCCCTTATGTCGATTCAGGACGGCCAACAGAGATCTCAGTGGCCGACCTCCGGGAGGACATCGCCAACGGGCAGTCGGTGGCACGATACACGCTCAACGGGATGGTTGATGGGGAGTGGAGGGAGTTGTCGCGCGGTACGACCATCGGCTATCGCAAGCTAGATCGGATCGGACCCGTCACGGTCTCGGGGGTACGGCTCTCTATCGAGGAAGCCATCGGCGAGCCGGATGCAGTCAAAATCGCGCTGTTCTGATCCCGATCAAAGAGTTTTCAAAGCGTAGTCGACCCAGACAGAGGCCCTCACGCCCATACGGAGGTAGGATGGTTACCAGATCGCCTCGACGGTTCGCAATCGGAGTTGATTTCGGTACCAACAGCGTTCGCGCTCTGATAATCGATATAGCCGACGGCTCAGAAGTCGCCACCCATGTCAGCAACTATCCGAGCGGAGATGCCGGAATTCTCTTCGACCCAAAGGACCCAAACGTCGCTCGCCAGAATCCAGGTGATTACATCCACGGATTCTACTCATCCGTCAGGCGTGCGGTTGCTGCGGCTAAGAAGAAACGTGGATTCAGAGTCGAGAATATAGTAGGCATCGGAGTTGACACCACGGGATCGACACCCATACCAGTCGACCGCACCGGAATGCCGTTGGCATTGGACCCGAAGTTCGAGGGCAACCTCGCTGCACAAGCCTGGCTCTGGAAGGACCACACTTCACATGCAGAGGCGGCCGAGATAACGGCAAAGGCGGCGAAGCACCGCCATCGATATCTGGCAAAGTGCGGTGGGACGTACAGCAGCGAGTGGTACTGGTCCAAAATCTTGCACTGCAAGCGTAGTGCTCCGGGAGTCTTCAACGCGGCATACGCCTGGGTCGAACAGGCTGACTTCATTCCCGCATTCATCACCGGCAACACCGACCCACACACCATGCCTCGTGGCATCTGTGCAGCGGGGCATAAGGGCATGTACCACGACGGTTGGGGCGGTCTACCTTCTAGACCATTCCTGGCTTCACTCGACCCCGAGCTCGTCCCGCTTCGACTGCGATTTGCCAGGCAAGCTGTGCCTTCGGACCAGGCTGCGGGTGGACTGAGTGCGGAAATCGCAAAGAAGGTTGGTCTGCCGGTTGGAATCCCAGTGGCCGTAGGCACCATCGACGCTCATGCAGGTGCAGTGGGCGCGGGCATCAAGCCGGGAACACTGGTCAAGATCATCGGGACCAGCACGTGCGATATGATGGTCGCACCCATGGATAAACCGCTGGCCGATGTGCCCGGCTTGTGCGGCATCGTACCCGGGTCGATCGTCCCGGGAATGTATGGTTTGGAGGCGGGGCAACCAGCGGTAGGTGACATCTTCAACTGGTTTGCCAATTGGCTCGCACCGTCGCGCTACACCGCCAAAGGCGATACGCACGAGAATCTGTCGGACGCCGCGCGAAGGCTCCAGCCTGGGGAAAGTGGCCTGTTGGCCCTCGATTGGAACAACGGCAACCGCACCGTCCTCGTAGATCCGAGGCTTACAGGCCTCATCGTCGGTCAGTCACTCCACACTACTGCCCCAGAGATCTATCGCGCACTCGTTGAGGCAACTGCATTCGGTGCCCTAACCATCATCAATCGCCTCGAGGAATACGGAGTCGGCATCAAAGATGTGGTGAACTGCGGCGGCATTGCGGAGAAGAACCAGTTCGTGATGCAGATCTACGCGGACGTCTGCAATCGCCCGATGAAAATCAGTCGCTCGGGGCAAACATACGCTCTCGGCGCAGCAATCTTCGGTGCCGTGGTGGGGGGTGCGTACAGGAATGTGGCAACCGCTCAGCGTAGAATGACAGGGGTGAAAAGCGAGGTGTATCGCCCACGCAGGGCTGCGGCGCGCACGTATGCCGAACTCTTCTCGCTGTACCAGCAGTTGCACGATGCGTTCGGCAAACCGGGACACCGTGAGGAACTGGGTAACGTGATGAAATCGCTGATCGACATTCGTGACCGCGTGCGAAGTAGATAGCAATGCGAGTGGATTCTCGCCACGGTAACCACACCGCAGCCTCAGGAGCAGCCAAGTCATGACCTAGTTGGATTGGCTCGTGATCGCGGGTTACTTCTCGCTGTTGCTCACTCTCGCCTTGTGGGTGATTCGGAGAAACAAGGACACCGCAGACGACTACTTCCTCGCCGGCAGGAATCTCAGTTGGTGGATCGTCGGCGCCTCTATTTTCGCCTCCAACATCGGATCGGAGCACCTGGTGGGCCTGGCAGGATCAGGGGCAACAGACGGTGTGGCCATGGCGCACTACGAGCTGCATGCCTGGTGCCTCCTGGTGCTCGGATGGATCTTCGCGCCATTCTACATGCGCTCGAAGATTTTCACGATGCCCGAGTTCCTCGAGCGGCGATTCAGTTCGACAAGCCGTTGGGTCCTTTCGGTTATTTCTCTCGTTGCATACGTGCTCACCAAAATCGCGGTCGGGATTTTTGCCGGTGGCATCGTGTTTTCCGTTTTGCTTCCCGAGCTCAGCGTGGGTCCTCTCGACAGCTTCTGGATCGGGTCGATTCTCGTGATCGTATTCACCGGCATATACACCATCGTCGGGGGCCTGAGGGCGGTTGCGTATACTGAAGCACTACAGACGGTGGTCCTCGTCTTTGGGTCGATTCTCGTGACGATCTTTGGCCTGGAGGCGCTCGGTGGTTGGGGAGCACTTCGCGAGATCGCAGGCTCCGAGATGTTCAATCTCTGGAAGCCCCTCGTCCCTGAAGCCGTAACTGGCACCTGGGCGCCGGTGAAAGAGGTCGATGCGTCAGGGCAGATCGTCCGAATGGCCTGGTACTTCAACGACAACTACCCCTGGCTCAGCATGCTCTTCTGCGCACCGGTGATCGGATTGTGGTACTGGTGCACAGATCAATACATCGTTCAGCGTGCCCTGGGAGCACCGAACGAACAACAGGCGCGACGGGGCACCATCTTCGCTGCTTTTCTGAAAATGCTGCCCGTTTTCATCTTCATAATTCCCGGTATGATCTGCTTCGCCTTGGCGGAGAGCGGTGGCAGCGTTGAGATACAGCAGGCGCTACTGGATGCCGACGGCAACGTAATTACCGATGAAGCTCAAAAGGCGTTCCCGTTACTGGTGGCAACAGTGCTGCCTGCGGGGGTACGAGGCATTGTGGTTGCGGGGCTGCTGGCGGCGTTGATGAGTTCGTTGGCCGGTGTGTTCAACGCGTCCGCGACGCTGTTCACGATGGACTTCTACAGCAGGCTCAGGCCAAACGTCTCCCAGCACCAACTCGTGTGGATTGGCCGAGTGGCCACCACCGTGATGGTACTGATCGGGCTGGCGTGGATTCCGGTCATTCAGGGTGGGCGCGGCTTGTACGACTATTTGCAGGGTGTCCAGTCTTACCTTGCCCCGCCGATCGCCGTCGTGTTCTTTCTCGGCGTCCTCTTCAAGCGCCTCAACGCACAAGGCGCGTTGTGGGCGATGAGCGTCGGGTTCGCGATGGGACTCGTCAGATTGGGAATCGACACGCCGGTCGCGCTCGAACTCGGCTCTCTAGCAGACGGGTACGCGGAGGGATCGCTGCTCTGGATATTGAACAACACATTCTTCCAGTACTACAGCATCGTGATCACCGTCGTTTGCATCGCCGTGATGGTCGGCGTGAGTTACGCAACCCGCGAGCCTGACTATGCGAGAATCAGTGGGCTCACGTTTGGTACTCTGACTGAAAACCAGCGAGTTGATTCCAGGCGCAGTTGGGGAGTCGGTGATGTTATAGCATCTGTTGCGGTGATGGTCGCGATAGTTGCAGCGTACCTCTTCTTCACGGGCTGACCGGCAGGTTTCACGACCCCTTAAAGTACCAGTGGCGGCTGCGGCAGAACCCGCCTGAACAGCAGGCCCTGCCGCGACGTTCGTTGGAGCCTATCGATGCCGGTCCAACAGAGCCTGAAACTCTGGATGGTCCCTAATCGGTGCCCACGTTACCCGCGTCTCGAGCGAGGCGACTGTCATGAGCGTGGGAATTGACAGCAGGAAATCGATATGCTCGACGGCGGCCTCTACGTCACCCAATTCAACATATGCCTGTGCCCAGCGACGGCGCACCCCTGCCATTGCGTCGTCACTAACCGGCATGTTCATCGCCTGTTCGAGTTTGCGACGGGCATCTGCGCGCCTACCCGCCCGGGCATAGTTCCGGGCAAATTGGGCCTGGAGATCGGCCTGGAAATCGGCGTCACCACTAGTTACAGGACTGGACTCCCAGGCCGTCACTAACGAATCCCAGTGAAGTCTCGATTGGCCCATTCTACCTGCCACGCGATGCATCCACGCTTTCTGCGCGTAACAATTGCAACGGTATAGTGGGTCCTCCGCGTCGGGGGAGAACCGCTGAATCATCGCATCGAATTCACCGCCGCTCAGAAGCACCGGGTAGTTGTTCACCCATGTGCCGATCTCCTGCGGCGTCATATTGACGCGACTCCGAGCCTCCCGGAAGACCCGCAAGGCACCGTCAATACCCCCGCCAGACGCAAGCTCCAGCAGTATCATGTTGGAAATGACGGCATCCTCTACCTGCCTGACTGCGCGAACACTCTCATCCAGCAACGCCGCAGCTTGTTCATAATCACCGAGCAACCGAGCCGCCGCCGCCGCCTGGACGAGATTGTCTGCCGAGGGATCGTCCTGCCCCATCGCAATCCGCTGCCGTAACACGTCTTCGGTGGTTTGCGCCCAGAGCATAATTGGCACAATCGAGAGTACGACTGCAAAAATCAGGTTGGATAACCGCATTATGGCCTCCTTTGGAGGAACTGCAAGGCAATCCATCCGCCGGGGCACAGTCACGCATTGTGGCGTGCCATTTTGGCGGATCAACTCTCCCATGTGGCCAGTTGCACCACCCCCGCCGCTACACTGGAATCTACCTGCAAAAACGGTCTTCCGTAACAGCTTCCACTAGCCGTCGGCATGTACGCCCCGTACCTTAGCACCCGACGCGTACTGAGGCGCAAGACAAAACCGCCTGGAGGAAGGCCATGCTGAAGCAATCGATTGTGGCTGCCAGCTTTCTGGCTCTCGCCGGAGCCCCCGCCCTGCCCCAGAACCCGACCGAGCCAGACCCGTACATCATGTCGATCCGCGAACGGGCGGAGTACGTCCTCGATGTCACCGAGAAGCGGCTCGACCGTTTGCTCCCGCGAATGATGAGGGAGACTGGGCTCGACATGTGGATCATCACCGGGAACGAGGACGATCACGACCCTCTCTTCTGGACGATGATGCCTTACAAGCAGTGGGCACCAATAACACAAATCCTCGTGCTCTACGACCGCGGTCCAGAGCTCGGAGTCGAAAGACTCAATGTGTCACGCACGAACACACAGGGGTTGTTCGAAAACGTGTGGGATGCGGGTGCATGGGACGCAGGTGTGCGTGACAACGATCGCGGTGAGAGCCAATGGGAATGCCTCGGCCGTATCGTTCGCGAGCGCAACCCGCGGCGAATCGGCATCAACGTGGGTGAGATCCAGTGGGTGGCCGGCGGTCTTTCTGTAGTGCTGAAGCGAAGACTCGTCGACGCCATCGGTCCAGAGTTCGCCTCGAGGCTAGAATCGGCTGAGCCCCTGGCAACCTTGTGGGCGGAAACATTCCTCGAGGAGGAGATCGCGGTCTGGGAACGAGCCGTTGCCGTATCACACGACATCATCGCAGAGATGTTCTCGAGCGCGGTCGCAACACCGAACGTCAGTACCACAGATGACCTGAAGTACTACTACTGGCAGAAGACTGCCGACCTTGGACTCGACCTGGCATTCATGCCGTTCGTGTCGATCCGCGGTCGAAGTGCGGCGGACAGAGAAAAGCACGGCCCCAACGACAACATCATCCGCCCGGGCGACATCCTCCACTGCGACGTCGGCATCAAGTACATGCACTACAACACCGACAATCAGGAGTTGGCATACGTGCTCCGGGTCGGGGAGACCGATGCGCCGGTAAGCCTCAAGCAACTCATGGTCGAAGGCAACAGGCTCCAGGACGTCTACGTCGGAGAGTTGAGAACGGGCCTGTCCGGAAATCAGCTCCTAAACAACATGCTCACCACGGCGCGCATGGAAGGAATTCCCACCCCTCGCATCTACTCGCATTCGCTCGGCTATTTCCTGCACGAGCCCGGGCCGCTGATCGGCTTGCCTTGGGAGCAGGAGAACAACGCCGGGAGAGGCGATGTGGCCTTGGTGCCCTACAGCGGATTCACCGTTGAGCTGAGCGTAACTGGGCCTATTGCTGAGTGGGACGGCCAGGAGTTTCGCCTGCCGTTAGAGCAGGACATTGTGTTCCTTGGCGACCGCGCGGTCTTCCTGGATGGGAGACAGACACAATTCCACTTGATTCGATAGGCGGGAGGGAAGATTGATTGCCCCCGAGCGAATACAGCAGAACAACCAAACGGCACTCCCCGCGCACCACCGTGACGTCGAGTATCTCAGCAGGAGGCTGGCTGAACGCGATCTCGATTTCGAGCAGGTCGTAGAGCAGATCCGCACGTTCGAGGTTGCGATTCCATCCTGGGCGCTCGGTACTGGCGGCACCCGCTTTGGACGGTTTTCCGGCCCAGGTGAGCCGCGGGACATCTACGAGAAGCTGGAAGACATCTCGGTCATCAACCGCCTGACTGGAGCGGCCCCGCGCGTCTCACTCCACATCCCCTGGGACGAACCGGACGATGCCCAGGCACTGGTTGGCGGTGCTGGCGAGCTCGGGCTGGGCTTCGACGCCGTGAATTCCAATACGTTTCAGGACCAACTCGGGCAAACACTCAGCTACAAATTTGGGTCGCTCGGTCATACAGATGCGGCCGTTCGAGATTTGGCGATCGCGCACAACGTTCACGTCATCGACATCGGTCAGAGGTTGGGCTCAGAGGCAATCACGATCTGGCTGGCCGATGGATCGAACTACCCCGGGCAGACACACTTCAGGCGCAGTTTCGATCGCGTTCTCGGAAGCTTGCGGGAGATCTACACACACCTCCCAGAGGACTGGAAACTCTTCACCGAGCACAAACCTTACGAACCAACCTTCTACTCGACCGTCGTTCAGGATTGGGGCTCATCGCTGATGCTCGCTCAGGCACTTGGTGAGAGAGCATCTTGTCTGGTAGACCTGGGCCACCACCTCCCCAACACGAACATCGAGATGATTGTCGCCCGGCTGATAACGGCGGGCAAACTCGGCGGGTTTCATTTCAACGATGCCAAGTACGGAGACGACGATCTTACTACCGGTTCGATACGACCTTATCAGCTGTTCTTGATCTTCAACGAACTCGCAGATGCCCGGATGGAGCTCCGAGAGGAGTTCCATCCGACATACATGATCGATCAGAGTCATAACGTCAAAGATCCAATCGAAGCGCTCCTACAGAGTGTAGTGGCACTACAGAACGCGTATGCGCGCGCGCTTCTGGTCGATCGCACAGTGCTATCAGATTACCAAGAGTCGAATGACGTGTTGCTGGCGGAGCGGACGCTGACAGACGCATATGAAACGGATGTTAGGCCGCTAACGGCGGAGGCACGGCTGCGGGATGGAGGGGCACTCGAACCGATCAGTGCATTTCGTGAATCCGGGTACCGGAACAGCGTGACGCAAACCCGAACCGTGGGCGACTACGTTCCACCAAAGAGCTTATGAGTTCAGAATCCCCAAAATCATACCTTGCGTTCGACCTGGGAGCGTCGACGAGCCGGGCGTTTTTGGGAACGCTTCACGGGGCCAGGCTCGAGATGGAAGAAATGCACCGCTTCACCACTCCGGTGTTGGAATCCGACGGCCATTTGTTCTGGGATATCGATGTCATGTGGGCTGAGCTACAAACAGCGTTCCAAAAGGCGATAGCGACGGCTCCGGACCTGAGAAGTCTTTCTGTGGATTCGTGGGGCGTCGACTATGTGCTGCTCGACTCCTCAGGTGAGCCCCTGCGGAATGCGCACTGTTATCGCGATCCGCGAACTGATGGCGTGATGGAGCGGGCGTTCGAGGTCGTGCCAGCAGGCGACATCTATGCTACAACGGGCATACAGTTTCTTCCGTTCAACACACTCTACCAGGTGCTAGCTGAGTCGCCGGACGAAATCAGCAAAGACGCCGCGTTTGTACTCTCTATCGCCGACTACTTCAACTATCGATTTTCTGGCCGCAGGGCTTTCGAAGTTTCCATGGCCAGCACGACGCAGTTGATGGACGTGAACTCGCAACATTGGTCGTCAGCACTTTTCGAGAAGTTCGGACTGAAAACGTCTCAGTGGCCGGAGATCGTTGCATCCGGCACCCGACTCGGACCGGCGTCGTTGGCCCGGCAAACGGAAGTCGTAGCGACTTGTTCGCACGACACCGGCTGTGCGGTTGCGGCAACGCCCGCATCCGCAGCAGCGCCTGCGTCCGCGGCAGCTTCTGCTGTCGGGCCGGCGGAGAACTGGGTTTACGTCAGTTGCGGCACGTGGTCGTTGATGGGTGTAGAGAGGCGTACGCCGTTCGTCTCGGAAGCCGCACATGAGGCGGGTTTCACCAATGAGGCCGGATTGGACGGAACGATCCGATTCCTCACGAACCTCACCGGTCTCTGGGTGCTACAGGAGTGTATGAGGGAATGGAGCGAGTCTCGGCGAATCGAGTGGCCTGATTTGGAGCTGGCCGCGAGGGAGGCGATGCGCACGGGTTTAGACGCGCAGCGTGCGGCGTGCATCGATCTCGATGACACTCTCTTCCTGCCTCGCGGCCCAATGGAAGAGCGCCTGCACGCCTACTGCACAAACCACGGCCTGCCCCGATTGGAATCCAGAGGTGAAATCGTTCTCGCCATCCTCTCGAGCATAGCGGAGAGTTACCGGCGTACACTGGCCGATCTCGAGCGCATCACGGGGAAGGTGCACGATCGCATTCACCTGCTCGGGGGCGGATCGCAAAACGCATTGCTTTGTGAACTCACTGCCGACGCTTGCCACCGCGAAGTGGTGGCGGGCCCGGTCGAAGCCACGGCGATGGGGAATCTCCTGATCCAGGCACGGACAATGGGAGACCTGCCGACCGACAAGTCTATTCGCGACATCTCTGCAGCATCGAGCGACCTGCACGTATATTCCCCACGCTCCGAGTGACACCCGTATCAATGAAGTCCAAAGGCGTTTTGATGACTCACCAGACTCCATATGGCTATCACGGCAGGATCCTGGAGGTGGACCTATCCAGGGGAACATTGGAGCCCAAGGCTCTAGACCCACAAATCATGGAAGATTACCTGGGTGGGCGGGGTTTGGCCACGCGGTTGTTCTACGATATAGTGGACCCCGGCTGCGATCCATTGGGGCAGGACAATATCGTCGTGCTCGCCACATCCCCGGTGGTGGGCACAACCGCGCCCACCTCCTGCCGCGGGCACATGGTATTCAAGTCCCCTCTCACCAACGTGATCGGATCCACGAACTGCGGTGGCTCCTGGGCCTACCACCTGAAGGGCACTGGGTACGACGTGCTCGTCATCAAGGGCAAAGCGTCAGAGCCTGTGATGATCGACATCACGTCAAACGGCGCCGAGATCATCCCCGCGAAACACCTCTGGGGTAGAAACGTGCACGAGACCACGGAGGTACTGCTCGAAGGATCTCAGGTAGGGAAAAAGCCCTGCATCCTCTGCATCGGTCCTGCGGGCGAGAAATTGGTTCGTATTGCCTCGGTGATAAACGACAAGAATCGCGCCTACGGCCGCTGCGGACCCGGGGCGGTGTTCGGCGCCAAGAACCTGAAAGCCATCCGTGTCCAGGGAAACGAAAAGGTCCGCATCAAGGACGAGGAACAGTACACGGCAGGGCTAGACCAAGCGCGCTATCTGCTAAAACAGGCGCCGGTGACGAAGCGACTGCTCAAGGAACTCGGCACCTGCGGCCTGTTGAAGCTCATCAACGTTATCGACATGCTGCCGCACAAGAACTTCCAGGACAACCTGCACGACGAGCTCGCCCTAGACGGGATTTCGGGAGAAGCGATACGTGACAACACCCTGGAGCGGGCCGGCGCGTGCTATCGTTGCCCAATTGGCTGCCAGCGCCACACCCGGGTCGGGGACAGGCGCGGTGAGGGACCGGAGTACGAGAACACGGTGATGATGGGACCTGTCTGCGGGATTTACGATCTCGAGTCTATCACTCTGGCCAACTACGTGGCCAACGAATACGGGATCGACACCATCAGCCTGGGCGGCACTGTGGCCTGCGCGATGGAGCTGTTCGAGCGGGGGCATCTGACGCAGGAAGACGCCGACGATGTCGATCTCAGTTTCGGGAACCACGCGGTCTTGGAGGAACTGACGCGGAAGATCGCGTTGCGCGAAGGTGTGGGAGATAAACTGGCCGAGGGCGCGTACCGTCTGGCCGACGGAGTCGGCCATCCGGAGTGCGCCATGACGGTGAAGTCCCTAGAGATTCCCGCGTACGACCCCCGAGCGTCGTGGGCGCAGGCCCTCGGTTACATGACGTCTCCGACGGGGGCGTGTCATCTGCGAGGCGGCTACGCTGTAACGCTCGCCTTTTTTGGCGGCGCCCTCGAGATCCCGCGATTCAGCTCGTTCCAGGCGCCGACATCCATCCGCAACATGCAGAACCACGGCATCATCCAGGATTCGCTGGGAATCTGCCGGTTTACCGGATTCGCTTTCTCCTCGGGACCGTGGGCGAGGATGGTGAGCGGCATCACTGGCCTCGACTTCTCAACGCACCGGCTCGAGGAGACGGCGGACCGGATCGCTGCCGTCGAGCGGTTGTTCAATCTGGAGGCCGGCGCAACTACGGAGGACGACACACTACCCGATCGTTTCAGCGACGAACAGATCTTCATTGCAGGCAAAGACCGAGCGATCCCGCGAGACGCTTTGGAAACGATGCGGAGCAACTATTACGGATTGCAGGGATGGGACGACAAGGGAAGGCCCACAGGGTCCCTGTGTGAGAAACTACGAATCAAGAGACGATGACATGTCCGATACGAAATGGAAGGCCAGCGAGCCGCTGATCAAACAATTTCAAGCCGTCGGGCGGGCGTTGCTCTTGTCAGACATGGAAGACAGCCACTCGGGTAACATCTCGAGGCGCTGGGTTGACGACACGGGGCACGAGCGGATCGTGATCACTTCCACGGGATCGCAAAAGGGAGATCTCGAGCCCGGCGACATCTGCTTCTTGTCCACCAAGGACACCGACTACGGCTACTACAAGGCGTCTTCCGAGACGGACATCCACGCTCGGATCCTGAACATCGAGGGCGTGGACGCATCGGTGCACGCGCATACGAAGGAACTCACGATCGTCACCTTCGACGACGAGGAGAAGCCGAACAAGCCCGCTCCCTTCGTCCCAGTCGATCCGCTGGGATACTATCACATGGGCGGCGTAGTGCCCGTGGACTGGGTAGCCGTGCCCAGTGGTTCGAAGGAGATGGCAGAGGTTATCCCCAACCGCCTAAAGGATCATAGAGTAACAGTGATTCAGGGACATGGGGCCTTCGTGAAGGGACGTAGCCTGGAGGAGGCGCTGTGGCTCGCGTGCATCTCAAACCATTCCGGATACATCGTTCGACTGATGGACATAATCGGAGTCGATGTAGCCGAGATTCGGAATGAGGTGCAGGCGGACCCTGATGGCTGGTTTTCCCACTCACCGGACGATTACACAATCGGCGACAACGAACGCTGCGACTTCCCAGAGGAGGAGGAGCTGATCCACGAGTTCCGCAAAACCGGCTCACGATTGTTCGAATCGCGACTCTCTCCATTTCATACGGGTTCGCTCTCGGTGCGTGGCATCGAGTCCATGCTATACGCGCCAAAGGCATCGATGCCCCGTGATCTCCCCGGCCCGTTGGTGGAAGTCCCGCTCGAGGAGCAAGCTGACGATTCGCAGGAACTCCAGACACACAAAGCCCTGTACGCGGAAAGCAACTTCCAAACCATCGCGCACTGTTACGTGCCGGAGGCGGAGGTGCTCGCGAACTTCATCTACCCAGGGGAAGAAGAACCTGACCGGCGGATCGTACCCATCGATGCGGAGGGGAGTTTCCTCTACCTCGTTGTACCGGTCGTGCCCGCCAAGGTTGATATCGCGACCCTGGTGGAGCTGCTTCACGACTACAAGGTGGTCATAGTGCGGGGCGGCGGAGTGTGGGGCGCAGGCACACAGTCGTTATCCGAGGTGCTGCACCACCCCTCCTCGGTGCGCGAGATCTGCCTCTATCGCATCGGGGCCTTCGAGCGGGGACTCAACCTACGCGCGCTCGAGCCGGAAAAGGCGAAGCGCTGGTAGGGACCCTCTCCACCGTCACGGTATCCGTGAAATGACGGAAGTAATATGGTGCGACTTCGAAGGAGGAGGTCACGATCGCCCGGAACGAACTGTCGGGATTGCGGGGTGCGCCGGAGATCACGTGCCAAACCGGCCTGTCGTTGGACACGGTCATGAACCTCGCCTCGAAGTTCCCGTGCCCCGAAGGCACCGTCGTTGAAGTGTATCGGTAGTATCCGTCGGCACTAGTGGAGATCGGCGCGTTAGCCCACGTCCCGTCGACGAAAGCCGAGAAGTTGCCACCTCGTAACACCGGTTCCATATACAGGTTGAGTTCGACGTCCACCGCACCAAGGTCGACCTCACCGCTGTCTACCGTACCCGTGATCCTGTACCGTCCCTCACGTTCGTCGTCCTGACTATCGATTACTCGCAAGTACCGTTGGGTAGTGCGAACACTCCCAAACACACCGATTCCGCCCTCCAAGTGGTTGATGAAGCCTCTACCGGTAAACGGATTGCTGAACGACCGTACGAAGTCGTAGTAATTCGTGTCGGCGACCGCGACCGTCAGGCTCATGTAGCTCCCGGGTTTGAACACGGCCTCACCATCGTCCTCATCCTCGAAGGTCCTGAGGTTGCCGGCAAGCACCAAGCTCATTGTGTCGGTGGCGAGTCTGAAGCGGGTACCGCCATAGCCGTCCGGTGCGCGGTTGGCGTCCCGCGACAGCTCGACGTCCAATGCCCGGGCAAATATCGGGTCGACGTCGATCCAGACGGAATCGGACCCGTGCCTGAGCGTCAGACTGTCGCCCTGTTCCACCTGTGTTCTGACGTCCATCGAGCGTACGCCCGGGATCACCGTCAATCCTCGGACGATCTCTCCGTTCCGTCCTTCGACCCGTAGCTCGACGCTGTCGCCGGGAGAGAGGGCGCACAGGTTGTAGGTGGTATAAGTACCGCTCGGCACTATGCCGATGTCGCCCATGTCTACTGGTGGTTGCTCGTGCAGCTGCACTGTAGGAATGGCGCAGTCCCCGGAACCATGATAGGTGAGTGTCACGTAGGCGCCTTCGATCGGTGCACCTTCTCCTGCCGGAGCGGGTGGCACCAACCCAGACGAATAGTGCACCGAAGAACGCCCCGTGAGCGACTGTTCTAGGATCACGAACTGCATGTGCTCATTGGCGTTGATCACGCTGTGCACCACCACCATGGGCGTGGCCACCGGGATCGTGATCTCCTCCAACTCGCATGCCGCAACCACCAGGCATAGAGCAAGCGGCCCCGATGTGACGCGTGAGATCACCATTTGAACTCGACTCCAAATGTTGGAAAGAACGGGACCTGACTGCCTCCCGTCCTGGTCGGCGGGCTGGTATCGTAGTCGAACGCGTACATGAAAACGTTTTGTCTGTTGTACGCGTTCGCGATCTGGAAGTAAGGGTTCCACTCGAGTCCCCACTTCTCGAACTCCCAGCGTAGTCCCAAATCCAGCCGCGAGTAGGTTGGGAAACGCTCGGAATTGATGGCGGTACCAATCGGCTCTTCCTCACCGCTCTCGAAACCGTGTTGGGACAGTTGATAAGTCCTGTGCGACCATTGTCCGTTGAAACCGGTATATGGAAGCGGAGACCCCAACCCCCACCGGAGGCCGAACTCACTGCCGAGCGGCCCTGGGGCGCTCAACACGACGTTGATCGTGTGGCGCCTGTCGTGCGCCGGCGGAAACCGGTCCCATCCTGCGCGGCGGTTGGTTTTGTTGAAGCCGTAGCTGATCCATCCCCTGACAGTCCCGCTGTGCTTTCGCAGCAACCAGTCGAAGCCCCAAGATTCTCCGTGCATGAGTCGATATTCGTTGCCAACGTCACGCAAGCTCTGCGCGCTGTTGGGAATCACGAGATTGCGGAAGGTCTTGCGGTAAAGTTCCACGTTGAGTTGTAGTCCGTGCCCGAACCACTGCTCGTACCCAATCACGCCGTGATCGGAATGGGACACAGGCACGAACTCGCCGGCTCCGATCCAGAATTCGTACACGGTCACAGGGAGTTCCTGATCCCGCAGCGAGTGGACCGCCTGATGGTAACGCCCCATAGACCCGACCACTGCCTTGTCGGGCCTGAGGAACAGTTTGAAAGAGACCCTGGGAGCAACACCTGTGAATCCGGCGGTAGGAACATGCTCGACCCGTATGCCGGGGCGCACCTTCAGACCGGACGACGGTGCCCATTCGTCGTCGGCGTACAGAGACCAAACCGTGGGGTGGTAATCGTTGTTGAAGAGCGGCATCATGCCACCGTAATTGCCGGGCTGCCCGCCGAACTCGAAGATCGGCGACAGCAGATCGTAGGTCATATCGTACCGCTCGGCTCCAGCTCCGAGATGGAGCTGGTGGTGTCTCAGAGGGGTGAATGTGACGTCCGAACGCACCGACAAAAGCCGCACACCGTTTTCCCAACGTGCCATGTCGGGCATGATCCCCAGCGTTGTATGGAAGTCTGTCACGCTGGCCCTGGTCTCGAACACTCCCTGTGGAAGAGGCCATCTGAAAGTCATACCGGCGAGGCGGTTCCCCCAGTTGACGACAATGTCTATGGGCGTCCGTGGCTCATTGTTGAGATTCGTTTCGTCGGTGGCGCTCACCACGTTGACATCCAGATCGTCACGCCCCCAATACCCGGTCAAGGCAAGGGATCCGCCGGATTGAAAAGGGAGGTTCACTTTGGCGACTGCGTCTGTGAAGTAATACGGCATTTCATGGCGAGTGAACGTCGATACGACCTTGTCTGCGTAAGTCCGCCTTGCACCAACGAGAAACGTGGCCGGTCCCAGCGGTCCCTCCAACAGCATCTTGCTCGACAGCAGCGACACCTGTCCGCCCCCATGCAAACCGTCGCGTCGTCCGTCCTTCAGCGATACATCCAACACGCTACTGAGACGTCCGGGATACGATGCAGGAAAACCGCCGGTGAAGAAATCGACCCGATCGACAGCGTTGGCGTCGAACGTGCTGAACAGTCCTCCAAGGTGTGACGGATTGAATACCGTGATTCCATCGAGCAGAACCAGGTTCTGATCCCCTTCACCGCCGCGCACGTTGTAAGAGATCGAGTAGTCGTTCTTCGCTATCGTCCCGGGCAGCAGTTGCACCGCGCGAATCACATCCGGCTCGAACATTCCCGGAATGTTCACGATGTCGGCCGCCTGTATCGTGATCGCGCTGACCTGCGTCGTACTGTCGAACCGAGAGCGATCGTGGGAGGGAGCGTCGGCCGTGACCACAACCGGAGGCAACTCCAATACCGCACGAGCAAGCATTATGGTCACGGAACCAAGGCTCGCCGTGACATTTACTGTATCCGGTACGAAGCCTGCGGCTTCGGCCACGACCCGAACCTCAAGTCGCGGAACCTGTTCGAGCGTGAACACTCCGTTACGGTCCGTATTTGCACTGCCTAGGAACCCGAGACCTCGAATTGTCGCCCCGATCACCGGCGTGCCGTCATCACCCGCAAGCACCCGCCCGGACACCGAGCGCCATTGCTGAGCGTCAGCCAACCCTGGCACCGAGATGCCTGCAGAGAGCAGCAAGACGTACGCGATCTTCCGCATGTCGCTCCGGGTTTATCAGAATCACCGGACTCGGCCCGGTTTCGTGCAAACGAGGTCTGATGGCAGCGCCACCCCAACAAACATGTAACGATCCGACCAGTTGGTTTATGACTGGTAGGCCGGTCGCTACACGATATCACCTGGAGCCGGACCGTTTCTGGTATGACGGTTTGGACAACCCGTCCGCGGGCCCTGACTGGGTCCTCGTGATAGACGATGTTTCAGCGGGATTCAGAATCCTTGCGGCTCAGAAGCTCACTGCCACATTATTCGCACAACGACGCCGAGGTCAACATGAAAAAACGCACCAGGCAACACAATTGGATGGCGATCACCTCGATGGTCGCCGCGACTACTGCTTGTGGATCGAGCCCAGCGGAGTATCTGCGACTGCCGACTGTATTTGGCGACCACATGGTACTGCAACGAGACGCGCCAGTAGCCATATGGGGCTGGGCGTCACCACGGGGGATCGTAACAGTATCGATCGACGGCAGCGAGGTCGAAGTTCGCGCAGGGAGCGACAGCGCGTGGCAGGTTTCTATCGCACCCATGCAAGCCGGAGGCCCGCACACCCTCTCGATCGCAGGGGCAGACACCATCACACTCTCGGACATCCTGGTGGGCGAGGTCTGGATTGCCTCCGGACAATCGAACATGCACTGGCCGGTGTTCAGATCGCGAGACTCCACCGTCGAGATTGGTGCTGCCAATTATCCGAACATCCGAATCCTCCGCGTCGCCCCCGCTGTCTCATACCGACCAGAGCGCGACGTCGAAACCGAGGGTTGGTTCCCGGTGTCTCCGGAAACCGTTCCGGAATTCTCGGCCGTGGCTTACTTCTTCGGTCGTGAGCTGCACGAGGAACTCGACGTCCCGATCGGCCTCATCCGAACGACCTGGGGCGGTACGCCGGCCGAGGCATGGACCAGTGCGGCTGGTTTAAAAACGATCCCTGACTTCACAGAACGCGTCGCCGCCGTCGAAGCTCTTGCCGAGCAGGGCGTCGATCCGTCGGAGGTGCCCGAACCGCCAATTCCGCCGCAACGTCAGGTGACCACTCTGTTCAATGCAATGGTCTCCCCACTGGTGCCCGTAACGATGCGGGGGGTGATTTGGTATCAGGGAGAGGCCAACGCGAGCAGCGCGCACCAATACCGAGCCCTCTTCCCTGCAATGATCGAGGATTGGCGGCGCCATTGGGGAGAGGGCGACTTCCCTTTCCTATTCGTACAATTGGCGAACTACATGCGCGCTCAACGTAACCCCGTGGAGCGCGAGACCTGGCCCGAACTTCGAGAGGCACAGTCGCTGGCCCTCACGCTCCCGAATACCGCCCAAGCAGTCACGATCGACATTGGCGAATCCGACGATATACACCCGCGCAACAAGCAAGATGTTGGTTTTCGACTGGCGCTAGCGGCGCTGAATACCGTGTATGGGCAGGACGTAGTCTATTCGGGCCCGACCTTCGAGCGTATGGCCGTGGAAGGCGACAAGGTCCGGCTGTTTTTCGACCACGTGGGAAGTGGGTTGGTTGCCGCAGGGAACGGGCTCCGCGGTTTCGCCATCGCCGGTGAGGATCGCCGGTTCGCATGGGCCGACGCCGTAATCGATGGGGAGACTATCGTCGTTTCAGGTTCCGGAATCGTATCCCCGGTTGCGGTGCGCTATGCCTGGGCCGACAACCCCGTGATCAGTCTGTTCAACCAGGAAGGACTGCCGGCGTCGCCGTTTCGCACCGATGCTTGGTCGGGGGTTACAGAAAAGACACAGTAACGTTGCGGGGTGGTGCTCTTCGGTGCGGGTCAACCTTTAGGATTTGTCTTGGCAGTTCTGCCCATCTGAGTTTTGCCTCGCGCACGGACTCGGGCTCCGGCTCGACTGTGACGATTGGCGGTTGCTCGTCTCCCTCGCACGTTTTGCGGCGAGTTTCCCTGTGGCGTGGGGGAGAATCACTACGGCAAGGGTACGGGGAATGGGTCCGTGATCGGGCTGACTGGAGATGAGGTGATTCGAATGGCGGTAGCAGGTGACCGGGGGGCGGCAGATGCTTTTGCGGATTCGGCCACCACGTTCGCATCTTCTGCGCATAGTCGCTAGGCATTCTACGGCCATCGGCTTCGTCACCAGATTCTACGACTGGTATTTGCCGAGCGTTAAGCAGGGCACCGGTTGGCAGATCGTGACTCGGGACAGCGTATGGCGGCTCTGCTACAAGGGCACACCATGCACGAGGCAACCCACTATTTCTCCACCGCCGGCTTCAGAGTCCACAGCTGGAGTCTCGTGAACTCGACGATCTTGCTCATGTCGAGATCCTCTCGATGCACCACCCAATACTTGTACCCCTCGACCCGCGCCACGATCAACTCGTCATGTTCTTTTGGCCAACCCTCGAACGCGGCTAGCTCGTAAGACTCCTGTGCCTCTCCCTCTGTGAGGTCGAGGTAGAGCCGCGAAAAGAGTTCCAGCAACGATCCGGCACCTATCCTGGCTTCGTTCACCGCAAGCCACGCAGGCATACTGCCTTCTGCCGAGATGAAGTCGAGCGCCTGTTCTGCGAGCGAAATCGCGTCCTCTGCGGATACACGATTTACTTCAGGATCTTCCACCGGAAACTCCATCGGTCCCAACGGGCTTATCCGGTCCACACTCCCGGGCAGCCCACCAGTGGCAGCATGTTCTCCAATGGATGATGCGAGCGCGGTGAAGATGTCGGCCGGCGAGAAGCGATCGTGGATCACGGCTCGCTGCTCCGCAATTACTCTGCGGGCCGCTTCTTCGAGCACCCTTCTCCGTACTTCCGCCGGTTGATCGGAAAACGACTCCATCAGCTCCAGATAACCCACTATCCGGATGTCGTCCCGCTCTTTCAGAAAGACCATCAGCCGACGGAAGTTCTTCCGGGCGGTTTCCATACTCTCGAGGGGGCGCATTTCGGGGGTTTGCCAATCCGCCGAATCGGGATTGGCCCCGTAATAATAGTTGAAATCCCAGAACTGGATCGTGCGCACCTTGCATGGGTGGCAGGCGAAAATGTTGAGAACGTCGGTGCCCGCGATCTCTTCGTCGAAACGCTGCCTCAGCGAGTCGAACACGGGTTCGAACAGCTCGTCCTGGAAATAGTAGTTGTCGAAACCGCCATACTCGCCGTGGAAATTGAGCGCGTTGGCGAACCAGACCGCGTTGTGCCCCGGTAACGAAACCGGTGAGTATACATACCCTGATGCCATCTCTCCGAGTGCCGCGACGAGTTGCGGTCCGTAGGAGCCGCCGTGCCTGGCCAGCGTAGACACCGGAACGCCGAAGATTCGCTCCAGGTCTTCGATCCCATTCGCCTCCTGCTCCCGCATCAAAGCCACTCCGTCGTCCCAGCCCGCTGACTCGAGTTGTTCGGTCACCGTCGGATGGATTGACCCACGGTTGGTGTGGCTGCCGATGTCGTGCTGGGCCATCGCAGCGATGACGTCGGTTCGTCCTCGCAGCTCCAGCGATCGAGCCTTCTCCCCGATGACGAAGAACGTCCCCTTCACTCCAACTTCAGTCATCGTCTCAGCGAGCCAGAGGGGGATGTCGTCGATGCCTTCTGACGCCGGCGTGGTGTAATCCTCGACGTCGAACACGATCGTGATCAGGGTGCGCGTGTCCTCGGAGGCACAGGACACCGCAAGCAGGAGGAGTGAAGAGATCGCAAACAAGCGCGCGATGCCGAGTCGGTTCGAGCGTATCGTTTCTCTTGTCATGGTCTGTCGTCCGGCTTTCTCAGCCTTCTGGTTTGTACTTGACCCGCCCCATGGAAAAAGTCTCAGTGATGCGCAAGTACTCGTCCAGGTGCAGCCGCCCAATCACGTTCAGCGCGTGATGATCGATTCCCTTGACTCTGTCCCATTCCAGATCGTCTCTGACCCAATAGGCCAACACCTCACCTAGTATGAGTGACGCCGGGGGATCGCCCACTGGTATAATACGGTCGAGCTTGCATTCGAGCGCGGCGGGAGAGTCGGCAATGCGAGGTACGCTGACCGTCTGGGACGGAGCCAACTCAATACCGAGCTCTTCTGTCTCGCTCATTCCGTAGGGGTACTCTGTCGCAGTTAGGTTCATCTGATCCGCCTGGTGCTCACCGACCAGGTTCACGACGAACTTTCCGGTTGCCGCAATGTTCCGCGGAGTGTCCTTTTCACCGCGTTTCCCGTAACCCGCGCTCACCGAGATTACCGGAGGTTTGCTGCTCACCCCACTGAAGAAACTGTAAGGTGCAGCATTCACCACACCGTCGGGGCTCATGCTCGTGACCCACGCGATGGGCCGAGGAACGATCAGGCTGATGAGAAGGCGGTACGCCTCCAGACCGGTCAGTCCGTCGGGTTCGATGATCATCTCAGGCAACCTCCTGGTAGTTCAGCCCCCAGTATGTCTCGTGGTGTCGGTGGTGTCCAGCCACACAACGGTGCCGCGCGCAAATCCGCGGGATACCTTTTCAAGACAATCGTGAACCCGACTTGCCTTCCAACAAGACAGGCTCGGGGGCCTTCAATTCAGCAAGAGAACCCACTGGTCCACGGCATCACTAGGATTGGGAGCCGGGCGGGTTTTGCACTCACTGGTGCGGGGTTGAGATTCTTCCCGGAATCAGAATCTGAGGGATCTGAAACCTGGCCATTGAGATTGGATCCCATACACGCAAAGGTTGATCAGTTAGGGAACGTTGACTGGGAGATTGTGGACACCGCGAGCAACCGGCGTATCTTCGGCAGGAAACCCGGTCGGGAACTCGGTAGCCAAGGAGGCTTTGCCATGTTGTTGAGAAGAACGACGGTAACCGTCACAGTAGCGCTACTTTTTGCCGTCGTCGCAATCACCGCTTGCGACGACGAAGACGATTTCGAAGGGTTGGGGATGAATCTCTCCACTCTGCCGCTGCTCAGCGACGCGAAAACCCGCTCCTTGAGCCCCGAAAACTTCACCGGCGAGAAGGGCATGGGAGGAATGGCCACCGAGGGCACGGGGGCGAGAGCCGCTCGCGAGCTGGGCCAAGGCTGGAAGGTCTCACCTTCGGTCCGCATCGCTGCAGGAGAGACATTCACCATCGGCGAGATCGAAGGGCCCGGAGCAATCCAGCATATCTGGATGACCCCGACGGGCAACTGGCGGTTCTCTATCCTTCGATTCTACTGGGACGGAGAGACCGAACCATCAATCGAAGTACCGGTAGGTGACTTCTTCGCCAACGGTTGGGGTGAGTTTTCCCACGTCAACTCGCTGGCCGTCACAGTCAATCCGGGGAGCGGTTTCAACAGCTACTGGACGATGCCCTTTGAGCAGTCGGCCCGGATCACGATGCAGAACATCGATGACGAGGACATGATCCTCTACTACCAGGTCGACTACACGCTAACAAACATCCCCTCGAATGCCGCGTATCTCCACGCGCAATTCCGCCGCTCGAATCCGCTGCCGGACATGGAGGATTTCACGATCCTCGATGGCGTTACCGGACAGGGGCAGTACGTAGGAACGTACATGTGCTGGGGCGCCAACAGCCCCGGGTGGTGGGGTGAAGGTGAGATCAAGTTTTTCATGGATGGAGACGAAGAGTTCCCTACAATCTGCGGTACAGGCACCGAGGACTACTTCTGCGGCTCTTACGGATTCTCGGATCCGAGGACGCGGGATTACATGGAGTTCAGCACAGCATATGCGGGCATGCCGCAGGTCATCAGAGCCAACGAAGAACGGCGTACTCCGCGCCGTTTCGGTCTGTACCGGTGGCACATATTGGATCCGATCCGGTTCGAGCAGGACCTGCGTGTGACGATGCAGGCGCTCGGGTGGCAGAGTGAAGGGCGCTATCTGCACCTGCAGGACGACATCTCTTCGGTGGCGTTTTGGTACCAGACCGAACCACACGCACCTTTCCCGGCTCTCCCCGATAGAGCAAGTCTGGCAATAGAGAAGTGATCGTTCGACCGTAGCGACTCGCCCTCCGTGTTGGCAGCGGAGGGCTCAGTCGTTACGGTGAGCGCGATTGGCTACGACTCGTCGTCACCAACCGGACTGCCGTCGATCCTGAAAACAAACGCGTACTTGCTCGGCCGGGCATCTTCGCTTTGCAGAGCATCCGTTAGCGCTATAACCAATCCATCCGACGCGTTATACGACCAGGACAATGGTTCTTCGTACCCAAGCAGGTGAATTTCCGATCCCACGTCGGGCTGCACATGATGCAGGGTCACAGTACGACCGGGCCAGCCCAAGCTCACGGCGTAAATGCTGCCGCCGACATTCGTGTATCTGACCGACTCACCATCTTCATAGTGATCCCAGAGCCTGCTCCCGTAGATGGCCTCTCCGTTGACCTCCATCCAGTCGCCCATCTCTGCAAGGCGTTCTACGCTAGCTTCCGGGATCAAGCCTTCGGCGGTGGGCCCGACGTTCAGCAGATAGTTACCACCCTTTGCCGCGACGTCTACGAGGTTGTGAACCAGCATCTCTGCCGACTTCCAGTTGTCGTCGGCGACCTTGTATCCCCACGAGTCGTTCATCGTCATGCACGATTCCCAGTCGAGCGTGGACGTTCCCTCGAGGATTTCCTGTTCCGGCGTCCCGAAATCGCCGGCATACTGTTGGTCGGTGCGGGTCATGCCCTGCATTCCCTGGCGCCCTTTGTCCACCCGGTTGTTGATGAGGACCTCAGGTTTCATAGACCTGACCATGTTGTACATGTCGAGGCCCATCTCGTGTGTCCACTCTGGTATCCACTCACCGTCGAACCATAGAATCTCCGGGTCGTAGTTGACTACTAGGTCACGAACTTGCGGTATCAAGTAGTTCTCCACGAACCTGCTGAAGTTCGGATTGCTTTTCTCATTCGTGTTGTACGTTGGGTAGTGAGGACCCTGCGCGTCGGGGTGGTGCCAATCCATAATCGAGTGGTAGAACCCAAGGGGGATCCCTCCCCTCTCCGCCGCGTCGGCCAATTCCCTCAATATGTCGCGGCCGAACGGTGACGCGCCGAATACGTCGTAATCTGACACGTCCGAGTCCCAGAGTCCGAAACCGTCATGGTGTTTCGACGTGATGACTATGTACTTCATGCCCGCATCCCTGGCGATGTCGACCCACTCATCGGCATCAAACTGGACCGGGTTGAATGACGCCGCGAAACCCTCGTACTCCTCTATCGGGATCTGTGCGGTGTTCATCATCCACTCGCTGGCGCTCCGCACTGTCTCGCCACGGTACTGTCCGGCCGGCACAGCATAGGGGCCCCAATGAATGAACATCCCGAAGCGCGCGTCCCTCCACCATTCCATCCTCGCATCGAACGCTTCTTGCGATTCGTTGAGATAGTCTCGTTCCTGCGGTGCGCAAGCAAACGACGAGACGCATAAGCTGATAATCAGGAGAGGACGGAGGATGCCCATCCGTGTCGGCTTCATGGTTCATACCCTCCTAGCGGTGAAGTGAATTGACCGGGCGTGATTCGACTGCGAGAATCTGGACCTGCGGACCTCCCGGTGCAAGCGAGCAAAGACTCTTCGCGCCAGTGCCGTTAGCAGATGTCGGTACGGCGTGTAGATTATCACGCCTGGCAACCACCGGAGGGATTCTTGGTAAAAAACTCAAAGGGAATTGTCCCCAAGCAGTTCTTACTCGCCTTCGTCCTCGTCACGCTCCTCTTTCCACTATGGGGCTTCGCCAACGACGTAACCAACCCGATGGTGAAAGCGTTCTCTCGCATTCTCCAGATGAGCAACTTCGAGGGATCGCTGGTGCAGTTTGCCTTCTACGGCGGCTACTTTGCCATGGCATTTCCGGCTGCATTGTTCATCAAGCGGTATTCGTACAAAGCAGGAATCTTGGTGGGCCTTGCGCTCTATGCCACAGGAGCATTGCTGTTCATACCGGGAAGTATGATGATGGTGTTCTGGCCATTCCTCGTGGCCTACTTCATCCTCACGTGCGGCCTTTCCTTTCTGGAGACGAGCGCTAACCCGTACATCCTATCAATGGGTTCAGAGGAAACATCAACACGCAGGTTGAATCTGGCCCAGTCATTCAACCCGATGGGTTCCCTGCTCGGCATGGTGGTTGCCCAACAGTTCATACTCGCGCGGTTGGATCCCGCCACTGCAGCCGACCGGGCGGGCATGGGCCCGGAACAGTTGGCGACGCTCACCGCCGCCGACCTGGCGGTTGTGCGCGTGCCCTATATCGGGATTGCGTTTGTCATCGCCGTGGTGTTCGCAGCAATAGCGATCACCAGGATGCCGATGCGCGGCGAGGAAGAGAGTTCCCTCAACGTTGGACCCACGATTCGCCGCCTGATGCGCAACAAGAGATACGTCGAGGGGGTGATCGCGCAGCTCTTCTACGTCGGCGCCCAAATTATGTGCTGGACCTTCATCATTCACTACGGCACGATGGAACTGGGGCTGAGCGAAGTCGAGGCGCAAGGGTACAACATGATCGCCATGGTCATATTTGTGACCAGTCGCTTCATCTGCACGTTCCTACTCAAGTACGTGAGCCCCGGTGGGCTGTTGATGGCGTTGGCCGTTGGAGGCGGAACCCTCACACTCGGCACGATCCTGATCCAAGGCATGCTCGGACTTTACTGCCTCGTTGGGATATCAGCCTGTATGTCTTTGATGTTCCCAACCATCTACGGCATCGCGCTGAAGGGTGTTGGCGAGGACGCCAAGCTCGGAGCTGCCGGACTCATCATGGCAATCCTCGGTGGTTCAGTGATGCCGCCGTTGCAGGGCGCAATCATCGATCTGCAAACGCTCGAGCTGGGTGCAGTGACGCTGCCGGCAGTTCGAGCGTCTTTCGCGCTACCGCTCGTCTGCTTCGTGGCAATTGCTATCTATGGTTGGCGCACGAAGGCTGCGGATATCTAATAGGAGGACTGACATGGCTCACGATGATCCCAATCGCAGAAGCTTCATCGCGTCAATGATGGGCGGCGGTGCAGCCCTCCCGCTTCTTGGGACGGATGCCCTGAGCACCGACGATAGGCGGCCACGGCAAACAAACCGGCCTCTCGTGGTAACCAGTAAGACGAATGCAGCGGTGCGAGAAACTGTCACGGGCACTGCATGGGATATCATGACAAGCGGCGGCTCCGCCATGGACGCTGCCGAAAAAGGAACCAACGTCTCCGAGCTCGACCCCCACGACCGGACGGTTGGGTACGGTGGCGACCCGAACGAAGACGGGTTTTTGCAGCTCGACGCTTCGGTCATGAACGGGGCGGACGACAACAACATCGGCGCCGTCTCAGCTCTGGAGAATATCAAGACTCCTTGCTCGGTGGCCCGCCTCGTGATGGACCGCACGGACCACTGGATGCTGACCGGGAGGGGCGCACTTCGATTCGCAAAAATGCATGGGTTCAAAGAAGAAGATCTCCTAACGGACGAGGCGCGCCGCAACTGGCTGCATTGGAAAGAGACCCTCAGCAACCGCGACTACTACCTCCCTCCGAAAGATCCTGACAAAGCGGAAGGCGGCGGTACAATCAATGTCCTCACGCTCGATACCAACGGAGACATCGCCGGTGTGACGAGCACGGTTGGTCACCACTTCAAGATCGTGGGACGCGTCGGCGACTCTCCAATCATCGGGGCAGGATTGTACGTGGACAATGACGTTGGCGGGGCGGGAGCAACCGGCCATGGTGCCGAGTGCGTCAAGGTGTCGGGGAGCAGGATCGTAGTAGAAAAGATGAGGGAAGGATTCTCACCTACAGACGCTTGCCGCTACGTATGCGAGCGCGTAGCTGAACGACACAACGGGCGCCCGTTGTTTGGCCTCAAACTCGTTGCGCTGAACAAGCAAGGCGAACACGGATGCTGCGCGTTGCGCGGCCGCCTCGACGACGACGGCGCAGTCATTGGCCTCGGCTTCTGCGTGCACGACTCCGGAGGCCACCGCTTCGAGCGCGGTGCCGCATTGCTGCCGCCCATGACTCAGGAGGAACTGAACTCGATACCGTGGCGGTGAGGGGATCTCACCGCCTTCAGCACTAGCAGAGGGGCTCAACCCGTGTAATTTCACCCGTAGGATTGGCAAAGCGGGCGCAATGGTCCACATCCCAATCGGTTTCAAGAGTTTTCTCTGCGCGGCAAGCCTCTTCGCGCTTGCCGCCTGCGGCGACAGTACCGGCCCAGAACTGCTTGACATTCCCCATGCCTTCCTCGCCGTTAGTGCAGGCGGCTCCCACACGTGCGGCATCAGTGCCGATAGCACCCTTCTCTGCTGGGGTTGGAATTCGCGTGGCCAACTCGGCGACGGAACCGAAGAGACGCGGTACGGGCCGGTTGAGGTCAGCAGCTCCGAACGATTTGTTGCGTTGAGTGCGGGACAATGGCACACATGCGCGATTGCGGTAAGCGGCGCCGCTTTCTGCTGGGGCGACAACACCGACGGTCAACTGGGCCATGAAGCCGGTGACCCACACCCCTTCCCTGCGCCCGTTGCCACCGATCGAGAGTTCACGGCAATTGGCGTTGGGACATATCACACATGCGGTCTGACGCATGACGGCACCGTGTATTGTTGGGGAAGCAACGAATACGGGCAATTGGGTGACGGAACCGAAGTAACACGAACAAGTGCTGCGCCGGTGTCGAGCGAAACCCTATTCGTATCGGTATCGGCTGGAGGTTCCCACACATGCGGCGTGACGACAGACGGCGGCATCCAATGCTGGGGAATGAATCACAGTGGTGAACTTGGCGCGTCGACGACTCAAACTTGCTTCCCTGGTAACCCATCCCCTTGCAGCACCACGCCTGTCTCTCCGGGTATTGAGGTGAGATTTGCTCAGGTGGCGGCCGGAGCGAGCTACACCTGCGGGCTCACTGAAGAAGGAACGCTCTATTGCTGGGGTTACAATAGATCAGGGCAACTAGGTGACGGTACCGATACAACACGCTCGAGCCCAACGCCCGTATTCGGAGAACATGGTTTCGTTACGATCAGCGCAGGTTGGCACACTTGCGCACTCACCACCGCGGGTGCGGCATATTGCTGGGGCAGCAACGGCGGCGGCGCGCTGGGTGACGGAACCGACACCGACCGCTACATACCCCACCTCGTGGCCCTCGACATCCCTGTATCGACCGTGAGCGCCGGAGGTGGCCACACCTGTGTGCTGAGCCAGGACGGTAGGATGTACTGCTGGGGCTCAAATCATAAGGGCCAACTCGCCGACGATAGCGGAGCACTAGGCTGGAATGTGCCGGTAGCGGTGTGGGGGTGGTGAATGTGATCTCACGTGCGCAGCACCGCTTGGACGGAGAAAACAGAAAAACTAGGATGAGTTTCGGCCAGATTCTCATGATTGCCGGAGTACTATGTACATCCGGATGCGGTGATAGCATTGGCCCCGCAGAACCCACACAGCTGTTGTTCCTGGTAGAGCCAGCCACGGTAGGTCTAGGAAGCCCGCTGGCCCCGACCATTGTCGTGGCAGTCACAGACCAGTTAGGGCGCGTGGTAACATCATGGAGCGACACTGTGACCCTGAGCATCGATGCTGCCGGAAATGCCGCGTCGCTGCTCGGGACAACGGCGCGAGCGCCGGTCGCGGGTACCGCGTTGTTCGACAATATCCGCATAGAGACTGTAGGTGCGGATTACGCGCTGATTGCTGAATCCGGCCCGTTCACAGCGACGAGCAGTTCCTTTGCCATCCACGACGTCTTCATGTCGAGCCAGGTGACCGCAGGCTCCTATCATGTATGCGCACTGCAATCGGATGGCGCGGCGTACTGCTGGGGCGACAATCGATACGGCCAGCTGGGAGACGGCACCCAAGAAGACCGATCCCTGCCAACACCAGTCACGACTTCGTTGCGGTTCGAATCGCTCTCCGCTGGGTGGTACCATACGTGCGGGCTGGCCGCTGATGGCTCGGCGCACTGCTGGGGTGACAATCACCACGGGCAGCTGGGCGACGGCACCACGGGCAGCAGCCACACTCCACGTCCTGTTGCTGGAGGACTTCAGTTCACCGCACTCGACGCAGGTAGCGACCATAACTGTGCGATCACTCACGACGGAAATGCGTATTGCTGGGGTGATAACACGTTCGTACAACTCGGAGAAGCGACAGATACTTCTCGAACCGTACCGACTCCGGTGACCGGTGATATTCAGTTTGCTGCCATCAGCGCCGGTTACATACAGACCTGCGGCCTCACCGACGCAGGCGTGGCTTATTGCTGGGGGAGGAATATGTATGCGGAGATCGGTGATGATACCCGAGAAGCGCGTGCTACTCCCACGCTCGTGGCAGGCGATCTCCGGTTCGGTTCATTGATAGCCGGGGGAGGACCCTGTCACGGACACACCTGCGGCATCACGACCGACGGTACCACATACTGCTGGGGATTCAACTTCCAGAGGGACACAAATCCCAGCGTCTGGCGCATTTGGCATCAAGTACCTGTCACGCTGGCGGGAGACCCGGGCTTCAACAGTGTTTCGGTGGGAGGGCGGGCCGTCTGCGGCATTGACCATGAAGGCGCACTTCACTGCCTGGGAGATGGGCACGACGGGCAGGCGGGCCTTGGGACAACGGAGCGCGTCGAGATGCCGACTTCTTTGATGACCGGGCACACATTCATATCTGTGAGCTCCGGGCAATCTCACACATGCGCATTGACAACCGTCGGTACCACCTACTGCTGGGGTAGCAACAACAGAGGCCAATTGGGTAACGGCTCCAACCCGCTTGGTTGGAGCGTTCCGGTTCCAGTGTGGATGCCGTAACTGCTGCTAACCTGCCCCGCCACCCTCCACACAGTAGCCACTCACCACAATCTTCTCCGTTTGACCGATGATAGCCCATCCCGTTTCGGTCACCACGGTTACTCCGGTCAGGCCGCCACCATCGCACTGCTCGACGAGCTCGTCCAGCAACTGACTCGCTGTTTCCGCCGGCAATGGTGAGAGCCACAGGGCACTGAAGGTCGATGCTTCTGCAATGACTTGCCTACCAGGTTGAGTTACTACATTCGCAGCCACTGGAATCGTCAAACAACCGGTGGACGCCATTGTGGCGACGAGTGCTGCGGCAATGATTGGTCTTCTCATGTACGGCTCCTTGCTTACGCATCGGACTACTAGTACAACGAACACCATAGCGGGTTTCTGCCAAATGCGTGCCGTACAGAATTTCGCCATCTGACGCTCCCGAACGAGTGATCGGCCTAGAATTCTGTCCACTTTCTGAGACAGAACAGTCGAATGAGAGCACATATCTGTTCCGGATTACCGCCAACAACGGCACCGTTGTCGTAGGCGGCCGCCCGGAAGTCAAGCGGCCGGTTGATCAAGCGCTTTTTGCACCGCCTGAAACAGACTGAGTGGACCGAACGGCTTCCTTAGAAAGCCGACCACCCCCATTCCCAAGAACCGTCCGATAACATCCTGTTCGGCAAAGCCGCTCATCATCACCACCGGAATGTTCGGCCGAATTCGGCGGAGTTGTTCGAACACCTCCTCGCCACTCCCACCCGGCATATGACAATCGAGCAGCACGGCAACAACCTCGTCGGCATTCTGCTCGAAGATGGTGACCGCATCTCGGCCATCATTCGCCGTCAGGATTTCGTACCCAGCCTGCCGTAGAAGCACAACGATTGGGTCTTGCACCCATGGGTCGGCATCCGCCACTAATAGTGTCTTACCTCTGGCGGAAACAGCCATGTTTGTCGGCACGCTACAATCCAATGCCCACTCCGAGTTTCGCGCATGGCAAATGTGCGCGACAACTGAAGTACCCGCTAGTGCGTTTTTGGGGCATCGACATGCGGAATTGGGACATTTGTGCGCTATACTTATCTGTGTCTCTCTTCACATCCGAGCGGGAGCGGCGTAGCTGGTTCTGGGTAGCGGTCGTTTTGGTGGCGATCTACTCCAGCCTGGGACCGTCGCAGATGCTGGCTGAGTGGCTCCGCGAGCACAATCTGCTACGGATTTCGCTCGCAGCCACCCTTCTTTTGGGCGGGGCGATCATCGTGTGGCAGTGGGCGAAAACGCGCCCCGGCTGGAGCGAGATCGGCGTTGGATTCGGCGTCACCTTCGCCTACATGTGGGCGTTGGCCAGGGTTGGGGTCCCTCCGGAAGAACGCACTCACCTAATCGAGTACGCCGTCATTGCGGCGTTCATGTACCGGGCGCTTGTCGAAAGGCGCAGGAATGGTATTGCGGTTCCCGCACCCGATGCGCTCACGGTGCTTGGTACGACTTTGTTGGGTTGGCTCGACGAAGGAATACAGTGGTTACTCCCTAATCGCGTCTACGATATCCGTGATGTTTTTTTCAACTTCTTGGCTGGCGTGATGTTCATCTTCGTTGCCCTGGCCATCGCGCTGGTTCGCAAGAGGAGGGTCGTCGACGACCCCCTCGGGCCACGTTGGCCGGACATGTTGCCTAGAATATCGATCCTGCCTCGGCTTGCCATCTTGGCCGTCCCTCTCGGGATTGCTGCTTATATAGGGTTCGGGCCACAGCCGTTGCCCGATCCAATGCCCAGGGCGTTCACCATTCCGATTGTGGATCTGGCGACGGACCGCGACCGACAGATTGTGGTCGACCGCGAGCCTGGCCAGTATTTGGGCCATCCGACTACCGTGCTGCTGAACGACAATCGATCTATCCTGGCCGTGTATCCAAAGGGGCACGGAACTGGTGGCATCGTCATGAAGCGCAGTGATGACGGCGGCCGCACCTGGAGCAGCCGACTACCCGTGCCGGAGAGCTGGGCTACATCACAAGAGGTTCCGACAGTGTTCCCTGTCGTCGATCCAACTGGAGTCCGGCGCCTCATCATGTTCTCTGGTCTGTACCCAATTCGTCTGGCGGTCTCGGAGGACGAAGGTGTGTCATGGTCGGAGTTGGAGCCCATCGGGAATTATGGTGGGATCGTGGCGATGGCCTCCGTCGCGGCCCTTCCAAACGGCGAACACCTGGCGTTCTGGCATGACGATGGTCGGTTCATATCCGGTAGTGGTGAACCCGGCCCATTTGTCGTCTATCAGGCCCGCTCCTTTGATGGCGGCCTCAGTTGGAGCGATCCCGAATCCATCGCACGTGATACGACCGTGGATCTCTGCGAGCCAGGCCTCGTGTGGTCGCCGGACGGCACGCGGATGGCACTACTCCTAAGGGAGAATAGCCGCACCAGAAACTCTTACGTGATCGTGTCCGGCGACCTCGGACGCACGTGGTCAGACCCCGAGGAACTCCCTGCGGCCCTCACCGGCGATCGTCACACGGCGCGGTACGCGCCTGATGGTCGGCTCTTCATCACGTTTCGCGATATGGCGCATGAGAGTCCAACCCGAGGGGATTGGGTTGGGTGGGTGGGAACATTCGACGACATCATCCGGCGAACCGAGGGCCAGTACCGAATCCGTCTCATGGATAACACAAACGCTTGGGATGCCGCATACCCTGGGCTCGAGCTACTTCCGAACGGCACGTTCGTCACCACCACCTACGGCCACTGGGTGGAGGGCGAGGAACCGTTTATCGTCAGTATCAGGTTTACAATGGCAGAGTTGGATGCGATGGTAGAGGACGTGCCCTGAGAGGGGTTCGGTCCCGCACGTAACGATTCGGCTCAGATCTTTGAGGATGCATGCGATACATCGGTACAGAGAATACATTACTGGCGCATCGTACACATGTTCTAAATCACGAACCGCACGAACACAGGTGGATTAGTGACTGACTACACCCCGCGGATAATCCGCTTCGTACGCGCGAGCCTCGATCTTGGCGTCGACAGTTCCATTGCCGTAGTGGAGGTTGAAACACCTGGACTCGGGCGTTTCGTAGGGTCAGCGCAAGGTGGCATCGGCGAAGCCGACCAACTCCGCACCGTGGCGCGTGCAACCGCGGACGCTCTTTCGGACGCGTTCGACGCCAAAAACGCCCAGGTGCGGGTCCTTGGCGTCAAGGTAGTGGAAGCGATACCTCACAACGCCGTCATGGTAACTCTCGCTGCGTCAAAAGGAACGGAACGCAAAACCCTTCACGGGATCTGCGATAGCGCCACCAATGACATCCCAAAGGCGACCGCTTTAGCGGTGCTGAATGCGACCAATCGGTTCTTGGCGCTGCGGTAACCCAGGCACTCCGACAATTCGGTAGGAATCGTTGCACAGCGGGGCGAGGGTCGGCCAACGGCCGGCTCGCAGCCCAAATACTGGTGGACTGAGTTTTTGAGCCGTAGATTGGGGCATGTAAACTGGAGAAGCAGGTCCCAATGGCCCACTTCCCACTCCGACTCAAGTTCATTCTCGGCGCCGCAATCCTCTGCGTTCTGGCCGCCTGCGGCGACGGCACCGGCCCTGAACTGCCCAGCGACTCATATCTCTTTCTTGCGGTGTGCGCCGGCGCTTACCACACCTGCGGCATCAGCGCCGACAGCACGATGCTCTGCTGGGGCCTGAATTCAATCGGACAGCTCGGTGACGGAACCGAGGAAGACCGGTACACGCCAGCGAGGGTGTCGGGCGATCTACGATTCACGGCGGTGAGCGCCGGTTCGTATCACACCTGTGCACTCACGGAAGACGGGACCGCTTACTGCTGGGGCAGGAATCAAGACGGCCAGCAGGGCGACGGTACCCAGGACGACAGCTACCTGCCTGTACCGGTTGACCCAACACAGCGGTTTACGTCGGTGTCGGCGGGCTTCCGCCACACCTGTGGCCTGACATCGGATGGGAACGCGTATTGCTGGGGTTGGAATGTTTTTGGCTAACTCGGCAACGGGTCCAATCGTTTCGGCTGGACCGTTCCGGTTCCGGTGTGGAAGCCTTGACCGCTTGGCTCGAAGGCAGGCACAAACAAAAACCCCACAGCTCCACCTGCAACCCCCGGTTTGGGAGATTTACACTGGCGTCAAAATGGCGTCAGTACGCGTCACTCACCGACAGGATTCCCACCTGTTTCAACAGTAGCATCCATACTCCCATGGTGTGGACAGTGAGCCCAACATTCGTATACTTAGGGCGAACCAAGGAAGCTGATACTGAGTTGACAAAACCTTTGCCACATGCAAGCGCCACAGGGAGCTCACACGACAAGCTCCAAGATGTGGTTCGCAGGCTCGTCGAAGTGTACGCGCCCGAGCGCATATATCTCTTCGGGTCCACCGCTCGTGGCGATTGGCACGAAGACAGTGACCTAGACATCATGGTTGTCGTCTCGGACGACACACCGGAATCTCACCGTAGTGCCGGTTTGGCGTACCGAGCTCTGTGGGGCGTTGGGGTTGCCGTTGATGTCTTGATCTGGACTCGCTCTGCGTTCGACGAACGGCTCCACCTCAATGCATCTCTCCCGGCAACCATCGTGCGAGAAGGTCAGCTGCTGCATGCCGCATGATTTGGTGAAGGTTGCAGACACAAAGGCTTGGCTCGACAAAGCGTCAGTGGATTTGCGCAGTGCATGCGTCGATTTGGACGTCAATCCACCAATCGTTGGGGACGCTCTTTTTCATTGCCAGCAGGCCGTTGAGAAAACCATCAAAGCACTCTTGACCTGGCACGACCAGCCGTTTCGAAAGACTCACGACCTCGCAGATCTGGGTGCTCAGCTTGCCGCTTTGGAGCCCGGTTTGGATGACCTATTGAAGCGTTCCGCACCTCTCACGGAGTATGCGTGGAAGTTCAGATATCCCGGTGAAGCAACCGAACCGCCGGTGGCTGATGCAACGGCGGCAGTGGAATTGGTGAAGACGGTTATGCACGCCGTGCTGAAGCGATTGCCTGCCGAAGCTCGCCCGAAGGAATCGTAGAAAGATCCGAGGCGCGTCACCCAAAAACCCACCCCGAAATCGGACCTTTCAGCTGCTGAAGTTAAGCCAGTTTCTCAACAGGCCCGGCAGGACTCAGGTTGCGGGCAGTCGCTTTCGCGACTGCATAGCAGAAGCGAGGGCCGGCCGAAGGCCGACGGCAGCTTCACCTGCAACCCCCGGTTTTGGAGAGCACAGGTGGCGCAACTACAGCGTTACTGCAGAGTACTGAGTGACGTTCGAAAAGCCGAAAAGTGACCGCGCATCACTCGGAACCGGTACTGGAAACGGCACTGGGATCGACGATCTCCCCCCCTTCCCATGTGACAAGGTGAGCGAGGAATCTGTAACCTTTTTGGCGAATGCGCGTATAATACACTGCAACGCAGTAGATATAGCCTGATTCGTGGAGCCTGAAATGCCCAAATCCCTCGGCGAGTTCGAAATCTTGATCCTGTTGGCCATTATCCGGCTTAAGAACGAGGCGTATGGAGCTACGATCCATCGCGAGATCGAAGACCGAACAGGTAGATCAATAGCAATCGGCGCGGTATACACTGGCCTCGCACGTCTCCAAAAGAGTGGCTACGTGCTCGCAGCTATCGGTGAACCAACACCGCAGCGGGGCGGCAGACGAAAGAAGTACTACAGCGTGACGGAGGCTGGAGTGTTCTCCCTCAGTAGATCGGTCGGCGCATACCGTCAAATGACCGCGGGGATTGAGGAGGACCTGGAACTCCTCATGTCAGATGCTGGGTCGGGAGGCCAACAGTGAAACAGGTTCGCACTCCTCGGGTCGCCACCGCCATTCTGTGGATGGTCCTACCGCGCGGTGAACGCGAGTTTATGCTCGGCGACCTAATGGAGCAATATAGGGAACGCCGTGAGCTGAACCGGATCAAAGCGTGGTTCTGGTATTGGGGACAATTGATTCGACTCAGGCCCTTGAGAGTTGCAGCAGCGGCCCGCAAGCCACCCGAGGTAGGTGCACGCCGATTCACACTGCGCGTTGATTCTCTTATTCACGACTTCAAGTACGCAGGGCGCTTCCTGCGAAAGAGCCCGAAGTTCACAATTGCCGCGGCAGCTATTCTGACTCTTGGCATAGGCTCGAACACCGCCCTATTCAGCGTTGCACACGGTGTCCTACTGCGCCCCCTGCCTTATCACGAACCGGGACGCCTCGTGGCAGTAGGAGGAAACACAGGGAAAGACCTCAGCCTAGGCTTCAGTAACGTGTCAGAACCCGAGTTCCTGGACCTTGCCACCGAGATCTCCTCGTTCCAGCAGGTAGCAGCGTACAACAGCGCAGAGTTGACCATTGGCGACTCGTCGCGGGCACGGCGAATCAGTGTGATGCGTGTGACCGCCAACTTGCTACCGATGCTCGGCGTGAATCCTTTGATGGGACGCCTGTTCAATCGTGATGAGGGGCAACCGGACGGGGAAGATGCGATCGTGCTGAGCCACTCTATGTGGCAACGTGAATTCGGAGCCGATCCAGATATCATTGGAAGCACCATCAGCCTGCGCGACGTCGCTGCCACATGGGCCACCCAGTATGAGTTGCCTGTTCCAGTCGTCGGCATCATGCCACCGAGCTTCCGTTTCCCGGATGCCGAATATGAAGCATGGGTACCCCTGAAACTCGACACACAGGACCCACACACCCGTTCTTTCCACTACCTCAACTCGATCGCACGCCTTAAGGCCGGCACGTCTCTCGCTGCTGCACAGAATGAGGTGAACGTGCTCGCAGCCCGTACTACCTCGGATTTTCCGGACGTTTACGCTTCCGACCCGGGGTACACGATCAGGATTCAACCGTACCTCGACCGGATCGTCGGCCACGTCTCTACGTCTCTCTACCTGTTGATGGGTGCCGTCGGTTTCGTATTGCTAATGGCGTGCGTCAACGTGGCAAATCTGGTTCTTGTGCGAGGCGAGGCACGAAAGAGCGAGATTGCCATTCGTACCGCAGTTGGAGCCAGCTCGGGGCGCGTGATGCGTCAGCTCCTAATTGAGAACGTGCTGCTCGTATCTATCAGCGGGTTGTGTGGTGCCTGCCTTGCCATTCTCGGACTGAATACGATCCGCACCATCGCATCGAAAGATGTGCCTAGACTCGACCAGATTGGCATTGACGGCCGGGTGTTCGTTCTCTCAGCAGCAATCGCACTTGCCTTTAGCCTGGTTTTTGCCGTCTTCCCGGTAGTGAGAGATTCGCGAGGCAATCGACAGCGATTGCTGACACACGGTAGACGATCATGCAGTACTGGTCGCTCGAGTTCCGTGGTGCGTCGTCTTCTCGTGGTTGTGGAAGTGACCTTTGCCGTGATGCTGGCAACTGGTGCTGGACTCATGCTGCGCAGCCTACACAACATGCACATCACCGACACGGGATTTCGAATTGACAACGTACTTACCCTCCCCCTATACCCGCCCACCGACACCTACGGAACCGAACAATCCCGTGTCGCTTTGTACAGCGAGCTGACGGATCGTCTGAATACTGTGCCAGGAGTCGCGTCCGCGGGCGCAATTTTCCGGTTACCGCTTGCATCAGGACATTTCGACATGTCGATCGACGTCGAGGACTATCCAGTAGAGAGCACAGCCGACGCTCAGCTTGGAGATATTCAGTTTGCCACGCCGGGTTTCTTCGAAACATTGGGCATTGGGATCATTCGTGGACGTCTATTCGACACTCATGACGATGCAGACGCACCGCCAGTGGTATTGGTCAGTGAGAGTTTGGCCAGCACCGCTTGGCGGGGTGAGAATCCGGTCGGGCGACGGATGCGCATGTTCGGTTGGCCGTGGATGGAAGTAATTGGGGTTGTCGAGGACGTACGCCATTACGGCGTTGCCCAAGATCCACGACCGGCTTGGTACGTCCCACACGCACAGGGCTACGTATCGGCATTCACGTCCCCGCAAAACATGACCATAGTTGTGCAGGGTGAGGTCGACCCTCTGTCACTCGTTGGGCCGGTTAGAGAGACACTAAACTCCGTCGATCCAGGCATCGTAGTTTCGCAAGTGCGGACCATGGAAGACGTATACGGCGCCGCACTAAACACCGAGCGTCTGGTGACGGTTCTTCTGACGATTTTTGGCGTTCTGGCGTTTTCGCTCGCCGCGGTCGGTGTCTACGGATTGATCTCGCTCACAGTATCACAGCGAACTCACGAAATCGGATTGCGTATGGCTCTGGGCGCGGCTTCGTCCAAGGTCTTGCGCCACACCATGGGTGAAGGTTTGGTGCTCACGTTGGCTGGTCTGGTGTTCGGTATGTGCGGGAGCGTAGTTCTCTCGCGCGGGATCGAGTCACTGGTCTTTGGAATAACGCCCACGGATCCGCTGACTTACTCAGCAGTGATAGTCCTGTTGCTTGCAGCAGCGGCCGGGGCATCTTGGATCCCTGCTCGCCGGGCAAGTCGCGTCGATCCCGTGGCAGCATTGAAGTCGGAGGCCTAGGAGTTGGCAACCTGAGGCAGACGAAGAATGGTCCGACAATGGACCTTGTTTATGCTGATGCTGCAACAGCATCTAACACAGGCCCGGCAGGACACGTTGCGAAGCCGACCGCAGCTCCACCTGCAACCCCCGGTTTTGGAGAGCTTAGCTGGCGTCACTGCAGCGTTACTACGGAGTACTGGGTGACGTAAGAACAGCCGAAAAGTGACTGCGAATCACTCGGAAACGGCACGGGAAACGTCACTGGAAAATCTCGATATACTGCTGCGTTTTTGACCGACGTTGTGATCGATGATCATCTATCCACCAGTGCTCACTCTGGAGCCCAGATCACAATCTCCGCGGCTTCGCCTGGTTTCAACTGTGGAAGTTTCGGCCGCCGCCGTCGCTGACCAACTTTCACCCGAGCCCAATGCCCTCGCGGCGGAACGGGAATCTTGAGACGACGACAGGCCTTACCAAGTCCACGATCGGACAGGCCCCACTCGGCAGCCAGTTCCATAACAGGTTTGGACCAGACCAACTCGAATAACGCTGCGCGATCCAGGCGAACCTCTCGACCGTTTGGCCGCCTCAGCCCGATCTCGACAGTATGAGGCAGCCCGATTGAACCCTCGGAGTGCTCTTGTTCTTTCGACTTCGCTTTCTTCGGCTTGGGTAGCTCGATTCCGAATTTGGCAAGCACCTCTTTCGAGCGCGGCGGTCTGGGGCGGTGGTACCTGCCCGACCTATCTGCCTCGGACGGTATGAACCCGACTTTCTTCATACGGGTGCGTATGCTGGGCGTTCGCCCCAACTCCTTCAGAACATCGGAAGAGCAGTAGTCATCCTCTGCAAACAGTCTGACGACATCAACGAACCTGTAGTCAGACATCTTGAGCATGTGACGACGGATCACTCCGATCTGCTCGTTGGTGTCACTATCCCACCGCGCACCCTTTTCGAAGAGGAGCCGGATTGCGCTGGTCGATCCCCAGTCGAGCATGGAAAACGTCATCCATGACAGCTGGCTTTCGATTACTGCTCCGACGTTTCGCGGCAGCGCCGAACGAGCGAGCAATTCGATGATCCCCTCACCCCGTGCAGCGCGGTAGAGGGCGTCGTAATCGTCTCGTGAAGGGTCCGGTCCGAGTTGCTCGAGAATAACTTTGTCACCGTTCAGGCACGCCTCATACACCGCGCTGCAACAGCTGTCTTCATCTTCTTCCTCGGCTAGATCCGGATAACGTAGGCATATGGTTGGAGCGTGGGGGTCAGCTCCGGCCCACAAGGAGAGGTACACACCCTTGGCGTTTCCTTCACTTGCATGATGTGCGAGCGCAATGTTCAGCTCGGCCTGGATGGTTGGATCTTGCTCCCGGTGCCGCTTGGCGAATCCAAACAACGGCTTGTTCCTGGTATGATATCCGAGGGCTTCGGCGAGGGCATGATCTGCCGTCAGGTTCACTCCCAACTCCCAGAATCGCTCGAACAGTTCGGATCGGTAGGTTCCAAAAAAGTCTTCCAGATCTACACGGTGAGGATCAGCTCCCCATTCGAGGAGCAAATCGACGAGATCCCACTGTCGAGTTCGCAGCGCCAGATCCAACGGGTTTTCGACTTCATGGTTTTGGTCGTATCCGTTGCAAAGTAGGAGGAGTACGAGTGCGTGATTCCGGCATTCGATAGACACCTCAAGCGCCGATCGCTTTCGCTGCCCCTTGCGAGGCACTTCCAGCGATACCTGCACAGGACGCCCCGCTTGGAGCCAGCGTTCAACATCGTAGACACGGCCGGCCTTGCAGAACTGGACGAGTTCCGCCACGTCGTCCGCGTGAGCAGCGAGTTCGCGTGCTACCGTGGCGGGTGGGCTAGGGTCCGTGCGTGGGTCAACGAAGGTAGTCATCGTCGTTACATCTGGAATTGGGATCGATGTGCCGCCTCGGTTCAATCAACTCAGAAGGTACTTGGTTACCGACGCCCGGTCCCTCGTTCGCCGACTGTGAGGCGGAACCAATACAAGATAACCGTCATATGATTCCGCTGCCTATGCCGTCTTATCGTATCTCATTACATTACAACGACTTACGTCAAGTGCCCTGACGCAGTGGAGGGTAAAGTGGAGGGTGGCGCTTGTCCGCACTCACTTCCCTGCCCTTTTCACAGACCCTGACGATGGCCCACGATTCCCGTGGTTTTCTTGTCATTGGCGGTTGCGGATTCGGACCTGCTACCTGCGGCATAGAAGTACGTAACTGCAATAATAGCGGGAAACGTATCTTGCCCATATCAACACCTTACGAGATTTCGGCGACAGCCAGATACAGCCAGAAACAGCTCGATTGTTACCACTATCGTGACCACGAAATGGTGGCTGGAATACTGGCCAGACGGTCACCAACCTCCGTCCTCCGATGGTTCACATCGAATGGAGAGCATGCGCTCTTAGAGGTCATGATGTTCCTGCACCTCGGCCAACTGGACTCGTGTGTCGTCGAGATCGTCACAAAGCGCTTCAACCACCTGCCCCAAATCCAGATCGCTTACTCGCATCTCCAGCTCTCTCATCTTGAACATGAAACGGATGAACGCAACAAAGCCCACGACGAACGCAGGGATGCAAATGGTTATGCCGAAGATGTCATTTAACGTCATCGCGATCCCCCTCCCTATAAGAATCCGCCACCGACACACGACACAGGATTGGTGCTGGGCACATTCGGGTTATTGGCAGCCCTTCGTCAGGACCAGCGCAAAATGCCCTCGGTGGGGCTCGACCCCGACACGCGAATTACGATTCAGTCGCCTATTTTGGATTGCTGAATGCCTACTGCATATGCGTATTCAGATTCCGTGAACACAGGAGTGATGAACAAGATATTGAGTTAACCCTGGATCCACCGCCGTCATCATACACGACGAACGCCGACAAAGAAGTCCGTGCCAATCAATCGACAGTATCGCTTCCGTATCCCACCTGTAACTATGTAGCATCGGATGCCTTTGCAGACGGCGCAGTTCGTCATCAGGCGTCCTCTACCGACATTCGCGGTCGGAATTGCAGAGTTATGTGACCGAGCAACATCAAGTCGACTGGACATCCTTCCCTGCCATCCATCAAAACTCTTCGCGTTGGGTGGGGTAATACCGATTAGGTAAGAGGTGGGCACTTGCGTCAAGTCTGTTTATGCGCTAAGTCAACGGCGCCAGAGTGATAGAGAGGTGTATTTTGTCGACCACACTAGGACGTCGCTACCGAGTTTGGGGAGAAACAACAAATGCTCGCGGTCTTGGAATTGGGATACCGCTGACTGCCGCCGTAGGGTTGGTGTCGTATCTCACAGCAAGCACGCTTTCGAGTAATACAGCTGGAAATGCCATGGCTCTTGCGGCCGGACTTCTCTCCATCCTTGCCTGCTCAGCACTGGTCAACAAATTTTTCGGATCCCGGAGGCTGGTAAAGGAGTCGGAGCCAACGCTTGATGGCCTCAGCGAATTTCTCGCTGAGGCTGGTACCACGGCCCATGCTGAGCTCGCGGAGCTCGAGTCTGTCGACGAACATTTCCAATCTATACTCCGGGGTACAGGAATAATCGAACAGCTTCAGCAGATCGCTAGCGGCGAAGTCCGCGCTGAAGAGGATTGAATCGTGGAACTGTTCCTTTGGAGTCTCCTGGCTGCGGGTGGCGCAGCGGCATTCTACTTCCTGATTGGAATAATCCCAGGAACCGACGAAACTGCATCCATAGCACCGGTGACTCTGATTCTGGTAGTCGCTGGCGTCCCACCAGAAGTGGTCCTGGCGTTTTTCATGGCTGCAATCGCCGCCATGCAGACTGCGAACTCAGTACCGTCCGCAATAGCGCTGATTCCCGGGAGCACAATGGCGGTTCCGTTCTTGGAACCATGCACGGCAGCGCGCAAACTTGGTCTCCCGCATGTAGCTCTACGAAAGATGCTGGCGGCCTCTGTGCTGGGCACCGCGATAGCCCTCCCGATCGCAGCGTTATTTGGCGGAATGCTGAGCGGTTTTGGCCCATTCATCCAACGATACGCAGGGTTGGCATTCTTCTTTGGCGCCGTGCTGATTGCCTTGTTTTCTAGGGCACGGTGGGCAGCTGTTGCTTCAATAATCCCCTTCGCAGTTTTTGTTGGGTCTGCGCAGCAGTACGCAGGTGATCAGCTTGGCCACAGGATGTTCATTTCCTTCTTCATGGGAATCGCACTTGGTCCTTTGACGATCGACATTCTTTCCCTGCTGAATCCAGGCCACGCACGACAGGCAAGATCTTCAGTGGAGAGTGAGGTAACCATTGTCAAGGAGACGTCTGACCATAGAAAGCATATTGACCCGCTCAACATACTCGGTCGACGTCAATCGATAATTGGGGCGGGATTTGCGGCGTTGACAAGCCTCACATTCGTATTCAGTCCAGTTGGCATGACCGTACTGACCGGAGAGCTGGTGGAACGTTGGAAGGGGTCCCGCCTAAGGCGCCTTCTGGACAAAGTAGTAGTCATGGACGCTGTCACGAATTCCACATACGTCGCAGAGACACTGATTCCACTTATTGCAATTGGCCTTCCTCTAAGCCCTATGGCGTTAGGACCGGCTGCGCCCCTCTTCAATGCACCTCCGGTATACACTATCTCAGAGACTGGGCCGATCTCGAACATCCATACCCTGCTGACAACATCACAGATCGTGCTCTTTGCTTTCATCGGCCTCAGCGTCGGCCTTGCCACATCGTACTTACTTAGCGTCCGGAAGGCTCGGACCTGGTGTATCTGGACACTGAAGAACATCTCCATGGAGTCGCTCGCAGCAGCATTCATAGCCCTCGCTGTCGTGCTTGCGTTCAACGAAGCCGGTGTGCTCGGAATAGCCACAGCATTCTCGACTGCGTTGATTTCTGGCCTTCTCTTCAAAACCCTAGGTGTTCACCTCGGTGTCCTCTACATGGCATTCTATGCATCCACCTTTGTTATGGAAAGGCTGCTGAGTTGACACACTCACATAGGTACCATGCTGATGCCGACCTGGGCCATTTGCAGGAGATGGATCAGCATATAGAACGTCAGATAGGGAGTCACGCAGTCCCCAAAGCACAGATCGGCCCCCTTCTTGTGCGAGGTGAGCAAGCAGTTGGTCACCATTGGATCCCATTTGCCACAACCGAACGCACATTGGTGGCTTCCCTTTTGCGAGGATGCAAGGCCGTTTCTATGTCGGGCGGCGTGCAAGTTCGAGTGCTCCGACGTGGGATGACTCGAGCTCCAGTATTTCGCACCCCTGACGTCACCGCGACCGCCGGGGCCTACAAGTGGATCACGAAACATGAAAACACCATCTTGGAATGGCCCGAAGCCCATACAGGCCACGTTCATCTGACTCACGTCTGGCCATATGCTGTTGGGCGCACGCTCTTTGTCCGATTCACATTTGACTGTGCCGATGCGTGCGGGTGCAACGCAGTCACAGTAATTTCAGATAAACTCGCGAGACGCCTTGAAGGCGAACTGTCAATCTCGTGCGTGGCACTTTCGTCCAATCTCTGCTCGGACAAGAAGCCTGGTGCAATAAACGCCCTGTTGGGCAGAGGCCACTATGTGGTGGCCGGAGTCCGAATTGACAAGGGTGTTCTCACTGAAGTGCTGCGGACCTCGGCCAAGGAGCTTGTCGAGGTTGCGCGAATCAAGCTTCAGCTGGGAAGCTCCCTTGCTGGCGCCCCCTACCATCAAAACGCCCACGTGGCCAATACACTTGCAGGCATATTCATCGCATCTGGACAGGATGTAGCGCAGATTGTTGAATCCAGCGCGAGCTCTGTAACAATGGAGGATGGAGGACAAGGAGACGTTTACGCTTCGATCACGATGCCTTCGTTGGAGGTAGGTGTGGTTGGAGGAGGGACAGCGTTACCGCAAAACTCGGAGACTGTTGCGGCCGTTGATTGCTCACCCTCAGACAGCAACCCTGGCAGCGCCGCAGATAGATTCGCCGAGGTTGTCGCCTCGTTGTGCCTTGCAGGAGAGGTTTCTCTATTGGCGTGTCTTTCGGAAGGGACGCTCGCTTCGACTACAGAGCGCTTTCGAGAGACACAACACTGCACGAGTCACTCGGTCTCTCGACTTCCATCTCGGTTTGAAGGCGTCTAGAACACCTCCCGAATGTCGTGCTCAAAACACAATGGGCGCTTAACCTCAACAGATGATCTTCTATGACTAGCAACGACTCTCCTCCAAAGTGGTGGGTGAAACGTAAGAACGACCCGACGAGCCATGTCTACATCATCAACCTTGACCTAGCTGGTTCGTCCACCCTAGAGGGGGGCGATTTGGTGAAGTTGAAAAAAGCGTTCAACGAGTTTCAGAAACGAATCTCTCAATGTCTTGTGGATGGTGATTGTATTGTCGGTGCATGGTCGGGAGACGGCCTTGTTGCGTTTCATGAACCTAGGGCAAATAGTGACGCATGCTTTACTCTAGTAAGCCACCTGCTAACGGAATTTGAAGGATTCAAGAAGAGCAAACTCGCCGGAAAAAAATGGAAGAAGATACACTTGCGCATTGGTGTCGTGCATGCAGAAGTGCCTTGGGATGTGGATCTCGGTAAGATCGTGGCGCCGGGAATGAACGTTGCTGGGCACTTCCAGAAACACTGCCCAGTCGGCACGATTCTGGTAGACCATTACTTCCACAAACACCTATCAGAGAACCGGCAGTCTCAGTTCGACCTCGACACCCTTGTTCCACACACGGGTGCTGAGCTCCCGGCGTTCAGTCTTCATCGTGAGGCGCCAACTCACAGTGAAAGCTTCAATCAGCTCGAGCGGTCAATTCTGAAAGGTTTCGAATCAAAGGACTACGACGTAGTGGTCAGAGCTCCGGGCGCATTTTATGTTGTCGGAGAGTTCGCAACCATCTTCGGGTATCCCGCGCTAATCATGCCTCTGCCTCTGTTTGCGTATGTGGGAATCGCATCACGTGCTCAGGGCACCACCATCGATGAGGTTATTGCAGCCGACGCCAGCCAGGATAACTACAACCGTTCAACTCAGCTATTCCTAACCCGGCCGACATCGAAGGTGACTGTCTCGAGTGATCAGCGCTTAACATTGAGCGATACTGTGATGGATTGGAAAAAGCGTTTCGCTCCAAAAGCACGTGGCATCCGGATACGAAGCGTTTCAATGATTCCGAGCCGGTGTGGCCTGAACGCAAGCAGTGCATTCAGCGTTGGACTCGCCGTCGGACTTAACGTGTTGGCCACAAAACAGAAAGTCTTGGTTGATGACCCTATAAATCCGATATTGAAATCACTCTCCAATGACAATCAAGACATCATCCATGTTCGTCAATCAGGATTCTGGAACACATACAAACTAGCTTGGGCGTTTGACAACATTTTCCATAGCGGTGCAAGCTCTGGTTGCGGAGTTTTTGCTTCGCTTTTTGGGGCGTCAGACGGCTTTCCACTGATGTACATTGGGGAAAAACGTGGCCTCGACGGCGTTGTATACCCGTTCCATTTCGCTGAGGCCGGTTTACGATCATCCTTAAGTGATCCGGAGTTTGAACGGATAAGAAGCACTGGATATCGAACAAAGGAAGCAGCCCGGCGTAAAGAGCTTGGCCTGGACTACGCTCTCTTATTTGCCCAAGATAGGGAAGGACCAACGACCGGGGATATGATCGCCCGTTTCTTGGACTCTGCAAGAAGCATAAAGGATAGCCTTGCGAACATTGCACCGCAGGTAGCCAACGGGTTCGACCTGCAAAGGAAAATCGTGAAGGAGATTTCGCGACGCTCATTGGCGGACGAGCAAATCGCGCACATTTTTCCGGGGAGACTTAAGCAACGCCTTGGAAGGAGTGGCACAAGGGACACCTTTGTGGAGTGGATTGCGGAAACCCTTGGGTGCATCGGATTCGCGGCTCAATCTGCCTTCCTGCAGCTGCCAGAACGGGTGGACCCAACGGCAGAATCGACGCTCTCCTTTCTTCGCTATATAAACGCATACCAGGAAGTCCTCGCGGCGGCTGGTGTCTCCGCGCAGGCTATGGATTTGTTGAATTACAGCTCAGATTTCTTTCAGTATAAGGTCGACCGCACGGGAGCTTTCCGCGAGGTACAAGAGCACGATCCTCAATCAAAGGCTGTCTGCGCTTTCGGAACCAAACTCACGGGTAGCGGGGGGGGAGGTGACCTTTTGGTGATTGGACCAAAGGGTCACCTCTCAGAACGCTTCGCGATGCTTCGGCGGCAGCTTGCTAGCGGCGATGTCGCGCCACCGTGCCACTATCTGTCCTGGACCAGTCCGGATTTGAAGCTTCCCCCCCCTACGGTCCAAGCTTGGCACAGGAAAGACGACCGCCTTGTGAAGATTCGATAACACGGGAAACAACGAACCAGGATGGGTCCGACCGGCGTGTGCTGGACATATCTGTGCGACTTATTCGGCTCGCAGGGAGCTGTGTTGGTACCGGTCAGTTACAGGGCGCGTGCAGTAGGTTGTTCGCACCAGTGCAGTGCAGTAGACCATGATGTGACGGTAGTATGACTGCGTTCTAAGCTATTGCTATTGATGGACTTAGCGAGCTTCCGCGCTGACCGTTTTAAGATTGTAGTATCAAGTGCTTTGACTTGACATAGTGGTTGTCAAGCTAAAAAGCTTGACAACTTCGATATAAAGCCAAAATACTTGACGTGGATTGGTGTCCAGAATGACTACTACCTAAATGATTGCACTGAAAAGAGCTTCATGTCTAAAAGACTTTACATCGCCCTGATCGGGGATGTGGTTCGATCTCGTGAACTCAAACCCGGCGAACGAAGCACGCTGCAAGCGGAGTTGAAAACCGCACTCACCAAGTTCAACGAAACATACGCTACCGCAATCGTTTCATATTTCGTCATAACGACCGGAGATGAGTTCCAGGGACTCCTTCGAGACGGTTGGCACATACCCGACGTCATATGGACAATCGGAAAAACACTCAGCAAGGCCGACGTACGGTTTGGAATCGGATTCGGAAGAATTCACACACCTCTTCAAACAACAGCGGTCGGGATGGATGGGCCCGCCTTCCACGCAGCACGCTCAGCAATCATCCAGGCTCGAAAGGACCGCAGGCGTGGAGGGGTCTTCCACGGGTTCGGATCGGAATGGGACACGATACTAAACGGCCTCTCCGGGTTGCTCGAGCGACAGACCGATAGGATGACTCGCAGGCAACGGGAAGTTGCCAACCTTCTCCGGACCGAGACGGAACGTGCCAGCATAGCTGAGAAGCTCGGGATCACCGAACAGGCGGTCAGCGATCACGTTGGCAAGATGGGGTGGTATGAGTTCGCCGATGGAGAGTTGGCACTGCGTACCGCACTGCGACACCGGCAGGATATCTACAGATAGTACGAGTATAAGCCTATGATACCAATCAGCTGGGTAACGTCAACCGAACAGATCCTGCTACTATCTCAGTTAGTGTTTGCTTGGATGATCGTCCAGTACGCCACTTACAGAGACCCTACAGGGGCTCAAGAAATCCAAAGCCAGACCAAGAGGACGACTCGACGATGGCAAGTCGCTGTACTCGCGCGTTCACTCGCCCCTGGTGCGCTCATCATTGGGCTGGTGAACATCGACAAAAGCACAATTCTACTGATTGTTGTCGCGACGTTGATGGCTATCGTTCTACCAATTGGGCGCGCCGAGCTGTCGCGAAGATGCTGCAAAGTTGGGGCCGAGTGGGAGCTGGTTTTAAACGTTGGATTCATCACAATCAGCGCATGGATCATAGGCGTCAACGACCTCCAGGTCACAAGAGCTCTGTTCACTATTCCACTGCCTGAAGGCCGTATAGCGATGCTTTGCATCGCCTTGTCTGCTCTAGTATTCACGGGCCGAGGGGGAACACATGTAGTCCGTGGCCTGCTCGACAAGGTTGGTACGCTTCCGACATCAGCTCCAACAATCCGCAGTACGGTCGACGCCGCACCTCTCCTCGGAGGCAAAGGCCATGACGAAGGCGAAAAGGCTGAGAACGAACACAGAAACGCTGATGAGGGAAAGAAGACTGAAGAAGCAGTCACAAACACTGCAGAAGTCGACACTTTGGAGTACAACCGAGGTCGAGTAATTGGCAATTTGGAGCGCTTGGTTCTCGTTATCACGGTCGCATTAGGTGCGTACGAGGCATTGGGGTTCCTAGTTGCGGCAAAAGGCCTCATCAGGATTCGGGAGTTTGAGGATCGAGGTTTCGCCGAGTATTTCCTCATCGGTACGCTTGCAAGTGTCACCATTGCATTCATAGTCGGTTGGACTTTGCGGATGGCAGCCATTGCTCTCTGGCCACTGTAACGCGTCCAACGAACAGCTCCTCATCCTTGCCATCGGCGTATCTTTGTAATAGAAATGACCATCATTAACGGGCTCTGCGACTAATACAATTACGGCGTCAGCTTCAGGAGAAGACGGCAATGGACAATGGTCCTATCGGGAACCTGCTCATCGACACCGATAGCATCACCAAAGAGATTCGACTACGAAACAAGCCACACATTGAGAAGACGATATCGGCAAGGACTCCGGAGCTTCTTGAGAAGAAGGCCACGTTGGAGGAACCCAATGGTTGGGAAGTTCTCCGACGCAACAAGAAATCCTATCGACTAAAACAGGACAAGCCAGCCGATGAACTCCTAGAGGATCACGTCTGGGTAACACTCGCCCGCATGGACTTTGACGAACTCAGTGATGGTCGCCAATTCGGCATCTACATCGGTAACAACCAAAACCCCCGCCACATAGATGTTTTTGCAAAGGATTCTGAGTCCGTTGTGCTAGTTGAATGCGTGGCCTTAGAAAACCCTCGCAAAAAGAAGATGACCGATCTAATCCAGGAGATCCGGAGTATCCAACGGGGCACGGGGAACGCCGTAGTAGCCCACTATGGCAGCGAGGTTAAGCTGAAAGTGCGGTGGTGTATTGCCACACGCAACGTCGAGTGGAGACCGTCTGATCTTGAAGAAGCGCAGGCAGCTAACATTATCGTGTTGAAAGAAAGTGAGGTTTCCTACTACTCAAAACTAACAAGCCACCTGAAAGGGGCAGCCAAATATCAATTCCTATCGCATGTCTTTGCGGATGAGGAAATCGGTGGCCTCAAGCTGTGCGTTCCCGCCACCAAAGGAAGAATGGGTAAACGCGTCTTCTACAACTTCTTGATGCAACCAGCTGACTTGCTCAAAGTGGCCTACGTAAGCCACAAAGCCAGCCGAAACGCGGCAAATTTAGAAACCTACCAGCGGATGCTCAAGCCCGCACGACTTCAGAGTATCGCAGCCTACATAGACGGAGGGGGTTAGTTCCCGACGAACATTGTGGTCAACATCAAGACAAAAAAGGGTCTGCGTTTTGACCAAACCAAGAAGGTTGGAGACGCCGCATTCGGGGAACTGTACCTACCACCTCGATATGCATCCTGTTGGATCATCGATGGACAACACCGACTCTATGGTTACGCGCAAAGCGAGCGTGCAACCAAGAAGACGGACAAGACCGCACTGCCGGTTCTCGCGTACGACAATCTGAGCTCGACGGATGAGGCAAAGCTGTTCGTGGACATCAATTGCGAGCAGGTGAGGGTAACAAAAAGCCTTCTAAACGAGTTGTATTCCAATCTGCGTTGGGATTCCCAGGATTATTCGGAGAGAGTAGACGCTCTGTGTACCAGAGTCGTAATGTCGCTCGACACAAGTGGGCTTTCACCATTCCATGATCGCATCATCGTTTCGAATAAAGACAAGACGCATCATCGTTGTTTGACGCTCACGTCCTTCAATGATGGTCTCAAGGAGAACAAGTTTTTCGGACGTGAGGAGCAGCCCGGACCATTGAAGTGCTCGAACACTAACGATCTAGACGACGCTAGAGCGAAGGCGGTTGATGTACTGGTCAACTACTTTGGGCAGTTCCGAGACGGTGTCGCAGGGAACTGGGAACTCGGGGATGACAAGGGCGGGTACCTGTGCACAAACAATGGTGTTCGCGCTCTGCTCATGGTGTTGCGAGAAATTCTCGGTCACATCTTTACGGTCTATTCGGTCGAACTAGACTTGCTCGAAGCAGAGGACATTGAGGACGACATTCAGACGCTCGTTGCGCCATTGGTAGAATACTTCGCTGACGCTACTCAACAGGAAATCGAGGACTTTCGCAGTCGCCAAGCATTAAAGGGAGTCCGCCAAAATTCCCTGATGATGATGCATCAGATCAATAACGCGATTCCTGCATTCAAACCTCTATGTCTCACTGAGTACCTCGATACCGTTGACCAACAGGGAACGGATGATTCACGTGGTGTAATAGACGACATTCAAGCGAAACTCTTCGACTACACGATCGCGGTGCTGCGAAACCACTATACCGATGGACCAGAAGACTGGTGGTACAGCGGGGTCCCCGAAGCTGTGCGATTGCGGTGCATTCAGGTGCGCGAGGTGGAACATGGCGAGAAGAAGCCTGAGCAGTATCTCTGCTTGATCAACTACCGCGACATTGCCCACCACACTTGGGAGAAGTTCAAGCCCCTCTATTCTCTCGGTGATAGGTGTGCCAAAGCGAAGGCTACAAAATGGCTCGTTGATCTCAACAAAGTGCGAAACATCACTCATCACCGTGAGAAATGGCCCGCTACAAAAGAACAAACCAAGATGGTTCGCAACATCTACCACAAACTCATGCTGCGGTTCGACTACCTCAACGCCGACGGGCAGCCGCAGTAGCCAACCTGCACAGGACTCCTTGACTGTCTGTAAATTATGAAGCATAATGCTTCACAATGAAGCACGACGCTGCAATAACCGAAATTCACGGAATGATGTGTCATTGTGGAGACCAGCGAGTTTTCTTGGGGCACGCGCCGGCAAATACACTCTGCAAGCACTCGTTCGCAGATGTTCTTAACGAGGAATCAGGAGCGGGCTATCAAAGGCCGTTCAATAAAAGGCACAGCCGTGACTTTCGGGCGTACATCAACCGCCCTGAAGCGTCCACGGTTCCACTAGTCTTTAATCTTCGGAGTGACCAATCTGCCCACTGGACAATCACGCAACTCAACGACGGCCTAGTCACGCTAGCCATCAGACAAGATGCCAGGTGCCTGGCGCAGGTAGATTGCCAGCATCGGCTTGGAGAACTTGGCGATTCTGACATTCCGTTGGCGTTCATGACATTCGTCAACCTCGATCTGCGGTCTGAGATGGCAATGTTCTATGTGATCAACAGCAAGGCCAAGGGACTTTCCTCCTCGTTGACCGACTACCACGAGAGCAACCTGGTCGATGACATTCGCCGCGAGGCTCCTCACCTTTTCATCGCCCGTCTGCTGAATGAGGACCCAGAGTCGCCTTGGTTTCAGATGATCCGATATGGTGGAGAGCGAACGTCCGGTATCAAACGTCGCGCATCTCTTCGGATGATGCAGAAGAGTGTGATGCGATTTCTGAGAATCATAAACGACGACGGAAGCACTGACATTGAAACCCTCTACGGCGTGGTGTGTTCGTACTGGAAGGCCATCAAGGACCTCTTCCCGGAGGAATGGGCGGATCACAGGCACCACCTCTTGACCAAGGGCCTTGGCCTATACTCTCTGATGATGCTGCTCGGAGAGATCGCGAAGGACACTGACTGCGAAAAGATGTCAGAGGCGTGGTTCTCCCGTCAGCTGTCGCCACTGCGGGCACACATGGATTGGAGTACGCACGGTGATTTTGCTGGAGTAGGTGGACAGAAGGGAGTCCAACTGGTGTTTGAAAAGCTGAAGGGGCTGCTTTCACTATGAAGGTCCTCCTTGTGGAGCCGGATTACCGACGGATGACAAAGTCGAAAGAGGCTGCGATTCGTCTTGCCAATCAAAATGAGGAGGAGCCTCAACGCGATGACGAAACCCTCTGGTATCCTCCACTGGGCCTGATGAAACTTGCCCGATTTCACAAGGACAGGGGTGACGAAATCAAGTTTGTACGAGGCTGCGATGCCTCAGTCTTCTCGGAGGGGGATCTGCTCACGGCTCCCAATCTTTGGGACCGTGTGTACATAACAACGTTGTTCACATTTCATTTTGACAGGATTGTCAAAACCATCAATTTCTACAAAGACGCCGTAGGTGGCACGATTAGCAAACTGTTTGTCGGAGGCGTAATGGCGTCTCTCATGCCAGAAGACGTGTATGAGGCAACAGGAATTTTCCCACTGACGGGGACAGTCACCTCTGCCAAACAAATTGGAATAGACTCAACCGAGGACATCGATGCTCTCTGCCCTGATGAGTCCATCATTGAGCCTGAGCTCTACGCTATCAATGAAACATATTATGCCTATACGAGTCGCGGATGCGTGAACAGGTGCAAGTGGTGCGGTGTTCCTCAAATCGAGCCGGAGTGCATTGACCATATCGATATCAAATCGCTTGTGAGAAGCCTCCGAAAGGAGTATGGCGACAGGCCCCGTCTGAACCTGATGGACAACAACGTGATGGCTTCACCTCGATTTGCCGAAATAGTACAGGACCTTCTCGATTTGGGATACGGTTGCGATGGCTATACGAATGCGGATCCAAAAAGAAAGCGTGTGATTGACTTCAATCAGGGAGTGGATGCAAGCTTCTTTACGGAAGAGCGGGTACGCCTTCTCTCTCAACTCACCATCAAACCTCTCCGAGTCGCTTTTGACAACGTGAAGGAACGGAAAGTTTACGAGCGAGCTCTCCGTCTTGCATGGAAACATGGATTCAGAGATTTCAGCAACTATATGCTCTACAACTTTCGGGATACACCTAAAGACCTGTACGAACGCCTCAACATCAACATCCAGTTGAACGCTGAGCAGATGGCTGCTGAGAGTCATAGACTGTCAGGGTACATATACAGTTACCCAATGAGGTATGCGCCGATTGGAAACAATGAGTGTAGACATGGGAATAGACATAGGGATTACTATCGGGATCACGATTCCAAGGATGTGGATTGGCTCACATCCCCAAAATGGACGAGGAGATTTGTCCGCAGCATTGAGGTAATGAAGGGAGCAGCCCACGGCAGTATCTCGCCAACCCCGTCCCTCGCATCGAGAGCTATCGGTCACAGCTTTGAGGAGTTCATCTGCAATTTGTATATGCCTGAAGAGCTTCTTCGGAATCGCAACAAGTATGAGCGAAAGGTCTACGAGTTTGAACCTACTCGTCCGGCAGGTACCGGAGATGTTGAGAGGTTCCGCAGCTTCATGCTCCGACTGCTGAAGCAGCAGGATGAAGATTTCTATCTGTTCCACGATGCCGTGATCCAGAACAGAACAACCGCGATACGAGACTACATGCTAAAGTGTAAGAAAGCATCGATCCGCAAATGGTTGCATTGGTACTTGTGAGAGAGGTTTGACGACAACACAGATGAATAGACCAGTAGTGGGCCGACAGATTCTAGAGATCCTGACCGCGGGGATGTACAGCAACCCTCTCATGGTCGTGCGGGAGTACGTCCAGAATAGTGTGGATGCAATCGATCAAGCGGTGGCGAGCGGACGATTGGACTACCGTGATGCAAGAATTGACATAGTGCTCGACGGACGGTCCAGAACAATATGCATTGAGGACAACGGCTTCGGCGTTTCCAACAGATCCGTTGAGGGAATTCTGTGCAGTGTTGGGAAGAGCACAAAGGACAGGTCGGTGCATAGGGGATTCAGAGGCATTGGCCGCCTGGGGGGGATCGGCTACGCCGAAGCTGTCAGGTTCGAGACCAGGTCGAATCCGCGAGAGAATGTCGGTACTGTCGAATGGGACTCTGAGAAGCTCTCAAGATACGTTTCGCAGGACGGCAACCTACAACTCAGTGATGCTATTCGAAAGATGGTCCATGTTGACCTTTCCTCAGCTAACCGGAATGAGCCCGACCATTTCTTTCGCGTAACGTTGCGTGGGGTAAGATCGTTTCACGGCGATGATCTAATGAATGTGCCGCTGATGACGGATTACCTATCACAGGTGGCTCCAGTTCCTTTCAATCCCGACTCGTTTCGGTTTGGCGAGAGAATCGAAGCAGCCGTGAGTGATGTGCAAGGGTACAGATCATACAGGATTACCGTCAATGGCAAGAGAGTGTACAAGCCCCACGCGGAAGTGATCACAAACGGTAGAGGGGACGTTCTTGATGCAATCCGAGACGTACGGATATTTGATGTACGTGGCCCTCGAGGTGCGTCCATAGGAAAAGGATGGTACGCCGACACCAGTCTGCTGGCCGCATTCCCTCCAACGGTACTTATGAGAGGGATAAGAGTACGTCACGGGAATATTGGCGTTGGCGATGAGTACTTCCTAGCTGATTGCTACACTGAGCGGCGCTTCGCAACCTGGCATATTGGGGAGATACATCTTGACTCATCTATCACGCCGAATGCAAGGAGGGATGGGTTCGAACATTGCCCTGCGTGTGAGAGCTTCCTTGAACACGCTAGCGCACTGGGAAAGCACTTGAGCAAGCTGTGTCGAGTTACCTCCAAGAAGCGGAGTGCCGCAAGCCATCTCAACCGATGCCTGACTGAGGTAGAGAATTTCACAGCTTCTGAATACTTCCTGGATGCAGAGCACTTTGAGCGAAGACGTGACGCCGCGGAAAAAGCACTGGCAAACGTCCTACTTGCAGTCGAGGATGGACATTCAGATGACGTGACATTGAAGGAAAGGTGCTTCACAGCAAAGGCAACGTATGAGACTAGGAGCTGGAAGCCCATCTTGGTTTCCGAGTGTTTGGACGGGCGGAAGATGCGTTCGCTTTCAAACAGACAGCTTCTGTTGGACGTCTGTCGCAGATTGGCAACATCCGAAAATGGCGAAGTGACCCGCCTTGGGGACATCATCGAGGCTATCAAGCCATATCTTAAGGTGTAATAATCGCGACCTAGACTTAGTTGACTACTTGTCGAGATTCTTCTGGACCTTTGTGATTATGTTCTTCAACTTGCTGACTTCAAAGCAAACCTGGCGCCGGACAGTTCCTTCCGTATCGGTGAGACTATCCTGAATGTCCGAATCGGCGAACCACATTCGGAACTTCTTCAGTTTCCTCAGCGAGGTATTGTCTCCCCCTAAGTCACTCGCCAGCTGCTGTGCGTCCTCGAGTTCCAGTTCACCACGCACGTACTTTCTCAGGGCCTTGTCGTTCTTGCATACAGCCGGCAGTTGATCACGGAGGTCCTGAGCGCGTAGGATCTTCCCGGCCTTGATTTGACCCACGACAACGGAGTCCAATAGGTCGTACTTTTCCCGCGCCTTCTTGATCGTAGTGGACCTCACGTATTCCAAATAGTAACTCCAACGTTCTCGCCGATTGTCCTTGCTGTCTACCATGAATTGATAGGCATTGATAGACGTGTTGACCTTCTGCCTCGTTATCCCAACTTCCAAAGCGAGATCAGATACCTTGACACCATCTTCCCGATGTCTGCGGAACAAATAGCCCGCCTGTTCGTACGCCGGCCATTTGGTCTTCCCTTTCAGATGGAGCTGCCCCAAAAGGGCCGACACAAGAGCCTGCGGAGTATCTTCAGGCAGCACTAAGCAGTTGATCTTGTTCCACTTCTTCGGGGCTTTCTTACTGAGAAACCGCCAAGCTGCCAATCTGCTATTCCCCTCGATCACTTCGAGCGTACCACCCTTTACGATCGGGGACTCAATCAGCCCGCCATGGCGTCGGATGTCCGAGATGAGTTCTCGCACATGTTCCATTTCCAGCAGTTTCTCCTCAATCTCTAGTTGCGTCGGTTCATCATTGTCTTCTCTGAGTAGGGAGTAGATTCGCGGGTTTTCCTTAAAGAAGCTAAGCTTGTGATGTGGTATCGCCTCTCTGCGAGTTGGGATGTGGGTTCCACGAATTGTGATGGTGTCATCACCGGTATCCCCTCTTACCGCAGCTTTTACCGACTTCTTTGCCATTAAGGCCCCCTCAGTCGTTTTCCAGCACGTGCGCTAAGACCTGCCCGAAATCATACGAAGCCTTGCGCCTGTAATCAGCCATATCTATGTCACCTTGCATGAGTCGGGCTGCTAGCTGTTTCGCAGCAAGCAACTCGTCGACCCACTCATCCACCGTATCCCGGGCAAGCAATTTGGTTATGGTGCATGGTTTGTCCTGCGAAATCCGATGGATCCGGTCTTGGGCCTGGATATAATCATCGAGGCTAAACCCTCGGTCGTAGAAGATCGCCATGTTTGCCACAGTCAGTGTCAGGCCTTCCTTTGCAGCGCCAGGAGTCGCGACCATGATCCGGATGCTGTCATCTGACTTGAACCGCGCGATTGCACTATTGCGGTCCTTGATACTCATTCGTCCGTGCACCCGAACAGCCCCGTCGGGTCTTAGTATACGGGCTAGCCAATCCACGTTCCGCGTGAAGGTTGTCCAGATGATGACCTTTGCCTCAGCCGCCAATATCTCGTCCACCATGTTCAGGAGGACAGGTAGCTTACCCGGCTCACCATTGTAGCTTTCATCCACCAATGCCGGGTTCGAAGCCACTTGGACGAGCCTTAGCAGACGCTTGAGAATGTCCTCTGCGTCGTCCATCGTGGGCAGCCCGTTCCGGACAACCACGAGTCGAAGTTCATTCTTAAGGGTTCCGTATAGCTCAGCCTGCCTTTCCTCAAGTTCCACCGAACAAGATCGAATTTCCTTCGACGGTAACCTAATTCCAGCAGTCTCCTTGGTTTCCCGCACCGTAAACAGTGCAATCTTTTTATATATCGCTCCAAGTGCTCCCTCAAACCGCCGTCGCAGACTGTCATCGAGCCCCAACTCGCCGGTGAGTTCCAACTCAGACTTGAACTTGCGAAAATCGTTACCCAAAGCCTTGCCTGCATCCAGGAACTTGACCTGGGACCAAATATCATGGGGTCGGTTTGCTACGGGAGTGCCAGTCATAATCACACGCTTCACAAACCCGCCTGACAACGCATGGAGTGCCTTCGTCAGTGCACTGTCTGGGTTCTTTATCTTCTGCGCTTCATCGAGTATGGCTCCAACCCGTCGCGTGCGAAGAAAGAGGTGAAGGCGGTCGAGCTCGGTTTTGCATACTTCGTAGTGAGTTAAGTAAAGGCGTGCGGGGCTGTTGAAGCGGAAATAATTGTCGTGGCCGTTCTGAGTGAGCACACTGGGCGTCAGGTAAGTATGCGAGCTGGTCTCTTCCACCCAGTTCGCTACGAGCGATTTCTTCGTCACTACGATTACAGAATCGACGTCGCCCTTCTCCAGCCACGACATCATAAGATCAATCGCAATTTTGGTTTTGCCCAGGCCCTGCTCGTGGAAAATCGCTGCATATTCAAGATTGCGAACCGCTTCGAACGCATCCACCTGGAAGGGAAAAGCGCTCTTCGTAACGCCAAGCCGCGGTTCACGTTTGCCGCGAATCAAGATGAGGTTCTCCAAATCCTGGTTCCTGCCAGAATGACACGCGCGACTCTCTCATTCCCAGACTCTCTTGCAGCCCGACCAAGGGCATTCACTGCGGTAGGTCCCGCCAAGAGAGTCGTCGCGACAACCATTGTTGGGTTCGGCTTGTTTCTTAAGTGGTCCAGGAATGCCTTATACTGATTGAGAGAGTGCTTGGTTTCAACATCTGCACCGGTCTTAGCCTCGCCGATGACCATCAACGAGCCCGTCACGTCCCACGCAATCACATCAGGTCGAAAATTATTGATCAACGGCGGTCTTTCACTGAACTCGGGGAGGTCGCTGGACAGGCAAAAACCATAAACGCCCGCTCCATACTGCTCTCTGATCCAGCGCTGGACCTCGCGAACCAGTTCCGTGTGACTCCTCGATTCACCCACGTCGTGACACGCTAATCAACGGCACCGATCTCGTTTTCCAGATCACAAAGCGCTTCGTACGCTTCGTGAACTGCAACGGCCGCTGTAGAACCAGCATCCTCCTTCATCCGCTGAACTTCCCTGTATGCAATCCTCTCATACGAAGAGATAAGAGCACGGCAGAGATCAGGAAGCGAAGCTTCTTGAAGAGCACTGCTGAGATCCGGCGTCTCGAGAACCTTTAGGGCCTCCTTGACACCAGCTTTCAGGAAGACGCCATGCGCCTCTTTATGACGGAGGATCTTTGGAAGAAGCCGCACTTCTCGCAACGCATCAACTTTGCGGTCAATGATCCACTGCGCAAAGTCTCCCAAAGAGTGCCCAGCAAGCTCAATAGCCTCTTTGATGCCTGGTTTCTGCAATTCGACGAAGCCACTAAACCGTCTCACTTCGAACTGATGGTCCTCCGATAGGAGAGGTCTATAGTACTTCTCAATATCGCTGTAGGCGCCAATGAGCTCTGTGACCATTCTCTGACTGCCACCGCAGAAGTCAACCAACTCGCTCCATGGAATGTGTTCTTGGTGGCGCAGGTGGTCCAGGTATTTTGCCTTGGAATACGGATCCCACTGTCTGGGACCGACCAAATGGGCTTGCAGCCTAATTGCGTCCACTTCTCGGTCATCCAAGTCACTGTAGACGACCGCTGGTATCTCCTGCCACGAGCCAGCGACACCTCGTTCAATGAAATCACGGTATAGTGCGACCCTGGTGTTGCCGTCGATGCACACCAGTCCGCCGTCATTTGTGCGGTTGAGGATCACAGGTTGAATAACAGTGCCGCTCGTTATGATGGACTGCCGGAGCTTCTCGAAGGTTGGCCCATCCTCATCGCCGCCACCAGTATGGAGTGCCAAAAACACCTGTTCGGGTGACGGAGTCCCTTCGTATATCTCAAGCCAGAGTGCTATGCGCGGATTCGCGGTGTCGAGTTCGATTTCGCTGACCGGCACTTGTAGGTGCTTGCATTCCCTTTCCTTCAGCACAATTACTCCTCCAATCGAATGCCCTTTGTGGCCAACCAGAAGCTCCACCTAGGCCGAGCGTTGTACTCGCACAAGAAGCCTCATGCAACCCACAGCCCTGCGCGATTTCGTCGCGCACATTACTGGTTCTATAGGATCCTCATATTGCGCACGTTGATGCACCCATTACTGCCCTTCCACGAACGTGCTGCCGGGATCAGCGCCTTGGTTTGGCACGGACATCTGCCCTTCAGTTCGTTCTCATGTTGCAGTTGAATCTCTTGTTGGCGCCAGAAAATGCACGCTTTACCATCCCGCCGCTAGTGCGTTCTCGGGACACGAGGGTACGTAATTGGGACATCCAAGGGTGAAGGCCGACCCAAAGCACCAGGATCGCGTGCGAGGAGCGATTCCTGGTCAGTGGTTCGCCGGACCCTTCCCGACTGCGCCGGTGTACAGGCGACCGCTCTGGACTCGTTGGTGGTAAAGAAACAGAGTGTGCTCGACCGTCCTGACTGACACTCCCAACTCCCTTGCCTGGTACCGCAGCTTCATGAGGTAGTGGACTTGCCCCGTTTTTGTGGACACTGAGTTAAGCCGCTTTTCGTAGTTCGAA
>CAZFHS010000040.1:0-60028 GCA_964518955.1 uncultured Gemmatimonadaceae bacterium | reverse complement strand
CAGCTAGGACGGAGTCCGCTCTTGACAATCACTTTCATAGAACCGCCCTACCGCCATGCGGCGTGGGTTGAGTGGGGTACCGCCCTACCGCCCGTCCGCCTGTCCGCCTGCCCGCCTGCCCGCCCTAGCGAAAAACTGTCCGCGGCGCTATTCAATCTCTGCACGCATCCGAGCGAGTTCAGCCGCATCCGAGGGAGGTGAAGTTGAGCATCGGCGGTATCGATCTTTTCGTTGTCGTGGCATACCTGATCGCCATCCCGGTCTTTGGCGTCTACTTCCGTAAATACGTGAAGACCGAGGAGGACTACTTCCTCGCGGGGAAGATGCTGCCGTGGTGGGTGATCAGCATGTCGATCATTGGTACCAACATCGGCGCCTACGACTACATGGGTGCGGCCGGCGGTGCGTATCGGTTCGGCATCGCTCAGGCCAACTACGAGTGGATTGGCGCTGTCCCTGCCATGATCCTGTCGGCTCTGCTATTCGTTCCATACTACTGGAAAGCGGGCGTCTACACCGTGCCCGAGTTCCTTGGCAAACGCTACAATCTTGCGGTCCGCGTCATCCAGGCTCTGCTCTGGGGATCTTTCCTCGCGTGCGTGCTCGGTGTGTTCTTCTGGGCCGCCGGCCTCATGCTGAACGAGTACCTCGGGATTCCTATCTGGTTGAGTCTGGTGCTGACGGCAACTATCGTGGGCATCTACACGGTGACGGGCGGTTTGGCCGCCGTGGCAATGACAGACGTGGTTCAGCTGCTCGTGATGTTCATCGGAGGTGTCGCCCTAACCGTACTGGGCCTTTGGACCGTGGGCGGCTGGTCGGCGCTCGTGGACAGCATCGTTCCAGCAAACCCGAATCACTTCAAACTCTTTCTGCCGCTCGACGATCCGACCATACCGTGGCTGGGGATGATACTCGGCCTCGCTTTTGTGCTCTCGCCGGCTTGGTGGTGCTGCCATCAGGCGATCATCCAACGCACGCTCGGTGCTCGCAGCGAATGGGATGCGAAGGCGGGCATGTTGTTCGCCGCATTTCCCAAGATGTTCATCCCAGTACTAGTCGTGCTGCCCGGGCTGCTGGCGCTTTCACTCAATCCCAACCTGGTCGGTCCAGAAATGGATCGCGCGTTTCCTTGGCTGATTCGGAACCTCTTGCCGGCAGGTCTCGCAGGCTTGGTGTTCGCGGCATTCCTCGCAGCTTTGATCTCGAGCGTAGACTCGACGCTCAACTCCGCGGCTACTCTGTGGACCAAGGACATCTACCAACGCTTCTTCGTGAAACACGGAACCGACCAGCACTACCTCAAGGTCGGCAGGCTTCTCACCTTCCTGTTCATTTTGTGGGCGATCGCGTTTGCACCGGTCACGACGAAGTTCCCAGGCATCTACGTGGCGATGCAGAGCTTGCTCTCGATTTTCCAGGGGCCCACGTTCGCAATCACGCTCCTCGGAATCTCGTGGAGTAGAGCGACTCAGTGGGGTGGTTTGTTCGGGTTGCTCGCCGGCGTGGCAATCTCGAGCACTCTCTACTTCGGTTACGAGATGAGCTTCCTCTACGTGGCATGGTGGTCTTTTGTGGGATCGTTGATCGTGAATGTGCTCGTCAGCCTGCTCACGCCACCCGAGCCCATCGAAAAACTGGAGGGGCTCGTATACGGACTCGTCATGCAAGACGATGGCGTGCAGGACATGCTGAGACGACGTGCCGAGGGGAGTGATTGAGATGATCGACTGGTTGGCTGAACTCTCGTTGGTGTGGGGCAAGGTGATAGCTGTGATTGCATTTGTCGGAATCGCGGTCTGGGCATGGCGGCGACCCAGGAGCTTCATATTCCAGGGTGCCCCTGATAACCGCGGGTGGAGGGACCTGCGTGTGTGGGCCACGATTCTGATCGCGGTTCAGATCGTCGTCTACTTGAGTTTCTAGGCGAGCGAGGAAATCGGCATGGATGACATCAAGAAAACCTTTGAGCCACTGATGATCGTGGGAGTGTTCTGGTCGATCTTTGGAATCGTAGTTCTTTTTGCTACGATCTTCGTGAGAGGAACCGATCAGGTGCCACTCATGCGTGGTGTGGTGACAAACCTGATAGCGGGTTCGTTGTTACTCGGAGTTGGTGTGATATCAGTACTCAAAGGAAAAGCAAATCAAAGACGAAAGAAGCTCGACTCCTGACTGAATCACTTCGGGCAGTAGTACCAGAAATTTCAAAGGAACAGGCAATGAGCCTGTTCGCCTCTCCAGGCCGCTCCTTCGCGGCAAAACTCAAGCGCAAACCGACCGCTCCGACCAAAACCGAGATTCTCTATTTGCCCTACTACTGCTTCGAAATGGAGCTCGTTGGATCTGGGGAACCTCAACTAGTGCGCGTTGCCGTAGATGGTTTGATTGGGGATGCTTTGTTTTTCATCACTCGAAAGTTCGAGACCAATCCCGTCGAAAACCAACTAACCGGCGATTTTGAGATCAATGAATCGCGCGCGCAAGAAATTGCTGTGGATCAATACAAACGAATGTTGTTGGAGCATGGATTACGCAACAAGACAGCTACGACGGTCAACGACATCTCTGAGGCAGATCGGATGTTGTTCCCATTCTGGATCGGTTACATCCAGAAAGGCGGAAACTTCGACTTCAAGGCGTTGGACGCCGTGTCTGGAGAACTTCAGGGAGTTAGAATGCGCAAAGTCTTTCTCAAAGCCATCCGACAGTTGGACGAGCGCTGAGTCTACCGGTCAGCAGAATTTCCTGAGCAGCTCGGTTATGTCCACCATGTGGTAGTCATCGTGAGTCGCCTCAAAGAGCATCATGTCGCAAACACGCATCGGCTTGTTGAGACGCGGATGATGCGCTACCCTCGCAAAACCTGCGGAATCCAGTTGATCTAGCCGACCAACCTGCCTGCCGCGCTCCTCGCGAAAGCCAATTAGAATCGATTTGATGTCAGCTGCGTTGTGATTGGCTGCGAACGTCTTGCGACCGGTCATTTCAGCAGGACGTAGTTCGGTCAGACCTCCGTCATAATCATCCAGCCGGCCGAGGAAGAGTTCCTCAACATCCATCAAGTGCCCGGTGTATTCCTGGATCGACCACCTGTCGCCGTCTCGTTTCGTGAGGATGTCGCCCGGGAGCGTTTCCACTCGTTCTGCCAAGCGTGCGGGAGCGCCTCTCAATCTCTCCAACAGTTCCGGAGCGAGGCTCGCCGGGAAATCGAAGTCGAACTTCCGGTCCACCCACATGATCCTGTCTGTCATTCACCTCTTCTCCCTTTGTCAATCAAACCGCTGTTGCCGACATATGACGCCGTGTGAACAGCAGCGTCCCGACGGCGAAAAACAAGACACTCAGAAGAACAATCGCCACGAGTTCGAATGCAATTCCGCTCACCCCGGCGCCACGGTTGAGAATCCCGTCATACGCAGCTATGGAGTGTGTCGTCGGCAGAATGTCGTTCACATTTACCGACCTACCCGCGATCTCGAGCACCTTGATATCGGGGAGAGGAAACATTCCGCCCGAGAAGAACATCAGTATGAAGAACGGGAACGAGCCGATCGTCATGAGATCGAAAACAGTCCTGAGCCAGGCCGCTACGAGGACGCTGATTCCGACAACCGCGACGCTCGACAAGGCACTTACCAACACCACTGCGATAACCGACGCATTGGGCTCGTACCCGATCGCAACTGCAGTGGCGAGTGTTAGGGCTACGGCGCCCACGCCGAGGACCATCTGCACGAGAGTCACCGCGAGTAACCACTCGAACGTTTTCATGTTCGAAATTCGTAGCCGAACGAGCGTCCCCTTGTCTTTTTCCTTAATGATTGAAGCCGCTGCAGTGAACATCAGCATTATGACTGCGAGCGCCAGCAGTCCCGGCAAATAGAGGTCGAACTCGCTCAACGACTCTTCTGTTCCTTCGGTCTGCATGCTGACCTCAACCGGGCCCTCCATCCCCGCAACTTCCGCCGCGTACGTATACGTGATCGCGTCACTCCAGGCTGCAGCCATGAGATATTGAGGATTGGAAGGATCTCCATACGTGGTGACGACAGCCGCCGGAGGCGAACTCCCATGTCCGTACGCCTCGAGCGTCGACGTGAAAGGTTCAGGTACGACAACCACCAGATCGACGTAGCCGGATCTCAACCTGGCAAGGGCGGCTGCCGTATCGGGCTCCTCGAACACTCGCAAGACATCTCCGCCTTCCGAATGCGCGGCGAGGCCGAGCGCAGTGATCAGGTCAGCACCTCTGTCGAGCGTCGTGTCGGCGTCGGTGAGCTGCCCTAGATCCTCATTGACCACGGCCAATCGATACGGAGACTGTGAAGCGGCTTCGAAGTAGAAATGCATCAACACGGTGAAGAAAGGCGCAAAGGAAAGAGTCATCAACAAGACCTTCCAATCCCGCAAGTTTTCGAGGGTGGTCTTGCGGATCAGACTGGTGACTCTCACTCGCGAAGCCTCCTACCGGTCAAGGCGATGAATACGTCTTCCAGAGTCTTCTTTCTGATCGAGACATCATCAACCTCTAGTCCGTTACCGCGAAGCTCCTCGAAGATTGCTGGCAGGGTTTCCATTGTATCAGATGCTACGAGTCGCAACATCCCGTCTTGACAGATCAGATTCCGGAGGTTTTCGGGCAGATCCCCCAACATCTTGTTGACCTTCTCGTCCTGCCCATTGGAAATCCGAATGCCGAGAACGTCACCCGCACCCACTCTGCTTTTCAGGCCATCCGGCGTGTCAAGTTCGAGCAGGCAGCCGTGATCTATGATCGCAACCCTGTCTGAGAGACGGTCAGCTTCGTCCATGTCGTGCGTGGTGAGAACCACCGTAGTATTGGTACGAAGGGATTTGACATAATCCCTCACGAGTACACGGCTCTGCGGATCGAGACCGGCCTGCGGCTCGTCGAGAATCAGAATCCGCGGCTCGTGAACGAGGGCAAGCGCGATATTCAGCCGGCGCTTCATGCCTCCGGACAGAGTCGCCGCAAGTCTGTTTCGTTCGTCTTTCAACCCGAGTGCATCGAGTAACTCGTCGGCCCGATTCCATGCAGTCTGGCGGTCCAAGTCGTACTGCCGGCCCACGAACTCGAGTTGCTCCATGCAGGTCAGTGAGTCCCATATGATCAGGTCCTGAGGACACAACCCGATCAACTGTTTGCACTCACGATACTCTTCATCGAGCGAACGGCCGTCGACGACCACTTCGCCGGCATCACTCCTGAGAAGGCCGCAGATCATGTGGATGGTGGTCGTCTTTCCCGCCCCGTTTGGGCCCAAGAACCCGAGTATCTCGCCACGTCTCACATCGAGCGACAGGTCTTTCACCGCCACCGTACTGCCGTATGACTTGCTGAGTCCCTTGAGACTCAGGATGATATCTGGGTCAACCACTTGCATCATGACTCCGCATTTGGTGTTCCACCGGCTTCGGGCTGTGCCGGAGCGTTCGCTCCACTCCGATCAAATGCCGTGAGCCCGCCCAAAGCACCTAAACCCATCGTCTCAACCGCGGTCGACGGAACTATGATCATCGACCCCTTTTGCTTCAGTCCTTCGAATACCATGTTCATGGCTCTGAGGTGAAGGGCTACTGAATTGTCCTGGTAGTGTTCCGATGCGCTCGCGAATTTCTCCGCGATTTCCGCTTCGGCAGTCCCTAGGATGATGCGGCTCTGCCGTTCCCTCTCTGCCTGAGCCTGCCGGGACATGGCGTCTTCCAGCCCCTTGGGGATCACGATGTCGCGAATCTCGACCGCCTGTGTGGTGATCCCCCAAGCGCTCGTTTTGTCTTCGAGCACTCTCTGCACTTCCTTTCCCAACCGTTCCCGCTCCGACAACAGAACAGCGAGATCGTTCATACCTATCGCGTTCCGTAGCGCTGTTTGCGCCGAGAGCACCACCGCCTCGGCGAAATGCTCGACTTCGAGTACCGCCTTCTGTGCGTCCCAGACCATCCAAAACGCAATCGCATCGACGTTCACCGGCACCGTGTCGGACGTGAGCGTTGTTTCCGCGCTGAAGTCCGTGACCCGCACACGCTGGTCCACGAACTGGGTCACCTTGTCCATGACCGGGAATACGACGAACAGCCCGGACTTACGGAGTCCGCGGAACTTGCCGAACCGGAGTAGAACGGCTTTCTCCCACTGGTACGCGATCTGGATCGAAGGGGCTAAGATCGAGGCGATAACCGCCGTGACGATCAGGATCTCACTGTCAGGCCTCAGATGCCAAAACGCCGAAAGTGCGTCACCGGCAGCCAGGATCACCACTGTTTCCCAAAACGGGAAGATGCTGAGCATCACAGAGAGCGCGATCGCCGAGCAGATGGCAAACAATACGGCATCGACCGTTACCTCGTGAACGTTCAGATGGACTGTCAGCCCGGCCACGAAGAGAACCACGAGTAGGAACACGTTGAGAGGACCGAAGCGGAAGTCGCCGCGCTTCATCATGGCGATCTTCCTGTGCATCAGCCGCTGGCTGCTCGGGCTACTGTGGTGTCCTGCAAGCTTTGATATCATGATCGTATCTCCTCTCTGCGGCGTAGGCCTTCGAGCACGTCATGAAGGGAAAAGCCGTAGCCCGTGGCGCGTGCCAGCAGTTCGGTGAGTATCTGGTCCATCATCCGCTGTCGTTCGAGTGCGTCAACCTCGGGCTTTTCAGTACCAACAAAAGTCCCGGAGCCCTGATGAGTCTCGAGGACACCGCCGATCTCCAGCTCTCGGTATGCGCGAATGACTGTATTGGGATTGATCGACAAGTCGACGGCGAGCTGCCGAACCGTCGGTAGTTGATCGCCCGGCTTGAGGTCACCGCGAGCGATGGCGAACTTCACCTGCTCGATGATCTGCCGGTAGAAAGGCACTCCGCTTTTGGTATCGATGCGGATTTTCAAGTTCGGCGCGTCTCATGTAGTTGAATGAGCTATTTGTATAGTGTTCTAGTGTTATAGTACAATTATGAATGGAAATGTCAAGGGGGGGAGTAGTGAGTAGTAGTAGTGAGTGGTGAGTGGAGCTGGGATGAAAAGATCTGGTGGCAGGGAAATGGTTATGGATGCGCAAAAATGGTGATCGCCTCCACCCCGTTCTTCGCAATCTTGGCATATGAACAGCTACAAGTCACTCGCTGTTTGGAAGCTTGCTCATCAGCTTACAATCGCAGTGCTCCAGGCTACGGACGATTGCCGCCGGCCGCGTACTTGGGCGGTGTTTGATCAACTGAGGAGGGCAGCGGTCTCAGTCGAAGCAAACATCGTGGAAGGTTATGCGCTGAACACCGTCGGGTTACTGGCCCGGCACCTGAGAATCTCGATCGGCTCCCTAGCTGAGGTTGAGTGCCTGCTCGAGACCTCAGCGGAGATGGAATACCTGCCCGCAGATCAGGGAGTGCGCTCAGCCGAGATGGTGAACGAGACATTCCCACTGCTCGTGGGCCTGTACCGTAGCTGCCACCGGCGCCGGAAGTCCGATTAGCAACCGAATCACGACTCACTGTTCCCGACTCACAAATCCCGTCACTTGCTCCGAGCGTCAGCTTCCTCCTCGACAATCCTCCGTCCGGCCGGCGTGATCAAATAGTAGGTCCGCACGCCCGTACCACCGGCTTGTTCGTTTGGCCTCTTCACCTGCTCGAGCAATCCCCGGTTTGCGAGCCGGCCGAGCACGCCGTACAAACCGGCTGAACGCAGCATTAGTCCGCCTTTCGTCATGCGGAAAACGGCTCGCATTATACCATTGCCGTGCAATTCTCCGTCGCACAACACGGCGAGGATCAGGAATTCGTCTGACTTGAGCTTCATATGTGCCGTAACATAAGGTCGGATTCTTGCATCTCATACACTTGGCAGATGGCCCCATTACATTCACTATCGGCACGATCCTGAAGGACTTCATGAATGGCTCGATAGGTAGTGAACATTCACTAGTCTCCTGGAACCACCGCAGCGGCACCGGTGCCGGGAGTATTCGGCATCCGGCCTCCTCACAATTCACTACTCACCACTCACTACTCACTACTCACCACTCACAAGTGCCACTGCCCACTTCTCACTGCTCGGCCGACGCGGAGTAGCTATCGCTGCCATACGCTGCTCCGATTTGCGACGTCACTTCAAACGCGGCGAGCACAAAGTGCGCGCCGTGGACGGGGTGAGCTTCGACGTGGAGCACAGAGAGTTCTTTGGAATCGTGGGAACGAGCGGATCAGGCAAGACCACTCTTCTAAATCTGATTGGCGGGCTCGACACACCCACCGCAGGCCACCTCGAGGTTATGGGGCAGCGCCTCGATGCACTCGACAGTCGCCGATTGGCATTGTATCGCCGCGGCACTGTAGGTGTGATCTTTCAGGCTTTTCACCTCCTCCCAGCGCAAAGCGCCCTGGGCAACGTCGAGCTTCCGTTACTTCTTCAAAACATCCCACCCACTGAGAGAGTGCCGCGGGCAGAAGCCGCACTCGCTCAAGTTGGACTTGGAGGCCGTCACGATCATCTCCCGTCGGAATTGTCCGGCGGTGAGCAGCAACGTGTGGCAATCGCGAGAGCGTTGGCAAAACAGCCTCGGGTACTTCTCGCCGACGAACCCACGGGCAACCTCGACAGCAGGACCAGCCGAGAGATCCTCGACCTTCTTCAGCAGTTGAATGTCGAAACCGATCTAACGGTGGTCTTGGTTTCGCACGACGAACAAGCGGTGAGAGACAGAACAGATCGGATGGTCCAACTGGAGGACGGGCGCATCGTCGAGGCGACCAGAGAATGATCCTGCGCGATCAGTTTCGATACGCATTCGGCAACCTGCTCAAAACACGATTGCGCACAACACTGACAGCTGCCGGGGTCGCAGTCGGCATCGGGGCAATGACCAGTATGGTGTCGGTTGGCCTCGGAACGCAGCGCACCATCATACAGGCGTTCAACGAAGGGAATATCCTCACCTCGGTTTTGGTGCGATCTGTGGAAGGGTCGGATGGGGCCGCCGACGAAACCCCACCCGCGTTGGATAGCACGGCCGTGGAACACTTCAGAGACCTGCCTAGAGTAAGGGACGTCTATCCCCTCCTGACCATTTCCGGCTTGCTACAGTACGGGGAAGAGGAGTTGTTCAGAAACCTCGAAGGTATGCCCGCTCGAATGCTCGCAGAACAGATTGAGCATGGCACTGTGGAAGTGTTGGCCGGAAGGGGATATGTCGAAGGCGAGACCGACGTAATCGTGCTATCGGAAAGAGCTGCAAAAATACTCGTTCCGGATTCTGTCGATCTCGATTCACTCCTGGGTAAGACAGCGGTGTTCAATGCAGCGCGCTCTCCCGGTCTTCCAAATATCGAGCAGGTGATCTCTGACAGCCTCCCGCCCGACGTTCCATCGGATTTTACAGATCTCGTACCGATGTTGCGCACCCTACCAATAGCAGGGATGATTGGATCCATGCCGATGGGTATGTTCGAGCCGGTGCGACTCGAGCTCACCGTCGTCGGCGTGGTCAGAGGTGGGGGAAGCCTGACAGATTTCGTAGGGCTCTCTCTTTGGGTACCGATCGAAGTAGTCGAACCACTCCATACGCAGACCTTTCAGAATCTCGAATCCATCTTGACTGGCCGGATTGGTGACCGTGGCTACCCGATGGTGCAGATTTTGACAAGTGACGTACTGGCCGTCAGAAACGTTCAGGACACCATCAAGGCAATGGGGTATGAGGCCCAGTCGATACTCGACGAAATCGATCAGGTGAGAAGAAGTTTCATGTTCATGAACAGCCTGCTCGGTACCATAGGCGGCATTAGCCTGGTCGTGGCAGCAATGATGATAGTGAACACCCTGGTGATGGCCGTGTGGGAGAGAACCCGGGAAATTGGCCTGCTCAAATCCATGGGCGCTACGGATGGCGACGTCATGCGCCTGTTCCTCACAGAGGCGGGCGTTATCGGAATTCTCGGCGGGGTGGGCGGTCTGCTTCTGGGTTTTGTGGTTGCGAGAATCACCAACGCCCTAGCCAACATCCAGTTCGAACGGGTTGGAGAAGTGAGTGTTGACCTGGTCGCGTTCACTCCGGTGCTCATGCTGAGTGGCATGGCGTTCGCCGTCGTAGTGAGTCTAGTCGCCGGATTCTACCCAGCGCGCCGAGCAGCAAAGGTCGATCCGGTAGTGGCCTTGAGACATTTCTAGCACAATCCCACTCGCAAGAATCTTCGACTAGCCGACAGGGTGACCTTGAGCTACTTTCGGCGCGACAACACCCAAAAAGGAAACGATCATGAGACTCAGACGGATGAGCCAGGTTTTACCCTCGTGCCTTTTAGCGATCGCACTCATATCGTGTAGCGGCGGTGAGCCATCGATATCCCGCATCCCAGTCGAGATCGACTATTCGGCTCCGTTGAATTTTGGAGTCTCATTCGACGAATCCCTCGGCACCGATGCCCTCGACGGACGCGTAATACTCATTCTGACAACTCGCGAAGAGCCCGAACCGCGGTTCCAAGTCACATCGGGGCCGTCGGCGCCTCTGGTGTTCGGCATCGACGTGAACGGTCTAGCTCCCGGTGCTGAAGCGGTGATCGACGCAGAGGTATTCGGTTTTCCTCTCGAAAGCGTTGCGATCATTCCGCCGGGCGAGTACTACGTGCAGGCATTGCTTCATAAATACGAGACGTTCAACCTGGCAAACGGAAAGACTGTGAAGCTTCCGATGGATCAGGGTGAAGGCCAACAGTGGAACCGCTCACCAGAAAACCTTTACTCAACACCGCAACGCGTGCGAGTCGATCCAACCTCTTCAGAGCGAATCTCCATCGTCATGGATCAGGAGATTCCTCCCATAGAGCCACCCGAAGACACCGAGTACATCAAGCACGTGACGATTCAGAGCGAACTCCTGAGTGAGTTCTGGGGCAGGCCGATGCATTTGGGCGCTCATGTGTTGTTGCCCGAGGGATTTGAAGAACACCCCGAAGCCCGATATCCCCTCGTCATTTTTCACGGACACTTCCCGTACGACTTCGGCGGATTCCGTACAGAGCCACCCGATCCGAACCTCGAGCCCGACTACAGCTCGCGGTTCGACGTAACAGGCTACAACCAAATCCAGCAGGAAGAGGCCTACGATTTCTATCAGACTTGGACGGGGCCCGATTTCCCTCGCATGCTGATTATCGAAGTGCAGCACGCGACCCCTTACTACGACGACTCATATGCGGTGAACTCCGAGATTCAGGGACCATGGGGCGACGCAATCATGCACGAGCTGGTCCCCTATATCGAAGAGCAATTCCGTGGCATCGGAGAGGGCTGGGCACGGTTTACCTACGGCGGTTCGACTGGTGGTTGGGAAGCCCTAGCCGTTCAGGTGATGTACCCGGACGACTTAAATGGCGCGTTCGCGGCCTGCCCCGATCCGATTGATTTCCGCGCCTACACGCAGATCAACATCTACGACGACGACAACGCCTACTATTACGACGGTCAATTCAAACTCACGGAGCGTCCGGCCCACCGCGACTGGCTCGGCACAATCGACCGTACGGTGAGAGACGACAACCTTCTGGAGCTGGCGCTCGCGACACACGGGCGTTCAGGTCAGCAGTGGGATATCTGGCAAGCGACGTATTCTCCGATGGGCGAGGATGGGTATCCGAAACCGATATTCGACAAGCGCACCGGCGAAATCGATCACGAAGTCGCCGATTACTGGCGCGAGCACTACGACCTGCGCTACATCATGGAGCGCGATTGGAGGACATTGGGACCCAAGCTCGAGGGGAAAGTGCACATCTACTGCGGCGATATGGATAATTACTACCTGAACAACGCCGTGTATCTCACCGAGGAGTTTTTGGAAGGCACAACGGATCCGTATTACGGCGGCGAAGTGGACTACGGTGATAGAGCTGAGCACTGCTGGAACGGCGACCAGGAAAACCCCAACCACATATCGCGGCTGCGTTACAACACCATGTACGTGCCCAAGATATTGGCGCGGATCGACGCCGCGGCACCGGCCGGGGCGGATTTGACGAGTTGGAGGTACTAGGAGCTGCGGCAGTAACCGCAGGGCGGTAGGGAGTGAATGTACGATTGAATTGAGAGGGAGAACACAATGAGGAGTAGCGTGCTCTGCGGCTTCGGTGCACTCGTCGCGGCAGCGACGAGCGCATGCTTACCGCCTGACGAATTCCCGCTTCTCGAAGGGCCGTACCTCGGCAGGGAACCACCGGGCTCCACGCCGGTGGTTTTTGCGCCGGGCATAATCTCCACCGAAAAACAAGAGCTGAACTCCATATTCACACCGGACGGAGATGCCCTCTATTTCTCGATCTCGGGTCCAGGTGACAGCGTGGTGATAATGGAAATGCGGCTCGATGGCGGCCGTTGGTCTGAACCGGCAATTGCACCGTTCTCGAGCACCTACGGCGATGTGGATCCCTTTGTATCACCCGACGGCAACCGCTTGTTCTTTGGTTCGAAGCGTCCGATTCCGGGTACCGACGCGCCGGCGCCCAACTGGCAGATATGGGTAACGGACAGAGAGGCGGGCTCGTGGGGAGAACCACAGTGGCTGCCGGAGACCGTCAATTCCGGCGCTCGCCAGATTTATCCGTCCGTTGCAGCCGACGGAGCGCTCTACTTCCAATCCGAGCGTGAAGGCACGCTGGGAGGCTCGGACATCTTCGTATCCCGTCTAGCTGACGGAGAGTACACTGCCGCGGAGAATGTGGGCCCACCTGTCAGTTCCGAGTATGACGAGGGTGACGTTTTTGTCGCTCCGGACGGGAGCTACTTGATTTTCGTTTCTCGTGACAGGCCCGATAGCCACGGTAGTGGCGATCTCTACGTCAGCTATCTGCTACGTGACGACTCGTGGTCTCGAGCCTTGAATTTGGGCGAAACTGTCAACACCCACCAGTTCGACTACTGCCCGGTCGTGTCACCTGACGGTCGATATTTCTTCTATAGCTCTGCCGGCCAGGTGTATTGGATGGACGCCGGTTTCATTGAAGAGATGCGGGAGGCTGTACAGTAGCACAACCTGCGCCTGGATGAGTCATACAGGCGGACCGGTGGTGAAGACTCTGAATCGGGAACGGCGGTTGGTGACTAGTGCGTAGTGAGTAGGGCGGCACTCACCACTCACTACTCACGTCACAAAGGGGGCTGTGCCCCCTGCTACTTCTTCCGCAGACGGAGGCCCTTCCGACGCTTGCGACGCATGCGGCGGCGTTTGCTTCCAATCTTCCTTCTACCTCTGTGCTTCTTCGGATATCCCATGGGCCTCTACCGTGTTGCAACGTCCTTGCGTATCAAGAGTCATATAAGAAAACACACTGGACGCGTATGCGCGAGTCCTCGGGTCAAAACCCGTGGCGCCGCATTCATCCTCCGGGTACCTTCCGTCTCCACTCCGTAGGGTTTGAGCCAACCACCGATACATTGAGTCCAAGGAGTTTCACGATGCGCTCGAGTGGAGAGGATTTGAACAATAAGGGAGGTTCCTCGACACGAGGCTCCATGAACCAGGTGAAAGATATTCCAGCTGCGGAGTGGATGCCCAACCGCGAAGACGTGCTCGAGCAACAAGGTGTTCCGCGCGGCACCCAGATGCGGCAGGACATTGAGGATATTTGCTCCAGAGCACTGGCCATCCTCAGCGACTCGGCAGCCCCGGTTGCCGTTACATCAACAATCTCGAAGTACGAGTTCTCGAGCGTGTTTGAGGGAGAAGGGAAAAACGAGGCAGATACTCCCGTAGGCGAGATTTTTGTCCAAGCCGAGCATCTCTTGCTGTTTGCGCTAACGCTCGGCAAGGAAACGAGCGGCCAGATCGACTCGCTGTTCCAATCGAACGACTTTGCGCTTGGATGCATGCTGGATGCGGCAGCGTCGGTCGCGGCAGACAACGCCGCAGCCTCCGTCGAGCAGCAGTTCGCCCGGACGCTCGCAGAGCAGGGTTGGGACTCCAAATCGGGTGCGGCACTGCGGTACAGCCCTGGATATTGCGGTTGGAACATCAGCGGCCAGAAGAGATTGTTCGAATTTCTGAAACCGGATCAAATAGGACTGACACTAAGGCCCAGCTTTCTGATGGAGCCAATCAAGTCAGTGTCGGGAGTGGTACTGGCAGGGCCGAGGGACATGCACGAGTTCGAGCCAACATTCCCCTCCTGCACCACCTGCGAGACAGCCACCTGCCGCGAGCGGATTAGCTCGCTGTACCAGAGCGAATAGTCGAGATACCGAACGGAGACGTTTGATGGAGTTGCTTGAACAAATCGCTGACAGTGTCATTCGCGGCCAGGATAAGCAGGCAACAGACCTCACGAAGCAAGTCATTCAGCTCGAGATTCCACCAAAGGAAATTCTCGACGGCGGCCTGATTGCCGGCATGAATGTGGTGGGCGAAAGATTCAAGGCGTACGAAATCTTTCTCCCCGACGTGCTGTTGGCTTCTAGGGCGATGTGCGCAGGTCTGGACCTTCTCAAGCCTCTGCTGATTCAGGACGGGGTTCCCATGTTGGGAAAGGTGGTGATCGGTTCGGTGAGGGGCGATCTCCATGACATAGGAAAGAACCTGGTTGGCATCATGCTCAGAGGAGCCGGATTCGAGGTCGTCGACCTCGGCAACGACGTCGCTCCAGGCGCGCTGGTGGCGGCAGCAAAAGAGCATCAGGCAACAGTGATCGGAATGTCGGCGTTGCTCACGACCACCATGCCGGCAATGAGCGAGGTGGTGGATCTGATCAGGGAAGAGGGAATGACCGAACAGCTGAGAACGATTGTCGGCGGCGCCCCGGTGTCGGTCGACTTTGCACGCGAAATCGGCGCAGACGCGTACGGATACGATGCAACGGATGCGGTAGATCGTGTGAAGAAACTGGCGGGAGTGGCCTGAGATGCGATCGCTTGCCGACCGAATCGCGGCGGGCGAGACGGTCCTGTGTGATGGCGGCATCGGAACCATGTTGTTCGATCTTGGACTCGAGCCTGGCAATAGCCCCGAATCGGTGGCTTTGAATCAGAGGGGAATGCTCGAGGATATAGCGCGACAATACTTCGATGCCGGCGCCGACATCGTCGAGACCTGTACGTTCGGTGCAACTTCGCTGAAGCTCTCCCAATACGGTCTCGAACAAGAGACAGAAAAGATCAACAGCGAAGCGGTTGGAGCAGTGAAGACCGTGGTAGGTGACCGCGCATATGTCGGCGGATCGATCGGGCCGACCGGCAAGATTCTGGAGCCCTACGGAGACACGAGCGAGGTAGAAATCTACGAGAGTTACGTCAGCCAGGTGGATTCCTTGGTGAGTGCTGGTGTCGATTGCGTGCTAGTCGAGACGATGCTCGACATCAATGAGGCCAGGCTCGCAATCAAAGCAGCGAAGGAGATTTCACCTGGCATACCGGTTACGGCCGCGATGACATTCGATGCGATCCCAAAAGGGTTCTACACGATTATGGGAGTCGACATCCCCGCCGCCGTATCAGGTTTAGTAGATGCGGGTGCCGATGTGATAGGTTCGAACTGCGGCAACGGCATCGAGAAGATGGTCGAAATCGCGCGCGCGTTCCGCGAGGTTACCGATCATCCTCTCATCATCCAATCGAACGCGGGACTGCCGGAGACAGAGCGCGGTAGGGTCGTGTACCGAGAGTCCCCTGAGTTCATGGCCGAGCATGTGCAAGAGCTGTTGGACATCGGGGTGTCGATCGTAGGTGGGTGCTGCGGCACGACGCCGGAGCACATCAAAGCGTTTCGTGAGCTCGTAGACACCGCCGCACCTATGTAGTGATTTTGCCGCGAATCGGCGTACTTCCGGGTTTATCCGCGGCCGATTACGGAATGTACTTCTCCGCCACTCTCGCAAATCCATCGCGCGACCGTTCTATCGTTTCATCGGCAACACAATAAGAGATTCGGAAATGGTTGGCCCGGCCGAACCCGCTTCCCGGGACCACTAGTATTCGTTCGGCCTGGAGCTCTTTCACGAACTCCACGTCGTCGATAGGTGACTTCGGAAACAGGTAGAACGCCCCACCTGGTAAAACGAACTCATACCCCAATTCGGACAGCATACCGCACAGGAGGTCGCGCTTGCGTTGGTAGATGCCCGTGTCGACCGATACCCCCTGTAGCTGGGCAGTAACTCGTTGCATCAGCGCCGGAGCATTCACGAAACCGAGGGTCCTATTTGAAAACACCAGACCATTCATGGTGGCTTCTACAGACTCGATGTCCGGATTCACGGCGACGAATCCCAATCGCTCACCCGGAAGTGACAGGTCCTTCGAGTACGAGGTCACGACCAAGCTGTTGTCGTACGCGGCGAGTATGCTTGGCAAAGTAAGACCGTCAAATACAATCTTCCGATAGGGTTCGTCCGTCATGAGGTAGATTGTCTTGCCCAACTCTCGGGACTTCTCCCTCAGCAAATCGCCCAAGCCGCTAATCGTCTCCGCGTCGTACACCTTTCCGGTGGGGTTATTCGGTGAATTGACGAGCACGATCTTTGTCTTCTCAGAAATTGCTGCATCAATTGCGGCAAGATCCAACGAGAAGTCATCTCCTGTTTCGACGAGCTTGCACACCCCGTTGTGGTTGTCCACATAAAAGCGGTACTCAACGAAAAACGGACTCGGAACCAAGACTTCGTCGCCCGGGTCTAAAAGGGTCCTGAACACCGCGTTCAGGCCGCCACCGGCCCCGCAGGTCATGATCACGTTTTCCGCGGTCAGATCGACCTCCTGCTCCTCGGACACGAACTTTGCGACCGCGGCACGGGTCTCCGGGTACCCCGCATTCGACATGTACGCATGCGCGCCCGGGGTTCGCTCGTTGACGACCTTCTGCAGTGCATCGTAGAACTGCTCCGGTGGATCCAGATTGGGATTGCCAAGGCTGAAATCGCAGACGTTGTCAGCACCGTATTGCTGCTTCAGTGCCATACCCTCTTCGAACATCTTCCGTATCCAGGACGCCTTCTCCATGAATCCGTCGATCTTCTTGGCAATCGCCATCTCTAGGCTCCTCGCTTCGGCAGTCGTGACTGTTGCGGCTGAGGCAAAACGCCTGACTCCAATGCCGCGTTTCGCCACCGCAAACACACAATCGGGCGGTAAATATCGCCATTTGTACCGAATCGCGCCGGTACGTGCCAAACCAGGCATCGGGCGCTTCGCCCAACGGTTCAAGTCGTTATAATACCACACCCATAAATGACCTAATTCGAGGAAAACCGATGGACGAGCTCATATATCTCGACAACGCGGCAACCAGTTTCCCTAAGCCGGATGTCGTGCACGACACTGCGCGGGATTTCTACGCTGCGAATGGCGTCAATCCGGGGCGAACCGGCTGTGACCTTGCTCTGCACGCCGAGGAGATGATCCACGGCACGCGCAAAGGCCTCACGGAGCTGTTCAACAAGAAATTCCTGGATGCGGGCGGCGCGAAAGACCCCAACCGACTCGTTTTCACACTCAATGCAACGATGAGCTTGAACCTCATCATCAATGGCATGGTAGGCCGTGGCGATCACGTCGTCACTACCAAGATGGAGCACAACTCCGTCATTCGGCCGGTGAATCATAAGGTGAAACAGGGTGCCGAATCGACTTACGTCGTTCCGGACAACGAAGGATATGTAGATCCTGAAGACATTCGGAAAGCGATCAAGTCGAACACCAAATTGGTCCTCATCAATCACGCATCCAATGTCACAGGCGTGGTCCAGGACATGATTGGTATCGGCGCAGTATGCAAGGATGAAGGAGTGCCGCTAGCCGTCGACTCGGCGCAGACAGCGGGAGTGCTGCCAATAGACATGACGGAATGCAATATCAGCTTCTTGTCGTTTACCGGTCACAAGGGTCTATTCGCGCCCACTGGGACGGGCGGAATTTGTGTGGCTGATGATGCGGAAATCGAGCGTACGCTGTGGGGCGGCACTGGCGTGAAGAGCGCATATCCGTATCATCTCGAGGAATATCCATACCGACTAGAGGCGGGGACGTTGAACCTCGCCGGTATCGCGGGATTGTCCGCTGGCCTGGCATGGATCAACAACAAGGGCATCGACAACATCTACAAGCACGAAATCGCCCTGCTCGGCCAGCTCCAAGAGGGATTCGCCGACATTCCGGGAGTCACGATGCACGGCACCACCAAGCTCGAGAATCGGGTCGCCACACTGTCGATGACAGTGGACAATTATGACGCAAGCGACATCGGAATCTTGCTAGATGTGGACCACAATATCTTCACGCGTACGGGCCTCCATTGTGCTCCGTTGGCTCACGAGCATCATGGAACGTCGCCGCGCGGCACTGTCCGTTTCTCAGTGGGTCCATTCAACACCGAAGAACACATCGAGGCAGCCATCAAGGCAGTCGAGGTGGTCGCAGCAGAACGAAACTAATAGCGACAAGCACCACAATGGGCCGGGTGACCGGCCCATTGTTTCTGTCTCCCTATCCGCCCGGCCTAGCTCTTAGCTACTACTACAGCTTTCATGAGATCCCGATTCAGCCGGGCGATGAAGTTGACGCTGATCTCCTTCGGGCAGGCTGCCTCACACTCGCGGTGGTTGGTGCAGCCGCCGAAGCCTTCCTGGTCCATGACGCTCACGAGGTTCAACACGCGGTCCGTGCGCTCAGGCTGACCCTGGGGAAGAAGGCCCAAGTGAGAGACCTTCGCCGATGTGAACAGCATGGCAGATGCATTGGGACATGCAGCCACACACGCCCCGCAACCAATGCAGGCGGCGGCATCCATCGCCAGGTCTGCGTTCTCTTTCTCGATCGGTATTGCGTTGGCATCCTGCGCGGCTCCAGTTCGAACAGAAATGAACCCTCCGGATTCCACGATACGATCCAAAGCACTGCGATCGACGATCAGGTCTTTGAGCACCGGATACGCTTTCGCCCTGAATGGCTCCACCCAGATCTCGTCGCCATCCTTGTAGTGGCGCATGTGGAGTTGGCAGGTAGCCCCGCCGCGCTGCGGGCCGTGCGGCACACCGTTGATCACCAAGCCACAGCAGCCGCATATACCTTCGTGGCAGTCGTGCTCGAACGCGATCGGTTCCTCGCCTTTGTCGATCAAGCCTTCGTTCACAATGTCGAGCATCTCTAAAAACGACATGTGCGAGTTCACGCTGGGCGCTTCGTATCGTACGAACCGGCCCTTGTCTTTGGCGTTTTTTTGACGCCATACGTGCAGTATGATTTTCATCACTTGTAACTCCGCTGCGACAAGGGAACGTCTTCAAAGGTCAGAGGCTCTTTGTGAAGCTTGGGCGTGGACCCCACGCCGGTGAACTCCCAGGCCCCCACAAAGGCGAATCCTACGTCATTGCGTTTGGCTTCGCCTTCTTCCGTCTGATGCTCCTCTCGGAAGTGTCCACCGCATGATTCCTCTCTCATGAGAGCGTCGCGGCACATGAGCTCACCGAATTCCAGGAAGTCGGCAACCCGACCCGCCTTTTCGAGATCCTGGTTCAACATCTCACCTGTCCCGGTGACCTTGACGTCTTGCCAAAACTGCTCGCGCAACAGCGGAATCTTGTCGATGGCTCCCTCGAGCCCCGCCTTGTTGCGGGCCATGCCGCATTTGTCTAGCAGCATTTTGCCCAGTTCCCGGTGGAACGTGTCTACGGTGCGGGAACCGTTGATGCCAAGCAATTTGTTCATCTTGTCGCTGGACTCTTGGGCGACCGAACTGAAGGCAGTTGTTTCTGCCGACACCTTGATGGGGCCGAGCCGTGCCAGATAGTCACCAATGGTGTATGGCAGCACGAAATAGCCGTCCGCCAATCCCTGCATCAGCGCGCTGGCGCCCAGCCTGTTGGCGCCATGGTCGGAGAAGTTCGCCTCTCCAATTACGAAAAGGCCAGGAATCGTGCTCTCGAGATTGTAGTCGACCCAGAGCCCACCCATGGTGTAATGCGGCGCCGGGTAGATCCGCATAGGCACGTCGTATGGATCGTCGCCGGTTATGCGCTCGTACATCTCGAACAAGTTGCCGTACCGTGCGGCGATGACGTCCTGGCCGAGCCTGTTGATGGCGTCCGCAAAGTCGAGGTAAACACCGTTCTTCATCTCACCGACGCCGTGGCCAGTATCTACAGCCTCCTTGGCGCGGCGTGAAGCGATGTCCCGAGGTGTGAGATTGCCGAAGCTCGGATAGAGACGCTCGAGGTAGTAGTCGCGCTCATCCTCGGGGATGTCGTTTGCCGCCCGCGTCTCGTTTTCCTGTTTCGGCACCCATATGCGACCGTCGTTCCTGAGCGACTCGCTCATCAGAGTGAGCTTCGACTGGTATTCGCCGCTCGAGGGAATGCAGGTTGGGTGAATCTGCGTGAAACAAGGGTTGGCAAATGCAGCTCCTCTGCGATGTGCTCGCCAGGCCGCAGTCACGTTGCAGCCCATCGCATTGGTCGAGAGAAAGAACGCATTGCTGTATCCACCCGTACCCAGCACCACCGCATGCGCCGCGTGCGATTCGATTTTCCCGGTCACCATGTCGCGAACCACTATCCCCTGAGCGCGTCCGTCTTCGACGACGAGGTCGAGCATCTCGGTGCGGGGAAACATCTTCACCTGACCCAGGCCTATCTGTCGCGCGAGCGCATGGTACGCCCCGATTAACAACTGTTGTCCCGTCTGCCCGCGCGCATAAAAAGTGCGGGACACCTGAGCGCCGCCGAACGAGCGGTTGTCCAACAACCCGCCGTACTCACGGGCGAACGGTACACCCTGGGCCACGCATTGATCGATTATGTTGTTGCTGACCTGCGCGAGACGATAGACATTCGCCTCACGAGCGCGGTAGTCACCGCCCTTGACGGTATCGTAGAAGAGCCGCCAAATGCTGTCGCCGTCGTTGGGATAGTTCTTTGCCGCGTTTATACCGCCTTGTGCCGCAATGCTATGTGCACGACGAGAGCTATCCTGATAGCAGAAGCACTTCACGTTGTAGCCCATCTCCGCTAACGACGCTGCCGCCGAGCCACCGGCCAACCCTGACCCCACTACGATGACGTCATATTTTCGCTTGTTCGCGGGGTTCACGAGCTTGAGGTCGAACTTGTGCTTGTCCCACTTATCCTTAACCGGACCGGAGGGGACCTTGGAGTTGAGTTCCATACCTAGTTCCTCCGTCACCTAGTTGATTGTCAGAATCCCGGCGATGACACCAACCGGAACGGAGATGAATCCTACGAAAACGGCTCCCGCAACCACCGCGGCGAGCGGCCTGCGATAGTTGTTGTAGCGCGGATGGTTGATGCCGAGTGTTTGCAGGAAGCTCCACACACCGTGGTAAAGGTGGAGGCAAATCGCACCCATAACGAGTATGTACGAGATCGGTATCGGCACCCACTGGAACCCCACCACCAGGTTGTTGTAAGCATCGCCATGCACGAAGTCTGGGTGCAGAGTCCCGGTCGTCAGATGGAGTATGTGCAGGAACACAAACACACCGATCAACACCCCGCCCCAGATCATGGTCCGAGCGGCGAACGTCGTCTCCAGAGTGTCGAGCTTGCGCGAATACTTGATAGGCCGTGCAGTCCGGTTCAGCCACCAGAGCTGAATGGCAGGCAAAACGTGGAGCAGTACGGCGACGAGCAGAGCTATTCGGAACACCCAAAGCAGCTGCCCGTGCATGAACAACGGAGCACCCATAGCTCTCAGGAATTCCGCGTAGTGATTGAAGGTCTCGGGCCCAAAGAAAGCCTTGAGGTTTCCATACATGTGCCCGAGTACGAAGCCAGTGAAGATTACGCCCGACGCAGCCATGAGAACCTTCTTGCCGACTGTCGAGCGATAGATATTCAAGACACGACGCATCGCATCTCCCCTTTGAGAGCGTAGAAGCACGGTCTGGTGGAAAGGGCGGCAATCATAACGACGATCACCACATCAAAAGCTATCACCTCCGTCCCGGCAGGCGCCAGGCAGAACGCCCAGTCAGTCTCTCTCGCTCCGTCTCCAACGTGCCGGTCGAATTGACGAGCCATGCTTCGAGATGGAGAGTGCGTCCGGCTGGACATCGTGTGAACCACGCGTGATACTTCGGAGGTTGGGTGACAACCCATACATAGATGGCGCTGATTCCGAGAAATCCCTGCACAAAAGAGGCGAAAATGCTTCGCACAAAAGGCATATTCATCGTTGCGCTCTTCCTTCTGGTCACAGCCAGCCTGGCGGTGCCCTCACCAGCAGCATCTCAGGGCCTGAGACCAGTGACTGTCGGATCGCCGATGCCCGATTTCACTTTGCCCGCATATCAGGGCGGCGACGTCACAATTTCGGAATTCAGAGGAAAGAACGTCTTGTTGGTATTCCCTCGAGGGCGTTCACGGCCCGACGCATGGTGTCATATCTGCAACTATCAGCACATGGAACTGGTGTACCACGAAGCCGCCAATGCATTGAGGCGGCAGGCGAATTTGGAAATCCTCTTTGTGTTGCCATACCCGAGAGGTGAGGTCGAGGAATGGATCGCTGCGTACCCTCAGCAGCTTCAAGACCTGGAGGATTGGAAGAACCCGGATCAGTCAGCGCTCGACGATGCGGGGCGGAATCGGATGCAATTCGCTCGGAGGGCTTTTCCCAAGGTGTTCACCGTCGATGGTGAGCGAGTGCCGGGACCATTTCCGATCCTCATTGACGGCGATCGCGAGGTATCCCGTGGGCTCGGGTTATTCACCACCGACTGGGGTGGGAGCCAGGTGGAGCAGAACGTTCCCATGGTCCTTCTGATCGATTCCCAGGGAACAGTGCAGTTCAAGTACATAAGCCAGAACACTATGGATCGCCCACCGCTGGAATACCTGCTTCAGGTTATCGATGTCGTGGGTGGGATGCGCTGATCAATCCGGTGCAGGACGCAGCCGGAAACTTCTTACCAGACGTCGACGCTTTCTCTCTGGTCCGCGCCGGTGGGGGTCAAAAGCCTCACCAGTGCACCCACAGTCGTAGTGCGGAGATCGCCGCTATCACGACTGTAGAGGCGCAGTGTGCCGGAATCATCTCGCATGGCCTCAGTTTTTACGGCAAGTGAATCGCTCGCAATTGATGCCAACGCGATTACTGCATAGCCGCGGATGAATGGATCCACGGATTTCAATGAGTCGGTCAGCTCGTCGACTCGGTCCGTGAGAAGGTCGGGTCGGACCTTGGCAACTGCAGCGACCGCCCAATGCGCTCCACGGCCGAGAGCTTCATCGTGCAAGTAAGATCCCAGGATCACCCCGAACACATCCAGCAGGGCCGGGACGCTCACGACAATCGCCGCCATCGCCTCGGGTGAGTGCCATCCGGCGCCACCCGACTCATCGTTCATCAGCCACTCCAGTCGACGCACAAGGTCTCGGACAGATTGAAGATCGGTATCCGCAACTACGGCTGACACCACTCCCAGAGCCTCGATGGCACGCCACCGGAATCTTTCATTTTGTTCGAAGAGAAGCGCGCACAAAACACCAACCACGCGCTTGTCGGTTTTCGCGAGTTCCTCCAATTTAGGAAGATCCCTCGAAGTGACCAACTCCTTGACCAGGCGCTTTCTTTGTTGCCGGTTCATCTCTATCGATTCAACAGCTGAGGTAGTCGCTTTGCACAGATTCAAACATCGATGACGAGGCCGGTGCGAGCCACGGTGCAGAGATCGCCCCGACCAGCTTCCTTGGCGGCCTGTACGGCGAGTTCAGCCAACGCATCCACATCGTCGTCCACCCGATCTTGATTCAGGTGCCACAACAGAAGGTGCTGTACCTCTGCGGCCACCGCCAACCTGACTGCGTCAGCATACACCGAATGGCCCCAACCTCGGGAGTATGACTCGTATTCTTCGGGGAGGTATTCCGCATCGTGGATCAACACGTCCACGCCCCGGACAAACGCCACATAGTCTTCGAACGTCTTTCCTCCAGGATGAGCGAAGGTGAACTCGTTATCCGGAAAAAACGCAAAACTCTTGTCACCTTCGGCGAACCGAAATCCGTAGCCGTTGTTCGGATGAGACAGTGGAATGCTCTCACAACAGAGGCTGCCGACCGAGAACTCCGGTCTGCATTCATGGTCGAACACCAGATCGGCATGAACGTCTTCGAGCGTAACCGGGAAGAACGGTGGTTGCATCACCTCACTCAGGAAGGTCCGAATGGACTGCTGAGCATAGGTGCAGCCGTGGATGTGAATGGTCACTCCATCGCGGTACAGAGGTTTGAAGAAGGGAAATCCCAGCAAGTGATCCCAGTGGGCATGGGAAAGAACGAAGTGGAAAGTATCTCTATTTTCCTTCAGGACTTTGTTACCCAACGGTCTCAGTCCAGTCCCTGCATCGAGGATGACCATGTCGCCTGCATTCGTGTCCAGGCAAACGCACGTCGTATCTCCGCCGTACCGGTCAAACTGCGCCCCGGACACTGGGATTGACCCGCGCGCGCCCCATACCGTCAGCTTCATCGCGGCACCTCGTTCATCGACGCTCCATTACCCTCAACCACTAAGGTAGCACTACTGCTGGGTTTCCAGCCAACGCTCGCAGTCGATTGCTGCCGTACATCCACTGCCTGCCGCGGTGATCGCTTGACGGTACACGGAGTCTTGAACATCACCACAAGCGAACACACCTTCGACGCTCGTTCGGGAGGACGTGCCCTCTGTCTCTATGTATCCGTTGTCATCGAGCGCCAATTGGCCCTCGAAAAGGCTGGTATTGGGCGTGTGTCCAATCCCGAGGAACATACCCGCGATGGGCAAGTCCTTCGTCTCATCAGTTGTTGCGTTGCGAAGGCGGAGGCACTCGACAAATTCTTCGCCCAACACCTCATCAACCACGTAGGGCATCTGAAAGGTGATCTTCTCGTGAGCGCGAGCGCGTTCCTGCATGTACTTCGAAGCTCGCAGCTCTGTGCGCCTGTGCACGAGATGCACGGTGCTCGCGAAGCGGGTGAGGAACAACGCTTCTTCGATTGCGGTGTCGCCACCACCTATCACAGCCAACTCCTGATTGCGAAACGCGGGCAGGGCTCCGTCACAGGTGGCACACCCTGATACACCTCGGTTCATGAATCGCTGTTCGCTCTCGAGACCCAGATAGCGAGCCGACGCACCGGTGCTTATGATAACCGACTTGGCGAGGTGCTCCTGCCCCTCGGACGTCACGCGAAATGGCCGTTGTGAGAGATCCACCGACTCGACATCCTGCGTGAGGAACCTCGTCCCAAACCGTTCCGCTTGCTTGCGGAGCAACTGCATCAACTCTGGCCCCGTCACACCCTCCGGGAAGCCGGGAAAGTTTTCGACTTCCGTGGTGGTCATCAGTTGTCCTCCCGCCTGACCGCCCACGATGAACCCTTCAAACATGAACGGGTTGAGATTGGCCCGCGCAGCGTATATGGCCGCGGTCTGTCCTGCGGGGCCCGACCCAATGATAATGACGTTCTCTATCTCACTCATTCACCCCTCCATCAAATGCCTTCACGACGACGAGATCTTCCTCACTCAATCCATCCGTCGTCTGCCGATTTTCCGCCTGACTAGCCAACTCGAATGGCGCGGTCGGCTAGAAACTCCACGGTAACAGTAACCTGCAACATCTCACCTTGCGAGTGTCTTGTCGAACTCATCTCGGTACACAGAACGTGCCCTACGAAGGCGTCGGCTTCCGCTGTCGAATCCCGCCTTTGTATGTTCCTTGTTATCGCACACACGATCGACACGACACATACACTAACTCTGCAGCGACGGTGGCACAGATGAAGGATGAGTTAAACGCTACGGTAGCAAAATACGACGAGATCAACCATGGACTCTTGGTGCTCAGAGTCAAACCCGATTTCAAGCTCCCTGAGTTCAAAGCCGGCCAGTATGTGGTACTGGGTCTCCCCGGTTCGTATGAGAGAGCTGACTACACGTTACCTGAAGATGAACCATCCGACCCAACTAAGATCATCAAACGAGCATACTCGATTGCGTCGTCCAGCCAGCAAGGTGAGTATATCGAGTTCTATGTCGCGCTAGTTCACTCGGGCGCACTGACTCCGCGTTTGTTTGCCCTGAAAGAGGGTGATCGCGTGTGGCTCGGCAAGAAGATTGTCGGGATGTTCACATTGGACGACGTCACGTCCGGCCACGACGTCATCTTCATCGCCACCGGTACCGGGCTCGCCCCTTACCTGTCAATGCTGCGATCCAACTACAGTTTCGAGGACGGGCACAAAACCGTTGCAATTCACGGAGCACGTGTATCCTGGGACCTGGGGTATATGCGGGACCTAACCGCCCTGGCAGCCAAATGGAATACGTTCCATTACTTGCCGATCATCGATGAGCTCGATCGGGACCCGGACTGGCCGGGCAAAACGGGATTTGTTTTCGAATACATCAACGACGGCACGATCAAAGGAATACTCGGCCACGATTTGGACCCGCAAAAAACCAGCGTCTTTCTTTGCGGCAATCCGTTGATGGTCGAAGGCATGGAAAAAATGCTTCTCGAGCGAGGCTTCAAGATCCACAAACGCCGCGACCCAGGTAACATTTTCGTGGAGAAATTCTGGGCCGATTGAGACCCGGCTCAGATCCGGTGACTTTTCGCCCCACCCAACCCTAGTTTCTTCATCCTGCTGCGCAGCGTACTCGGATTCAGACCGAGAATCGCAGCCGCGCCTTCCTCACCATAGAGCTTGCCGGCAGTGCGCTTCAGGGCCTTCTGGATAAGGCGTCGTTCGGCCTCCTCCAGAGTGGGCAGCCTGGCATCCTGTCCGGCGCCGAGATCGTTTTGTTTGCCGGCACCGGCGAGTTCACGCACCCCTTCCGCATCAACATCGAATTCCAACTCTGCACTGTGGTTGACGATCGTTGCCCGCTCTAATGTGTTCACGAGTTCGCGCACGTTTCCTCGCCATGGTTGCGCCTGCAACCACTCTCTGGAACGCGCCGACAGCCACCAAGGGCCGCGCCCGGTTCGTCTCGAGAGCGAGTCCAAAAACGTCTCCGCTATACCGACGATATCCTCTCTCCGGGCGCGTAGCGGAGGAACGTGGATTGGGAATACCGCTATTCGGTAATACAAATCATCCCTGAATTTCCCGTTTGCCATGGCCGAGAGCAGATCCTGGTTGGTTGCAGCCAATATGCGCACATCTACTCTGACCGTACGATCGCTGCCTACAGGTTCGAAACACCCTTCCTGCAAGGCTCGGAGGAATTTCGGCTGGAGGTCGAGTGGCAGTTCACCGATCTCATCCAAGAAAAGCGTGCCACCGTTTGCTGCCTGAAACCGACCCATGCGGGCCTTCGTGGCTCCGCTGAATGCTCCCTTTACGTGACCAAAAAGCTCACTCTCTATGAGGTTGGCGGGTAGCGCGGCGCAGTTGATGCCCACGATCGGCTGTTCGGATCGCTTGCTCCATCCATGTATCGCGTTGGCGAGGACTTCCTTGCCAGTGCCAGTCTCCCCCGTGATCAACACAGGCGCCCCCGTCGATGCTACCTGCATTGCCTGACGCACCACGCGGACCATCGCGGGACTCTTGTTCGCCTCTAGAAGCGCACTGGCATCGGATGCGCCTTCGATCTTGTTACCCAACAATCTGTTCTGCTCCTGAAGCTGGCTGCCCAACCGAGCCAATCGCTCTGACTGCTCGCCATACCCCACTGCCAAACCCAGGAGGTGACCGAAAACCGACGCGAGATCAACCACCGAATCTTCATACGTACCGCAGGTCTCACGGTCGAAGGTCATGATCCCCAATGGGCGTCCCTGCACTCGAAGGGGAACAACCATGCACGAGTGCCCGGGCGGGAGAGAGAGCACTCCATCGAACACATCACCGTCGCCATGGCGGTGGTCGGCCTCTGTAAATGCACGAGCACGCTTCGCGTTCAACAACATCCGCAGCCCGGGAAATTTGGCCAGCCGCAGACTGTGGAGCTCAACGGCGTCGTTGGCGAGACGCCCGCACGCAACTCGTACTGACAACTCGCCATCCCGAAGTTGCATCACCGTGGCCAGATCGTAATCAACGTAAGTCCCTAACGTTTTTATCGCGTCGCGCAACAGCCCATCGACCTCGGTTTTCGTCGGGCCTTCCCTTGCGGTCGAGTCGAGATCTCGAGTCAAATCGATGGTTTTCGGATCTACTGCCATGGTTTCCTCTCCCATTCCTCGATCGTCAAATATCGCGGTAGAAAATATACCGTGAAATACCACGGCCACGCAACGCGACATTTCGCGGGGATGTCGTTGCCGATCGGACACATGGTCTCGTAAAACATTACACACAAGTGACTTACAGGATCTGCCAGCTGTGGCACACGTCCTGCTTTTGTGTGAGGTCAACCGCAGCACTTCGACAGTGCACGCTGACCTTAGCCCAAAGAGGCAGCGCTACAGAACTGAAGCGAACCGAGAAAAAAGGAATTCGCACAATGGCACAGAACAAAGGTCAAGAACGCGTTGAGAACATGGTGAAGCTGCTCAAGAATTGGCAGAAACTCGAGCGCAAGGCCATTGATGACACAGCCGAGATGATCGAAGAGACAAAGAACCCGCTGGTACGCATGATCATGTCCATCATCCGACACGACTCGCTGATGCATCACAGAGTACAGCAGTTCCTCATTGACAGCGTCACTGAAGAAGACGTTCCTGTCAGCCGCGAAGATCTGGCGCACATCTGGGAGAAGATCGAGCAGCACGACAGGCTGGAGAAGAAGACGATCGCGATGGCAGAAGAGCTGCGCGAGGAAGCGTGGTCGCCGGTGCACAAGCAACTGTTGGGATACCTGCTGGAAGACGAGAAGAAGCACGACAGCTTGATCGGTCAGCTACAAGAGGTCAAAGTCGGCATGAGCAAGGCTTCAGGCGGTTGAGACCTCGGCATCATCTATTCGCGGTCGCTCTCGCATTGAGAGCGATCGCAACGGAGCGAAGTAATGAATACAGCACTAGACAAGGTTCTCGAGCAAAAAGGGCGGCAGGTGTACGTAACCTCGCCGAGCCAGACCGTGCTCGATGCCATCAAAAGCATGCAGGAGAAGCAGGTGGGAGCACTCATCGTCCTGGACGGCGGCAAACCAGTCGGGGTTTTCACAGAGCGTGACGTGCTGAATAGGGTGGTTGCGTGCGAGAGCAATCCAGCTGAAACCACGGTGGCGGATGTCATGACCAAAAACCTGGTCGTGGTAAACCCTGACACCACGGTTCAGCAAGCCATGGCGATCGTCACGGAAAAGCGGTGTCGCCACCTGCCAGTCATGGACGGCGACGCACTGGTCGGCGTGGTATCGAGCGGTGACCTCACCTATTGGGTTGTGAAGAGCCAGAGTTTCGAAATTGAGAGTCTAGTACGCTACATAACCGGCCAATACCCGGCGTGACTCGTACGTGCGGCGGTGTTGGGTACTCATCACCAAAACTCATGAGCGATCGAACGAGGAAGAGGAATAATGACAGAGACTCCGAAGTACGCTGAGGTGATCCAGCTGGCCATCGACAACGAGCAAAAGGCAGCCGACCTCTACGCCGGCCTTGCCGAGCAAAGCGATAGCCCCGCTGCAAAGGCGCATTTTGAGCAGCTGGCCAACATGGAGCGTGGCCACAAGATGAAGCTCGAAACCATGGACGTCGACTACTTCAACTCCCAAGACTTGACGCCGCCCCAAGACCTGAAGATTTCCGACTACCTGGTTGAAGTGGACCTGCAGCCGAACGCGAGCTACCAAGACACGCTCCTGTTCGCAGCCAAGTGCGAGAAGGCAGCGGCTGAGCTTTATACCGACCTCGCATCAGTATACTCGGCGGTGCCCGAAGTGAGCCGGATGTTTCAGGTGCTCGCCCAGGAAGAAGCCCACCACAAGTTCACCATAGAGCGCGAGTACGACGACAACGTGTACAAGGAAGCTTGACGTTCAACTTGGAAGTGGGGCATCGAAACATGGCAAAGACATCTGGTCCAGAGCGAGTGGAGAAGATGGCCAAGGTGTTGGAGAACTGGCAGAAGCTCGAGCGCAAAGCAATGGACGATGCGGCAGCAATAATCGAGGAGTCTGACAACGCGCTGGTTCGCATGATCATGTCGATCATCAGGCACGACTCGCTCCTGCACCACAGAGTACAGCAGTTCCTTCTGGAGAGCATTACCGAGGCTGACGTCGCCGTGAGTCGAGACGATCTGGCTGACGTCTGGGATCGAATCGAGCAGCACGATCGGTTGGAGAAGAAGACAATCGCAATGGCCGAGGAACTCCGCGATCAGGCGTGGTCGCCCATTCACAAACAGCTGCTCAGCTATTTACTGCAAGATGAGAAAAAACACGATCGTCTACTCGAACAGCTCCGCGAGGTCAAAGTGGGCATGTCGAAGGCGTCCGGAGGCTAGTTCGGTTATTACACTCAGGAAATTTCCAACAATATCGGAGACTTGAAATGGCAAGCACTAAGGAGAATCTCGAGACTGCGTTTGCGGGTGAGAGTCAGGCGTTTCAGAAATACACCAATTTTGCAGACAAGGCTGACAAAGACGGTTTCCCCAACGTAGCCAGACTGTTCCGCACCGCCGCCCAAGCGGAGAGGATCCATGCGGGTGGGCACTTCGCGGCACTCGAAGGCATTGGGTCTACCGCCGACAACTTGCAGGCAGCCATCGCCGGCGAAACGTATGAGTACACCGAGATGTACCCTCCGATGCTCGAACAGGCCATGGCCGACGATCATGCAGCCAAGCGGATGTTTGCGATGGCCGTAAAGGCTGAGGAAGTCCATGCGCAGCTGTACCAAAAGGCCCTCGAAGCCGTCGCGCAGGGCAACGACCTCACAGAGACGGAATTCTATCTTTGCCCCGTTTGCGGACACATCGAGTTCGGCAGCCCGCCGGACAACTGTCCGATCTGCGGCACGCCTGCCGACAGATTTACGCTGATCTAATTGTACGGGTGCTAGAGAGCTGGTAGGGCGGGACTCGGACAAGATTCGCCGTCCTACCTCTTTTCACACCTACATACGCGGTACGGAAACCATCGGGGTTTCCATGCACGATGAAGCCGGCGCCTACGAATCGCCGGTCGCGAAAGGACAACGAGATGCCTGAGAAGGTCATAGAGGAGTTCACCGTTTCTCGTCTCGAGATTCTGGATGAGAACGCCAACCTCGACGAGAAGCTGGAACCCCAGCTGAGTGAGGAGCAGCTCGTCGCCATGTACAGGGCGATGCTCTTCGCGCGCATAGGGGACGACCGGAAGCTCAAAATGCAGCGCCAAGGTCGCATAGGCACATTCGGCCCTTCCACCGGTCAGGAAGCGAGCGTAGTCGGGCCGGCCTTTGCAATGGGTGAAGACGACTGGTTCGTGGGCGCCTTCCGTGAGCTTGGCGGTCGTTTGGTATTGGGTGACTCCATCACCAACCAACTGGTCTATTACAACGGCTTCGAAGAGGGAACTGTCCGTCCCAATGGAGATGGTAGGTTGCTTCCCATGAGTGTGATTGTCGGCGCCCAATCACTACACGCGGTCGGAATCGCATACGCCATGAAGTATCAAGAGGAGAAATCCGCGGTGCTTGTTTTCATGGGCGACGGAGCGACTAGTGAGGGTGACTTCCACGAAGCCATGAATTTTGCGGCCGTCTGGCAGGCACCGGTGATCTTCATCTGCCAAAACAACCATTGGGCCATCTCTATACCGCGGGACAAGCAGACCAAGTCTAGCACGATTGCGCAGAAGTCGATCGCCTATGGGATGCCGGGCATTCAGGTTGACGGCAATGATATTCTCGCAACCTACCGGGCCACCAAAGAAGCGCTCGACCGGGCGTACGCGGGTGAAGGACCGACCTTCATTGAAGCGGTGACCTACCGATTGACAATGCACACCACCGCCGACGACCCGACAAAGTACCGCACCGAAGAAGAGGTCGAGAAGTGGAAGGTCCGCGAGCCGCTCATACGGTTCCGCAAACACCTGGAGAACAAGGGATTTTGGAACGATGAGAAACAGGCCGCGCTCGAGGAGGACCTCAAACAGCAGGTCGATGCCGAGGTCAAAGCGTTCGAGGAAAGAACCGACTTCAAGCCCGATGCACCGTTCGACCACGTGTTCGGAACGCAGCATGAGGTGATCGAAGAACAGCGCCAAGAGTTCCTATCTGCGCTGGGGAAGGAGGCCAACAATGGCTAGCGAAATGTTGAAGTTGAACATGGTGCAGGCCATAAACCTTGGCCTCGAACAGGAAATGGCAAAAGACAAATCGGTCGTCCTGCTGGGTGAGGATATAGGCGTGGACGGCGGCGTGTTTCGGGTCACCGACGGCCTCATCGACAAGTTCGGGGAAGATAGAGTAATCGATACCCCCTTGGCAGAATCAGGCATCATAGGCACTGCAATCGGAATGGCGCTAGCGGGCCTGCGGCCCGTAGGAGAAATGCAGTTTTCAGGTTTCAGCTACTTGATGATCCCGCAACTCGAGGGGCATGCGTCTCGATTCCGGGCGCGGTCTCAAGGACAGTGGACTTGTCCGATTGTGATGCGGATGCCATATGGTGCCGGTGTCCGAGCCATGGAGCACCACTCGGAAAGCCGAGAGGCGACTTACGGACATCTTCCCGGAACCAAGGTGGTCATTCCGTCATCCCCCAGGAATGCGAGAGCGCTGATCGTCGCATCCATACGCGATCCTGACCCAGTCGTCTTCATGGAACCCAAACGCTCATACAGGGCATTCAAAGAAGAAGTGCCGGTTGATGAAGAGGTAATGGAAATCGGAAAGGCCCATATCGTTCAGGAGGGTACTGACCTCACTCTAGTGAGTTTTGGGGCGATGATGCGTCCGACTCTCCAGGCTGCGGCAGAGATCCATAAGGCCAAAGGCGTGAGTCTCGAGATCATCGACCTCCTGACCATAGCTCCGATGGACATCAATGTAGTCGTGAACTCAGTCAAGAAGACCGGTCGCTGCGTGGTGGTCCAGGAGGCGCCCAAGACTCTGGGAGTGGCGTCCGAGATAATTGCCGCCCTCAACGATAAAGCACTCGTCTATCTCGAGGCACCTGTGAGCCGTGTGACCGGTTACGATGTCGTCACACCGTACTTCGGCCGCGAAAACATGTACTTGCCGACTCCAGAACGGATTCAGCAGGCGATCGACGAGACCATCGATTTCAGGTGATGTAGGAGGAGAGAGTGTACGAATTCAAGCTACCAGACCTTGGCGAAGGTATACACGAGGGAGAGATCCTGCAGTGGCATGTCAAGGCCAATGACGTAATCAAGGAAGATGATTCCCTCATCGACGTCGAAACCGACAAAGCGGCAGTAACGATTCCATCACCCAAGGGTGGCAAGGTCGTTTCGCTAGCAGGAGGAGTCGGCGACACGGTGAATGTCGGTCAGATCATTGTGGTCATCGATGACGGGTCGGGGGATGAAGCCGCAACAGAAGCTGCGCCAGCGGAAGTTGTCGAGGAGACCGCTGTGGCTGCAGCTGCAGCCCCTCCCTCTTCTCCCTCTCCTGCCACCCCTGCTCCACCGCCAGACGGAGTTCGCCGTCCGGTACCAGCTGCGCCGGCGACCCGGCGCCTTGCAAGGGAACTCGGCGTAGACATCAACCTGGTCGCAGCAACAGGACCGGCCGGTCGCGTGACTCCGGAAGATGTGAAAGCGGCGGCGGAGGGAGGAAAACTGCCCGCCGTTGTCGAAGCTCCGGCTGCCGTTGCAAAGCCCGAGGTCGGCGTAGTGAGTGCGGAGACTGCGTTTGCGGCTCATGCGGCATCGGCAATTCCGTTCCTCGACATCGACCCGCTTCCTGATTTCGAACAATGGGGGCCAGTGGACAAAGAGCCGCTGCGTTCCATTCGACGGCGTGTCGCTCACCGGATGACGACGTCGACCGTCTTGGTGCCTCATGTGGCGCATATGGATGACGCCGACGTGACACTGCTCGAAGAATTCCGCGCCAATGCGAACGCGTCAGCAGACAGGGAGGGCGGCGACCACTTGACGCTACTAGCATTCGTGGTCAAAGCCGTCACTGCCGGACTCAAGGCCGCACCGGTGTTCAACTCGAGCCTCGATCCTTTCAATGAAGAGATCGTCTACAAGAAGTTCTATAACGTCGGCATCGCGGTCGACACGGGACGCGGCTTGATCGTGCCCGTAATACGCAACACCGACTGCAAGAGCATCAAACAGATTGCCGCCGACATACGAGACCTCGCGGGCCGTGCTCGCGAGGGCAAGATCGATGTCGCCGAGCTACAAGGTTCGACCTTTACCATCACGAACGTTGGCCCGCTGGGCGGCACAGCCCTGATCCCAACGATCAACTACCCCGAAGTCGCAATTCTCGGAATGGGGAGCGTGCGACCGAAACCAGTTGTCCGAGACGGAGAGATCGTGATTCGGACCATACTGCCGCTGACCATGGCATTCGACCACCGTGTTGCCGACGGTGCTGATGCGGCACGCTTCGTGGCGGAGTTGGCCCGCCAGTTGTCCGACCCCAACCTGCTTCTGGTCGAGGCATAATCGCACGGAGGTTTTGTACCATGGTCATGGGAAGCATCAGGCAGGAAACGGAAGTCGCGGTTATCGGTGCAGGTCCTGGCGGTTATGTGGCGGCCCTACGACTCGCAGACCTCGGCAAAGATGTGCTTCTCATTGAGGAGCGCGAGAAACCAGGTGGTACCTGCCTTCTGGAAGGCTGCATCCCGTCCAAGGCGCTCATCACGGCCGTTGAACTCGCCGAGGCTGCGAAGAACGCGGAAAAGATGGGGCTGAGCTTTGGGGAGCCGAAGTTTGACCCGAATGCCTTGCGTGATTGGAAGGACTCAGTAATCGACAAACTATCGGGAGGGGTGGACAGCCTTCTCAAAAGACGAGGAGTGGAGGTAGTTCAGGGACGCGCGCGATTTGACAACAACCGGTCCCTCTCCGTCGAGGGTGGCACCGTGAGTGGTGTGGATTTCCGCCAAGCTGTGATTGCCACCGGATCCAGCGTGATCGAGTTGCCAGCTGCAGCTGGTTTGCCTATTTGGACATCCACCGAGGCGCTTCAGGTACCGTCAGTGCCGGAGCGCCTACTGGTTGTTGGCGGAGGATACATTGGCCTCGAACTCGGACTCGTTTACGCGGGGTTGGGCGCCGAGGTTTCTGTAGTGGAGTTCCTTCCGAGGCTTTTGATGGGTGCGGATCCAGACCTGGTTAAGGTCATGACGAAACAAGCAGAGACTCGTCTCTCCATGGTCATGGCAGCATCGAAAGTAGTCGGCCTAGAGCACGGCAATGCGGGTTTCAAGGTCAACATCGAGCACGATGGCACGGTAGAGTCACAAGAGTACGATCAGGTTCTCGTTTCAGTGGGGCGAAAGCCCAACACGGGCGACATAGGCCTGAATAACGTCGGCATAGAAGTAGATGAACGCGGAACCATCATAACGGATGAGCAGTGCCGTACGTCCGATTCAAACATCTACGCCATCGGGGATGTGGCACCCGGCCCAATGCTGGCACACAAAGCCAGTCGCGAAGGCAAGGTGGCAGCCGAGGTTATCGCCGACCAAAACTCGGGGTTCGACAATAGAGCAATCCCTGCAGTCGTGTTTACTGACCCGGAAATCGCTTGGAGTGGTGTTACCGAAGTAGAAGCAAAGGATCAGGGCCTCGACATCAAGGTTGGCAAATTCCCGCTATCCGCGCTTGGTAGGGCGTGGACTCTCGATAGGCCGGAAGGATTGGTGAAGATCATATCGGATGCCGACAACGGCCTGGTACTGGGCATCGGCATCGTTGGCCCTCACGCGAGCGAACTGATATCCGAAGGCACGCTCGCACTCGAGATGGGTGCGACGCTCGAGGACATAATGGTCACGATACATCCGCACCCTACACTGTCGGAGGCGCTAAACGAAGCAGCCGAAGTAGCAGCGGGAGCCCCGACGCACATTCACCCGGCGAGGAAGCCAAGTTGATCGAGCCTCGCGCTCTCGATTGGGACGACGCACTCATCGAAGCGACTAGGCGCGACGGGCGGTCGCATTTGCGCGTGTATACGCCCAGCGAGACAGTCGTAGTCCTCGGCCGGGGTTCTCGACCAGAGGTCGAGGTCAATCTCGAAGCAGTTCAACAAGACGAGGTACCGTTGCTGATGCGGCGGGGCGGAGGCTGTTCGGTAGTCCTCGACACCGGCAATGTGATAGTGTCGACTGGGCTACCCCTCTCCGGGTTCGGTGGAATTCCGAGAGCATTCAACACGATCTCATCGTGGGTGATCAACGCCCTAGACAATTCAGGGCTGCGCAATGTGCGGCAGGAAGGCGTATCCGACCTGGTTCTGGAAAACTCGAAGATCGGCGGTTCATGCATATATAGAACCAGAGGTTTGCTCTACTACTCCACCACCCTGCTCTTCGCACCTAACCTGGATCTGGTCGAGCGGTATCTTCTTCATCCACCTCGTGAGCCAGCGTACAGGGCTGCCCGATCTCATAGAGAATTCATGGGATCCATCGCAGCCCTCGTTCGGCCAACAGATATCGAATCGTTTGCCAAAAGGGTGCAGCACTCGCTAAGCAGCACCCTCGGCACTCTCGATGGTCTCCAGATCATCGATGACCACAAACAAGAGGTTTTGGCATGAGTATCCCAGAAGTCCGTTATGGAATGGTCAAAGAACTTCCCGGCATTTCTTACGACGACGCTGTCGCCAGCACAACGAATGCACTCAAAGCGGAAGGGTTCGGAGTTCTCACGACAATCGACGTCAAAGCGACAATGAAAGAAAAGCTCGATGTCGACTTCCGTCGTTATGTGATACTCGGTGCATGCAATCCGCCGCTGGCCCACCAGGCTCTCTCAGCTGAGCCGCTAATCGGACTCTTGCTGCCCTGCAACGTGGTGGTGATGGAAACCGATGACGGAGGATCGGTCGTCGCTGCATTCAAACCAACTGAGGGTTTTTCGCTGGTGGACAACGACGGTGTCCAGCCGTTGGCGGGAGAGGTCGAGAATCGACTGACTCGCGTGCTCGACAACCTCTGAGCCTGGTACGGATGGATACACGAACCGAGCGGGACACAATGGGCGAAGTCGAGGTGCCTGCAGATGCACTCTACGGTGCTTCGACCGCCCGTGCCGTTGACAACTTCCCAATTTCCGGAGCGGCCATCGGTCGCGAGATGATTCGCGCTCTCGGATTGGTGAAACACGCCGCAGCCCGTGTAAACAGCGACATCGGCCAGCTCGACTCCTACCTCGCAGACGCGATAATCGCTGCCGCAGATGAAGTCGCCGAGGGTAAACTCGACGAACATTTTCCAGTGGACGTGTTCCAAACCGGATCTGGTACCAGCAGCAACATGAACGCAAACGAGGTCATCGCAAACCGCGCCAACCTCATGCTGGGAAGCACCATCGGAAGCAAATCACCGATTCACCCAAACGACCACGTCAACATGGGTCAGTCGAGCAACGACGTTTTTCCCTCCGCAATTCACCTCGCTGCACTGAGTGGCATTCACGACTCGCTCCTGCCGGCACTCGCGGCGCTCAGGGAAGCGCTGAACTCCAAAAGTGAAGAGTTCGATGATGTCGTGAAGGTGGGGCGAACGCACTTGCAGGATGCGACGCCAATTCGTCTCGGCCAAGAGTTTTCTGCCTTCGTATCGCAACTCGACCTTGGCATCCAACACCTGACCGCGACGGCCGAAGGCCTCCGCGAGCTTGCGCTCGGTGGGACCGCGGTGGGAACCGGCATTAACACGCACGCCGAGTTTGGGAGGCGCATTGCGGACACACTGTCAGGTCTGACAGGTCTTCAATTTGTCGAGGCAGAAAACCACTTCGAAGCCCAATCGGCGCGCGATGCCGCCGTCCGCGTGAGCGGTGCGCTCAAGTCGTTGGCAGCGAGCTCGATCAAGATCGCGAATGACATACGCTGGTTGGCTGCAGGGCCCAACGCCGGTCTGGGGGAGATAAATCTGCCAGCAGTTCAACCGGGGTCCAGCATCATGCCCGGAAAGGTGAATCCGGTCATTGCCGAATCTCTAATCCAAGCCGCGGCGCAAGTAATCGGCAACGATGCAACAATCACAGTGGGCGGTTTTTACGGCAATTTCCAGCTAAACGCCATGCAGCCTCTGATCGCTCGTAATCTGATCGAACAGATAGTGCTGTTGACCAATGCATCAGAGACTTTCGCCACCAAGCTGGTATCCGGTCTCGAGGTGAATCGCGACCATGTCGCAACGGTCTTGGGAGAATCCGCCGCTTCAGCCACTGCGCTTGCGCCACACATTGGATACGAACGAACGGCCAAGCTCGTGGCGAGGGCACGGAGTGAAGGGAAGACGGTGCGCGAAATCGCCCAAGAGGAGAAGGTCCTTCCGGCGGAGGAACTCGACGGAGTGTTGGATCCGCATAGGCAGACCAAACCAGGGTAAATGACCCGCATCCTCACCAGATACCCCATCCGCATGTCTGATAGTTGAATGCCGCTTATGCCGCTCCCGCCTCTACCACCTCTCCCTCTCCTCCAGCTGCTCTAGCCTCCTGCATCCGGCCTAACACCAATCCAGTACCCGCCCAAACAGCCGCAACCGGTACGGCAACCAAGGCGATCGCACCTAGTGAGAGCCCCAGCGCCGCGAGTCCCGTGTATAGCCAAGCAGTTATCAAATCGCCGCCACGGTACCCGCCGGCATCAATGAACGCTTTCGACTTGTACCTCTCTTCCCGACCCACAACCGTGAACAGAACCTCGCGCGACGGCCGAGCAATGGAGTACCGTCCTGCTCTGTACAGCACCTGGAACACCACCAAAACAGCCAACAACGAATAAACTCCCAAACTCAGGAATCCAAGCATGGCCAGGAACGGTATCAGTGCGAGACTCAGCCCTATGCCGATTCGCCTGATGATGTGGGCGACGACCAACGCCTGTGTGAAGATCGTGATGATGTTCACAGCCAAATCAATTTTGGCGTAGAACGCTGTGCGTGCAGCGCGGTCCACCGGAAACGCATCGCGAATGAGGTCGGCTTGCTGGTAGTACAGCACCGTTGACGCAAAGGTCATCAGGACGATGAACAGCAGTATGAGACTCAAATAGCGCGACTTAAATACTTCCTGCATGCCGCTGATCGCTGTTCCTCGGACCGGTTCGGATTCTTCAGTGCGCGTGGCAACCGCCGGGAGACCAGATCTCCGGTGTAAAACGATCGCCATCCTTGCCGCGGCTTCGAGCGGCACGACCGAAATCAGTAGTAGGGTGAAGACCGGAATCACCTCAGCCAGACTAGCGGTAATGAATGAACCAGCTATGCCGCCCAACGATGATCCAACCGCGATGAAACCGAAAACCCGTTTGCCCTGATTGGTACTAAACAGGTCTACAACGAACCCCCAGAACACAGTGACGACAAACAAAGCGAAGACACTGGTCCACACATAGAAGACCCGGTCGATCCACGGACGGGCGCTCTCGGGAAGCAAGTAGAGTGCACCAAAGAAGAGCAGCAGGTTTGCGGCAAAGAACCGGTTTGCGAGTGGTATGAACACCCCTCTCGAAAACCGTGATACGACCGCCGAGTATAGGGGTACCGCCACGAACACCATGAAAAAAAACACGACAGTCCATAGAATCTGTAGGTTCCCGCGGTCCGCCGAACTGATCTCATCGCGGACAGGGCGAAGTATGTAGTAGCTGAGGAGGATGCAGAACCCGTATGCCGTAGCCATCAGCACCGGTGACAGTTCCGCGTCCTTCACTGGCACTAGCTTACGGATGCCGGTAGTCATTGCGCTCTTGGGTTGAATGCCAAAGAAGTCGAATCACAGAATGTACAGCCCCAAACGCACTGAGCCCATCCGGGCCACCGGATGGGCTCTCTCTTCTATGCTAGCTGGCGTGCTTTCCTTACGACTTCCAGAGGCCGTGCAAGTTACAGTATGCACGGGCGGAGATGTTCGACCCTGAGACCGGGAAGAATGCCTCCGGGGCATCGTTCGGATTCAAGAACTGGCGGTACGACTTGCCGTCGACTGCAACTTCAATCCACTCGATGAAGTGGTCATCGCCCATCGGATGTGCCACCGACCCGACTACCACCCTGATCCCACCGTCGGCCTCTTCAATGACTGGAACGTGCTTCTCAGTCGCAGCGTCGGTGGTGTTCTCGGCCTGCACTTCCATTGGCTGGCCGCAACACACCAAAGTGCCACCGCCCGCGTGGACCACCTCAACCATGTTGCCGCACAGCAGGCATCTGTAGACCTGGAGCTTCTCTGTTGCCATTTATTCGGTCCCCCTAGTTCAGTTGGAGAATCTCAGGCGCGCCGGATCGAAGCCCGGCGCACAAAAGATATTTCAGCTAGCGTGTTTCGCCAGATAATCAGCTACGCCATCGGCGGTCGGTTTCATCGCCTCATCGCCTTTGTGCCAGTTCGCGGGACATACTTCGCCGTGTTCCTCTGTGAACTGAAGAGCGTCCAGCATCCGAATCGCTTCTTCAACGCTGCGGCCTAGCCCCAGATCGTTCACGAGCTCGTGACGCACAACACCATCTTTGTCGATTAGAAAAAGGCCGCGCAACGCCACGGAGTCATCGCTGAGAATACCGTATTCGCGAGAGATGTTTTTGTCCAGATCGGCAACTAACGGATAGTTGATCTCACCAATACCACCCTGATCGCGAGGAGTGTTCTTCCACGCCAGGTGTGTGAAGTGGGAGTCGACGGAAACACCTATCACCTCAGCATTCCTCTCTTTGAACTTCTCGAGTTCTGCATCGAATGCGATTATCTCGGAAGGACAGACAAATGTGAAGTCGAGAGGATAAAAGTATAGAACCACATATTTTCCGCGATATGACGAAAGTTTCAGTTCTTCAAAAGTGTTGTCTCCCATCACGGCCTGAGTCGTAAAATCGGGAGCTTCCTTAGTCACCAACGTTGACATTTACCTACACCTCCTGAGCTGTTGTTGCTGCTGCGGCGCGCTGGCCGAGCTCTCGGTCCAGCATGAATAGAGCGCCGCGGTCGTCTTCAATGAGTCTCAGCTGATCCACTATCTCCGAAACCGATTCTTCTTCTTCTACCTGCTCGGTCACGAACCATTGCAGGAAAGCGTTCGAAGCATGATCGCTTTCGGCTAACGAGAGGTCGACCAGCTTGTTGATCAAGTCGGAAATCATCTGCTCGTGTCCGTACGCTGCATCAAACACGGACAGAGGAGAATCCCATTCCGTGGGCGGAGCATTCACCTGGTCCAACACCACCTTGCCTCCGCGGGCGAGGATATAGTCGAAGAACTTCATCTCATGCATCGTTTCTTCGTCGGCCTGCAGACGCATCCAATGTGCCATTCCTTTCAAATTGATCGTCTGGAAATACGCGGACATGGACATGTATAAGTGGGCCGAGAACGACTCGGCGTTGAGGTGCTTGTTGAAGGCATCTTCAATCTTCTGCTTCATCATCGTCGGTTCTCCTTGTTCCGCCCTACCTGGTTGTATGTTAATGGAGCTTTCTACCCTTACATTCGGGGCATATCCCTATGAACTGCAACTGGTGACCCAGAATGTCAAATCCTTGAAGCTCGCCGATGCCAGAGTCGATAGCGTCGATCGGAAAATCGAGCAGATCGTCCACCCTGCCGCAATGAGCACAGCAGATATGGTAGTGACGATCCGTGATACCATCGAACCTGGCTTCGTTCTGGCCGGTGTTCAGTTTCTGGATGAGCCCAGTCCGCGCCAACAGATCCAAATTACGGTACACAGTTCCCAAACTGATGTTGGGAAGTCGCTCCCTTACTATCTCATACAGGGCCGTCGCCGAAGGGTGAGACTTGAGTTTCTGCAGCTCCTCTAGAATCACCTGTCGCTGTCTTGTGTTCCTACGACCAATATTGTCGCTCATAGCCCCTCCTTATTACTAATAAAAACTATTACTATTAGTATAGAAGTCAAGGTCTAATGGTGGGTATTCATATGTTACATGTAAGCTGTTGTGATAGCTTGTGTTACGGTGTCAGGACAGTGTGGCTAACGGTGGGTGAGTGGTTCTGCTAGGTAGAGGCTAACCACTAACTTTCGACCCATTATGAACCTCCTCCCATCCCAATATCATCGCCCGTAGCCTGGATGTCGGTGTCGGGCCAGTGGTGGTCAGATACACGTGCAGCAGGAGGAAAGCCGCAAACATCCATGCTCCGAAAGCATGCACCGGTGCGATCAGCGAGAGTCCGTTGAATGCCGCATCCACCACCGGCCATCGTTGAACGCCCCAGATCATTATCCCCGTCATCACCTGCAATGGCAGCAGAACGTTGAGAATCACTAGATAAGTTATCTGTTGCAGCGGATTCAAACGTTGGTTTGGTCGTTTGCTGACCGGATGAGATTCGTGATGAAAGATACCGTAGACGTAGTAACGCGCCTGTGCGGTAGCCTGCTCGATGAAGCCGGCAGACGCCGGAACGAACCGCCGGATCTCTCCGCTACTGAAGTGGCCCAGTGCCGCGACTACAGCAATGAGCACCACGACGAATCCAACGATTCTGTGCACCCTAACTGCCATCTCGAAGCCGAACAAATGCCCCACCGAAAAGTGTATTTCGATGCCGGTCAGCAGCAGCGTAACCACCGTGAGCGCTTGGAGCCAGTGCCAGAATCGCTCGAAGATCGAGTACATATACACTCGTTCGCCGCCATGCTGCGCGGATTCTGGTTGCTTCCAATGCGCATACCAGTGCAACCCCCCATGCACGATTATGGCAGCCAGGACCCCGAGAACGGCAAACATCCCGAACATGTCCACCCAGCGAACTCGGCTCATCCCCAAGACGTACATCCCGTCAGAAAGGTCAGGGTCAAAAACCAAGCTACCTTCATCATCGATGTGGAGCGTTCCTGGTAACTCTGGCGCCCCACCGTCAAGCAGCACCGGCATCATATCGTCCGAAACGGTGCTCGAAAGTGTGAACGTCCGGTTTAGGTCGGATTCGGCACTATGACAGTTCCTGCACTCGCGCGTGGACCATGCTTTACTTGCAGTACCGTGCGTGATGCGATGAAGCTCAACGTCGGCCACGATTCGAGGATCATCGAGGCCGCGGACACTATCGGAATCGAGCAACAGCGACTGCGGCACTCGCCGCCCTGCATATCCAGCGACCCAATACCACGACGTGACTGCATTGAATGGTGAGATACGTGTTTCACCATCAGCACGCCTGTGCGGCAACAACAACGGCCTAAACCCTGCAAATCCGTCGCCAGCGGTGGACGTTCCACTACTGAACCCTCTGACAGTGACGTCCAGTCGACAGACTCCGCTGCAGGTGAGTACATCCTCGGTGTGTGGCACGCCTCGCATGCAAGCTTCGCCATGTGCCGTCTGGAATAGGGCAGCCACTCGTGAGATGGTTTCGGGTCGTGACAGCGTACGCACGAGAGGTCGGACAGCTCCGACTGGCCTCCAAAATTGTGATTTGGGCGCCTGAGGTACTCGCCAATCGTTGTATTTCGCGGATCGTACAGGAGCCCTACACCCGCGGTGTCCTTCGCCTCGGTACGGTATGCAGGATTGTTCAGCGCACGGTGGCAATCGGTGCAGGTCAGCCCCCGTTCCGCATGTACATCCCAAGATCGCGCAGGAAGTTCTTCTCCACTGACGGCGATAGCCGAATTCGAGATGAGCTGCGGCGAGAAAATCTCACCCGTGGTCAGCGTAGTGTTTGCGCCGGGCACGATCGCGTCGAGGCTGACAGGTGGTTCGAGGGCGTCGCTCGCGACACCATGGCACTGCGCGCAGTTCTCCGTCATTGGAGACCGCACAGTAAACACTGAGCCTTGAACGGAACCGTTGCTAGAGAATGCATCCTGATTCCATATCCAGCCGGTTCCGTTCCACGAGATGGCACGCGTATTCGCGAGCGTCGCCGACGCCGCCCATTCGGGCGTCCCGGCGTTGAGTGCTTCGATCCGTTTGTCGTTCGCCGGATTGCCGGTGTGGTAGAGGAAACAATTCATCTCCACCGAATCGGCGGCACCGGCCTCGGATGGCCCCCCTGTCACGGCAGTCGCCACAGATGTCCAAGCGCTCAACGCACCGTTCCCGTGCAAGCCGTGAGACGTGATGAACGCAACATCGTGACACATACCGCAAGTCCGTCCCGGAGAGACCGGCCCCCCTGTGCGCAACACATTTTGAAAGTCTTCGCCAAGGAGCGGGAAACGTGGGTGAGTAATCGATTGACCGTGCACCGTTGTCGGAAGCACGAGCACGACTGCGGCCAGTGCCCAAAGAGCCGAGGACCGATTTCGGCCGGTCGTCACACCGAGTGTCCTTCAGTTGAGTATCTCACCGTCGTAATATGTCGATTATCGGAACCCTGTGAGAATTGCAGTCGAAAACCTCCGAACAGGAAAAAGGGCGGTAGGTGGATAAAAGCACCACAACCTACCGCCCAACCGCCTTTCCGCCCAACGGCCCTACTTACAGCTCCTTCACCTCCGAGATCAGATTCTTGAGAGAATCCTTTGCGTCGCCGAACAACATCGACGTCACTGTGGTGAAGAACAACTCATTGTCCACGCCCGCGAATCCAGGACGCATCGATCTCTTCATCACGATCACGGCCTTGGACTTGTCTACATCCAGAATCGGCATTCCGTACAGCGGGCTCGTTGTGTCGTGCCGCGCCGCTGGATTCACAACGTCGTTCGCCCCAATGACCAATGAGACATCAGTCTGCTCGAAATCGGGGTTGATATCATCCATGTCGTACAATTCGTCGTACGGCACATTGGCTTCGGCGAGCAAGACGTTCATGTGTCCCGGCATACGTCCAGCTACCGGATGAACGGCGTACTTGACCGTGACACCCTTCTTCTCGAGCAACTCTGCCAGCTCGCGAACTTCATGCTGCGCCTGGGCAACCGCCAAACCGTAGCCGGGCACGACAACCACTTGCTTGCCGTAAGCCATCAGCATCGCGGCGTCGTCCGCGGTAATCTGTTTGATCGGCTGCTCGATAGCCTGGCCTGCCACGATCACCGAAGAGCCGGTTTCCGCTCCAGCTCCGAACGCTCCAAACAGCACGTTGGCCAGCGAGCGGTTCATGGCCTTACACATGATAGCAGTCAGGATGACTCCCGACGCACCTACCAATGCACCAGCGATGATCAGACCGTGGTTGTTGATCACAAAGCCGGTCATTGCCGCCGCCAACCCTGAGTACGAGTTGAGCAAAGCGATCACTACCGGCATGTCGGCGCCGCCAATCGGAATCACCGACAACACGCCTAGAACGAGTGATAGACCCACGAACACGAAAAGCATCTGTGGATTCGGGAACCACCCGGCGAGCCAGATGATCAGACCCAACAACACCGCGAACAACAGACCGTTCAACGTCTTCTGCAGTGGGTATGTAACAGCGGAACCCGTGATTACTTCCTGCAGTTTGCCCCATGCTATGATGCTGCCTGAGAACGTCACGCTTCCGATCAAGATACTGAGTTGGATCGTCACCGCGACATCAGCGGGAGGCGCCTCACCCAACGTCATGAATCGCACATACTCCGCACCGGCCACGAGAGCCGATCCCGCGCCACCAAATCCGTTCAGCAGCGCCACCATCTCCGGCATCGACGTCATCTTGACCGCTCGTGCGAACACCACACCGATCGTGGAACCGACGATCATACCGATGATGATGAGTTGGAAACTCAGGATTTCTTGATTGAACAGGGTCGTGACGATCGCAACCAGCATACCGGTAGCGGCGATCGCGTTCCCCGATCGAGCCTTGGCAGGATGGCTTAGTCGCTTCAGTCCGATGATGAAGCAAACCGCCGCTGCCAGATAGACGAGTTTTGTAATTGATACGATCATTTCTGCCCCTCACGCTTGCCCCTGAACATCGCGAGCATCCGGTCGGTGACCATGTATCCGCCGACGACGTTGATCATGGCAAAAATGACCGCAACGAGACCCAAGATTGAGGCGACTCTCGTATCACCACGCCCGGCGACTACCATTGCTCCGAGAATCGTGATACCTGAGACCGCGTTCGATCCGGACATGAGCGGCGTGTGCAGCGTGGGCGGCACCTTGGTAATCACCTCGAACCCGACGAACATCGCAAGCACGAAGACAACCAACAGCTCAACAAGACCCTCTATCATGACGCACTCCCTTCAATAGCATTCTTCACGGTTTCATGCACCACTTTGCCTTCGTGCGTGATACACGTCCCGCTAACGACTTCATCTTCAAAGTCCAAGTTCAGTTCCCCGTCCTTCAAGATCCCCTGCAGGAACGACTGGATGTTTCGCGAGAACATGCGGCTCGCGTCTTCAGGCGTGCTGGATGGCAAGTTCACCGGTCCAAGGATCGTTACGCCATGCGAAACGACTTCTTCGCCCGCCTTGGTTCCAGCGCAGTTTCCGCCCATTTCGGCGGCCAGGTCCACTACGACCGCTCCCGGTTTCATTTTGCCCAGCATTTCCTCGGTTATCAGCAACGGAGCCGGTTTGCCCGGAATCAGGGCGGTTGTGATGACCACGTCCATTTCCCGCAATGAGCCACCGATGAGTTCCAAGTTCTTCTTCTGCTGGTCTTCAGACAGCTCTTTGGCGTATCCACCTTCACCAGCGCCTTCGTCCGAAACCTCAGTTGCGAGGAAATCGGCGCCTAGGCTCTCCACCTGCTCCTTCACCTCGGGCCTGACGTCGAACGCTTTGACGACGGCACCAAGACGACGAGCTGTCGCGATGGCCTGTAATCCCGCGACACCAGCACCAAGAATCAGCACCCGCGCCGGGACCACCGTGCCTGCGGCAGTCGTGAGCATTGGGAAGAGCTTGCCCGTGGCAGCAGCACCTAGTAGCACAGCTTTGTAACCGGCTACGGTGGCCATCGAGGACAAGATATCCATCGACTGAGCGCGCGTGATGCGCGGGAGTGCCTCGAGCCCAAAACCCGTGACGCCCTTACCGGCGACAGCCTTCACGACCTCGAAGTTGGTAAAAGGCTGCATCATGCTTAGGAGGACCGCGCCCTCTTTGATGTTTTCCAACTCGTTTCCGCCTGCGGCGGGATCGAGAACCGGAGGCTGCACCTTCACCAGGATGTCAGCGTCTTTCCAGATGGCCGCAGCATCGTCAACGATTTCGGCCCCGACTTTGGTGTAGGCATCGTCGGGATATGACGCTTCGATTCCGGCACCTTTCTGCACTCGAACAGTCGCTCCGCCACCCACCAGGCGCTTTACGACGTCGGGCGTGAGCGCAACGCGTCTTTCGCCGGGCATTATCTCTTTGGGTACTGAGATTATCACGAGGACATCTCCTTCATTACAGAGAACTTGACACTAGTTCTTCTTCTTGTTCGCTAATCCGAAATGTCTAAACGGAATTCCCTAGTAAGGGCATTTTGAGGTCACAAAAGGTCACCATCAGCCCTCAGCAAGTCAAGAGTCGATGAGCAGCGTTAAATCAGCGGGTTCCAGTGGGGCCGAATGAGTCGCTCTTCCCCAGCTCCATGGCAATCTGACATTGCACGAACGCAGAGTAGAATTCTGCCGCTTTGACGAGGTCGTCCACACGGACCTGATCGCCCGTGGTATGCGCGTGCTCTTCCTCTCCAGGACCGAATCCGATAGTGGGGATCCCATACATTCCCTTTGTAGCAACACCATTGGTGGAAAACTGCCAAACGCCCAGTGTGGCGTCAGCATCAAACTGACTCTTGTGGGCTGCAATCGCTGTACGCACGACTGGGTCATCTCTATTCATGAGCCAGGTTGGGTAGTATGCCTCGACGAGTTTCTCGAAACCCGAATGTGTTTCGATCTCGTACCTCGGAATCGTCACTTCAGCCCCCGACTCCTTGACCGCCGGGAGATCACGCACCTCACGAACCGCCGATTCGAGCGTCTCGCCCTCAGAAAGCCGCCGATCCACGTGGGCTGTTGCCGAATCAGCCACCGCGCAGCGGGAAGGGGCCGTCGAGCGCACGTCAGTAACGGAAATGCTGCCCTTGCCGAGCACAGATGAGCTTTCGAGTCGATCGTGCAGTTCTTCAACTTCGCGAATTATCGGGGCGAGCTTGTAGATAGCGTTGTCACCCCGCTCGGGGGCAGATCCGTGACACGACACTCCACGTGTTCTGATCTTCATCTCCATGCGGCCGCGTTGGCCGACCTTTATCTGGAGATTGGTCGGCTCCGTCAGCAGAACCACTTCGGGCGCCAGTTTCTCTGCCATTACGAGATGCTGCCAGCATACCCCCTCGAAGTCCTCTTCGTTGACAGAGGCAACCACCAACAGCGATAGATCGTCAGGAATACCAGCCTCTTTCAGGATCTTGCCGGCATAGATTGCCGACACCAGGCCGCCTTTCTGATCCACCGCTCCTCGCCCAAACACTACGCCGTCTCTGTACTCACCTGCAAACGGATCGACCTCCCAGGCATCTGGGTCACCCACACCGACGGTGTCGCAATGGCCGTCCAGTGCCACCAACCTCCCGCCGGAGCCGATGCGCCCGATCAAATTGCCCATCGCATCCACTCTGACTTCATCATACCCGAGCTCGAGCATCACGTCATGGAGGCGCCGAACAACCGCGTCCTCCTGCCCACCCGGCGACGGAATCGCCACTAGTTCGCGGAGCAGCGATGCCATATCGTCGCGATATGATTCTGCTGCGGAGTGGATTTGTTTTTTCATTCGTGGATACTCCTTACTCACAAGTCACCACTCGGGGTTGAATCCCAACACCTTGCTCGTCGATGCACCATAGCGCACCAGGCCTTCGGCGATGATCAAAGCACACACTACACCGTCGAGCGCGGGGACGCCGAATTCTGTCTGTATCAGTTTGTCCATTCCCGTCAAACCGGCGCAACCGAGAACGACAACCTCAGCCAAATCTTCCTCGACCGCGAGTCTTGCAAGATCTAGAAACACCAGTTCATCCCCGCAGTCAGATGCATCCGACTCGGGTGCACGGACCGACACCATCAGTTCCTGGAGATGGTACTTCCTGGCTTGCGCTTCTTTGGGCGGAATGGAACGCTTCGCGGTGGTGACGACGGAAAAACTGTGCCCCAACATTGACGCGACCTTCATCGACGCCTCACCAATACCGACCACTGGTTTGGTGGTTGCTTCTTTCATGGCGTCCAGGTTCGGATCACCGTGACAGGCAACAACAAACGCTTCGACCTCGTGTTCGTGTTCCCGAACCAATTGCAGCATGCCAGGCGCGGCGGCTACGTCGTCTTCATAGGTCTCTATGAACCTTGGCGCTCCAGGGGTTGGCTTGCACACGACATCGAATCTGTCACCGGCAAATTCGGCAGCAGACTTCCGGATTGCCTCGGTCATCTTCGGGTCGCTGTTGGGATTGATTATGAATATCTGCATCAGGAGTCCCTCCCACTTGTAGCGCTGTACTAGCCACGACCGGCTACCTGCACGTATTCCTTCGAATCATCGATCACCATTGTGGCGTAAACGTCGTGCCCACCGACGTAATCGCGCAGCAGCGCCATAAACGCCCCGCTCAGAGCCACCACGGCCACCAGGTTCGGTATCGCACAGACACCGACCGCAATGTTGGCAAAGACCCAGATTCTCTCCACGTCGGCGACACCGGCGAAAATCACCGGCGGAACAAAGTACAGCCACTTCACGTAACGCACACCACGCTTCCCGAAGACGTTCAGCGCGGCCGTCTCGAAGTAAATGAAGAAGCCGATCTGTGTCGACAGACAAAAAGTGAGAATACAGAACGAGATCAGGCCGCTTGCAACACTTGCCGGGAAAACCGCAGAAAATGCCACAATCACCAATTCGATACCCGATTGGCCACTCGACAGAACACCGGTTGAGAGCACGGCAAATGAAGTGATCGTGCAGATTATGAAGGTGACTACAAACACCTCGAACGCACCCCACATGCCCTGTTGAAACGGATGTTTCGTGTCCGCTGTTGCGTGGGCCATGGGTGCTGTGCCCATTCCCGCCTCGTTGCTGAACATCCCTCTCGCCATGCCCTCACGGATAGTCACCATCACAACTGATCCGGCGAAGCCGCCTGCCGCGGGGACCGGTGCAAAGGCGTGTTTGAAAATCAGGGCGAAAACTTCGGGGATCGATGTGTAGTTCACGACAAACAGCGTGAGACCACCCAGCACATAAACGATCGACATCAAGGGCACGAGTCTTTCGCTGAACCTGCCAATGCGGCGCACGCCCCCGACGATCACCGAGGCAGTGACGACGGTCATGGCGCCAGTGACGTAATAGGGATTGAAATCGTAGCTCGCCAAAAAGGCACGGCCAACCGTGTGCGCTTGCAGCAGAGAGGCACTACACAAAGCGTTGATCACAACGCCGCCGCTGAATAAAAGAGCCAGTGGCCGCCAGCCCAACCCTCTGTCGATATAGTACATCGGGCCACCGCGAATGCGGCCAGTTTCGTCAATGTCCCTGTAATGAACCGCGAGGGTGATTTCTGCTGCTTTGGTGATGGTCGCGAAGAGTGCAAGCACCCACATCCAGAAAATTGCACCCGGCCCGCCGATTGAGAGCGCGGTGGCAACTCCGGCTATGCTGCCCATACCAACCGTGCTCGCCAACGCCGTGCTGGCAGCCTGGAAAGGCGTCATCCTCCCCTTGCGGCTGCCCTCGTCCAGTTCCCCCGCTCCTCCATCCTTCCTAACCATCGACCCAAACGTGCTCTTGAGAATCAGCCCCAGCTTCCTGACCTGGAATGCATTTGTGCGTATGGTCAGATAGATAGATACTGAGGCGATGAAGACCATCGTCCATGGTCCCCACAAGATTTCATCAAACCAGACGGCATAACTCAGGATTTGCTCAATCAACGCGAGGTCTCCCCCTCCACAGCCGCTCGGACCTTGGAGATCGTCTCGACCATCTCCTCGCATGTCACACCCGTAGCAATTGCAACAAGGCGGAGGACGACCTGGTCACCGATCAAAGAAATGGACACGGGGCGTTCGCCCTCTTTCAACAACCTATCGTAGACGTGTTTTTGCAGATCGTTCAGCTCCTTTGCGCCAAGGCCGTCGGGGACTATGCGGAAGCAGAGAATGCCCGTGTCAGGGTGATGGCAGAGTTCCAGATCAGCCTGATTTTCAATGTAGACGGCCAATTCCTTGATTGCTTGGAGCGGTGCACGTAGCCTCTCCTTTACACCCTCGAGCCCTTGATGCCGAATCGACGTGACTAGAGGCAACACCGTCATCGGACGAGTGGTCGGTATCGACTTCACCCCAGGGTTGGGCTCGGTGGCGTCCTCCCGGTTCCAATAGCTGCCGTAGAGCGTCACCCTGCGGAAATCAGCAGGATCGCGAACGAAGAGGACAGAGCTCGGAATCGGCACCCCCATCTGTTTGTGAGGGTCCCACGTGATCGAATCTGCACGTTCGACTCCATCAAAGAGATGGCTCCACTCCGGCACGAGCTTGTAGGCAAGACCGTATGCACCGTCAACGTGCAACCACGCGCCGAGTTCTTCACACAAATCGGCAGCCGGAGGCACGGGATCGACAGCCCCTGTGGACGTCGTTCCCGTCGTCGCCACAACGCAGAACACATCCCTCTTCCCCCTTCCCCCTTCCCCCTTCCCCATCTCCCTCAACGCATCCACATCCATCCGGCATTTAGGATCATTGGCGACCGGCACCAGGCACGATTCACCCAGGCCCAACATCCGAACAGCATGCTTCAGCGAGAAATGAGCGTCCGCGGAACAGAGCACTGCCAGCCGCGACGGGTCGCCGAAACCCTGGACGCCGGATTCGGCCAGGCTGAATCCTTTCTGTTCTGCATGCCGGTCGAGTGCCAGGTACAGCGCCTGTTGGTTCGCATATGTGCCGCAATACATCATCGTGGCGTCAGCACCCTCGTTCAGCCCAAAGAGGTCACATAGTGCTTTGCAGCACAACTCTTCCAATACGGCTCCGCCCGGTGAGACCTGCCAGTTTGTCACACCCTGATTATGGGTCACTGCGATTTGTGCACCGAGTTCCGCACCGGCTTCTGGAGCGGAGTTGAACAGGAAATGGAACGACGGCAGCTCGTAGCGGCCCAGGTGGGGGACCAGTTGCGTCTCAACTAGGCCCCTTACCTTCTCGAGCGAAAGCCCCTCTTCCTGGAATCGAACGAGGGGCTCTAGGTCAGCAGCTACCTGCTCAGGCGACGCACCAGAATATATCCGCAACGTCTGGTCACCCTTCATATACCACACCGTCCTGCATTAGAGACGAAATGAATGCCCCTCAAAGCGACCGGTGGATGTATCTCCCCCTGCCCTGCTCGGCGAGACACTCTTCACCGTCAACGATCAAATCCCCGCGTGCAAACACCTTCACGATCTTGCCCTTCACTTCGATGCCCTCATACGCAGACCAGTCGGCACCCATGTGCAGGGTGTCCCGCCCCATGACCCAATTGGCGGTAGGATCGAAAAGCACGATGTCGGCGTCACTACCCGGAGTTATGCTGCCCTTTGAAGGTGCGAGCCCGAAAAGCCGAGCCGGATTGGTGGACACGAGTTCGACAAAGTGTGGCAGAGAAAGCCGCCCTTTGGCCACCCCCTCCGAGTACAGCATGTGCAACCTGGTTTCAACGCCAGGTATCCCATTCGGACATTTGTCGAACCGGTCGATTCCGCAGAGTTTGGCATCCCACGAATACGCTGCATCGTCCGAGGTCACCATCGCGATCTGTCCAGCCTGGATTCCACGCCACAACCTGTCTTGAACCGATTGCTCCCTGAGCGGCGGCGAGCAAATCCATTTGATGCCGTCCTCACGCTCGAGATTTTTCTCCGTGAACATCAAATAGTGAGTGCAGGTTTCTGCCGTGATGTCCAAGCCCTCGGCGCGCGCTGCAGTAATGAGTTCCAGACCACCATCACTCGCGAGATGTACGACGAAGAACTTTGCTCCCGTGTTGCGAGCCATCTCGACTACGCCTCGGATCGCCTCTGTCTCCACTTCAGGGGGCTTGCTCCTTGCGTGGTATATCGACCCTGTCTTTCCCGCTTTGATCAAGCGCGGGACATTTTCCTCGATCTTGGTGTTGTCTTCGGCATGCAACATCAGCATACCGCCGGCGTCCGAGAGCCGTTTGGCAATGCGCTCGAGGTCCTCTATCTCGATCAGAAGACCATCATCCCGATAGGTCATGTAACACTTGATCGTCGGAGCTCCTTGCTCCACCACAAGAGGGATCTCGTCAAGCGTGCCGTCTGTGGGTTCTGTGATCACCGGGTGAGTGCCCCAGTCCACCACTGCTTTACCCGCAGCTTCCTCGCGCTTGTCTTGGAGTGTCTTGGCAAGAGTGCCGCCAGGTACCTGGTTCGAGAAGTCTACGACACTCGTCACCCCTCCGAACGCGGCTGCCAATGTGCCGGTGTAGTAATCGTGCACACTGACTGTGCCCATGAAAACATCATTGAAGTGCACATGCGTATCTACGGCTCCCGGTAACACAAGCAAACCACCGGCATCGATTACTTCGTCGGCCCCTATGTCCCCCAGGTCACCTAACGCACGAATGCGCTCACCCTCTACGAGAACATCCGTTTGCGACACGGTCTGGCCCAGAACCACCGTGCCACCCCGGAACAGCTTAGACTGTTTTTGCATGGGCGTTAACCCTCGGTTATTTCCAACTCCTTCACTGCCTCCGCAAACACCTCCACACCTTTTCGCGCTAGATCTTCCGTGACCACCAGTGGCGGCAAGAACCTCGCGACATTGAAGTAGTGACCACCAATCTCGATGAGCACTCCCCGCTGATGGCACAATGTGCGCACCTTGGCTGCAAGCTCCGGCGCAGGCTTCTTCGTCGCCTTGTCCTTGACGAACTCTACTCCGAGCATGAGGCCTTTGCCGCGTGCCTCACCAACGATTGTTGAGTCTGCCTCGAGTTCCTTCAGCCAACCCAACATCTTCTCACCTAGCGCTAAAGAGTGGTCGGCCAGGTCGGTTTCCAGCATGAACTTGATGCCCGCAGCGCCGCCAGCATAGGCAACCATGTTGCCCCTGAACGTGCCGATGTGTTTACCCGGAGGCCATGTGTCGAGTTTCTCTTTGTAGGCAACGGCCGAGATTGGGAAGCCAACGCCGCCAAGCGCCTTGCTGAGTGTCATGATGTCCGGAACGACTCCTGTATGCTCACAAGCGAACATCTTCCCGGTACGGCAGAAGCCGGCCTGAATCTCATCGTCGATCATCAAAACGTCGTACTTGTCGCAGATATCGCGGATTTTCGGAAGAAACCTCTCGTCCGGCACTACGGAGCCACCCTCGCCCTGGATCGACTCTACCAGAATGGCCGCGGGGTGCCCAACGCCAGAGTGAGAATCCTCGATCACGTGCTCGAGGTACTTGCCGCACTCGAGATCGCATTTGTCCTTTGCTTGGCCAAATGGACACCGGTAGCAGTATGAGTAGGGCACGAAGTGGACTTCCGGTATGAGCGGAAGGAAGTCGCCCTTGAATGGTGAGCCGCTGCACAACGAAAGGGCGCCGGCGGTCATACCGTGATAGGCGCCCTCGAACGAGATCATTGGATATCGCTTAGTGTTGTACTTGGCGAGTTTCGTGGCAGCCTCGACGGCATCTGACCCGGTCGGCCCACCGAAAAACACCTTGTTGAGCTCTGGCGGGAGTACTCCCGCCAGAGTCTCCACCATCGTTTGCCTGGCCGGGCTCGGCATGTCGAGCGTGTGCGTGACGTCGTCGAGTTGATTCCTCGCAGCCTCGATCACCGCCGGATTCGCGTGGCCGACATTGATCACGCCGGCACCACCAAAGAAGTCGATAAAGATGTTGCCGTCGACATCCTCTATTGTGGCTCCCATGGCCCGGCGGAAAGCCATCGGCATGCCGCGCGGGTACGAGACGGCTGAGCTCTCGTGTTCGCTCTGGTACTTCAAGTATTCCTGTGACTTCGGTCCCGGCGGGGTGACATTGATCGCCGGAGCATCCTGGAACGAAAGTTCTTCAAAGCCCACTGTAGGTCTCCTGGGTGTGGTCGCTATTCAATGTGAAAACAAACAGTCTTTGGTTCGGTCATCTCCTGCAGAGAGAACTTGATACCCTCCCTGCCGAGCCCCGACTTTTGTGTGCCACCAAAGGGCATCGAGTCGAGACGGTAGTCAGTCGAATCGTTGATCATCACTCCACCGCAGTCGAGTTCGTAGGCGAATTTGAATGCGAGGTTCACATCTTTGGTGAAGACCGCAGCGTGGAGCCCGAATGGCAGGCTGTTTGCTTTGTTCAGAGCTTCCTCAAAGGTCTCGACTGGATAGAGGTTCACCGTCGGGCCGAAGACCTCGTCTTTGTGAATTGTGGCATCCTCAGGAACGTTTTCGAGCACGGTTGGCTCCATGAGAGCACTGTCGCGCCCGCCGCCGCACAGCACCGACGCGCCCATACCCTGGGCTTCCTTCACCCACTCTTCCACTCGCTTGGCTTCGCCCTCGGTGATCATCGGGCCTATATCGGTTTCGTCCAGAAGTTTGTTGCCGATTTTGTACTGCTTCGTGCGGTCGACAAACTTCTGCTTGAACGTCTCATAGATGTTCTTGTGCACGTAGAGCCTTTGGACGCCAATGCAGTTCTGTCCGGCCGCCCAGAATGATCCCGACACACAAGACTCTACTGCCCAGTCGATGGTTGCATCTTCCCAAACGATGACGGGAGAATTTGACCCCAGCTCCATCCCGATCTTTTTTATGCCAGCTGTTGCCGCGATAGCCTCTCCGGCTTCGAGGCCCGCTGTGGCGGAAACCATGCGCACTCGCTCGTCCGGCACCAACGTCTTCCCCAGCATCGCCCCACTGCCTGTGATCACCTGAAGGGCAGCAGGTGGCAGCCCCGCCTCGAGGAGGGCTTCCGCAAGCTTGATCGCGGAAAGGGGAGTCACGGTTGCCGGCTTCAAGATCACGCTATTTCCGGCGGCGAATGCCGGCCCCAGTTTATGCGCGACCAGGTTCAGCGGGTCGTTGAACGGTGTGATGGCAAGTACGACACCGATCGGGAACCGATAGTAATAACCGAGCTTGTTCTCGCCGCCGGGGAAAGAATCGAACGGGATTGTCTCGCCAAACAACCGCTTTGCTTCCTCAGCCGAAACCACCAGGGTATTCACGCAGCGCGATGCTTCTTTGCGCGCCTCACGAATCGTTTTGGAACCTTCGCGAGCAATGATTGTTGCGAATTCTTCGAGACGAGTCGAGATGATCTCGGCGGTCTTGTTGAGCACCGTGGCGCGCTCGAACACCGTCATCTTTCGAGTCACCTCGAAACCCTTCACAGCACTGGCAAGCGCGAGCTCTGCATCTTCGGGAGAAGCGCTTGGAACGTGATCGACTATCGAGTCGTCGTAGGGATCCCGTACGGGAATCTTCTTCTCTCTATCAACCCACTCGGAGTCGAGAAACATCTTCATGCGTAGCCTCCAGCAGACGGGACATCCGGTACGAGATTTCTGTTGATTTGCACCCTGGGGCGAGCAGTATGGTGTGTTGTACCGGTGAATGCAACGGAGGAGAGGGAGGAGAGGGAGGGGCGGACGCATAGGCGGCATGGACGGCAGCGGGATGCGCGGCATGTCTGCCCCCTAGACACCGCCAACACGCCGCGACATACTCGGAAGTGACGATTCGAAGTACTTCACCCGAACGCGCAGCAATGAAGGTCTACCAGGGGGTATCATGATCACCGCTATCCACCGGTTTCGAACGACTCGCTTCTACTCAATAGCCATCCGGACTCTTGCGACCGTATTCGCCGCAACATTCGCTTTTCCCTCATTCGCGGCAGCCCAGGAAGATCCGGTCTTCTTCCAGGACTTGCATTACCGGCAGGTAGGTCCGTCGCGAGGAGGTGCAGTCACCGCTGTGGCTGGACATCCCGCTCGCCCGTACACCTTCTATATGGGTATCCGCGGTGGTGGTGGCGTATGGAAGACCGACAACTACGGCCAAAACTGGTATCCGGTCACAGACGGTTTCATTCGAACCTCGTCCACGATCGGGGCCGTTCGGGTCGCGCCATCGAATCCTGATGTGGTGTACGCCGGAACCGGAACCGACGGTATCCGCAGCAACATCATCGGCGGTCGCGGGATCTATAAGACCACCGACGCCGGCGAGACGTGGGAGTTCATTGGCCTCGAGACCACGGGCCAAATTGGGGCAGTCGAGGTGCACCCCGATGATGAGAATCGAGTCTTCGTGGCTGCACTTGGTTCTCCGTTCGGTCCGAACGATGACCGCGGCATCTACCGTTCTAGTGACGGCGGTCAATCATGGGATCAGTTGCTGTTCCTGAACGACTCCGTGGGCGGCATCGACCTCGATATCCATCCGTCCAATCCGGACATCGTCTACGCAGCCATGTACCGGGGCGACCGCAAGCCGTGGACGATCATCAGCGGTTGCGGGCCAGGTTGCGGCGACGGGATCTGGAAAAGTTCCGATGGTGGAGACAATTGGCGACAGGTAACGGAGGGATTGCCCCAGGGGTTGGTCGGGAAGATCGACCTCGCGGTGTCGGCGGCCTCCCCCGACAGAGTGTACGCGCTGGTCGAGGCGCCGGAGCCCGAGGAAGGTCTGTACCGCTCCGACGACAGTGGTGATACATGGCGCTTCATGAGCGGTGGCCGGTTCCCTAAAGACAACCCCTACGGCACTCTCGAGCTGATGGAGCGACCGTTCTACTACACCAATGTGGACGCCGACCCCACAAACGCCGACATCGTCTGGGTCAACAACGAGCGCTTCTTCAAGTCGGTGGACGGCGGCTCAACATGGGTTATCGTGTCGACCCCGCACGGCGACAACCACGACATGTGGATCAACCCCGAGAACCCGGACATCTTCGTTCAGGCGAACGATGGCGGCGCGAACGTAACGTTGGACGGCGGCAGGACCTGGTCGACGCAGCACAACCAACCCACCGCCGAGCTGTACCAGGTGGATGTGGACGATCGGTTCCCATACTGGCTTTACGCCGGTCAGCAGGACAACACAACCATCGCGGTGCCGAGTTTGCCTCCCGCACAATCCGCTCCGGGAGGACCGACTGCGTACTGGAAGGCCATTGGTGGATGCGAGACTGGACCGGCCGTGCCCAAACCCGGCTCCGACATCGTCTACGCCCCGTGCAAAGGGACATTCGATCGCTTCAGCTTCACCACCGGTCAGGCAATCGGTCGCTACGTCGGTGCGCAACACCTCTACGGAGTGAACCCCGCACGGCTCAAGTACCGCTTCCAGCGCACGACCCCGGTCGAGGTTTCGCCGCACAACCCGGACATCGTCTATCACGGTTCGCAGTTCGTGCACCGGAGTTACGACGGAGGAATCACTTGGGACGCGATCTCTCCTGACCTGACCGCGAACCCGCCCAACCGTCAGATCAGAGCGGGTGAACCCATCACCAACGACATCACCGGTGAAGAACACTTCAGCGTCATTTACGTGATTGAAGAGTCTCCGGTGGAAGCCGGCGTGATTTGGTCGGGATCCAACGACGGCCCCGTCTACGTGACACGAGACCAGGGAGTCAACTGGGCAAACGTCACGCCGCCGATGTGGCCAGCGGAGGGGCGAATCAACTCGATCGAACCATCTCCCCATGCGCGAGGCACCGCTTACGTGGCTGGGTATCGGTTCAGACTCAATGACTTCAGCCCATACGTGTTCAAGACCTCCGACTACGGTGCGACTTGGACCCTACTAACCGATGGCAACAATGGTATTCCAGCAGACTTCCCAGTGCGCGTGGTGCGTGAAGACGAGGTAAGGCCCGGACTGCTCTATGCAGGAACCGAGTACGGCATGTTCGTGTCGTTCAACGACGGTGAAAACTGGCAACCACTGCAGCTCGACATGCCGCGCACACCCATCACCGACATAGAGTGGGTGAATCACGACCTGGCGATGTCCACAATGGGGCGTGGCTTCTGGATCCTCGACAACGTAACGCCACTCCAGCAGCTGAACGAAGAAGTCGAGAATGCGAGCGCACACCTCTTCGCGCCGCGTGCTGCGTACCGCATGCGCTACCGCGGCACAATGCTGAGGGGTGGTGTTCGGTCGCACGATCCGGAGTATCTCGATCCTGGTGCGATCGTCGACTACTACCTCTCTCCAGGGATTAGCGGAGAGGTCACGCTCGAGTTTCTCGATAGTTCAGGCAACGTGATTCGCGGTTTCTCGAGTACTTCGGAGGGATACACGTACGAAGAGCGGCAAGAGATGCGTGCGCCGTACGTGGCTCGTACAGGTGATCCGGCATTGGAAACCGGAGCGGGCCACCGCCGCTTCACGTGGGATTTGAGGCATCCCGGAGTTGCAGCACCGCGGTTCACTACCGGGCTATACGGACGTCCCGGAGCAAACGGGCCGATGGTTGCACCTGGGCACTATCAGGTCCGTTTGACTGCCGGTGGAGTCACCCAGACGGAGGACTTCGAGGTACGAATCGACCCGCGCGTATTCGCTGACGGGATTTCGCCCGCTGATCTACAAACTCAAGAGGCACTATCGCTGCAGATTCGCGACGCCGTTGCAGCCGGCGCGCAAGCTGCCTTTGAACTGAACCAGCTTCGCGAGCAGGTGAGAGCCGGAAGTTCAGACGCAGAGCGCGTCGAGGAGCTCTGGAATCAATTGGTCACTCGCCGCACGGGAAGCTATCCGCCACCGATGCTACTCGACCAACTCGACTACCTGCACGGCATGGTCACGAAGGCCGACAGCCGCCCGAGCCGAGATGCGTACACGCGGTACGCGGAGCTGAAAGAAATGCTCGACGAATTGTTGGAGCAGGTGCGGCAGCTGAGGAGAGGAGTGGCGGAGTAGAAGCGATTGCAGATTTCAGATTGTTGATTTGTGATCAGTACTGTCCCGTTTAGTATTTTGCCTGCAGCTGTAGCCTGTTGCAATACAT
>CAZFHS010000039.1:0-62479 GCA_964518955.1 uncultured Gemmatimonadaceae bacterium | reverse complement strand
ATACCTCGGATACGTATCACCAGCGATCTCCACGTAAATGGGCGAATGTATTACCGAGAGGTACCCATCTACGCCGAGGGTTCGCGGGGCCTGGAAATCCAGACTTCGCCCAATGTCACCCTACGCCTGACGACGGCGGCTCAACTGTCGCTGGATTACACGTACTCCCGACTCTGGCGCACCCGAGACCGCTCGGTGTTCTCAATTGCTCACATTCCTCGTGGCCGTGTGCAATACCAGTTCAGCAAATCGCTACTGTTCCGGGCCGTGGTGCAGTACTCGCTCGAGGAGCGAGATGCACTCAGGGATCCGAGTTCGGAACGACCGATTTTGATTGGCGGGGTATTGCAGGATGCGTCTGAGTCAGGTCGATTCGAAGGCCAATTCCTGCTCAAGTACGAGCCGTCGCCTGGCACGATCTTCTTTGTCGGCTATAACCGGTTGATGCGAGGCTTGGCCAACCTGCGCCTTTCGCAGATGGACTTGGTTGGTGAGGGCCTTTTCGTAAAGGCTAGCTACCTGCTTCGGCGCTAGTGGGTGCTCAACCCCCGAGTGCAGCCGCGAGGTGCGTGACGTACTTCGCGGTTGACATCAGGCGCCTCTGTCGGCCTATTCCTCGGCTGTACCTCTAGCACCGTCTCCGCCCGCTCGTGTTCCTTCCCTGAAGGGGAGATGATTGCGCCAATTTCGGCCAAGAACTCCGCAGCATTCTCGGCTTGCGTGTCGACAAACTCCAGCGCAGCCTGCACCTTTGGGTCATAAACCGCTGATCGAATCTCTGGCGGGCACTGCTGGAATGAGGGTGATGCCAACACGACGAGGCTTATGAGACAGGACATCTCGGTGCGATCGGAATTCGCATCGATTCTGCCCAAGCGCCAGTGTCAGCGACCAACTTCCTGCGATACGTGGACGCCGGCCAGAATGACGATGGCACATTCTATTGCACAGTGCGAGCAGACAAACAACCGGACGACAGCATCAGGATCGACGTGATTCAGGGTGGAATGGATGGCGCTAGGCGCGTCGAGGCGCCAGTGGCCATCAGGAGAGCCGCTCGCACCGGCGGGAACTAATTCAAAGAGATCGTGAGGATGAAGTGAAAACTCGGCCCAAATCATTCAGTCGAAGATCGTTTGTATCCACGGGCGCCGCGGGGATCGTTGCGGCAGCGGGCTCAGGTTGCGCGACGGCAAGCGGTGGACAACCAGGCCCTCTCGTTGCTCCGAGAAATGCTCCCAATACGCGAACTTCTCTCGAAGACAACATCTACACTCGTCTGCTGGGTGTGCAGCCACACCTGGGTGCCCACGAGCACATCACCACTCTTGGCGGGTGTCGCATGCCGGCTGAGGTCATGGAGGCGATGCTCGAGGCGAACGAGTACTTCGTGGACATGCACGAACTGAATGCTGCAGCTGGAAGACGAGTGGCGGAGTTGATGGGTGCCGAATCAGCGATGGTCACTTCCGGAGGATTCTCAGGCATGCTGTTGGGCGCCGCCGCTTGTCTTACGGGTTCTGACCCGGAACGGGCGGAGGCTCTGCCGCACCCGACGTGGCCAAAGCGCAACTGCCTTCTTCAGACGTCCCAGAGCTTTAGCTACGATCACGCGTACAAAGCCGCTGGGATGAACCTGCAATACTTCGATACCCGCGATCAGCTGCGGGAACTGGTCGGCGAAAACACTGCGATGCTCGCGACGCTTTCGGCGGTTGAACGCGGGTTCCCGATCGCACCACCGAAACCGCACGATCGCACACGACCCCCTGATGCGTCGGTGGTTATGCCCGAGGAGTTCATACGCATCGGCAAAGAGAACGGCGTACCGGTGTTGGTGGACATGGCTTCGGATCTGCCGCCCTGGGAGAACTTCACAAAGTACATCGAGGCTGGAGCCGACCTGGTGGTCGTGAGCGGCGGGAAAGGCATCCTCGGGCCTCAATCCACCGGGATTCTCGCCGGCCGAAGAGATCTGATAGCTGCCGCCACTCTTTCTGCGTCACCGAACGATGGTATAGGCAGAGGCATGAAGGTCGGCAAAGAGGAGATCGTAGCGCTCGTGGTTGCGCTCGAGCGCGCCACGTCACTCGACCAGAGTCTGGTTATGCAAGGGTGGAACGCGCGCGCACGTTGGATAGCCGATCAGCTACAGGGAATACCAGGATTGCGAGCGGAATTCAAACTGAACACTGCGGGGTACGGTGACGTGGACCTGAGTTGGGACCAAACGGTGATCCCTCTCTCAGAGGCGGAAGTCAAAGCAAGACTCAAAGCAGGGGACCCAGCGGTGGTGTACGACGGGACATCTGTTCGGACTCGCTTGCTGCGGGAAGGTGAAGAACGGCTGGTTGCCGCCACACTTCGTTCTTTCTTTGAAAGCGTAACTTCCGGTTGAGAAAAAGACCCTGCATCCGTGTGTCGGATGCGGGGCCTTGCCAGTTCCACGCGCCTGCCGCGATTCGAACGCGGGACCTTTGGCTCCGGAGGCCAACGCTCTATCCAGCTGAGCTACAGGCGCAAGTGAGGTCGGTAAGGCGGTAGGTCGGAAGGGCGGTAGGAGTTTCCTCGCATCGTCGAAGGCACCTACCGCCTGTCCGCCTTACCGCCCGTCCGCCCTTCCAGTCGGGGCGCCCGGATTTGAACCGGGGACCTCCTGCTCCCGAAGCAGGCGCGCTGCCGGGCTGCGCTACGCCCCGAAAGACGGTCAGTCGGTCAGTCGGAAAGGCGGACAGCAGTGAATCGAGTAATCGATGCTCCTGTCCGCCTGACCGCCCGTCCGCCTGACCGACCTTTGACGCGCCCAGGAGGACTCGAACCCCCAGCCTTTTGGTCCGTAGCCAAACGCTCTATCCAATTGAGCTATGGGCGCAAGAGCAGCGGCCGCATTGGCGGGATAGGCTACAGCAAGCGTAGACCTATCCGTACATACCGCATATGCCACAGATCATGCATATGCCGCTGTCTCCATGGGCGGTACAAGATTCGAACTTGTGGCCTCTACGATGTCAACGTAGCGCTCTAACCAACTGAGCTAACCGCCCTGAAAAATGCGGCAGACCGGCAGGCCGACAGGTAGGTAGGTCACCAGTTGTCCTACCGCCCTACCGCCTTTCCGCCCTACCGCCTTAGTAGCGGGGGTGGGATTTGAACCCACGACCTCCGGGTTATGAGCCCGGCGAGCTACCAGACTGCTCCACCCCGCGTCGATTACATTGCCAGACCGCGACATTTGGCCCGACTTGATATACTTATCGCCCGTCTACCCTACCGCCCGTCCGCCTTGTCAGAGCGGGAAACGGGACTCGAACCCGCGACCCCAACCTTGGCAAGGTTGTGCTCTACCAGCTGAGCTATTCCCGCAAAATCTTCTACCGCCCTACCGTCTTTCCGCCCTACCGCCCTGAATGGAGGCGAGGGGAATCGAACCCCTGACCTCTTGAATGCCATTCAAGCGCTCTCCCAACTGAGCTACGCCCCCGTTATATTGGTTGCTCCGGGGCGATATCCTGCCGGAGCAACGCAAGCTACTTCAGCAGTTTTGGGGTGTCAAGCGACCGGCTCCAGGACGTCGAACTTCTTGTATCACATGGGGTAAGGAGTTTGTGGCGCGATCTCGACGAAGCGCGCTTCAATAATCCAATTTATGCGATCCGCAAGTCACCCCTTGCGGGCGGCCGTTTTGAGGTTCATATAAGACATATGACAACACCAAAGCAACCAAAAGAGAGGAAAAGGCGCCGCCGAAGGACTGCGCCGGTGATCGCCGTTAGCGAAGACGATCGCGACCTTCTCGACCAGTATCTGTTTGAAGTGAGCAAGACACCTCTTCTCACACCTCCCGAGGAGATTGAACTGGCGAAGAAGGTACGGGCTGGCGACCAGGCAGCGATGCAGGAACTTGCGAAGCGCAATTTGCGGTTCGTGATCTCAGTTGCGAAAAAGTACCAAAACCGGGGACTGCCGCTCACCGACTTGATCGGCGAGGGCAATGTCGGCCTTTTGACGGCCGCCCGGAAATTCGATCCCGACCAGGGCGTGAAGTTCATTTCGTACGCTGTCTGGTGGATCAGGCAGGCAATTCTAGCGTCGCTGGCTCGGCAGGGCCGCACAGTGCGGGTACCTCTCAACCGTACGGCCGATCTGTCTAAGATCGTGAAGACCGCCGAGGCTCTACGGCAGGAATTGCGACGCGAGCCCACTCCAGAAGAGATATCGTCTGCAACCACTTTGTCACTCGAAGTCGTGCAGTCGCTGGCCGCGCTGAACACAGGCGAGGTTCGGTTGGATGCGCCGCTAGACCCCGACGGCGATCGGGCTCTCATCGAACGGTTCATTGCGGAAGATCTGCCGGACACCGAAGAAAAAACCATGGAGCGGTTTTTGAGCGATGAGGTAGAGGAAGCGCTCAAATCCCTCCCTGCTCGCGATGCGCGTGTGCTGCGTCTTTATTTCGGGCTAGACGGCGGTCGGGAACACACGCTCGAAGAAATAGGCGGCATGCTCGGAGTCACCCGTGAACGTGTTCGTCAGCTTCGCGACCGGGCTCTCAAGAGGCTGCGCGAAGGCGAGGTAGGCAAGGCGCTGGCCAGCTTTGCCGCATGATTTAGAATCAGACACCAATTGCACGACCAAACAGAGGTCAGGGCTGTACGCCCTGGCCTCTTTGGTTTCCGGCGGATAGATTCGCGCTGTGTATCGATTTGTGACCAATACGGTGGCCCGATGGCTGAAGAACACGGGTAAGTGGGGTCGGTTTCTGGCCGACTCTGCACGTGGTGCGAGGGAGTTTCGTGTTTGGGCGGGATTGACGGCGGTCCAGATGCGGCGCATCGGCGTCCAATCGCTTCCGATCGCGCTCTTCATTGCCGTGTTCACCGGGATTGTTCTGGCATTGCTTTCGTCCTACACGCTCACGGGAGCGGTTCCACTCTATTTCGTCGGTACGCTGGTCGGCAAGGCGGTAATGGTAGAACTTGCCCCAGTGTTGACGGGCTTGGCCCTTGCTGGGCGGGTCGGTGCAAACATCGCCGCGGAATTGGGCACAATGCGGGTTACCGAACAGGTCGATGCATTGGAGACACTGGCCTACGATCCATTCTCCTATCTGGTGGTGCCGAGGGTGGTCGCGTCGACACTCATGTTTCCGGTAATAATCGCTCTGGCAATGGCTACCGGCATAGCTTCCGGGTGGTTCACGGCCATCAACCTGTTGGATTTGTCTTCGGTAGAATTCGTGAAAGGATTGCGCCTGTTTCACGAGTTCAAAGACATATGGTTCGGGCTCGTGAAGAGTATGTCGTTTGGCCTGGTCATCGCACTGATCGGGTGCAGGATGGGCCTCACCACACAAGGAGGGGCTGAGGGAGTCGGTCGCTCCACTATGCAGGCGGTGGTCCTCGGCGCTCAGATGATACTGGTGCTGGATGCCTTCTGGGCGGTGGTACTGCTGTGATCACGTTCAACGACGTGCACAAGAGCTTCGGATCCAAAAAGGTATTGGAGGGGTTTACGCTGGAAGTGCCCGATGCCGAGACAACGGTGGTCATCGGATATTCGGGCACCGGAAAGAGCGTGGCATTGAAGCACATTGTCGGCTTGCTCGAACCTGATTCCGGCACAGTGGATGTGGATGGCCAGACCGTGCACGAACTCGATCGAGCCGAACTCATGAGCCTCAGGTCCACCGTGGGGTTCGTGTTTCAGTTTGCAGCGCTGTTTGATTCGATGACGGTCCGAGAGAACATCACACTGGGATTGAAACGCCAGCGCGTGGCGGCCCGAGAGATGGACGAACGAGTGCGCGAATCACTTGCGCTAGTCGACATGGAGGGAACCGAAGATCGCTACCCGATCCAACTGTCAGGGGGTATGCGAAAGCGTGTGGGCATTGCCCGAGCAATTGCGCTCCGGCCGCGCTACATTCTTTATGATGAACCCACGTCAGGCCTCGATCCGGTGACGTCAGCTGTTATCAACCAACTGATGGTGAGGGCAAGAGAAAAGCTGGGCGTTACGGGTTTGGTGGTTACCCATGACATGAGCAGCGCCTACACTGTCGGTGATAGGATTGCGATGCTCTACAATGGCGTCATCCGGCAGGTCGGCACAGTCGAACAGGTTCAGAAGACCCATGATCCAATTGTGCGACAATTCATCGACGGCAGACCCGAAGCCGCAAATGATGCGGACAGGGCAGCTGTGCGGGATGTGTAGATGAAACGACGCGACGAACTCGTAGTCGGTGCCACGATACTGCTGGCCCTCGTGGTTGTCACGATCGGAGCGATTTGGCTCGCTCAGGCGCAAATGGGTTCAGGGCAATTCCTGCAGACGGCGCGGTTCCGTACTGTTGGCGGATTGGGAGCGGGCAACCCGGTCGTTCTTCGCGGCGTACGGGTTGGCAGAGTGCGTGACGTGCGGATTTCCCCGGACGGCAACTGGGTGCTCGCTGACCTTCAGATATATGAGGGCGCTCTTCTCCCAGCGGAGCCGGCGATCATCGCGGCATCCGCATCGCTTTTTGGGGAATGGCAAGCAGAGATAATAAACCTGTTCACACCGCCGGATGATCCGATAGTGCAGCGGGCGCTCCTGGAGGCTTCGAGGGATGGAGGAGACGCATGGCCAGGCGCGACTCTACCTGATATCGGACAGCTGACGGCGCAGGCAGGGCGTATAGCCACCGACATCGCCACGGTATCCTCGCGAATACAGACGGCGTTCGATTCGCAGACAGTGCTCGATGTGCAGCGCTCGATTCGCGATTTTGGGCAGATCGCCGATACACTGACTCGGTTCACTGAGGAGCAGACGACTGTATTTGGCGAGGTGAGCACCAATATCAGGCATGGTTCGGATGTCGTGACGGCAGCAGCACTCGATCTCGAGCGAGCACTGGCCCGCCTAGATTCTGCGACGAGTGCAGGCGAATTGGACACAATCCTCACAAACCTCCAGACAGCATCTCAGGAGATGAGGTCGGCGCTCGTGAGTTTCCGCTCGTTCGCGGAAGCAGCAGAACGGAATCGCGAGAGTTTCGTGCGCATGCTGATCGGTGCGGACTCGGTGATGACGCGCATGCAGGGCATGACTGGCAGTCTGGGCTTGCTCGTTGGCGATCCGAGGTTGTACAACGAAACGGCAAACGCGATAATCGAGTTCCGGCTTCTCCTGGCCGACATCAAAGCCAATCCACGGAAGTACTTCAAGTTCTCTGTTTTTTGATGACTGGCTCGCAGAATGTCGTACAAGAGACGAGTGCGGGTGGGGTAGTGTTCCGGCGAACTCCGTCAGGCAACAGGTTTCTGCTCATAAAGGACCCGTACAAGAAGTGGGGTTTGCCCAAGGGGCACGTAGATGCGGGCGAATCTCTGGAGGAAACCGCTCAACGTGAGGTTGCAGAGGAGACCGGATTGTGCGAGCTGATCCTCCACGGACGGCTCGGGGCGATAGACTGGTATTTCCGACTTCGTGGCAAGAGGATTCACAAGTTCTGCCACTTTTTCCTTCTCGAGGCGCCGACTGGGTTGCCGTGCCCGCAGGCTGACGAGGGCATTCTGGAGTGTCAGTGGTTCACTCACGGCGAGGCCATGAAGGCAATCTCCTACGAAAACGCGCGCAATGTGCTCCGTCAGGCTGGAGAGATGGTCGCTCAGCGCTTCGCCGAAACCGAAACACGCGACTGAGGAATCGTGGTAGCAATTCCGGTTGTTCACGCCAATGCGGATCTGAGAACCACGATTCGCCGTTCGCTTCCGAGGCGCGGTGTGCGAATGGTATCGTGCCGCACCGTCGAAAGAGTTCTAAACGTTCTTCAGCAGGAACTCGTCGACGCAGTGGTGATTGACGTACGCAGCTTTGGAGTGGATTCTGCGCTCTCGCTGGCCGGTGATTATCCGGGAATTCCAGTCTTTGCATTGAGCGCATTTCGGCCCGACGACGGCCGCCTCATTGCCGAATGCCTCGAGGGTGGTTTGCGGGCGCTTTTTGTTCAGGGTGTCGACGATGGAATCATTGGCGAAGCACTGATGGCACACTCGGCGAGCCGCGCGCGCCGGGATGCGCTTTCTTCCGCTCCCAGGCAGCTTCGGCTGATCGAAGCACTTCAGTTGGATGCATGGAACGAGGTGCTTGGCAGTGTGGGGGATGCCACGACGACGACCGATATAGCCCGCAAGCTCGGGCACACGCGCGAGTATGTGTCGAGGGAGTTCGCTGCGGGTGGTGCCCCGAATCTGAAACGCGTGATCGACCTGGCCCGAGCTGCGTGGGCGGCGGATCTGCTGCAGAACCCAGGCTACACCGTTAGGACCGTTTCCGAGATACTGCAATTCTCCTCTGCCAGCCATTTGGCAGGTTGTTCCAAACGAGTGGCAGGCGTCGCGGCAGCCGCATTGGCTGACCTGGGCCCGAAGGGAGTGCTGCAACGATTCCGTCGTGGTAGGACGAGGTCTAGACTCCCGTTTGGCTGAACTTGGTTAGTTGGTGTGCTCATGGTAAATTTGGTGACTCTTTGTTCGAATCCCTGTACTCAATTGATTGGCGATAGTATTCATGGCGACTGATTCAATTCTTCGACCTGGGGAACTGAAGGATGTTCTCCTAAAAGAGATCGAGGCGGCTGACCTTCAACCGCTCGACACACAGGAAGTTGGCACCGTCTTGGAGGTGAAGGACGGCATTGCCAGAGTCTACGGACTTGGCTCGGCAATGGCAGGCGAGATGCTCGAGTTCAGCGCATCCGAGACGGGCACCACCGTCACTGGCCTTGCTCTCAATCTCGAGGAAGACAACCTCGGTGCGGTCATCCTCGGCAACTATCTCGACCTTCGTGAAGGCGACGAGGTTCGTCGTACGGCCCGTGTACTCGAGGTGCCGGTCGGCCCGGCAATGGTGGGCCGGGTGGTCGACCCACTGGGCAATCCGGTTGATGGCCTGGGGCCCATCGAAACGGATAAACATCGAAAGGTCGAGATCAAAGCGCCCGGTATCGTTGAGAGGCAGCCGGTGAAAGAGCCCCTGCAAACGGGGATCAAGCCAGTTGATTCAATGATCCCTATCGGCAGAGGTCAGCGCGAGTTGATCATCGGCGACCGCGGTACCGGCAAAACAGCGATCGCAATCGATACGATTCTGAATCAACAGGGCGAAGGCGTGATTTGCGTCTACGTCGCGATCGGTCAGAAGAAGTCCACCGTTGCGGCCGTGGTTGAACGCCTCAAGGAAGAGGGCGCCATGGACTATACGATCGTTGTCGTGGCGAGCGCATCCGATCCGGCTCCGATGCAGTTCATCGCTCCGTATTCGGGCTGCACGATGGCCGAGTACTTCATGTACGATGAAGACAAGGCCACCCTCTGCGTGTACGATGACCTGTCCAAACATGCGCAGGCCTATCGGCAAATGTCTCTGATTCTGAGACGTCCTCCCGGACGCGAGGCGTACCCTGGTGACGTTTTCTACCTTCATTCGCGTTTGTTGGAGCGCGCGGCGAAACTCTCCGATGCAGAGGGCGGCGGTTCGCTCACAGCATTGCCGGTGATCGAAACGCAGGCTGGCGATGTCTCGGCGTACATCCCAACCAACGTCATCTCGATTACGGACGGTCAGATCTTCCTGGAAACCGACTTGTTCTTCTCGAACGTTCGGCCAGCGATCAACCCGGGTATTTCGGTCTCGCGCGTCGGAGGTAATGCACAGATCAAGGCGATGAAGCAAGTGGCGGGACGGCTCCGTCTGGACTACGCTCAGTACCGCGAACTCGAGGCGTTTGCGCAGTTCGGATCAGATCTGGATGAGGCGACGCAGCAACAGCTCGCACGTGGTTCTCGTATCGTCGAGGTGCTGAAGCAGCCTCAGTACGCACCGATGGCGGTTGCAAAGCAGATCGCGATCATCTTCGCAGTGACCAATGGTGCGTTGGACGATGTGGAGGTAGAAGCGATTCATACCTGGGAAGTCGAGTTCCACGAGTTTTTGGATGCGAAGCACGCGGATCTACTCTCGGAGATTACAGAGAAGAAGACACTCGATGATTCGCTCACCGAGCGGCTCAAGGCTGCAATCGACCAGTTCAAGTCGCTCAGGTAAGAGGTCATAGATGGCGAAAGTACGTGAGTTACGCCGGCGGATCAAGTCGGTCGAGAACACGCGCCAGATAACACGCACGATGGAGATGGTGGCGACCTCGCGGCTCAAACGCGCGCAGGACCGGGTCGTTGCCGCCCGCCCGTACGCTGCTGCACTGACAGAGGTGATTTCGAACCTCTACTCCCCGGACTACACTGAGCAATTCCCATTGCTTAGACAACCGGGGGAAGAACGGTCACGTATTGCAGTTGTATTGCTCACCAGCAATCGCGGTCTGTGCGGCGGTTTCAACGGCAATCTCATTCGCGAAGCCAGGTCAAGGCTAGCGGAATTAGAGAAGACTGGCGCGGACATAGAGCTACATGCGATAGGTCGGAAGGGGATCCAGTACTTCAAGTACGTGGGTCGCGAGATGGCCACAGCCCGTGAGGACATCGGTGACAGACCGACCGCAGCACACGCTGTTGAGGTCATCACACCTTTGATGGAGCGGTTCGAACAAGGCGACCTGGATGCGGTTGAGGTGATCTTCGCCAAATTCAATAGCGCGATTTCGACGCCGCCCACTTTGCTGCCTGTGCTCCCTATCGTTCCGCCTTCGGAGGAACAGGAAAATGGGGTTCAGGCAGGCTCGTCACCAGGTAGGGTCCCTAACTTCATCTTGAGTCCGTCAGCGGAAGAGATCATAGGTGCGATCCTGCCGCTTTACATACAGAACTCGATGTATAGAGCGTTGGTGGAAACCGCGGCGTCCGAGCATGGTGCCAGACGCACAGCGATGAAGAATGCAACAGACAATGCAGGCGAGATGATAGATACTCTCCGCCGCACATACAACCGTGCGCGCCAAGGACAGATCACGCAGGAGCTTGCGGAGATCGTGGGTGGTGCGGAGGCCCTGAAAGGATAGCTACGAATGGCAGCGAACGTAGGCAAGATCGTCACGATCATCGGCCCGGTCTTGGATGTCGAATTCGAACCGGAATCCCTCCCAGAACTCCTTTCGGCACTCGAAGTGAAGGTTGAGGGCAACGGCGGTGAAGGCATTCGAGTTGTGGCCGAGGTGCAGCAACATATCGGCAGGAACCAGGTCCGTGCGGTCGCGATGAGCAGCACAGATGGATTGGTGAGAGGCATGGACGCAGTCGATACCGGTGGCCCTATCACTATGCCGGTTGGAGAAGCTGCGTTGGGCCGGATTCTGAACGTCCTCGGCGAGCCTGTGGACAATGGCGAACCTATCCCGGATGACGTCGAGCGTTGGCCGATTCATAGAGAAGCGCCGAAGTTCGACACACTCGAGCCAAAGACCGAGGTGTTCGAAACAGGAATCAAAGTCATCGATCTGATCGCTCCGTTTGTGAAGGGTGGGAAGATCGGACTCTTTGGTGGCGCGGGTGTCGGCAAGACAGTAATCATCATGGAGTTGATCAACAACGTCGCCAAGGGCCATGGCGGCCGGTCGGTGTTCTGCGGCGTCGGTGAGCGCACGCGTGAGGGGAATGACCTCTATCTCGAGATGAAAGAGAGTGGCGTTCTCGAATCAGCCGCCCTCGTGTACGGACAGATGAACGAACCGCCGGGCGCTCGGCTCCGCGTTGGATTGAGCGGGCTGACCGTGGCGGAGTACTTCCGTGATCGTGAGGGCCAGGACGTGCTGGTCTTCATCGACAACATCTTCCGGTTCACGCAGGCCGGCTCAGAGGTGTCCGCGTTGCTCGGCCGCATGCCTAGCGCGGTCGGGTATCAGCCGACGCTCGCCACAGAGATGGGAGACCTTCAGGAACGCATTACTTCCACGAAGAAGGGCTCGATCACATCGGTACAGGCGATTTACGTACCTGCCGACGACCTCACGGACCCGGCGCCCGCCGCGGCGTTCAGTCACTTGGACGCGACGGTCGTACTCTCCCGCGCATTGACTGAGATCGGCATCTACCCGGCGGTGGATCCGCTCGACTCTTCGTCACGGATTCTAGATGCTCAATACCTAGGTGACCGCCACTACAACGCTGCGGTTGAGACACAGCAGATCCTGCAGCGTTACAAGGACCTTCAGGACATCATTGCCATTCTCGGAATGGACGAGCTCTCCGAGGAAGACAAACTGATCGTGGGGCGTGCCAGAAGAGTGCAGAAGCTTCTCTCCCAGCCCTTCGCCGTGGCGGCAGAGTTCACAGGCATGGAAGGGAAGTACGTGAAGCTCGAGGATACTATCGAAACCTTCGAGCGAGTCGTAGCCGGTGAGTTCGACGAACTACCCGAGCAGGCCTTCTACATGGCCGGCGGGATCGAAGAAGTCGTCGAGAACGCAAAGAAGCTAGGAGCAAGTTGATGCGGGTAACCGTTATTTCGCCGGAAGAGTCGATCTTCGAAGGCGAAGCAACTGCTGTCGTGGCGCCCGCCCATGATGGAGAAGTCGGCATACTGCCTCGGCATGCGCCGTTTATGACACTTCTGGGCGAGGGCAAGCTCACGGTGCGGCAAGAGGGTGGTACGGACACGGTTTTGCACGTTCGCGGCGGCCTTCTGCAGGTGCTGGACGATGTCGTGAACGTAATCGCTGAACATGCTGAAGGAGAATCCGATGTATCGTAGGATCGGGGCTGCTTGGTTGGTGCTGACGTTGGTAGTGGCGAGCGCCGCTGCCTCACAAGCCACTGGCACGACGGCATTCAACGCACCATATCGTGCATTTGAGTCACATGAGTTCGGTGGAACATTGAGCTTTCCTGAGGGCGGCGGGGTGGCCGCGGAAGGTCTGTACGGCTTCGGCAAAGGGAAGTTCGACATCGGGATCCGCGGAGGTGTCTGGGACCCGAGCGCCGGGGACGCAATCTTCCTGGTTGGTGTGAACGTCCGGCAGCGCGTTCTCGAACATACTGACGAATTTCCACTCGACGGCGCCGTGGTGTTTGGCGGTGGGGCTCAGTTCATTCCAGACCTCACGACCCTCTTGGTTCCGGTTGGACTATCCTTGGGGCGCCGGCTCGATGTCGAAGGTTCACAGGTAAGCATCGTTCCCTTTGTGCAGCCGACCGCATTTCTGTCGCACAACAGTCTGGACACCGGCTTCAATTTCGCGCTGGGTATTGGCGGTGACTTCCGTCTGAGCAGGATGTTTGACGCGAGAGTGAGCGTTGGACTAGGTGATATGGAAGGGATCTCGATAAGCGCCGTCTGGTTGCGTTAGGAGGATTGGACACCCGCGGACGTGACACACGACACAGACACGTCCGCTACAATTCGCTATTGACGGGGTAGATCGTAAGCTTTAGGTATGTAGCCGATCGATTGATCATTCGCCCCGGGCTGGGCCTCAGCCGGCCTGGCTCGGGGTATCGTTTTCCAGTACTCAGGAGAGTGAATATGAAACGGTTTATCGGTGGAATCGCTGTCATGGCGCTGGCGATGGGCCTCGTAGCCGAAGCGGCCTCAGCGCAGCTGGCTGGAAACCCCGTGTATGCAATCAATCCAGGTGTAGGCGTAACGATCAATGCGGATTTTGGACGTGGTCTCAACGACGAGTCCGGTAAGACGCAGTTTATGGGCGGACGCGTCGTTTTAGGCGTTCCGATGGTGAGCTTCTGGGTTGGTGGTGGAATCTGGGATCCACGCACTGGCGCCGACAAGGAAACGTCGCTTGGTGGCGGCGCTGCAATCAACATCATCAAGGCCCCGTTACTCCCGGTTGCACTCACGCTCCAGGTGGGTGGTGCAACACTCAGCTGCGGAGATGAATGCAGCGATCTGCACTTCGTTGCCGGGCCAGCACTCAGGGTCAATGTCCCTACTCCGGGTATCGGCATCGAGCCGTGGATTATGCCCAGGGTCCACATGACTCGCTTCAGCTTCATGGGAGAGTCAGCATCCCAGACGGGATTTGGAGCCTCGGCTGGCATCAACGTGAATTTGCCAATGGGGCTTGGCCTTCATGCAGCTGTGGACTTTGCCAGTCTTCCCGACGTGACCGAGGGTGCGTTGACGATTCCAGACATGTCGCCGATGTATGGCGGTATCGGTATTCACTACAAAATTGCCGTACCCAGCTTGGGATTGCCTCTAGTTCCCGTGGTGAACTAGAACTCAGAAACACTTAGAGAACGAAAAATCAGGCGCTCCCGGGTTCGGGAGCGCCTGATTTGATTCTGGATCCGTCGGCGTTTCCTTGAATACGCTATAGAAACCGCAGCAATACGCTGGCAGTTCTTTCGGCCGCTCCCTGTTGCAGGACCCCCCGAGCCCGAAGCCCAACGTCAACCCTGGTATCACTCTGCCTGAGCCACGTGAGCCAGGAATGGGTAAGGGATTCTTCGGGTGTTTGACTGGACAAAGCTGCAGCGCCACCTGCTTCAACCAAGAGTTCTGCATCCGGAGAAGACGAGTAGTGCGGACCGACGATAACCGGAACACCAAATGCCGCCGGTTCAATGACGGCGTGCAAACCTCCGCGACGAAACCCACCGCCCACATATGCGATCTCTCCCAAAGCATACAAATCGGCGAGTATTCCCATCTTGCTCACCACCAAACAACGCGTTTCTTCGCTGGGAGGTCCTCCAGGCCATACCTCGGCAGAAACTCCGGTTCGTTGCGCCATGGTGAGGACTTCGTTGATACGGCGGTCCGAACATTCGTGCGGAGCGATCACCAACCGTGCCTTCGGATATGACGCTACGATGCCTGAGAATGCGTTGAGCAGGTGTCGCTCGTCGCGGGCGTCGGTGCTGCCCGCAACAAGGGCTGGGTCTTCTACCGACCAACGCAACAGCGAGCGCAAGCGATGGAGTTTCGAGGCTCGCTCCAAAACCTGATCGTGGCGTGTGTCACCGGTGACTTCGACCGACTCCTCGCGAACTCCGAGATGAGCCCACCGATGGGCATCTCCCTCTGACGAGGCGCCCAGCCAAAGCACGGTGTCGTACGTCTGTTTCAACGCGCTACGAAACGGATACCACATGCGGCGGCTGTGCGGGCGTACAGCGCCAGATATGATTGTCAGCGGGATGTTACGTGACGCGGCAACGAAAGCCATCTCCGGCCAAAGGTCGCCTCGAGAACAAACGAAGATCGACGGGCTCACTGCAGTGCATACTTCTCTGAACACGTCGCGGTCATCCAGAGGCAGATAGTCCGAGTTGTCCACTGGGAGTTCGCTGCCCCACGACAGAGCGGCTGGAGAGGTGAAGCTGTGGACTATCTGAACACCCGAAACTCTGGCTCGTATCCTGTCGACTACAGGTGTTGCTGTGAGACTCTCGCCCACACTTGCTGCATGAACCCAAACGAGCGGGCCTGCCGTACGGTTGGTAGAGGCCCAATCAACCCACCGCGCCGCGGCAGCTTTGCGGCCGGCAAGACTCGTGGAGAGGCTTCCGCTGGGCAGCGGAATGTTATGGGCCAGCCTAGAAACGAGGCGATACGCTAATGGGATCATTAGGTCGAATGTGATATGTTTTTACCGATGTCGCTACGTGAATATGTAGTTGCCACGCGCCAGCCGCGGTACAGCATTCTGTTTGCGCTGCCCTTGCTGCTTCTTTACGAAGCTCTCGCAGCGTTGATTTCTCATTCGGCATTCTCGGGTGTGCGGAACGGGGCAGACGTCCTGCTCAAGACACTTTTCGTATCGTTCGGTGGACGTCTGGGGCTACTGACGTTTGGCCTCGTGCTGTTCGGGCTAGCAGGATATTTGGTTGTCCGCGACCAACGCCAGCACGGCCAACGCCTGGAGCCCAAAGTGTTCGTGGGCATGTTTGCGGAGAGTATTCTCTACGCGGCCCTCCTTGGTTCCGTCGTGTCTCTGCTCACCGCCTGGTTGTTGCAGGGGCATCTCATGGTAGTGCAGGGTGGGGTGGAGCGACTTTCCATTGGTACTCAACTCGTTATCTCACTCGGCGCGGGATTGTACGAAGAGCTGCTGTTCAGAGTACTCCTGGTTTCCGGTCTAGTGGCGCTAGGCACGTATCTGGGATGGAAACGCCCTGTCTCTATTGGCGTGGCTATTGTTGGCAGTGCATTGATCTTCAGCGGGTTCCACTACATAGGTCCGTTGGGGGATCACCTTACGCTGGCGTCATTCACATTCAGAGCAGTCGCAGGGTTGTTGCTCAGTGGGCTCTACGTTGCTCGTGGGTTCGGGATCACCGCATGGACTCACGCGTTGTACGACGTTGCCGTTACATTGGCGGCTACGGGCTAGCGCGTTCAACCTCCGGTCTTCGCGGCAAAAAGAGAATCTAGGATCGGCCGCCAGCCTTCTATTGGCTGATACCCCGCCAACAATACTGTCTCCATTATGAACGATGGCGTGCTCGTGATGTTGGCTTGCTGAGCAACCGATTCTGCTTCCTGCTGTACCAACCACCGTGCCGACCCGGTATCGAAGCAAGTGTTGAGGGTGTCCACATTCAATCCCGCTGAATCTGCGAGAACGGTGAAGTACGCCCGCGGTTCTTCGAGCGGCGACCAGATTGCCTGATGCTGATATAGCAGGTCGTGCACAGGCCAGAACCTGTCCTGCTGGGCCGCGCACATTGCGAACTCGTGGGCGGCGGGTGAGTTGGGATGCAACTGGGGGAGGGGCAGGTTTACGAAAATCAGCTTTGCCTTGCCTGTATCGATATACTCGTCCTCGATGGCTGGGAGAACGAGGCGATAAAACTCGCGGCACCAGGGACAGCCGAAATCGGTAACCTCGTAGATAGTGACGGGGGCATCGGAATTGCCCTTGGTCCGCTGGGGTATCAGCGGGTCCTGAGCCCTACCGCCTTTTTCATCCACCAGCTCTTTGAAATGCGCGAAATCGGTTGCGGCGGGCCCTAAGTCTTCCACTGGGGAGGCTGCCAGCAGAAGTGCCGCGCCGGCGGTCACGATTGTAGAGCCGAGTGGAGCCTTTCGCACTAATACCGCCATCTGCGGATGACGTTCCCACTATCGAGAACCACCGACTTCGAACCTATGAGACGGATTCTCATACCCTGGTTCCAGTAGTACTCTAGGAATGGATTGTCCGGGTTGGTTCTCCTTGCGATGAACCACCATCGACCTGGCGTTAGAGTGAACTCGGCGACGCCGTTCTCGCCTGTCACGGTGCGATGAAGTGCTCTACCTTCGAAGCTGAGCGCAGAGTCCACTCGTTCGGGGAATGAGGCCAGTGCTACTCCCTCCCAGGCCCTGAGTGAGTCGGCTGCCGCAGCGGCGCGCATCGCCAGATCTCTGTCATCCCCGACCAACTCTTGCATTGCGGCGTCTCTTTGGACCGTGCTTTGTGCGAGACGTTGATACTGGTTGCGCAGCCGAGCATATGCGGCCGTGTACCGATCCGAGCTGTCGGGACCGTCTCGGTTCAGGGAGTCGGCCAGGTTGCGCACGCTGTCATAGATGGCCTGCCAAGGTGCGAGTGTCTCCTCGAGACCGGTGAGATCTGGGAACGCGTACGACGCCAGGTCGCTTTCCAGCTCTTGAAACTGCGGGCGGAGAATCTGGCTCTCTCTGGCGATTGAGTCGCGAAGACTGTCGAGATCTAACGGTACTGCGGTGATTTCGACATTTGCCAACGAGTTTTCACTGGGAAATCCCACATGGACTTCGATGTCGTACTCGGATGGCATACACCCGAACAATGAGATCGATAGGGTAGTGATAGCAATGCCGATACGAGGCTGGAACGGCGTGCGTGATGAGTCTAATTGCATTGACTTCTTAAGATTATGTTGAGGCTCTTCCAGCAACGCCCTGAATGGAGAACCAATCCGTTCAGTCGACGATTACCTTGGGCAGGATGTAGTTCTTTGGATCGACCGGCGTGCGGTCGAGGAGAACTTCATAATGCAGGTGCGGGCCGGTGACTACTCCGGACTCACCAACCTCGGCGATCTTCTGGCCGCGTTCGACAGTTTGACCGACTCGCACACTGGCGACCGAAAGGTGACCGTAACGAGTTCGCACGACCCTGCCCATCTCGTCTTCGCCGTGGCGGATGACGACCATCAGGCCATATCCAACGTTATCGAAGATTCTCTCCACCCTGCCCCTTGCTGGCGCAAGCACAGGCGCACCCACGTCGGCTACGATATCCAACCCCTCATGTGGCAGTACGACATGGTGGATTGGATGCATTCGTTGATCAGAAAAATGGCTGATCTGAAAGCCGGCAGTCGGCTCGATGGACGGGGTGCGTCTCAGGAGGTCGACCCGGTCGTTCAGTGTGTCCAAGGCAGTTCCGAAGGAGGACGCCAAGATGTTGGCCCGACGTACCAGCGCATCCAGATCTACGCGCATGTTGAGAGCGCGTTGTCCCGCAGCGCCCTCGGCGAGTCTAGTCTCCTCTTCGGTCCATTCGCCAATCGGTCCACCGATACCGGCTTGCTGGACGTCAGGATCTGTTGGTATCAGACCTGCCAAGAGCCGCATGGTACGGTCTCTGTCTTGGATTTGTGCGATGGAGTCCCCAACGATGGCAATGATCTGTTCAGCACGCGTCAGCTCTTCAGATAGCAGCTGGTTGCGGCGTTCAAGCCGATCGAGCTGCGAAAGAGCTACCGCCTTGGAAACCGCTGCATATCCGACGCCCACTGCGATTAGTCCGCAGACGGCGAGGGTGCCCAAACCAGCACGAAGCCAGGTCAACGAAATCCGCATGGATTTGATGTCACCCGCTTCAGGCGGTACAACAACGATTGTCCATCGCTGCTTTGGCATTAGGAACGGTTTCCCATGGTTTGGCTCTCCGACGTTGCCAATCTTAGTTTCGGCAACTGCGAAAGCTAGCTTGAAAAACCCAAATCCGCGACACGTGACATGTATCTCTTGTAGACAGATCTAGGCAATGTGTCGCGGGAAGAAATTAGACTCTTGGTGCTGAGCCTGTCAAGGTAAAATGTCACATATTCGCACGCATCACGTAATGCGTTGTACGACAATGATTTACGCCTTGGTTTGTGGCTTGGGAAACAACGGCGCGAGCTTTTCTAACGTGTTGCCCGCAACCGCTGGGTTCTCCAAATCCTCCCACACCGCCGCATCGATATTTGTCGTGCAACCGAGTGCTTTCCAAACCTGCTGAGTTTTGCAGGGCATGAATGGGGTGGCCATCAGGCTGATTCTCGCTAGCGCGCATGCCAACGAGCCGAGCACCAACTCGAGCTCCTCGGTTTTACCTTCTTTGAATAGCGTCCACGGAGCCTGCTCTTCTACGAACTGGTTTGCTCGAGTCACCAGTTGCCAAGCCACAGAACCTCCCTCGTGAAGGAGGTGTGCGTCCATTTTGGACCTGTATTCGCTCACTACATGCACGCCTTCCAGGTCCAATTCCGTTTCCGAGCTCGTCGGTGGTACGGTACCGCCAAGGTAGCGGTTGATCATCGCCAGAATGCGGCTGGCCAGGTTGCCGTAGCCATCAGCCAATTCGGACAGATACCGGGTGTCGAACCGCTCCCAGGCAAAGTTGCCGTCCGCGTCCCACGGTACCTCTCTCAAGAGGAAGTAGCGAAGGGCGTCAGCACCGTGCCGATCGATGGCCTCTCTGAGTGAGAGAGTAACACCGGCGCTCTTGGAGAAGCGGGCACCAGAGGTGTTCACCCAGCCGTGGCACCACACGCCGTCAGGCAAGGGCAGCTTGGCGGCCATGAGCATTGCCGGCCAGAATGCCGCATGGAACCGAAGGATGTCGGGGCCGATCACGTGAAGGTCGGCGGGCCACATTTCGTCCCATCCGGCATCTGGGAACCCGGTTGCAGAGAGATAGTTGATCAGCGCCTCAGCCCAAACATACACGGTGTGATCGCTGTCTCCCGGCCACGGGATACCCCACGGGACCGATGCCCGACTCACTGACATCACGTACTCGTCATCCCAGTCTTGGACAACGTTGCGGATCTCGTTGAACTTCGATTTCGGTCGCACGAATGCTCGATCGCTTCCGTACGTCTCCTCGTAGAACTCCATCAGGCGTTCGCTGAACGAACCCAACCTGAAGAAAAAATTGGGCTCTTCGACCCACTTCACTTCACGAGTCGGATGGTCTGGACACCTGCCGTCTACCAGGTCCTTTTCCGGCTTGAATGCCTCACAGCCAACGCAATAGAGGCCGCGGTACGTGCCGGGCTCGATTTCCCCAGCGTCCTGAATCCGGCGCCACAGTTCATGCACAGTACGTCTGTGGCGCTCTTGGGTCGTGCGCATGAAGTCCGTGTGGCTTATCGCAAGTTCCCGCCAGGCCTCCTCGAATTTCTCGGCGATGCCGTCAACCCAAGTCTGCGGATCGACGCTGTTCTCCTCGGCAACCTGCGCAACCTTTTGGCCGTGTTCGTCCATGCCAATGACGAAATACACGCGCTGACCGCGCAGGCGGCGATACCGCGCTATGCAGTCTGCGCCGATCTTCTCGAAGGCATGTCCTAGATGTGGATCACCGTTCGAATAGTCGATTGCTGTCGTTATGTAGAACTTATCCGTCACTTGCGTCATCCGACCCAGATTTTGGTTTGTCGTCTTGATTCTTCCGAGGTCTTCTTCGCCCACGTCGTCGCCGCCGGCGTCTCTTACGCGGTGTCACCGCTTCGACGGCTTCCTCTGTGGTGATCTGTTCGTTTCCTTCGTCAAAGCTCACCAAAGTCGAGGGCGGCTTGGTGGGCTGTTCAGCCTTCAAATCCTTTAGGGATTTGATCTCGTCTCTCAATTCCTGTAGCTGCACGGTTCGTGTGGACCCGTCATCAGCTCTGAGCAGAAGGAGTTCCCGCAGAATGTCTACCGAGACAACTATCTCCGAGCCGACGGCCGTGCGTATTGGACGCCCTTCCTTGGGGAATTTCTTTCTGGTTGCCGCGTAAAACTCGTGTTCGTACCGGAGACAGCAAAGCAGGCGGCTGCACCCACCCGATATCTGCGACGGATTGAGCGAGAGTCGTTGATCCTTGGCCAACGCCAGGCTGACTGGCTTGAGATTGCACAACCATGAAGCACAGCAGAACCTGCGGCCGCAGCGTCCCACTCCGTCGAGTCGTTTTGCTTCATCCCTCGCACCGATCTGCCGCAGCTCTATCCGTGTACGGAAAAGCCCGGCCAAATCTCGAACCAAAGCGCGAAAGTCAACTCTTGCCTCAGCAGTGAAATAAATGGTGAGCTTCTTTCGATCCCACTGCCATTCTGCGTCACAGACCTTCATGACCAAACCGTGTTGTTTCACGCGTTCGATGACAGCCTGCTTGACTTCCTGTTCCCCCTTGCGCAGCTCGATGTGGAGATGCGTGTCTTCCTCGGAGGCAGCTCGCACGATCCTTCTTACCTGTTTGTCACCCTCAGACCGAGCCTCGCCGTTGCAGCGTATGCTGCATTTCTTCGTGGCGATCTCACCAACGGCCGTGATCTGTCCCAGGTCGCGTCCGCGCTCCAATTCGACGATTACGGAATCACCGGGTGAAAGGGGGTGCTCGTTGTCCCAGGTGAAGCACTCGCGTCTGTTGCCCTTGAACTGGACTTCGATCAAATCAGACAACTCAACCCTCGGCGAAGACGCCCATCTGGAAGTACTTCTCTGAGCGACTGCGAATCAGCTTGTCAGGCTTCTGCTTGACTAGCTCGTTCAAGTGTTCTTCCAGGGCCACATCGAGAAATGCTGCTGCTCCCGTCGGGTCGGTATGCGCACCACCCGCCGGTTCCTTGACGATTTCGTCCACGAGTCCGAGTTCGTACAACCTCTGGGCCGTGAGCCCAAGCGACTCAGCCGCCCTCTCTTTGTGAGCCGCATCCTTCCAAAGAATGGCGGCACACCCTTCGGGGGAAATGACAGAGTATACGGCGTGTTCCAACATCAGCACACGGTCCGCGAGCGCCAGTGCAAGCGCACCTCCCGATCCGCCCTCACCAATTATTACCGTGATTATGGGAGTTCGCAGCGCAGCCATTTCTTCCAGATTCTGTGCGATTGCGGATGCCTGACCGCGTTCCTCCGCGCCGATGCCGGGGTATGCTCCCATCGTATCCACCAAGGAGATTACAGGTGCCTGGAAGCGCTGCGCCATGTGCATGAGGCGTAGAGCTTTTCGATATCCTTCAGGGTGCGCGCACCCGAACATTCTGAGCAGATTCTCCTTCGCGTCGCGTCCTTTCTGCTGACCGATAACCACAACGGGCCTTCCGTGGAAGCGTGCCCAACCACCCACGATCGCTGGATCATCTCTGAATAGCCGATCACCCTTCAGCTCAATGAAGTCGGTGAACAACATCCTGATGTAGTCGCTTGTATACGGTCGTTCCGGATGTCGAGCTACCTGCACCTTCTGAATCGGGGACAAGCGGTCGTAAATGTCTCGCCGCAGTGCCTCGAGCTTTGCCTCGAGTGGTTCGATCTCTTCTTTGACGTCCAGCTTCCGGTCCTCCGCAAGACGCCGCAAGTGAGCAATCTGTCGTTCCAACTCGAGGATCGGCTTTTCAAATTCTGCCTGGAAGGCTACGCCTGCCACGATATCACCTACCTCGCATTAACCAGTCTGATTCTGTTCACGCCAACCAGCTCTTTGACGGCACCGAGAAATGACTCACTCAAATCTACGCCGATCTTCTTTGCTTTCAGGCGAGTCTCGGCGCCATCACCATCGTTCCACGAAACAAAAACAGGCGCAGCCCCGGGGTGAGAGGAGCAGAGAGCCGCTAGTCCGCGAGCGACTTCGTTCCCGTCGGTCATCCCGTTGCGCCACTGAATTTCGAGGCCAAGTGCCCCTGACTCACGCAGCCCAGCCAGGGGTTCCGCTCCCTCCACGATGAACGGGGCGCGGTCTTCACTTCTATCGCGAGGGCTGTACGAGCCCGTCAATAGCAGGGCACTATCCGCCACGATGATGTTGGAAAGCTTACTCCAGGACTCTGGAAAAACCAATGCCTCGGCAGTCCCGTGAAAATCTTCGAGAGTGAGCCTGGCATATTCGGAGCCAGTTTTTTTACTCACCCGTCGTTTCACCGACGTGACTACCACGGCCGCGGAAACCTGGTGTTCGCTCCACGTGCCCAAGGTTGCAGTGGAACGAGAGCTGAATATCTGCACTTCCTCTCGATACCTCTCCAACGGGTGCCCGGAGATGAAGAAACCGATCACGCTCTTCTCTTTGGTTAAGCGTTCGCCTTCCGACCAGGCAGGCACATCAGGTAGATCCTCAGCTCCGGTAGATGGGCGTGCATCTGGCGTTTCGCCGAACAGGCTTGCCTGCCCAGCGCTCTTTTCCGCTTGACGCAGTTGTGCCTCTGCCAGGGCCGATTCCAACCCTGTGTTCAACTGGGCGCGATGTCCTCCCAATTGATCGAGGGCTCCCGCGGCAATCAGAGATTCGAAAACACGCTTGTTGCACACTCTCAGGTCTATCCGCTCGCAAAACTCCCCTAAACTCTCGAAGCCACCGTCCGCCTCGCGCGCCTCGATGATCGAGTCGATAGCCCCTCGTCCCACATGTCGAATGGCTCCAAGCCCAAACCGCATCTCCTTGTCACCGGTGACGGTGAACTTCCAACCCGATTCGTTGACGGACGGCGGAAGGACGCGAATATCCATCTCCCGCGCTTCATTGATGTACGTGACGACTTTGTCTGTATCGCTGATTTCTGAAGAGAGCAGTGCGGCCATGAACTCCGCAGGATAGTGCGCTTTGAGCCAGGCCGTTTGAAATGAGATGATGCTGTATGCAACGGAATGCGATTTGTTGAAACCGTAGCGACCGAAGGTCTGGATTTGGGAGGCTAGGTCTTCGATCGTGGATCGTTGGTGTCCACGTTCGACGCAGCGTTCGACGAACTTTGCCAACTCCCTTTCAATGAGCTCCGCGTCCTTCTTACCCACTGCTTTCCGGAGCATATCTGCCTCGGCGAGTGAGAACCCAGCCAGGACATTGGCGATTCGCATCACCTGTTCTTGATACAGGATCACGCCGTACGTTGGTTCCAGCACCTCACGGAGTTCGGGAAGTTGATACTTCGTTTCCTCCTGGCCGCGTTTCCTGCGGATGAACACGTTGTGCATGCCCGAATCGAGCGGGCCCGGGCGAACGAGTGCGTTTGTTGCAACTAGATCATCGAATTTGTCGCACCGAAGCTGGTGCAGCATATCGGTGCCAAGTGCGGACTCGAACTGAAAAACCCCGGCTGTGCGACCCGCACGGAGTAGCTCGTAAGTTTTCGGGTCATCGAGATCGATATCGTCGAATTCGATCTCGATGCCATGGCGCTGGCGGATCATCTCCGTCGCGTCGTGAATGACAGTGAGTGTTCTCAGTCCGAGGAAATCCATCTTCAACATGCCGACCTTCTCGAGGGCGATCATGTCGAACTGAGTTATGAGCGATTCGCCGCCATTCTGCGAGTCACTGCTGCCACGCTGCGGTGGAGTACAAACCGGCACGTACTCATCCAGCGGGCCCGGGGCGATTACTACCCCAGCAGCGTGCACCGATGCGTGGCGGGAGAGGCCTTCCACGCGTTGTGCGAGATCGACCAGCCTCTCAAGTGTCGAGTCTTGCTTGACCAGGTCGGCCAGTTCGGGGACCTTTTCTGCGGCTTCGGATACTGAAAGCGAGAAGCCCGGACCCGAGGGAATCAACTTTGCGATCTTGTCTGCGTCTGTCAGGCTCACCTGAAGCACGCGCGCGATATCACGAACGGCGGCTCGTGCCTTCAGCGTCCCAAAAGTGATGATCTGTCCTACGCTCCTCCTGCCGTAACGCTCTCGAACGTACTCGATAATCTCACCCCTACGTTCGAAGCAGAAGTCGACGTCGATATCGGGCATCGACACTCGTTCGGGATTCAGAAATCGCTCGAACAGCAGGTCGAATTTGAGCGGATCTACAGTTGTGATCTCGAGAGCGTATGCAACGAGCGAGCCTGCCGCGGAACCACGACCGGGGCCCACAGGGATTCCACGTTCGCGAGCAGCTTTAATGAAGTCGTGGACAATGAGAAAGTACCCGGAGTAACCCAGCCGAGTAATAACTCCCAGTTCATAGTCGAGGCGCTCTTGCACTTCGGGCGATGGCGTGCTGCCATAGAGTCGCCTGGTGCCTTCCGTTGCGAGTTCTACCAACAACTCATCTTCAGACGATTTGTCTTCAGATAGCGGGAATTCCGGGACGTAATACTTCTGCTCGAAATCGAATTCGCATAGGTTGGCGACACGCTGGGTATTCTCGATGGTATCCGGGCGATCCTTGAAGAGCTCGAGCATTTCGGCTTCGGACTTTACGTAGCTCTCCTGGCCGTGAAACCGGAACCGGCCCGGATCGTCGAGGTCTTTTCCAGTGCCGATCGCCAAGAGACAATCGTGAGCTTGGTGGTCGGTTCGTTCGAGATAGTGCGCATCATTTGTAGCGACCACGGGCAATCCTAGATCATCGGCCAACTCCAGCATCCCTTCTCTCACGATCTTCTCGTCTGGAATACCGTGGTCTTGAACCTCGAGCCAGAATCCTTCGGGACCAAACGTCTGCGCAAACCAGGTAGCCGATTTTTTTGCCTCCTCGTAATTATGGCGACGCAGCCAAAGCGAGACTTCCCCGCTGAGACATGCGGCGAGACATACGAGCCCTTCTCTGTACTGCTGAATCGACTCCCGGTCGATACGAGGCCGGCGGTAAAAACCTTCCAGATACCCAAGCGAAGAAAGTCGACAGAGATTCTTGTATCCTGCACGGTTCTTAGCCAGGAGAACCAAGTGCGAATATTGCGCCGGTGCGTTCGGCGGCTTCTCTCTGGCGTGGCGCGATCCAAAAGCCACGTAAGCTTCGAACCCTAGAATCGGCCGGATGTTGGCTGCTTTGGCCTCCGAATGGAAACGCCATGCTGCATGGAGATTCCCGTGATCGGTGACCGCAAGGCTATCCATGCCCAAATCTTTGACTCTCTGGACGAGGTTGGGAATCCTGTTTGCGCCATCGAGGAGAGAGTATTCCGAGTGCGTGTGGAGATGTACGAAACTCATTGCATACCACGCCCAAGCGCCCGCAAGTCGATGACTGAGCCAGGCGTTGTTGGATTTATTAACGGGGTGGCAGCCCATCGGAGCGATCGACGGCCCGCCCCCGGTGGGGTTTTCTGAACTTTCACAGACATAAGCTACCCGGCCCGAAAGGCATTGTCAAAATGCTCGAAAACGCCGTATGTTGTGCTATCGCCGGGGGTTACGCGAAGACGCATAACATGGAACGCTTGCCCGGTTCGCCGGTATCATCGAACAGACTTTTCAACGGAGGAAAGGTTGGCAAATCGCACAACCTATGCACTAGTAGTGGCTGCGATCACGATTCTAGCTGCATGCAACGACGGCTTCGATCTTCCAGAGCCGGCTCGGATGGAGAAGCTCGACGGAGATGGCCAACGAGCGACGGCCGGCAATAGGCTGAGCGTACCGTTTTCGGTATCAATAACTGCGGATGACGGGTCCGGAGTGCCTCGAGAGGGTGTCAGATGGTCGGTGACCGAAGGCAGCGGTGCCGAGCTTTCCGATACGATGACTGTGACGGACGGTACGGGATTGGCGCAAGCATACCTTACTCTTGGGCCGACGGCCGGCACGTACGGCGTAAGCGCCGTACTCGTCAGAAAACCGGATGCCGCGGTCACGTTTGAGGCTCAGGCTGTTAGTGCTCCCACAATTGATGCGGTTACCCCGGCAACGTTCTCGGCGGGAGAGCAGCTGGTATTGCGGGGAGCGCACCTCTCCGATTCGACGATCGTGGAATTCGACGGCATAGAGGGGGTTGTCGCTGCGATGTCACCAACCGGGAACGGCCTGACGGTCGTGGCACCGAGTTGCCTCGTGCCCGGATCGGTGACGATTTCGGTGCGCGTGGGGTTTTCGACGCCCAGTGTAGTCACTGGGACTTTTCAGGCGTCGGGAGCCGAACTCATGCTCGGAGCCGGCGAGTATCTCAGCGCAGAGCCGGGAGCCCTCGACGATTGCGCAGTGTTCCCTGCCGCTGGGGCTTCTGGTGCGGAGTACCTCCTGGCCCCGCAGCTGGCGTCAGCCATCCCCGGAGATACGGTGTGGTTTCGTCTGCTCGGAGACGCGGTGGCCGAGGCTGCTCCAGTAACGTGGGCTCCAGCCACGGATCGTCAGATCTTGGCACGTTTCGACGACCACCTGCGTGGGCTCGAAGCAGAACTCTCGAAACGCCCTAGACAACCGCTGGGTGATCAGGAAGTCCAGGCGGCACCGGTCCAACTCGACATCGAGCTCGGTGATCGCAGGAGCTTTCGTGTGTGCGACAAAGTGACCTGCACGCAGCTGGAGGACTTCGCCTCGGTGACAGCTGAGGCCAAATACGTTGGAGATCATGCGCTCATCTATCAGGACGAAGATGCCCCGGCAGGTGGCCTCAACGAGCAAGATTTCCAGGAACTTGGCGTCGTGTTTGATAGAGAGCTGTATGGTGTCGCGACGCGTGCGTTCGGGTCAGAATCAGATCTGGATCAAAACGGGCGCGTGTTGATATTGTTCACGCCAATAGTGAACGGGTTGACCGAAACGTCGCAGTGCGCTCAGTCGTACGTGACCGGATTCTTCTTCCCGCTCGATATCGATCCTACGGCAGAGAATGACGACCGCTCGAATCAGGCAGAGCTGTTCTATGCCATCGTGCCCGACCCGGACGGAACCGTCACATGCGACCATACTGTCGAGCGGGTGACTCGCATCGTTCCGGTGACATTCGTTCACGAGCTGCAACACATGATCAACTATCACCAGCACGTAGTCGTTCGTGGTGGCAGCTCCGAGCAAACGTGGTTGAACGAATCGATGTCTCACATGGCTGAAGAGCTTGCGGCTTTGCACTTTGAAGCTTTAGGCCAGACGGAGCGTTTCACCGCATTCTCCCTGGGAGATCTGTACAACGGGTACAAGTACCTGAAGAACCCAGGCAGCCACCAAATGATGTATGACGAAGGCACTGGAACGCTCGAGCAGAGAGGAGCCGGTTGGCTCTTCCTGCGCTGGATGGTTGATCAGTTCGGGGTGGACATACTGCGGAGGATGTCCGAAACCAACCTGAACAGTACGGAAAACGTGGCTGCCGCAGCGGGAGAACTAATGTCGAAATTGCTCTCCGACTGGTTCCTCGCCAACTACGTGTCCGATCACCCCGACATCGATGACGTGCCAGAGAGGTTGAGCTACCAGACCTGGAACTTGCGCGAGGCTTATGCCGCACTCTATTCGCAAGATCGTTCGTTGTTCGACAGGCCGTTTCCGATTGAGCCGCCGGAATTCAATGGGGGAATTTTCGACGTGAGCACATCGGTTGGAGGCGGGTCCGGCACGTACATTCGAGTCGTTCAATCCGGAAACCAGGAAGGGTTCACGGTGCAGCTAGTCGATGCAGGTGGCGCTCCGCTGGACAAAGAAGGTGCTCGGCTCAACGTGATTCGGATCAGGTGAATGTCGCGACACGGAGACGAGTGGCGTCCTCCTTTCGCCGTCTCCGCAATAGCTGTGGTTGTGATCGGATGCGCATGCGCCTCCGGGTCTGCATTCGCTCAGACGCCGGCTGGTGCGCAAGCCGTCACGCTCTCCCAGACGGTTTCAGTCCGTAGCGCGGGTATGAATGGGGCTGGTGGCGCACTGGTTGGCACTGCCGGCGCGATATTCAGCAATCCTGCCGGCATCGCGACAATTCGACATATTGCTCTCGAGGGCATATATCGGTCTGCACCGTCAGACGGCAGCCTGATTGCCGGAGCACTTGCCTGGCGACTCCGCCAATTCGACCTCGGTTTCGGGGTTTCCCGCTATAGGTTTGGGAGCGATCCGAGCACTCATCCAATATCCGGAATACCTGCAGGTGCTGACGCGCGCGAAATCGCGGGAGTCGGGTCGTTGGTGTACAGGTTTGGTATCATAGCACTTGCCGGGAGCGGCAAGTATGTCCGGCGGGTCGTTGATGGGTCGCCGGAGAGTGCGGTTAGCGCTGACGCTGGTATTGCGATCGCAGTGTTCGACATCGTGGCGATAGGGTTTTCCATGCAGAACGTTGGGGGACGCTGGGGCGGGACTGGAGGGGTGACGATGCCGCAGCTATCACGCCTAGCAATGATGTGGAATTATGTCGATCCCTTGGAAACGTTTAGGCTGTTGTCCACGGCTGAGCTCCAATGGCCCGAAGGAGAGGATGCGCGAATGGTGTTGGGTGGGGAGGGAGGAATTGTAGTCGGTGAGATAGGACTGTTCGCCAGGGCCGCGTACGGGACCCAGCCCAGCGGGTCGGCATATTCAAAGATCACTTACGGTGGGAGCCTTTCAATCGCAGAGTTCTCTCTAGACTACGCCTACCAGGAACGCGATCTCCTTGGGCTAGCCGTTCACCGCTTTGGATTTCGACTAACTCTATGACGGATGTGCCGGGGGTTGGAATCCGGCATCTGACCCTTGACCTTTGCGAAGCCATTCCCCCTTCCCACTTCCCCTTTCCCTCTTCTCCCTCTTCTCCCTCTTCTACAGATGTATCGCCCTACCCACAGAATCCAACACTGCCTCAGCCGTAGCCTCGGAAAGCGTCGGGTGGGCATGCACTGCGAGCTCAATCTCCTCTGCGGTGTGACCGTACTCTCGGGCTAACACTATCTCGGGTATCAGTTCGCTGGCGTGGGAGGCAACAATGTGTGCGCCGAGTATTTTTCCGCTCACCTCATCGCGAATGACCTTCACGAAACCATCTGTTTCCTTCGAAGCCCTTGCCCTGCCGTTAGCGGCGAACGGGAACCGGCCGACCGTGAAATTCAGTCCGCGTTCATTGCACTGGTCTTCAGTCAGTCCGGTACTAGCTACCTCGGGGCTGCAGTATGTAACGCTGGGAATGTTGTCGTACGATATTGGGTGCGGTTTCTCCCCTCTGATCAACTCGGCTACAAAAATCCCCTCTCGGCTCGCCTTGTGTGCGAGCATCGGGGGACCCGCGATGTCGCCGATGCAGTACACGCCCTCCGCGGTTGTCTGGAGATTCGAATCGACCTGCACGAAGCCTGTGTCGCTAATCGTCACGCCCGCGGCCTCCAACCCGACACCCTCGAGGTTGAGAGCGCGCCCGGCCGCTAGGAGTACCTTGTCGACTTCAATGGCGCTCTCTTCCCCGTCGACCGCAACGGTCAGAGTAACACTGTTGGGTCCAACCTGTGCGCCGGTGATTTGAGCCGACACACGCATGTCGATTCTTCGCCTCTTGTAGCACTTTGCCACGGCTTCAGCGCATTCCGCGTCTTCTAACGGGAGAATGTGCGGGAGCATTTCGATGATTGAGACCTTCGAGCCGAACGCGTTGAAAATATCGGCGAATTCCATTCCGACCGCGCCGGCACCCACTATGGCCAGACTTGATGGCACCTCATCGAGGAAAAGCGCCTCATCGGAGGAGATGATCTTGTCTCCGTCTATTTTCAGACCTATCTGTGGAATACCTTTGACGCGACTACCGGTGGCAAGGACGATAGCTGAATTGGCGGAGAAAACGTCATCACCAACCTGCAGCTTGCCGCCTCCCAACAGCTGACCTTCGCCGGGAATGATTCTTACACCGTTCTGTTCGAGGAGGAGCGCCACCCCCTTGGAGTTCTGATCGCTCACCCTGCGAGACCGCTTGACGGCCGCCGCCAGGTCGAGAGTGACATCACCAACGGCTATTCCGAGCTGCTTGGCGTCACGACGGATCACCTCAGCAACATGAGCGGACTGCAACAAGGCCTTGGTGGGTATGCAACCAACATTTACGCAAACCCCACCTAGCTTGTCACGCTCGACTACGGCTGTATTGCACCCCAGTTGGGCGGCGCGAATCGCGCACGCGTAGCCACCTGGTCCACCACCCAATATGATGACGTCAAAACTATCCGGCATGTACCGTTCCTCGATCTGAAGCAGGTTGTGTCGCTTTCCCATAGGCGCTGGTAGCTTGTTCCCACGCATGGTAGGAGGAGCGAACGAGTGGGCCGGCCTCCACATGACGGAAGCCCATCGATATGCCGATCTCTTGTAGCTGGGTGAATTCGTCCGGAGTGTAAAATCGACCCACCGCGATGTGCTTTGCTGATGGGCGGAGGTATTGCCCCAGTGTGAGTATGTCCACGTCTGCGTTCCGTAGCTCACGCATCGCTGCCGCCACCTCGTCCCACTCTTCACCCATGCCGCACATCAACCCCGACTTCGTCAGCTGCTCTGGACGCATTTCCTTCGCCCGTCGAAGCAACCGCAGCGCCCTGGCGTACCGCCCGCCGGGCCGCGCCAATGCGTAGAGCCTACGCACGGTCTCGAGATTGTGGTTGAAAATTTCTGGTTTGGATTCGAGTACGACAGATAGTGCCGCTTCTGAACCCGCGAAATCAGGTACGAGAACTTCGACCGTGGTCTCCGGGAGGCGACGGTGAATCTCTTCCACGCATTCGGAAAAAATTCTGGCGCCGCCATCGGGGAGGTCGTCTCTGTTGACACTGGTGACGACCACGTGCCGCAATTCCATTTTGACCGCGGCTTCCGCAAGGCGCACTGGTTCTTGTTCGTCGTATTCGGGGGGTGCGCCGTGCGCAACAGCGCAATATGAGCAGTTCCTCGTGCAGACATCGCCGAGGATGATGAACGTCGCGGTTCGGTGGCCCCAACACTCGCCAAGATTCGGGCACCGAGCTTCTTCGCAAACGGTGTTGAGCCGGAGGCCGCGCACCATCCGTTTCACGGAGACGTAGTCGCTACCGCCAGGTGCCTTGACCTTGAGCCAAGGGGGCTTCCGATTCGTGCCGGATTTATTGGTTGGTTTCATTTGCGGCCGGAAGATAGTGCAGGTCGGTGCCTCTATCTAGCGGTAGATGATTGCACCACTCAAACGATGTTCAATCGGGTCTTCCGCCGCTCCTCGACTGAAGCCATTTCCAATCCCAGAACCGGGTGGGCGAAATCGGTGCCAGATCGAGCTCGATTTCATCCTCGAAATGGAGCTGCGCGAGAAGTTCTCCCGTGTACCCTGCAAGGAGGATCCCGTTTCGGCCATGGCCCGTGGCGTACCAGAGGCCCGAGACATGTGGGTCGGGCCCGACGATCGGCCGGCCGTCAGGAGTACAAGGGCGCAGTCCTGACCAAGTTCTACTGAAGAGAACGTCGCCCAATCCTGGAAGGAGCCGTCTCACCACCGATCGTAGGTGCTCCAATCCCGCTTCGGTGACAGTTACCTCGAAGCCGGCATTTTCCATGGTCGAACCGGCGATCGCGCCACCAGCCTGGGGCATCACGTACCCCCCCGCCCCGTATACGATCGTGGGCGGACATTCATCGGGCCAACTCATCGATGCCATTTGTCCGCGGACCGGTCGTACCGAAAGCGGTCGTGGGAGACCGATTATCTGCCCGGACCATGCGCCACCGGCGATGAGAACTAGCTCCGCGGCCCTGTCTTGTTCGGACGTGCGTACGCCTTGCACCGCCGAACCCGCAAGCAGCAGTTCTCTTACCTCTTCTCCTCGGATGAACTTGGCTCCTGCGTCCCGCGCGCTCCTAGCCAAGGCCTGAAGCAACGCGAGGGGGTTGAGAGCCCCATCCTCAGGTGCATATGCGGCTCCAAGCGCTTCTAGCGCTATGCCAGGGACGAGTTCCTGTAGCTCTTCCGCGGAGAGCCATTCAGCGGCGAATCCGCACTGCCTGTGCCAGGCGACTTCTTTCCTGACCCCCGCTACCTCATCCTCCGAAAACGCAACTTCCAGGATGCCGTCGAATTGGAGGTCGATGTCGATGCCGGTTTCTTCGAGAAGGGCGGGTCCCAGTTCTATGTAGTAATCCCTTGCTCTGACGGCGATGCCCAGCATGGGGTCCTCTGGACCGGCTTCCGCCAATGGAGCTAGCATGCCTGCGGCGGCCAATGATGCCGAACCAGGTTTTGGCCCGGCATCGATGAGAGTGACCGATGCACCGCGACGCGCTAGGGCGCGCGCACAGGCGGTTCCCACAACTCCACCGCCAACTATCAACACGTCAGGTTGCATTGTTCTCCGCACTCTTGTTGTGAAACAAGCCTTACCGTAGCTTCGTAATGGGTACTACACAGAAACAGCAGGAGATACCGATGGTTCGCACACTAGCAGGATACTCAGTCCTCGCCATAATTGGCATAGTTGCCCTGAAGTTGATCGTTGGCTTGTTGGGCTTCGCCTTCTCGTTGCTGATGTCCCTGTTATGGCTGGCCGCGATCGGTTTGGTATTCTATTTCATCTTGAAGGTCATCAGCCCGAGTACTGCGCGCCGAGTCCGTGAGATGATACGCGGTAAAGAGGCAGAGGTAGAAGTAGAGTAAATGACGACTTTTGGTCAACCGTCGATGGCCTCCGTTTCGGAGGCCTTTTGTTTGTCCGTTAATTGCCTTCGGTCGGGCGCTGCAGCATATCCTCCGGCGGCTCGTCGACTATTTCCTTCAAACGCAGGGTTATGGTGGCAAATGAAAACTTGACCTTCAACTGCACGACGAGGCGCCTGTCATCGTCGCTGATCCACATGCGCGCCTCTTTGCCTTCGGCGAGGATGCCGCGTCCCTGGATGATTGGGTGCACGACGATGCTGGGAAACCGCCCGGCCGGCAGATCCAACGTGTCTCGCTCGAGCACCTCCAGCACTACTGGGTTGCGATCCGGTCGGAAATAACGCTCGTACTCGTAGCGTTCCCCCACCTCCAAATCCACATTTCGCACGAAGTAAAAGAAGGCGAAGTCATCGAGTGGGTCTACTGAGGTTTCTTTGATGGAATCGACGCCTTCCTCGACGTAATACCCAGAGTCGGGGTAGATATCCCAGACATTACGGCGATAGTTGCCGCCCTCATGGAAGTCCTGTATGAACCGCCGAGATGCGAAGTCGTCCAGGCCGATCCATGAGTCCATCCTGTCATGTAGCCGGTATATCATTCCGCCGCCGCGGAGCACGAAGATTGTGTGGAGTGCGGGCTCTCCTCGTACTGTATCGATGCCGGCGATGTTCATCATGCCACTGCCGAGGGTGATGAAGCCAAACTTCGCCTCATAGATGAGCGTCTCACCGATTTCGAAACCGAGTGCGCTATCCGGCGCTGCGCCGGAGCCATTCTGAGCATGCACTGGCGTAACAGTCATTGCTCCCAGCAGATAGAGGAACACGATTCGTTTCATTGCGATGCTCTTTGAACAAGTGCGTTGGGTTCTGGAATTTTCAGTTTGCGACTGGCGCGCAGGAGGTTCACGGCAAGCGCAAAAGGGCCCTCGTTCCGACCTGTCGAGGTCGTTCGAGCTGGAGCCGGCACGACCGCAATCTGCCGAGCGAGAGCGGCTGCTCGCGCGAGCAACTCTGCGTCGGCGCATTTCCCTTCTGTGTCCAGCAGGGCGTCCCCCCCAGCTCGGATGCAGGACCGGAGAGTTACGAGCCGAAACGCATACACTCCGGAAAAGACGTCTCGAATTCCCGAGAGACGCACGCCTGGCTTCAATAACCAAGGAGCAGATCGTCTAACGAAACGCTGAAATGCCGGTAAACTGCTATGAGTTGCTTCTCCAACCACGACGTCTGCTCCCGATTCCGTTCGCTTGATCAATTCGGGGATGATGGCGGGTGAAATGGAAAAGTCAGCCGGCATGGTAATCAGGCAGTCTCGTTTCGGACGGTCCGTCAGTTCGAGCGCCTTCTTCACGAGTGTTTCCATGCATGCGGAATAACCGAGAGACGTTTCGTTCGCTATCAACGTCATCGGAAGGGCGCGGGTGTACGGCTCCAGGGCCGCGGCGGTGCCATCCGTGGAACAGTCGTCAGCCACGAGAAGTCTGTATTCGCGTGAGAACTCCTCAAACACCTGCCTGACCTTCCACAACACGAGGCCGACGGTCGATACATCGTTTCTAGCGGCAACGCAAACGTAGATCATCTTTTCCTTCCGGGAATTTCCGGATCTTGCACCCTCATGGTGATACCCCAGACAGGCCGCAAGGTATCCAATATATACGGCAGTTGGGGGATATCGGGCGGAGTTGAGGGTGTGCTACGGTCTGACTAGTGCTCGACCTCGGTCGCGTTCGTGTCTGGAGCAGCGAACATCGGGCACCGCTCGCTACTCACGGCACTCCACATCACCCTCAATCCGAACAGCGGCACGGTGGTGGTGGAGCTCGAGACTGTTCCCAACTGCGGCAGTGACTGAGGGGGCTCCAAATCGTATATGAGCACACCCTTGAACGTGTCGAGAGAATCTTCGACGAGCGCGATTGCAAAGCCGGGCGTAACCGGGAAACCCTCGCCTTCGTAGCCCAAAATGACCCCGTCAGTCCCTGATGCAGCTAGGGCCCTTGCGGTACCGTAGCCTACCACCCTGGCTGGCACTACGCCTTCAACACCAGCGGGCAGATGGCTCAGTATCTTCCCGGGCGTAGCGAACTGCTCCAGGACCATCGAGGCGCCCGCCATCGCCGATATTCCGCAAACGGGGTTGTTTTCCGGATCTCCCTCTACGCAGCCGGCGAGCAGCAGGGGAAAAAGCAAGTGTCGTAATCGCATGCCCAAATCTTACCTCAGGATGCGGGCGACGACCACCCTTTGGCTTGGCTTGCTTGACCCGACTGGTGGCGGGGCGTATCGTTTTTTCATGCACAGAGCATGCAATACGCCGAGTTCTCATTGGATTAGTTGTGTTTGAGCGTCTCCGAGCGGCGATCGACGCCGCACTAGAGGCGGCGACTTCACCTCAAGACAAGCGAGATGTCGTGTCGGGAATGCGTGACGCGGTGATAGAGGCGCATGCCGCGGTATCGGGCATGCGTGAGGGATTGGCGCGTACAGAGCAGGAGTTGGCTGCCGAACGACGCAGCCTGAAAGATGCCGAGCGCCGTGGGCAGTTGGCGGAAGAAATCGACGATCAAGAGACTGTCGACGTTGCGGAGCGGTTTGCCACCAAGCACCAAGAGCGCGTTTCCGTGCTAGAAAAGAAGCTCGAAGCCCAGAAGGCAGAGATCGTGTTGATGGAGCGGGAACTCGAGGAAATGAAGGCTCAGATGAAAAAGGTGGCTGGGTCGAGTTCGGTGGACACCGCGTGGCGAGAAATCGAATCCGCGGGCGGAACACGCCCCGAGACCGATGTCAATGACGACCTGCTCAAACACCAGTTCGATAGAGCTGCCCGCGAGGCGAAAGCGGATGCGCAGCTCGATGCCCTCAAGAAACGGATGGGGAGATAGCGGCCATGAGCATGGAGATCAAGCCCGATCGTATGATTTCTCTCGGGTATGGCAAATACTGGCGGTCGGACGCGATCGTCGGATTGACGCCGATCGAGGAAGACAGAGGGCCGGGACGACGTACCGAGGTCTACACCGCTACCATTGAAGAACCGGTGGTCGCCTCACGAAGCGAGCACGCGATCCTGCGAGATATGGCTGTCGCCAGCGATGAGCACTTCCAGATGCAGGAAGCTCAGGAGATTTCTGCGGACATGCTCGACGCGCTTGACGACATTCCCGATGTGCTAGCCAGAATGTTGGTGGCTGAGGCACACTTCGACGTCGCAGCGTGGAAGAATCGGCTGCAGGCCCTGCTCAGGGCAGAAGCATCGAGCGCTTCTGACGATCAGAACGATCTGTTCGGCTAGACAGCTTCCTCTTCCTCACTGGTGAAAAACGGGGCCCACTTCTCCGGCTCCGAAGGTTTGGTGAGCAAACTGACTACGATCAATAGGCCCACGGAGATAATCACACCTGGGATGACGATGTAGTCGCTGCTCGCAAAATCGAATTCCGTCCCCCCCAAACTCATCGCAAATCCAACGCCGAGAGTATTCATCACTTTTATACCCACGATGCTCACGAGGCCGCCGGCAATACAGGCCACACCGCCTTGAGGAGTCACGCGCCTCCACAGAAAACAGGCTAGCAACGCAGGTGTGAGACTTGCTCCCACCAGAGAATAGGCGTACAACGCCATTCCTAGAACAGTGGTGAATTGTGTCAGCAGCACGATACCCAGCGCGCCAAAAGCCACGATCGACACTCTCTGTAGGTTCACCTTCTGCTTTTCGGTCGCATTGGGATTGACGAAGCGCTCGTAGATATCGCGGCTCACGTTGGTCGAGGGCACCAGGAGGAAAGTGTTTCCTGTCGAAAGTACGATTGCCACGGCCGCGGCCAACAGTGCGGCGCCTCCAATCATTGGGAGTCCGTGCCTGGCGATGTAAAGGATGATCGTTTCCGATGCGGCACGTCCGACCACAGAGGTTTGTTCCATCAGGTCCGGGTATGTGGCTCGGCCCACGATGGCGAGTAGTGCCAATGCCGTTTCGAGGACGATCACACCGGTGACCATTCCCAAAACTGCTTGCCGCGCGGCACGTGAGTTTTTGGCGGAGAAAAACTTCTGGTAGATACCGCTCTCTCCCATGAGCAGCAGGAACGTGGGCATAGCGACACCGAACACCCAAAGAATGTTGTGTCCGCCGAGGACGGTCGTGTGAGCACTGGGAAGTGCGTCGACGACGCTGCCCACGCCGCCCATTTGAAATACCATGTATGGGAGAGCAAGTAGCACCGCGAGGGAAATCACTATCCCATTGAAAACATCGACGGTCACGATGGACACCATGCCCGCGAGAGCCGTAAACACCACAATCGCCGTCGCGGTGATCAATACACCCATGGTCGGTGAGATCGCACCGTCGGTAACGATAGTCAGGATCCAACCACCGCCCCGAAATTGATAAGCTGCAATGGTTACATATGCGAGGATGATTGCGATCGTACCCAATATCCTCGCCGTCGCGTTGTAGCGTTTCTCGAGAAGGTCTGGGACGGTGTACTCAGCGATTCTGCGAACGCGTCCCGCGAGGAAATAGACGCAAATGAGGCCCACCCACGCCCCAAACGAAAACCAGAGTTCAGCCAGTCCGGTGCGATATGCGAGCCCGGCCCCGCCGAAGAGCGATCCCGATCCGATCCAGGTGCAAACCAGAGTCCCAACCAGCAGATATACCGGCACGGACCTGCCCGCGACGGCAAAGTCTTCATGACTCTTGACGGTTCTGGATCGCCACAAACTCACGCCAATGAGAAGCAAGGGATAGCCGAGCACAACTATGACCAACAGGCTCATGAACAACCTCCAAGCAGTTCAATTCAACTCATGAATGGTTTCCACTTGCTCTCGTCCGGTGGCGGCTCGAGATACGAAATACCGATGAGGCAGGCCAACGAACAGATCAACGCGGGATATATCGCTGGCATACCCATTGGAAACTCGCCGATAATCTTTCGAGCGATTTCCCACGCAACAGTCACGACCATACCGGACGCTATAGAGATGGCGCCGGCATTCGGCGTCGCGCGTTTCCAGAAGAATGTCGCGAGCAGAGCTGGTGTTATGCCCGCGCCGTATACAGTGTACGCTGCGTATGTCGCGCTCAACACCCTTGGGAAGAACGAAAGGAGTGAGTAGGCACAGGCACCCAGAATCACCACTACAATCCTCGACCAGAGAACGATGCCCTTATCGGTGATGTCCGGATTGAAAAACCGCTGCACGATGTCGCGCATGATGTTTGTGGCGGGTACCAATAAAAAGCTGTTTGCTGTGGAAATGATGATCGCCACTATCGCAGCCATTAAAATGCAGCCGACCACAACTGGCAGGCCGTCATGCGCGACCAACAGAATGATCCGCCCCGCTTCAGTCTCATCGAGCCCGATGAACATGCCGCTGCCGATCACGGCGAGGCTCTGGAGGGCGATACCTATGAGGATCACCCCGATGACCCAACCAACCACCGAGCGACGAGCCTCTCTTTCGTTTTTGGCGGAGAAGAAGCGTTGGTACATGCCTCCGCTGCCGAGCGCGAGCAGAAGCGTGGGGATGAAGTACCCCATTGCCTCGACCCAGGTCATGTTACCGAGGAACTTGTGCTCCCGCGTGGGCAAGCTCTGCGAAATTTCGGCGATTCCTCCCGCGTTACTGATGAGGAACGGCAGTGCAAGGAGAACTCCGCCGAGAATGAAAACGCCGTTGATTACGTCCATGTAGGCGACCGAAATCATGCCGGCGAGCAGCGTGTAGCAGATGACGAAGATGGCAACAACGGGCACGGCGGTGTCCACCGTGATCCGGCCCTCGGAGACAATGTTCAACACCCATCCGCCACCTCGGAACTGGTAGCTGACGATCGTCACGTAGGCAATGATCGTGGTCACCGCGGCCAGGAGCCTGGCCCATTGGTTGTAGCGCGCCTCGAGAATGTCGGGAGCGGTGAACTGTCCGAACCGACGAACCCGGGCGGCAATGAAATAGACGACGATGATCCCGACCCAACCGCCAGCACTTCCGATCAGCGATGAATAACCGTGATGGTAGCTCAGGTCCGAAACGCTGAATACGTCGCCTGAACCGATCCATGTCGCAAGTAATGTTGCCACCAACACCGGAGCAGTGAGCTGCCGGTTCGCAACCATGAACCCTTCTTGGCTCTTTGCACGGGAGGCAAGCACAATGCCTACCGAAAGCAGAACGACGAGGTATGCAACTATCGTGATGATGTATGGCATGGCCTATCCGTTCAGATACTCGGTGTGATGGGGTCTTCGGTTTTGAAACATGCCACGAAACGCCCAGGCCCCACTTCCTCCAGACGGGGTTCTTCCGAGCGGCATACTTCGTCCTTGCCTGGATGCGGACACCTCGGGTAGAAGGCGCAGCCAGGCTGGCGGCTCCGGGCACTCGGCATATCTCCGCTCAGAACTATGCGGTCGGTTTGTGCTTCGGGGTCGGGTTGCGGTATGGCCGATAGAAGAGATGTGCTGTATGGATGAAGGGGTTCAGCGTAGGCATCTGCGGCGGATGCGACCTCCACGAGTTTGCCAAGGTACATGACCGCGACCCGATCCGCCACATGTCGCACAACCGCCAGGTCGTGCGCAATGAACAGGTAGGTCAGGCCGCGTCCTTTGCGGAGGTCAGCCAGTAGGTTCAGCACCTGTGCCTGTACCGAAACATCGAGTGCGGAAACCGGTTCGTCGAGTACTACGAATTCCGGCTTTAAAGACAGCGCTCTGGCGATCCCAACCCTCTGGCGCTGCCCGCCCGAAAGCTCGTGTGGGTACCGATCTACATATGAGGGGTCCAACCCCACCTCATCGAACAGAGCGGCAACGCGCTCGTTGGCGTCCTTCTTCGAAGCGATGCCGTGCACGACGATCGGTTCGCGAACTGCCGAGCCCACTGTCATGCGTGGATTGAGCGACCCGTATGGATCTTGGAAAACGATCTGCATGCGGCGGCGAAGAGCGCGGAGTGCTTTGTGATCCAATGAGAGAACGTCCATCCCATCGAAAGCAACGCTCCCCGACGTGGGCTCGATCAGCCGGAGAATGCACCTTCCGAGAGTGGTCTTGCCGCTTCCACTCTCGCCGACCAACCCGAGCGACTCACCCTGGTATATGGAGAGGTTCACTCGATCGACTGCACGGAGAGTGTCGGCCTTAGCGAACAGGCCGCTGGATGCCCTATAGTCCTTCACCAAGTTCACCAGTTCGAGGAGCGGGCCGGAGGCTTCCGTCACGAGGTACTCCGTTCAGCTTCCTCGACGAGCCAACACCGAGTCTTGCGGTCGTCACCGGCATCGATCAATGGCGGCTCTTCAGATCGGCACCGGTCGAACACAAACCTGCAGCGAGGGTGAAACCGGCACGCCTTGGGCCAGGCCGTCGCAGGAGGTACTGCGCCGGGAATGGTCTCTAGACGTTCGACCTGTCGATCGATTCTGGGTATCGCTCGCAACAGTGCTTGTGTGTACGGGTGGTGAGCTTCTTTGAAGAGTTCCCGTGTCGTCGACTCCTCGACGACTCGCCCACCGTACATGACAGCCACACGGTCTGCGATTCCCGCCACTATGCCGAGGTCGTGCGTTATGAGAATCACAGACATCCCGAACTGCTTCCTCAGGTCGGCCAGGAGCTCGAGTATCTGCGCTTGGATGGTGACATCAAGTGCGGTGGTAGGTTCGTCGGCGATCAAGACCTTGGGGTTGCAGGATAGAGCTATTGCGATCATCACCCGCTGCTGCATGCCGCCGCTCAGTTGGTGTGGATAGTCTCCGATCCGTTTGTCCGGATCTGGGATACCCACGAGGTCCAACAATTCCACAGCTCTGGCGCGCGCCGCCGGTCGGGCAATGTCGGTGTGGGCTCGAAGCGTTTCTGAGATCTGCGATCCGACAGTAAGCACCGGGTTGAGGCTGGCTGTCGGTTCCTGAAATACCATCGCTATGCCGGCGCCGCGAATCTCCCTCAGCTGACCTGGTCCCAGCTCCATCAAATTGGAGCCCTCGAATTCAACGATGCTGTTCTCTGCGATTCTGCCTGGCGGCTCAATGAGCCTCAATATGGAGAGCGCTGTTACGGTTTTTCCGCATCCTGACTCACCAACGACGCCGAGTGTCTCACTATCGAAGAGGTCGAGCGATACATCATCCACTGCGAGAGCGGTACCGCGCTCGGTACTAAAGCTCGTGCTGAGATGCTTGATGCTGAGCACTCTGTTCATGGACCTCTCGGGTCTAAGGCGTCGCGCAAGCCGTCGCCGACGAGACTGAAGCCTATCACAATGAGCACAATTATGACTCCAGGGAACGTGGAAATCCACCAAGCATCCTGCAAGCTGCGCATTCCGTCATTGATGATTCCCCCGAGCGATGCTGTAGGCCTAGGGACTCCCGCACCAAGATATGACAGCCCTGCCTCGATCAGGATGATGTGTCCTATTCCAAGTGTTGCCGAAACAATCACCGGCCCAATCACGTTTGGCAGCAGGTGCCGGGCTAATGTTCTTCGCCCGCGCACGCCGAGTGCTTTGGTTGCCACTATGAAGTCGCGTTCCCGAAGACTCAACACCTCTGCTCGCACGAGCCTACTCGTACCGAACCAACTGGTCAGCCCCAACACAGCAATCAATCCCACAATTCCTGTAGGGAACAGAGTCAAGAGTACTAGCAGCAAAAGAATGCGTGGCACCGCGAGACCGGCGTCAACGCATCGCATCAGGATCGTATCGATGAATCCTCCGAAGTATCCAGCGGTGAGTCCGATACCGGTTCCGATAGTCAGGGAGAGTAGCACCGAGACTGTCGCGATGGTTAGAGACAGCCGAATTCCGGATAGCACCCTGCTCAGAACGTCACGCCCGACGTGATCGGTGCCGAACGGGTGTGTCAACGACGGTGGCTGTTGTTGAAGAGCATATCCGAGCTGCTCGGCAGGATCGAATTGTACGATGAGCAGGGCAGAACTGGTGGCCACCAACATGAAGAGGACTAACAGAGCGCCCGCCAACGCCCGCCGATCGCGCATGAGCCGCTCAGCGGTACCACTCACGCTTGCTGCCTCGTTCTCGGGTCAACCGCTCGATACAGCAGGTCGGCGACAAGATTGCCTACGACGACCATCGCCGAGACAACTATCGCCATTCCGGTCACCAGGGGATAGTCGCGGTTCCGAAACGCGTCGACAGCCAGATTGCCCAGGCCCGGCCAGGCGAACACGTCCTCGACGAGCACAGCTCCGGACAGCAGGACTGGAAAGGAAAGCCCGAAAAGCGTGATTACCGGTAGAAGCGCGTTTCGAAGGGCATGTCGGTACAACACCGACTTTTCTGCGAGCCCTTTAGAACGAGCGGTCCGAACGTAGTCTTGCCTCAATACGTCGATCATAGCTCCGCGCTGGAATCGCGCCGTCGATGCCGCGCCTATGATCCCTAGGGTGAGCGCAGGCAGCACGAGATGCGTGGCATGATCCCAGACCGAACCAAAAAAGGACACGTGAGGATACAGCCACGGTGTACGAACGCCGCTCGGAGGCAACCATCCTAGCGCGTGGGTGAAGATCAAAACAAATATCACGCCCAGCCAGAACACGGGGATTGAGAACAAGGTGAGCGTGACTATGGAAAGCCCATCATCAGCGCGGGACCGACTGCGGGTACCTTGATAAGCGCCAATCACAATCCCCAATGCGAAGTCGATGAGTAGTGCCGCCAGCGTTAGGACGAGTGTAGCCGGTATGCGTTGCGCGATCGTTTTGGCGACTGAGTTTGGCCATTTGTAAGAGTGACCCAGGTCGCCGCGAGCTACGTTCGTGATGTAATGCACGTATCGTTCGGCGACCGGCTTGTCGAGTCCGAAGTTCACACGTTGCTGTTCCGCAATCTCGGGTGGGAGTCTTCCGTTTGCACCTAGTGCGTCAACGGCATCTCCCGGTGCGAGCTGAAGCAAGACAAATGTGAGTGTGGCAACGGCGAAGACGATGGCTACGCCTTGTAGCAACCGTCCCCCCAGGTACCGAATCACTTCAGTTGACGCCGTAGAGGTCGCGTTCCACCAGACTCGTTGCCGGCACCTTGAAGTAGGGAAGCCCTATCCAAGGCTGAAACGGGAATATGTACACGTCTTCAAACCTATTGTGGATCGCTGCAAACTTTCTCGGCACATACAACCAGATTGCAGGTGCATCTTGGTTGATGATTGCAATTGCTGCGTGCCATTTCGCGAGACGCTCCGCTGGATCGGTGCCGTCGCGAGCCTCTCGAGCCAGTCTCGTGTATTCCGGATTCGAGTATTTGCCCCAGTTGAACCCGTCAAATCCGTCTTCGGTCCAGTTGGTGGCAAGGGCTGAAGGGCTGGGGTCTTGGCCCAACGAACTGTACTGAGCGTCAAACTCCCCACTGCCAGTCCGGCTGAAAAACGCTGCCCATTCGACCTCTACGATATGCATCCGAATCCCGGATCTGCCAAGATGATCCTGTAGGATGAGCGCACCCCGTTGACGTACGGCGCTCGGTGGCACCAGGAGATCGAACTCGAGCGCCCTACCGCCGCGGTCCAAGATTCCGTCACCGTCCGTATCACTCCAACCGAGGCCATTCAAGGCAATGCGGGCGCCTGCGGAATCGAACGGAATATCCTCAGGCAAATCCTCATCCCAAATCGATAACGCCGGCGTGACTGGGCCTACGGACGGTAGAGTAATATCTCCCAGTACAGCCTGGCGAAGTGCAGGTCGATTCACGGCCTTAACGATAGCTCGACGCAACGCGCGGTCTCCGAACAGTGGATGGGGACGACTGTCGTCTTCGGGGTCGCGCAGGTTGAAACCGACGAAGTTGTAAGTGTTCGAGGGATATTCGACTAGACGATGCTCTGGTGAGTTCTCAACTCGTTCCATATCGGATGGATTTGGAACATAGTAGACATAATCAGCACGGTCGGCGATGAGTTCGTTAACTGCGTCTGGGGCCTGGAAGACCGGACTCAATATGATTCGCGGTACTCCGGGACGTCCTAAGAAATGGGTCGAATCGGCTGCTAGCTCGAGTACCTCTCCGGGCGTCCAGCTAACGACTCGATATGGTCCGCTCCCAACAGGATGCAGTGCGTACTCGTGTGATCTCAGATCCTCCGGAGCCACCGATTCCAAAAGATGTCTTGGGAGGATGTGTGCGTGCGAGACTGCGTCGTAGAATTGCTCTGGGTAAGCATGGGTGAATCGGAACACTACAGTCAGAGAATCTCGGGCGGTGACAGATGAGATCTCCCCGAGTCGCGCTCGAGCACTAGGATTCACGATTGGATTCTGGTAAACCCCCATCGTGTAAACGACATCATGTGCCGTCACAGGCATGCCATCGTGCCAACGAGCAGATGGATTGAGAGCAAAACTGATCGTGAGATCGTCTTCGAAGGTCCACGAGCTGGCCAGGTCGGTGACGAAGTCGGTGTCGCCGACTGTGCTGAAGCTCGGTCCCACCTCGGCGAGTTTCGAAAATACGAGATCGGCCACTCCCAGGTCGATGTCCAAAGGCTGAGGCTGAGGTGGGAAGAGAGCCTGCACGGGCCCGCTGGAGACGACGATCGTGCCGCACCAATTACTTTCGCACGATAAGTCAGGTGTGCAACTCCACAGTCCTGAAGCCGTGACAAGCGCGGCGACGACCACTGCGCTCCTCGAAGACAGTTTCATATTCGACGCCCCTGATGAAGATGGGTCACCTGCGCCAGGTCCACTCTGAATCTGCGAACCTGATGTTTTCCAAAGGAGCACATGGAAGTTCCCGCTCCTCCCATGTGCCGAACCACCTTTCCCGGATTTCCCTCACCAACACTTCGGCGACCTCGCCAAACTCAACGTCTCGCCCCAGCACAGCCGAAATCGATGTAGAATCGGGCAGCACCGGTTCACCCGCAGTCACCTTGGCTACGACATCCTGGCCGTCGTGCAGCAGCACTGAGCCATGTTGGAGGAAAGCGTTTTCTTCGCGAACCTGTGCGCTGCCTACCAGCTTTTTTCCTGCCGAGATTATCTCGCCCCCGACGGGAGATGCGAAGCAGGCCCCTCCGGACAATGCCGTAGTTCCCGCAACTCGTGGCTGAGCGAGATCTGCGGCAATGCCAAGGCGCCGCAAACCAGCCGCCAGTGTAGCGTGGATAATATTGTACGTTTCGCGCAGGGTTCCAAACGTTTCGTTGGGTGCGGCAACGGCGTATGTGAGTTCAGCGTCATGCCAGACCGCCCGCCCTCCGGTTGGACGCCGCACCGTGTCGAGACCGAGCCTTTTGATTTCGTCGATGTCGTATCTGCGAGTGGCGGGTTCATTGCGGCCGAAGGATAGGCAGGCCGGCTGCCAGCGATAGAGCCGTAGAAACGCCTCTCCCCCCTGCGCGCGGCGCAGGAGGGAGTAGTCTATGCTCATGTTTTCGCTGCCTGGGCGCCCCGTCGGCTCGACGATCAGGGTCCAGTGCACGACTTGTTAGGCCCCTTCGGCATCTGCCTCATACGAGGCTGGATCCCACGACTCGCACGTACAGATGAAGTGCCTGTCGCCGTATGCGCCTTCGACCCGTCCAACAGTGGGCCAACTCTTGTGATCTCGTGTTTCCGGCGTCGGAAACGCAGCGCGTTCCCGCGAATACGGATGGCTCCAATTGTCGGCAGCCACGACCTGCATGGTGTGCGGGGCATTCTTGAGGAGGTTGTCTTCCTTGTCGGCGCGGCCTTCTTCGATTTCGAGGATCTCTTCACGGATTGCGAGCATCGCGTCGCAGAACCTGTCCAACTCTTCCTTCGACTCACTTTCGGTGGGTTCAACCATTAGTGTACCCGGGACAGGGAACGACAGAGTAGGAGCATGGAACCCGTAGTCCATCAGGCGTTTGGCAATGTCTTCTGCGTCGACCCCGGTTGTTGCCTTGTATGGCCTCGGGTCGAGGATACACTCGTGGCCGATCAGGCCATTGTCACCTGAATACAACAGCGGGAAGGCGTCTCCCAACCTCTTGGCCACATAGTTCGCACTGAGGATTGCGACCTTGGTTGCCTTCGCTTGACCCTCGGCACCGGTGAGCGCGAGGTAGATCCAGGAAATGGGCAGAATGGACGCGCTTCCCCACGGTGCCGCAGCAACGGTACCGCATGACTGGTCGTGCCCGAGGGGAACCACCGGATGGTCTGGAAGGAACGCACCCAGGTGCTCTGCGACGCAGATCGGGCCCATTCCCGGCCCGCCACCACCATGTGGAATCGCGAATGTCTTGTGGAGGTTCAGGTGGACGACGTCTGCACCGTAGTCACCGGGCCTGCACAGCCCGACCTGTGCGTTCATGTTGGCGCCGTCCAGGTAGACCTGGCCTCCGTTCTGGTGCGTGATCTCACATATCTCTCTAATGTTGTGCTCAAACACACCATGTGTCGACGGATAGGTGATCATGAGCGCCGAGAGCGTGTCCGCGTGTTCTTCCGCTCTTGCACGCAAATCGTCCAGGTCGACGTCTCCCTGCTCGTCCGTCTTGACCGTCACAACCTTCATACCGGCCATCACCGCGCTCGCCGGATTGGTACCGTGCGCGGATTTCGGGATCAGGCAAGTATTCCGATGTGATTCTCCGCGCGCCTTTTGATATGCCCGGATCACTAGCAGGCCTGCGTACTCGCCGTTTGCGCCGGAATTCGGCTGAAGCGAGGTGTGCGGGAGCCCAGTGGCTTCTTCGAGCTGCTTCTCGAGCTGTTCCATCATGATTCGATAACCCTTCGCCTGTTCTCTCGGTACGAAGGGATGCAGGCTCCCAAAACTCATCCAGGTGATGGGAATCATCTCGGAAGCGGCGTTCAGCTTCATTGTGCACGAGCCGAGCGGGATCATTGCCGAAGTGAGAGATAAGTCGCGTTTCTCGAGCTTACTGAGATAACGCATCATCTCCATCTCGGCGTGATACCTGTTGAACACCTGGTGCGTCAGGTATGGGCTGGTTCGAGTCAGGGACGCGGGAATTGCCTGGGCGTCCTTGGTCTCCTCGGCGAGCGCATCAACCTCGAACGGAATTGTCTCGTCGAGCGCAAACGAAACAAAGAGGTCAGCCAGGTCGCTCAGCTTGGTCGTCTCGTCGAGCGATACTCCGATTCGGGTATCGGACACCTTACGCAGGTTGATCCTTCCCTCGAGTGCTGAAGCAAGGACCTTTTCGATGCGCGCGGCATCGGCTTCGATGCAGAGCGTGTCAAAGTACGAGTCATGGACGATCGTGTAGCCGAATCTACGCAGCCCTTCGGCCAAGGTATTGGTCATGGCGTGCACGCGCCTGGCTATACGAAGCAGGCCGGCTGGGCCATGGTAAGCCGCGAACATTCCTGCGATCACCGCCAGCAGTACTTGAGCCGTGCAAATGTTGCTCGTCGCCTTATCTCGGCGTATGTGCTGCTCTCTGGTCTGGAGTGCCATGCGCAGTGCAGGCCTTCCGCCGCTGTCCTTTGTGATTCCTATAAGCCGCCCTGGCATGAGGCGTTTGTTCTTGTCGGTCGTGGCAAAGAATGCCGCATGCGGTCCGCCGTATCCGAACGGAACTCCGAATCGCTGGGAGTTGCCAACAGCGATATCCGCACCGAACTCACCCGGAGGCGTCAACATGGTTAGTGACAGGAGGTCGGTGGCCACCGTGATCATTGCGCCGGCATCACGGGCTCCGGTGCACAGATCCCGGTAATCCTCGATATTCCCGAGGGTCGCGGGGTACTGCACGAGCGCGCCGACGACGTCGGACCCAAATTCGAACGATTCCGGATCTCCCACCCTAATCCCTATACCTCTCACCTCGGCCCGCGTCTTCATTATCGCAATGGTCTGCGGATGACAGTTTTCGTCGACGAGGTACACGGGATCTTCGACACGCTTGGCTGCGGCAATGGTCAAAGTCATGGCTTCGGCAGCAGCGGTGCCTTCATCCAGCAGCGAGGCGTTTGCTACGTCGAGGCCAGTCAAATCCGAGACCATGGTCTGATAGTTCAACAGCGCCTCTAGGCGTCCCTGCGCGATCTCAGGCTGGTACGGCGTATACGCGGTGTACCAACCGGGATTCTCGAGCAGGTTGCGCAAAATCACGTTCGGTGTGTAGCAGTTTGAGTACCCCATTCCGATGTAGGATCTGTATACCTGATTCTCTGAAGAGATTTCGCAAAGCTCTCCGAGTGCTTCCGGCTCGGTCTTGGCGGTGGGGAGGTCGAGTGGCTGGTCCCGGCGAATGTCACTCGGGACGACAGCGTCCATCAGTGAATCGAGTGAGTCGTATTCAACTGTCTCGAGCATCGACTTCATATCATCGTCACGCGGTCCCAAGTGACGATCGATGAACTGGTCGAAATTGTTGTGTGGAATTGTGGTCGACATTTGGAGCGATCCTTTACACAAACGCCCCGGCAACCACCAGGGCGTTAGATACCAATGGTCGGATGGCGGCGGGTAGCAGTTATGCTACTCGCCGATGTGCTCGGCGTAGTGAGGCGCAGTCAGGAGCTGGTCGAGATCTGAGGGGTTCTCAATGCGCAGCTTGATCATCCAGCCTGCACCATAGGGGTCTTCGTTGACCAGGCCAGGGTTGTCGTCCAAGTCTGTGTTGACGTCAACGATCTCACCCGCCAGCGGGCTAAAGAGCTCGCTCACCGCCTTGACAGCCTCGATCGTGCCGAATGCATCCATTTTCTGATATTCGGCGCCTATTTCGGGTAGTTCGACGAACACCACGTCGCCCAGTTCGCCCTGTGCGTAGTCGGTGACCCCTACGACGACGACGTTGTCGTCCTCAGGCCGAACGTATTCGTGCTCGTCGGTGTAATACAAATCTTCTGGGATATTTGGCATCTGTACGTCTTCCTAAGAATGTGGTTCGCGAGGCTTAGGTTATTCGGGGATACGGTGGCTGTCAACCGCTCGGCTAATCCGGAAATCTGCGGGCCCGGCACTCGTGCCCCATCAGTCCGAGCAACACCGTCAGGAGGCGCGACCAGGTGTTATCCGTCGGCACGCGAGGAGATCACCGCCCAAGCTTTCTTTGCCGCTTGCTCGAGGTCCTCGAAGGTGCCGGTGTTCTCGATGACGATGTCGACCATAGCCCGCTTTTCCTCGGACGGCATTTGCGATGCCATCAGCAAATCTGCTTCTTCTCCGGTCAACCCTCTGTTCAATAAACGCATGTGGCGAACAGGGTTGGGCGATTCAACCAATACCACCATGTCGAAGGTGGTCGGATCCAGAACTTCAAACAGGAGCGGTATGTCGCTCACGACAATCCGGTCTCCGCGACTCTGCGCTTCAGCCAGCAGGGCTTCTCTGCGAGTCTTCACCGCCGGATGTACAATTTCATTGAGCTTGGCCCTCGCTTCGCTGTCGGAAAACGCGATGCGACGCAACTCGGCACGATCCAACGTGCCATCGGGCGATATGATCGAGCTACTAAACTCGTTTGCCAATGCCTGAAGGGTAGCCGTCCCCGGCTGTTGAACCTCAGCTACGAGTACATCGGAGTCGATGATCGTGGCCCCCCAACGAGCAAACAGGTCGACTACGGCCGATTTCCCTGATGCGATGTTGCCGGTAAGGGCGACGTTTAGCATGGCCGTAGGGGCGTAGGGCGGTAGGGCGGTAGGTTTGGGCACCTACCACTGGACGCGTCGGTTCTCAATCGCACACTAAAGGAGGGCTGTCTGTAGGTCATCCTCTTTGGGCACCTCATGGCAGGCTCTGCAGCGGGCCTCGTACTGTTCGCGTCCCCCAACCATGATTGTGGGAGAATCGTAGTGGGCGGGCTGCCCATCAATCAGCCGTTGGTTTCTGCAGGCTTGTCCTCCGCAACTCACGCACACGGCGTGGAGCTTGTCTACGGTCTCTGCCACTGCCATCAGGGCCGGCATGGCTCCGAACGGCTCCCCGCGAAAGTCGGTATCGGTGCCTGCAGCCACGACTCTCACACCACGGTCGGCAAGTGTCTTTGTTACCGCGACGATAGCTCCGTCTAGGAACTGCACCTCGTCAATCGCCGCGACTCGAGTGGATGGCCGAAGCAACCGCATGATCTCAGCAGCAGAATCTACCGGCTGTGCTTCCACCGTAAGGCCGTCGTGTGTGGTGACCGAGTGCATTGTCATGTATCTGTCGTCCAAGTGAGACTTGAACACCTGGACGGTTTTACCGGCTATAATGGCGCGGCGTACACGTCGAATCAGTTCCTCTGTTTTTCCACTGAACATTACGCCGGCAATCACCTCGATACGTCCGACAGGAGTCACGGCTGACACAGGGAATTCCTTCCGATCAGAGCGAAGAATCAGGTTATCGCAGGCCTGCGCCAGAATCAAGGCGCTTGCGGGACAGGCGTTAGGATGCTACTTGTTGGTAGGATGTAATATCGTCCCGTGGGCGCGGTTCGCGCACGGGGATTCGAGAACGCTTCATCCGGAGACTGGGGGTACGGTGAACAAGACAGACATGCAGGACGCTCTTGCCTCTGCGGCGGGCTTGTCGAAAGCGGACGCTACTCGTGCGATCGACGCGTTGTTCGGATCGAGTGGGATCATAGCCTCCGAACTCAAGGGTGGCGGCAAAGTCCAGATTACTGGATTCGGAAGTTTCGTTGTGCGTGATCGAGCCGCCCGTACCGGTCGTGATCCTAGGACTGGGGAGGCACTCCAGATCGCTGCCGCGAAAGTGCCGGCGTTCAAAGCAGGCCAGGCTCTGAAAGACGGAGTTAACGGCTAGGCAGCAGGGTCACACAATCGAATCATAAGCTCGGCGGCTCGGCTGGTGTCTAATGACGATCGGGTCGAGCCGTCAGCTTGTTGCCGCGCAACACGAGACCGTTGAGTCCCTTGACCGCGGTGTCGGCTACATCCGTCCGAACCTCAATCAACGAGTAGCCGTCGCGCACTTCCACCTTGCCAACTCGGTTCTTTGGAATCTCAACGGCATTCAACAGAGCACCAACCAAATCTCCAGTACGTATCCGGTGGCGATTCCCCGCATCGATCCGAATCCTCATCCAAGTTGGCACGTCCTCGACTATACCCTCAGGTGCCTCTGGCAGGGTCAATCGCGAGGCGAGCGCAGCGGCAACGGTGGTCGGATCGTGTTCGTCGAAAAGCGGCGAGAGAGCTAGAAAACCATCCGAAAGAGAGTGCCCTTCTATGTGCTCTCGTATCTCTTGTCTCAGTCTGTATGCTCTGCCGTGCGCCCGGTCTACTTCCGATGGCAGAGGGAGTGGACGGGCCGAAGCCAGTAGATTCCGCACGAACGGGACCTGGAAGGCCCGGACGATTAGCAGCACGTTTCGAGAGTTCGCCTGGAGTGTCTCGAAAACCCCTCGTGTCGGTAGTTGTAGGGCGATTGCCAGGTCACATGTGATCTCATCCGGATTCGCGCTGATCGTCACACCCGCTTGACCCACGAGGAAGTCCGCCACGCTGGAACCCGCGGCACTTGGATCCCAGATCAGAGTTGTCCCAGGATTCAGCACGTCAAGAGCGGAACTCAACGTATCCGGCAAGCGTGAATAATCCGTCACTGCATATCTTGCGGCGCCGGCTGGATCTTGGGATGGGGGTGCAGCGACTGCCGTAGGTGCCCGGCGGGCGTGGCGCTCCAGGAAATCGGTGTGCAACGACGGGTCTGACGTGACCACGACTCGCTGTGTTTCTCGACCTTCCCCCAGGATCGTCTCGATGGTATCCAAGTCTGGGTGGCCTGGTTGTAACTCCGGCCAACACAATACCATCCGTTCTATCGATCCGAGATCGATAGCGGACCGAGACAATAACTTGAGCAGGTCCTCTGGTGTACAAACCAGTGTGGCGATGGTATTTGAACTGAGAACTCTGCCGGTCCGGGTGAGGCCGGTGGCAGCGTGTACCGGGCGGAAGTGCTCGACCGAGTTGATGAATGCGGCGCATTCTCGGAGACCGATGGCCTCAGGTACGAGAACGAGGTTCCTAGTCCCAGGGGTGGGAGCGGGCGGTAGCTCTTTAATAAGCGGCAATACTGTCCACCAGGCGGGTGGGCAGACATAGATGAGATTTCTTCCGGTTGAAAGAGCGGCACGATATGCCGCGTCAAAATTTGGCGCGTTATCCCAGGACACGGTTCCCTCGATTGTCAAATAGTCGGCGGCGAGTTTCTCGGCGCGTTGGGGATGCTAGCTTGCGCAAGGGCATACCGCAACCTGTAGATTAGCTTGGACGTTTCAACGTGGCCAAAGTCCGAGACTCCAGGTCGGGCGAAACAGATCTGAACGGAGCTCTTAATGGCGGAAGACATTCGCACTGCGCGCTCATCCGAGAGACGATCGTCTCGTTTGCGTTCTCAACTGCTCTTGCTGTGGATCCTGACCGGGATTCAGATGTTGTTGCACACTGAGCGACTCGACGCTCAGGATCGAGCCACAGCGCGAGAGCTCGGGATCATTACCGGCATTCTTGCTCCAGGGCCTCTCAATGCGATCACAGATGTCAGTGGAGTGGCGGTCGGGCAAACGACGGTGGTGAGTGGAGACTCCATCAACACGGGCGTGACTGCCATCCTACCGCACGGCGGCAACGTCTTTCGAGAAAAGGTGCCGGCTGCCGTGGTGATCGGTAACGCCTTCGGCAAGCTAGCAGGGTCCACGCAAGTGCAGGAACTCGGAGAATTGGAATCGCCGGTGATACTAACTTGCACTCTCTGTGTGCCGAGGGCGGCGGATGCAGTTCTGACATACTTGCTCAATTTGCCAGGCAATGAAAACGTGCGGTCTGCCAATCCGGTGGTTGGTGAAACCAATGACGGGTCTCTCAACCACATTCGCCTTCGCCCGATCTCCGAAGCCGATGTTCTTCAGGCCATATCCGATGCCCGGGGTGGACAGGTAGAGCAGGGCAGCGTGGGCGCTGGAAGAGGAACACGAGCATTTGGGTGGAAGGGTGGGATCGGTACGTCGAGCCGGCAGCTGCCGGGGGGACTCGGCGGGTGGACGGTCGGCGTGCTCGTTCAGTCCAACTATGGTGGCGTACTGACGATCGCTGGCGCACCCGTTGGACGGGAATTGGGTCGGTACTATCTAAGAAGGCAAGTGGAAGGTGTAGAATCCGAGGGTCGCGGAGCTCCGGGTGGATGGACCGGAGAGGATTCAGCCGACGGCTCCATAATGATCGTGGTCGCGACCGATGCACCGCTCGACAGTCGTAACCTCACGCGATTGGCGCGTCGTGCGCTTGCCGGGCTTGCCCGCACCGGAAGCTCCATGACGAACGGTTCCGGCGATTTCGTGATCTCGTTCAGCACGGTGCCGGTTTCACGGCTCGCCGACTCGAATCCGGTTCCCAATGGCAATATGAGCCCGCTTTTCCACGCGACCATCGAGGCAACCGAAGAGGCCATCTACAACTCGCTGTTCATGGCAACCACGGTGAAGGGGCACCGCGGAACGGCGGAGGCATTGCCAATCGAACCGACGTTGGAAATCCTCCGGCGCTATGGAGTTGTCAATCCGTGAGCAGAGGCTCCGCTGACGGTGAGATTAAGCTCTCTAGGAACATCGATGGCTTGATGGTTCCCTTCGAAATTTCCATGCGCAGGGAAGCGGGGAAGCGGCGTGGGGCTGGAGAAGAGCTGTTCGACCTCGCTCTGGATGAACCACGGCTGCTAATTTCGAAAGTCATCGCCGAGGCGGCTCAAAGGGCAATCCAGCAGGGCAAGGATGCACAAACTGCTGCCGCTGGTTTGCTCGACCTTCGTGTGGCGATCGCCAGACATCTGTCGCTGATGTCTGGTGGACGTCCTGTGAATGCGGACAATATCGTCATTTCGAACGGGCCCAGGCCTTCCTTGTTCGGTGCATGTTTCTCGCTATTCGACTCGTCTGATGAAGTGTTAGTGCCTACTCCCACATGGCATTCCATAATCCAGGCTGTGCGCCTCTCCCGAGCCAGGCCGATCCCGGTGACGGGCGAGATCGAGTGGAGCTTCAAGGTGGGAGTCGATCAACTGAACCGCGCGGCGACGCCTGATACTGCGGGCATCGTGCTCAGCTCACCGGTGAATCCAACCGGAGCGGTATACACCAAGGCGGAACTGAAGGCTATTGTCGAATGGGCCCTGGAGCGGGGGTGTTGGGTGATTTCCGACGAGGTCTGTCGTCGCATTCACTTTGGGTCGGGCGCCGCGCCGTCAGTATTGGATTTGCCGGATGAACTTCTCGAACGTTCGGTAGTTGTCGGCGGGCCGGGCAACACCTATGCGTTGGGTGGTTGGCGGCTTGGGTTTTCCCTTGCACCACACTCCGTTGCACGAGCACTGGCGGCGTTGTTTGAACACGTCAATGGGATCACCGCGTTTCCCGCACAGTGGGCGGGTGTTGCAGCATACTCCGATGAGCGAGCCGAGATCGATGCGAAACGGGGGATCGAAGAAATCCGCAACCGTCGAGATTTGGCCGTCTCTCATTTTCGAGAACAGATGCCCGGAATCGAGTTTGTCGAGCCGCTTGGTGGCATCCACTTGTTCTTCCGGGTCGACGGCTGTTTCAAGGATGATGTCGATTCTTCAAAGGCATATTGCGAGCGTCTACTGACCGAAAAGGGAGTCTTGTTGGTTCCGGGGGATGATTTTGGTGCCACAGATTGGGTTCGTCTCTCGTACGCGGTCCCGGAAAAGGAGTTGCTGAGCGCATTGGGTCGGATATGCGAATTCACTGCGGCTCTCAGATGAAAGTCCATTCAAAGGGACGGTAGTAATGCGACGGCGGATACTTGTGGCATTTCTTCTCGCACAGATTTGTCCCGTGAGCCTCACCGGGCAAGGCCAGCTCTTGCTCCGGTACGTGCCACAACGCGACGTGGCCGTGCACACGCTGTTTCAGACAGTCGCGCGAATCGTACCTGCCGAAGGCAGCGCGATTGAGACGGCAGACTTGGGTTCGGTGCGATCCGTGGCGCTGGAACTGGCTGAAGGCGGGACCGTCATGCATATGGCGTATGATTCCGTGAGGGCGCGGGTGCGGTCGGGCAGGGGTGCTTGGCGGGAGTTCGAGGTGCCCGGCGCCGATTTGGTGTGGACTCAAGCCAGGGTCGACAGCCAATTGAACCTTTCGACCGAGCGATCGGGAACACGATTGCCGGAGGTGACTGGGCTTCTGGACATTCTCACGGGTATCCCGGGTTTGACCTTGCCCGAACAAGCTGTGCGTGTCGGTGGAGCGTGGATGGTTGAGTCCGAACTTCCCGAGCGGGTCAGCTCTTCTGTGCCACGCGAGATCGGTGAGCTTCCAGCGATGACTTTCTCCACACGTATCACACTGGACAGCACCGTGCAAAGGACACAGGATACGCTGGGTTACTTCACTGTTTCAGGCTACATACGGCCTGCCACAGAAGAAGACCTGCATGCCCTTGCTGCAACAGGTCTAGCGGTTACTTCGGAGCTGGAGGGGCAGTTGGTTTGGTCTAGTGGTTGGAATGGCTTCGTATCGGGAGCGAATAGGGTCACCATGGAAATATCGAAGAGCCGGCCTTCGGATACTCCGACGATTGAACGCCGGGAACCCGAGTTGACGATGCACGTCACAACCCGGTTCAGGGTCCAGCCGTAGAACGGTGAAACTAGCTCATCTCGGCGATATTCATCTGGGATGCCGGCAATATCATCGCCAGGCAGCCAACGGCATCAATCAACGCGAGGCCGATATCTCTCGCGTCTTTGAAAGAGCCATCGGGGATGTGATCGAAACCCAGCCAGACGTAGTTGTGATTGCAGGAGATCTATTTCACTCGGTTAGACCCACCAACACAGCAATACTACAAGCATTCAGACAACTTCGACGCCTACGGGTTGAACTGCCCGATTCGCCGGTCGTCGTCATCGCGGGCAATCACGACACTCCGCGATCCACCGAAACAGGTACCATTCTGAAGTTATTTGAGGCCATCGACGGGGTATGCGTCGCCGCATTCGAAACCCGTGAGTTTGTTTTCCGACAGCTCGGTTTGCGCCTCGTTTGCATTCCTCATGCGGGCCTTGGTTCGGGCCCCGACGCCATTCCGAAACCGCCGTCCGACGACATGCGCAATGTGTTGGTATTGCACGGAGAGATAGCGGGCGTATTGAGCAGAGACACAACGGTGCTCGATTACGGCGGCGTTGTGATCGACCCAGCGGATCTCCATGCCGAAGAGTGGGATTATGTGGCTTTGGGTCACTACCATGTTGCTCGCGCGGTGGCAAACAATGTCTGGTACTCGGGATCGCTTGACTATGTGAGTACGAACCCGTGGGGCGAACTGGTCGATGAGGAGGGGGAGGGTAGGAAGGGAGAGAAGGGTTGGCTGGTGGTGGAGCTAGGGGAGAGCCTCCGGGTGGAATTCCGGCCCGTCGTTCGAGAGCGCCGGATCATCGACTTGGAGCTCATCCAAGGCGATGGTCTCGGAGCAGCAGAACTGGACGGCTTGATCTCGGAGCGTGTCCAGCAGGTTCCGGATTCCGTTAGCGATCAGGTAGTGAGGCAGGTGGTGCTCGATGTTCCGCGGCCGGTTGTCCGGGATCTCGACCACAAACGCATTCGTGAGATCAAGGCGGACGCGCTTCATTACAATCTGGATATCAGGCGGCCTGCGGCCGAGAGAAAGGTAGGTGTTGGAGCACCGGGGAAGCGTCAGACGCTCACGGAACTCGTAGAGGACTATTTGGGGCGTCGTCCGCTCACGGACGATGTCGACCGTGAGCGGCTCCTAGAGCTGGGTCTCCGGTACATGGACGAAGTCGAGCGGGATCTGTTGGAGGAATAGTGCAACTCCACCGAATCAAGCTCGTGAACTTCCGCCAGCACGCGGAGACCGAAATAGAATTCGGCCCCGGTATCACTGCCATTGTCGGCCCAAATGGAGCTGGGAAGTCTACGCTTCTGGAAGCGATCGCTTGGGCTTTTTATGGCAACGCTGCCGCCCGCGGCAGTAGGGATTCCATTCGTCGCCATCGCGCACCTGGCAGGTCACAGGTCCGCGTGGAGGTTGACTTCACGCTTGGCGCTCACGAATTCCGGGTGGCTCGGGGGCTGTACAAGGCGGAGCTATTTCAGGATCGCCAGAATGATCCCATTGCCGACAGTCAGCAAGAGGTAAGCAGCCGGATCACTAGGGTTATGGGGCTTTCGCGAGATGAGTTCTTCAACACCTACTTCACCGGCCAGAAAGAGCTCGCCGTGATGGGTGCAATGGGGTCCACGGACCGCTCCAGGTTTCTCTCCAAGATACTCGGATACGACAAGCTGAAGCTGGGCCAGGACAAGCTGCGAGAGGTCCGCACGCGGGCCCGTGGCGAATTAGCCGGACTCGAGCAGGGACTGGCCAACGAAGAGGAACTGGAGCGGGATCTCGAGCATGCAAGGTGCCGGGCTCAGGAAGTGGAAGCTCAATCGTCGTCGGCTAAGAAGGCTCATGTGGCTGCCAAGCGGGTGTTCGAAGCGAAAGGCCCGGCATGGACCGAGATGGTCAAGGTACGTGAGTCAGTTCTCTCGCTGGACAGCGAGCTTCGTGTTGCCGAACGGGACGTGCAAGAAGCCAGGAGAGACTTCGAAAGGCTCGATAGAGAATTGGCCGAGGCACTTGACGCCAGAACTCAGCTGCAGATAATCGCGCCCGAACTTTCCACGGTGGCTCCCCTCGCCGAGGAACTCGAGCGACTCGAGAAGGAGGCCCAGGCTGCTGGACGTCGCCGCGCACTCTCAGGCAAGGTGAGCGAAGTTCGCGATTTGCGAGAGCGCCTGATGCGGCAACTTGCGGAGCTCGGAGACACCAAGAGAGCCGCAGTAGAGGCGCGAGAAAGCTTGGAGAGTGCGCGAGCGGAACATGGTACAGCCGAAGAAGAAGAGGAGAAGGCTCGCACAGGATGGATTAGAGACAAGCAGGATGCGGAAACCAAGCGTCAGTCGTTGCGCGACCAATACCGCGATCTGCAAAAACACCGGGAGGCAGTGGTTGGTGCCGGTCCGGACGGCATCTGCCCGACGTGTAAACGTCCTCTTGGTACCTACCACGATTCGGCGCTAGAGGCATTGGACCGTCAACTCGAGGAGATCGAAATCGACGGCAAGTACTTTGGCAGGCGCGTTGACCAGCTCGCGGACGAGCCTGACGAAGTGAAACTCGCTAAGAAGAGCACCGTAGAGACTGCCCGCCGTGTCGAGGTTGCATTGCAGGAAGTAGCGAGATGTGACGACCGCGCGAAAGAACGTGCCCAAGCTGAAGCAGAACTCGAGCGGTTGGCGACGAGGTTGAGTGAACTGTCCGGTGAGATGGAGGCGCTTCCGGAGGCGTATGATGCGGAACGGCACGACGAGGTTCGCCAAGAACTCCGAGTGCTGGAGCCGATCAAGAAGCGCGGGATCGAATTGCAGGTCAAGGCGGAACGCGCCGAACCTCTGGTTGGGGATGCTGAGGCGGCGGAAAAATCGCTCTCGAGCCGCGAAGAGAGGCTGGGGCGTCTGAAAACATCAATGGCCGACCTGGGCTATAGCGAAGACGCGTTCACGACTGCTCGAACAGAGTATGAAATGGCGGAAGTCGCAGCTCGCGAAGCGGAGATCGAATTGGCATCAGTCGAGGCCGATGTGCGGGCGGCTGCCACGGCCCTGGAGGCTGCGGAACGGCGCATACGTGACCGAAAGGAAAGGGCCGAGAGCGCCTTGGTGGTACGGAAGGACATTCGGCTTCATGACGAATTGGACTGGGCTCTCCAGGACTTGCGAGCAGAACTGAATGCCTCGATGCGCCCCGAAATAGCTGATAGGGCATCGGTTTTTCTGTCGGATCTGACCGATGGGCGATACGGTCAACTCGAGCTCGACGAGCAGTACCGAAGCCTCATAGTCGAGGACGGAGTTCCCAAACTCGTGGTTTCGGGTGGTGAGGAAGATCTGGTGAATCTCGTGCTGCGCCTGGCGATCGGTCAGATGGTTGCCGAGCGAGCCGGTCAACCCCTGTCGTTGCTCGTGCTCGACGAGATCTTCGGGAGCCTGGATGAGAATCGGCGCGGTCTCGTTGTAGACCTACTACACAAACTGGGTGGACGTTTCCCCCAAGTGGTGTTGATTACGCACATTGAGACTGTGGTTGACGGAGTGGATAGAGTGTTGCGGGTGGATTATGACCAGGATCGAGGCGCAGCCACCGTCACGGAAAGAGGAGCTACGTTGGGCCAACGAGTATGAGTGTTGCTGAAAAGAGTTTGCGAGGTCCTAGACCTCCTACCGATTCCGATCTCGAAAATCTGAACGCCTTGTTTTCGGATTCCTTTACGGATCGGTATCGGAGAGACGGACTATCCGGCGTGCGCGTGCCAAAACTGAATCCTCAGATTTGGCGATACGCAATTCGAGATGCCGGTAGCGGAGCGATGGTCTGGTTCGACGAGAGAGACGAGCTCGTTGCATTCAACATCGCGCACCACTCCGGTGTGGAAGGTTGGATGGGGCCTCTGGCAGTTAGGCCGGACCGACAGTCGGGTGGAGTCGGTAAGGTGATCGTTGGTGCAGCAATTGAGTGGCTCCGGTCTGAGGGCGTGACCACCATAGGACTCGAGACGATGCCACGAACCGTTGAGAACATCGGATTCTATGGCAGACTTGGGTTTGTCCCTAGAAACCTCACCATCACGATGACCACCGATGTCGAGCGACAGGACGTTCCCGAATCACTGATATGCCTTGGCGACCTCGAAGATTCCAGCCGTGTTGCGGCCATGGAGAAGTGTAGAGTTCGGTTGAACGAATCGGCTCCTCGATACGACTTCACTCGCGAATTCGTGCTGACCCACGAACTCGAGATAGGCGACACTGTCGTCTTGGAGCGGGGTGGCAAGGTAAGGGGGTTTGCACTGTGGCACTCGACACCCCTCACCGGTGACGGCGCGAGCGACGAACTTCGTTTACTCAAGATGTTCGCCGATTCCGAAGAAACTTTCACACACCTAATTTTTACTGTCGAACAGTGTGCTGTCGACTTAGGGATTCCAAAAGTCGCGGTACGATGTCAAACGGCGTACACGGATGCGTTTCGGATGCTGGCGGATCATGGGTACTCTGTTCGCTGGACCGATTTGCGAATGACTTTGCACGGTTACCCAGAAACCCAGCTGCCCCAGGGTGAAGTGCTTTTCTCCAATTGGGAGATTTGACTACTCCCGATTGGCGTCGACAATCGCCTTTACGGTCAGGAGCACTCCGATAATCAGTGGGACGTGCACCCAACCACTAGGCAGTGCCATAACGAACGCCAACACCATCCACACAACCAAGCAAATGGTAGCCCCAATTCCAGATAGGTTCATCTCCATCCTCTCGCTAACGTCTGTTCCTTGACGGTGGTTCGGGCCGTACACTAGATTAGCAATATAAATGCGGGGCGAGGAGCCATTTATTGAGCCAACAAGCTCGATAACGTGACCATTTGCTACTCTCTATGCCAGGCCCACCAGTTGGGACGGCAAAATTCGTAGCTAGGGCACGGGTCTTACTGAATCGGGCTTCAATAAAACTCTTCGCTCCGTTCTTTCGCGATATGCGCGCCCTCGGGCGCGCATTTTCATTCTGGTCCTCGGCTTGACGGGTTCGTTCTGCAAGAATAGGCTTTCAAATTGGCGCAGATCACGACATTCATGCCGCGGCCCAGAGCCGAAGGTTGAACCGGAGAACAATTGTGGCACGTTCACGCCATGTGGCCAGTCGCTCGCAGGGGGCGGCTGAAGCCAGACATATACGCGCAGTTGAAAGCGCAGATGACGAATTCCCGTTCCAGGATTACGTGCGTCGGTTGTTGGTGCATTTAGGTGAAGATCCCCAGCGCGAAGGTCTTTTGAAGACGCCAGCCCGCGTGGAACTTGCCATCGAACGGCTGACGCGCGGGTATCGGAAGAGCGTTGACGATGTCGTCAACGGCGCGATTTTCGAGGAAGCGCATGACAGTATGATCCTCGTTCGCGACATAGAAGTCTATTCGCTTTGCGAGCATCACATGCTGCCGTTCTTCGGAAAGGCGCATGTTGCGTACATCCCGAAGGGAAAGATTATAGGCCTTTCGAAGATCCCCAGGGTCGTAGACGTGTTTGCCCACCGCCTGCAAATCCAGGAACGACTCACGGATGACGTTGCGGACGCGCTCATGCGCGTTCTCGAACCCCGAGGAGTGGGTGTTGTCATGGAAGCCAGCCACCTCTGTATGATGATGCGTGGTGTCGAGAAACAGCATTCCAAGACCGTCACGAGCTCGTTGAGAGGATGCTTCCTGGCTGGAGCGACGAAGGATGAATTTCTCCGGCTCGTTCACGGTGGTGGTTGGGCCGACTGAGCGTTCTGAAGAGGGCGAGGTACGATGTTCATCGAACTAGCTGAATTGCTGCGCTGCCCAAACGATCACGAGCCAATGCCGTGCGTCGTCGCAGCGGACGAGATGAATGGCAGGCGACTGGTGACCGGAACGGTGGGCTGCCCTGTTTGCGAAGTAGAGCACAGGGTCGTCGAGGGTGTCGTCGGTTTTGGGGAAGATCCGTTATTGGGAGCGGGCAGTCGATCTGATGACTTGACTGTTGAAGAAATGCCCAGTGTCGACGACGTACAAGCTCTCTTGAATCTCAGTGGCCCAGGTGGATACGTAGTGTTGGTTGGTTCGGGAGCGCGGCTTGGCATGGAACTCGCCGCCCACACGGCGGACGTTCATTACGTAGGAGTGAACCCGCCACCCGAGCTACGTGAATCCGAGACGCTGAGTTTGCTGCGGTCGCCGAACGCCATCCCGCTCAAAGACGCATCGGTACGCGGAGTTTTCTTGGGTCGTGAGTACGTTCGCAACCGCTGGATGAATGAGGCAGGCAGGGTAAATGCCTCTGGCGGCCGCTTGGTGGCGGTCATCGACGAGCTTTCCGCAGCAGGCGTGCGTCAGCTCGCCGTCGGCCACGGGATGTGGGTGGGCGAAAAGGAGAGTGGATCGCCGTCCTAGTCTCGATACATAGCTTCTATTCGGTCTTTGTACTTCTCCTCGACAACCTTCCGCTTGACCTTCAAAGTTGGGG
>CAZFHS010000038.1:0-63080 GCA_964518955.1 uncultured Gemmatimonadaceae bacterium | reverse complement strand
AGCTTACCTCTCTAGTAAGCTCCCGAGGAGGCCTTTATGAGTATCAAGCAAATGATACTGACGCCGCCTTCGAGGACGATTGGATATGGATGTTGGCGAGTTTTGGGGTAACCTATGAGTATGAAGAATCTGGTGAGAGTGGCGGCGCAGCATATTTGCAGTGACGTTGGCCAGCATTGGTGCCTACATCTTCGGAGTGAAGTGCACTCCTTCCAAACCCTCGAAATCAGCGTCCTGCGTCCACACCTGCGCGCCATGATGGCGGGCAGTTGCGAACACGACACTGTCCGCAAGCGGGAGCTTATGCTCAATACCAAGTCGAGCTGCTGTCAGAGCTATTACGGCGTCCAGTTCGACGACGTTCCCTTGCTCCATGAGCGCCACTGCTTGGAGCGCAGGCCCTTCCCCGACCTGTTGGTAGACTCGCTTGAAGACTTCCAGGATGCAGATCGAGGGAACGATGAGTCTGCGAGTCCGTTGAATTGCGGCGGCAAAGAAGTCGGCGTTCGGACCGTCCGCGAAATATTCAAGCCAACCGCAGGAATCGACGATGTTCATTCGCGGTCCTCATCGCGCGGAACGTCTGTATCGATTCCGCGTAGGAAGCCCCGCATTGCTTTTGCGGGTTTGACAGGAATGAATTCCACACGATCCAAATACTGTAATGCCTGGACTTCTTGCCCTGCTTTGATCCCGAGTGCTTCGCGGATCTTTTGTGGTATGACCACCTGGTATTTGGGCGACACCTTGACAACAGCCATGGGAACCTACTGTTAAACGATAATGCAATCTATCCATAGATGGTTGTACGACGCAAGCCAATGCTGGCTACCACGCAAATGAAGCTGTCGGGCGCTGGGGAAACAGTTCATTGAATCGCAGCGCAACATCGTCCTCAGTGCGGGCGTCTAGAAGCTGGAAGGGAGTTCGTTTGCAGCTTATGCGCAGAATCCGGGCTAGGGCGCCCAGCTCGCACACTTCGACGCTGGCACTGACTGCCCAATAGGGGTACTAAGAGATGACATCGCACACTCCATCTGAACCAGAAGCGCATACGCCCGTTCGCTCCGAAGCCATTGAGCAAGCTGTTGCCGACGCGGCGTCGGAGCATCTTCAGGCACCGGATGCCGACACTGCCCTGAGTTACTACGCCCCGAAAGCGGTGGTGGCTAGCGATGGGCGGCTTTACGAATCCTTCGAAACTTTTGCCCAAGACGTTCGTGCGTTTTACGAATCACTGCACGAAGTGCACGTGGCGGCGTGGCATGAGCCACGGGTGCAAGTGCTCAGTGATCACGCGGCGGTTTTCACTGCAACCGTACGTTGGGCTTCAACGGACACGGCGGGTGTCCGACTGGACCTGCGGGGAGTTTGGACAGCGGTGTGGTTGAGGCGCGCCGAGGGGTGGCGCATCGCGGTGCGTCATGAATCGTTCATGCCTGCGGCAGGTGAACCCGACGCGGCCGTCTAACACCATAACGGAGTGTCCTGTCAACCGGACGTAGTGGTGCGTGAGAGGTGAACGGTTGTTTGTGGCAACCAGAAACGGGGCCACTCGGCAATTGGAAAAGGAACTACACTTAGGCGGTTGAGAACGCCTTGAGTCGAGTTGCGTGTGGGAGCGTGAGTTCCACGTTGTGATTCGGAGCAGATCGGCGAGGCAATACGATGCGCCGGTGGATTCGACGACGGCCTTATGCGATCCGTCGCACTGCTCGCAATTGCTCCGTATAAGCATAGGGTTGTTTCGAACTCGAGATTGTTTGACCACTGTGCCATTCGAGTCGTACGTTGTGATGATATGAGCGCAAGGTGGGTCTGTAGATGACCGAAAGTCTCGTGCGGTTGGTGAGTGCTCGCATGCAGTGTATTTGCTAAACGTTACCCAACGCAATGGCATGGTGACTTGTATACGAGTCTCTAGCCTTTGACTTGTGAGCGCAATGTGTGGCTACTTCCCGAGATCCAACAGACGCGATCCGCCGCCAGGCCGTCACGTTCCCCGGTGTTGCGAAGGGAACTTCCTGCACTCAGAGCGCATTCAAGGCTGGCAAGGGCACATTCCTTTTTATCGGCCCTGGGCCGAAAGGAAAGGGATTCAAAGCAATGTTCAAACTGAAGGCCTCCATGCCGCATGCGCTGAAGTTGGCTGCGGAAAACCCGAAGCGGTTTGAGGTGGGCTCGACTGGTTGGGTGACAGCCCGTTTCACGGCCGAGGAACCCTTGCCCAAGCGGATCTGGGGAAAGTGGCTGGCGGAGTCTCATGAAGTGACGTGTGGAACAGGCCAGAGCGTAAAGAAGGCAAAACGAACCAACAGATCCACAACGAAGTTAGGGTGAATCGCCGATCCACAACATTTGACAATACCTCATCCTTGCACCAAAAGCAGGCGATGAAGCCCCAGACAGTAGAGGAGGTAGGATCAATGACTGTCGAGATCATTCCCATTCCCCTTGGTTTCGACACATCCTACGTGCTGAAGGCAGATGGCGTGGTCGCTGTGGACGCTGGCCCTCCGAACAAGGTAGGGGACTTCTTGGCGGGGCTACAACGTGCTTCCGTCCGGCCGGAGGACGTTCAGTTTATTGTGCTAACACACGGTCACTGGGACCATATTGGATCTGCGCGTGACATGAAAACGGCCACGGGTGCGAAGCTCGCGATGCATGAAGTTGAGGTTCCATGGCTAGAGCAGGGATTGACGCCGCATCCGCCCGGTGTGACACCGTGGGGTAGAATCCTCGTCATCATCGCCAAGTTGTTCATGCCATCGATCAAATTTCCGCCGGCGGAAGTTGACGTGTCATTGGGAAAGGAAGGCATGTCGTTGTCGGACTATGGCATACCCGGTCGTGTCCTTCACACGCCGGGTCACTCTTCAGGGTCGGTGAGCGTCCTGTTGGATAGTGGCGAGGCGTTTGTTGGTGACCTGGCAATGAACGCGTTCCCGTTGCGGCTTTCTCCTGGCTTACCGGTCCTGGCTGAGGACCCAGCCGAGGTCGTTGCCAGCTGGAAGTTGCTACTGGAGGCTGGGGCAAGAGAAGTCTATCCAGCGCACGGAAAGCCATTTCCGGCCGACGTGATCCGTCGCGCCATCTCGAAATGACGGGCAAATGCAGCTTGTTTGGGTAGTCGTGAGGTGGCACCCGTGACAGTTCTTCTGGCGGCTGAGGTAGATGATCTGAGGCCAAACTTCAGGTGGCCGGTCGCAGCCGCTAAGCCAATTGCGGCGCCGGCGGAAAAGGTTTGGGACATCATCTCCTCTCCCGGCCATCTCGAACTGTGTCATCCGTTCTGTGCCAAGAATCCTGTGGATGTCTGGCCTGGCAGAGCGTCACGTGATGAAATCCACTACCTCAGCGGCTGGGTCTTCGAGCGACAATTCCTTTGTTGGATCGAAGGTGTTGGCTACGACCTCGAGATAGGCGAATGCGGCGGCAGAAAATCATTTGTTTCATGGAGGATCTTTGCGAATTCCAGTGACGAGGCCACGCTCCGAATTGCTGTGTACCCGCATCTGTTACAACAGCTTCCAGTGATGATTCGCTGGTTCCCATACAGGTGGTGGATTCGTCCAATGCTCACCAAGTACTTGTCGTCAGTTGTGCGCGGTTTTGAGTGGTATGTTACCCGGGGAGAGCCTGTGCCCCGCAATCATTTCGGAGCACATCCATGGTTCTCAGTGCGCACCTACAGCGGGCATGTCGCCTAACGAAGATGACTAAAACAACCCGGCGCCTGGTGCACCTGTGTTCGCAACCAATGAGCTGGGTAGTGAGCAGATAGCGGGAGTAGCGGTGGAGACTTTCATTCCCCTGAAGACGCTGGTAGACAATCCGGCGTTCGGAGAGCAACGCTTGCGGGCGATCGGACAGCTGCAGGCTGTCACGATTGATGCACCCATGGCCACTATAATCAACGGCTTTGCCAAACTGCCGTATTGTTTCACGCTGCAATGCTGCTTTGGGCACTTTCTATACGGTGACCAGAAGGACCGTGAGAACCTAGGCCGTTTGCCACTGTGCGCGTGCAATGATCCCGTGCACTACCGAATCGCCTATGTTGCCCTTTGCGTGGATTACTGCGACCGGGGCGCTTCGCTCGTCAGTGATCTGAAGCAAATCACTCGTGTTGACCATGCATACGTGCAGTTCGGGTGTGCAACATGGTTCTGGCGCCGGCATGTGAACTCGTATGCGTTGCAGATAGAACCGGAGAGATACCAGACGAGGGACAGCGTTACAGTCGACTACCAGGAAGCATTACACCTCCAACGAGTTCGCGACGAGTGCTTTTCGGAGCTTGCAGGGGTGGTTGATTCACATGTACAAATGCTGTAATCGGCCCGGGAGGATCAAGATCATGTGCAGGTTCTTCAGACGGCCCGGCACCAGATAATGTCGCGTTGCCATCCCGCGCTCTTCAGCCTCCTGGTGTTGTTAGTCGTGGCGGGGTGCAACCGAAAATCAGACGCTGCGGACTCGTTGCCCGAGACCCAATCTACGATTCCCTCCTCGGCCATTTCAGTAGAGCAAGCATCGAGAGACTCGATTCTCGAGAACATCTTTAACGTCGGATTTGAGCTCTGCAGCACCCGAGTAGATCTCCGGGCGATCTACGGTAGGCCCGATTCGCTGCAGGCGGGAGAATGGGAGAATCTTCATACTGGCGGTACCGACTCCACGGCAACCTGGATCTTTGGCGGGCTCCAAGTAGGATTCTGGTGGAGCGTGGAGCAGGATCGCGAATTTGTGACCGGGGTCGCCCTCACTGATTCGGTCCCGCCACTCGTTGATTACTTCACAGTTGGTCGAACAAGAGCAGACGACGTGGTCTTGCGGTTGGGAGAGCCGGACCGCCAGTCATCGATTGCAGACACGCTCGTGCTGTCATATCTCGCTCCAATCGCTGGACCCGACCAGTACGTTGATTTCTACGTCGTGAGCGGGGTACTTCGAGTGATACGATGGTTGTTCTACATCGACTGACGAGGCCGTCCAAAGTATGACCTCTTCACAAGATGTGCTTTTAAATAGACAGTGAAGGGCGCTCTCGTACAGGCCGGCGTTTGACAAGCAGAAAGCTGAATTCGTTGAAGAATGAAGTCCGAAACACACGGAACAGAGCCGAATGACAGGAATCGGGCTCCTGAATGAGAAACCGCTCCACGCATCACTGAAGGAATGGTACGCGCGGCCCGGAGACCGGTTCGAGGTCGGAGTCGACGGGTTTGTAATCGATATCGTTCGAGACGATTTGCTGCTCGAGATCCAGACAGGCACGTTTGCGTCCATCAAGTCGAAGCTGACACGGCTAACGCGCTCGCATCGGGTGAGGTTGATCTATCCGATTGCCCAGGAGAAATGGATCGTCAAGCAGAGCAAAGAAGACAGTAGCAGAACTACTCGTCGCAAATCTCCCAAGAAGGGCCGGCTGGAAGATCTGTTTTCGGAGATGGTGAGTATCCCACAGCTGTTGGCGAATCCGAACTTCTCGCTTGAAGTTCTGATGATAAGGGAAGAGGAGCTGAGGCGGTACGAGCGCAATCGGAACTGGCGTAGGAGAGGATGGGGAACCGAGGAGCGCCGCTTGGTGAAGGTGGTTGGTCAAAGGCTGTATCAAGAACCTACAGATTGGAGAGAGTTCTTACCCGACGATCTGAAGACGTTCACCGCGAGAGACTTGGCGGATGCGATCGACATACGAATCCCGTTAGCTCAAAAGATGGCTTATTGCCTGGTGAGAGCAGGGGTAATTGACTTGATAGGAAAACAGGGGCGGGCCTACCTGTACAATGTGGCCGGAATGAAGGGATGACGACTGAATGGGCATTCATTTTAACTGGAGCTATGCATGGAACTCGGCGCATTCTCGATAAGCCTCGCCGTCAAGGATATTCAAGCATCGAAATCGTTCTACGAGAAGTTCGGATTCACGGTGTTTGGGGGTGAGGCCTCCCAGAACTGGCTGATTTTGAAAAACGGATCGCATGTGATCGGCCTTTTTCAGGGCATGTTCGACAAGAACACGTTGACCTTCAATCCGGGGTGGGACAGCGACGCAAACCAGCTCGATTCGTTCACCGACGTGCGGGATCTGCAACGGCAGCTGAAGGCGGATGGGGTGGATTTGAAGGTCGAGGCGGATGAGACGTCGACAGGCCCGGCCAGCTTCGTCGCCGTCGACCCGGATGGCAACCCGATTCTCGTCGACCAACACGTTTGAGCTCGAACGGCTGAAGGATGAGTGAGAGACCTCAACCAGCGCCTGGCGCAGATGCATTCGCTCTGCGCCGTTACGATGTCGATTGGCTTCGGACGATCGCGCTGGTGCTGCTCATAGTGTTCCACATCGTGCTGAGTTTCCAATCATGGGCGGCGCTGAGCGGCTTTCCGCAGAATGAGGAGCTTCTGGACGAGCTGGTGCCGTTCTTGTCGATGCTCTCTGTCTGGCGAATTCCGCTCCTGTTCGTGATCTCGGGAATGGGCGTTCGCTTCGCCCTCGAACGCCGCGATTGGAAACAACTTCTCAAAGATCGGACGGTCCGAATCGTCCTGCCGTTTGTGTTCAATGTATATGTCTTCGGAACGATTCTGGGAGTGATGATGCCCAGGCTAGGTTGGGACGCCGAGTACAATCTCAACTTTGGGCACCTCTGGTTCCTGGCGAACATATTTGCATACGTTCTGTGGCTCATCTACACCTTGATCTACTTGAAAGAACACCCGAATTGTGCACTCCTCCGCATTCTTAGGACGGTGATCCGCTGGCCTTTTGGCCTGTTTCTGTTTGCGCTGCCGCTCATGCTCGAGGCGTGGCTCGTCAATCCTGAGTATTTCTCCGTCTACGTCGACACCCTTCATGGCTGGCTGCTGGGACTCATCTGTTTCTTCTGGGGATTCATCTTCATCTGCGTCCAGGACGAGTTCTGGACGGCGGTCAGGAGAATTCGCTGGGTAGCATTGTTCGTTGGCGCAGGGCTCTTCTCTGCTCGACTCTTGGTATGGCAGCTGCAGGGAGCACCCAACTGGCTCACCGCTCTCGAATCGATGAGCTGGATATTTGCCGTAATTGGATTTGGGTCGAAATACTTGAACGTGCCCTCTCGCGGATCGAACTACCTGAGCGGCGCCGTTTACCCGGTGTACATCTTTCACTTACCCGTTCAGTTTGCTTTTGCCTACTTCCTTCTACCTCTTTCAATCTCGGCCTACTTCAAGTTGACGCTGCTGCTCGTGGGTACTTTCGGAGTGAGCTTCATGCTCTATGAGATGGTCAGGCGTCTGAAATGGATAAGGCCCCTGTTTGGCATGAAATTGAACGCGACGTAATCACATGGAACGCTCCCGCTCATCCAGGAATTGGCTTCTGCCAATGGCGTGTTCAACGCTGATGTTCGGCTGCATCGAGGTGCCAGCATCAGGATCATCCGACCAGACAACGATGTTTGAGCCGGTCTCTGTAGGCCGGATCGCAACGGACGGCGGCGCATCCCGAGGAGTGGGATGGGCGGATTTCGATCGGGATGGTGATCCTGATCTGGCTGTCGCGAACACTGCGGGGCAGTGGAATTCCTTATATCTGAACACACAGCGCGGCAGGCGCGACGATCGGAGAGGGGAGACAACTACGGACAGCTCATCGCCGGTCGCAGGCGATCGCCTTTCATTCATCAAAGCATCCGACCCCAACCCGTCGTTATATGGGGCAGTTGCATCTGCAGGGGGCAGCGCCGAGGGCGTGAGCTGGGTGGACTATGACGGTGATGGCGACCTCGACCTCCACATGGTGACGAGAGGACAAGAGGCCGACCTTCTTTTCGAGAATGAAGGTGAAGCGGGATTGGCTCTTGTGACGGAGGGTTTGGTCGTACGGCCGTTGAGTCACACGATGGCGTGCTGGGCCGATGTAGACGGCGATGGATGGCTCGACGTCTATCTCGTTGCTTACCGGGGAAACCAACGCAACAAACTGCTTCGCAACCTCGGCGACGGCATCTTTGAAGAGGTGACCGACAGTCCGGCGGTGTTCGGCACCGGCACCGGCAGATCATGCGGCTGGGGCGATCCCGACGACGACGGCCTGCCCGATCTCTACGTCGGCCTCGCCAGCGAGCGGAATCGGTTTTTCTGGAACAAGGGGGAGTTCGAGCTGGAACGCGATTCTGGGCCTAGTCATTACGTCAATCACGTCGGGTACTCATACGGAGTCTCTTGGGCTGACTTCGACGGGGATGGTTTTCAGGACCTATTCGTCGCGAATTTCGACGTACAGAACGTTCTTTACCGCAATGACGGAACGGGGCGCCTGGTTCCGGTGAGCCAAGACCCGACCGTGACGGATACGGGCGGCGCATCGAAGGGGCACGCTTGGGGCGACTACGATCTCGACGGTGACCTCGATCTATTCGTTGCCAACGGGACCTACGCTCCGGACATGCGCAACTTCCTTTACCTGAATGACGGCGGCGGCGGGTTCACGCGAACTTCAGACGGCGAGCTGACTATACACGCCGACACCTCCGCCGGTGCAGCGTGGGCCGATATCGACCTCGACGGAGACTTGGACCTTTTTGTGGCGAACTGGGGCAGCAGCGATCAGGTCAACCGTTTCTACCGTAACACCGCGGCGGAGACAACGGGCCGGAGTTGGGTGACGTTTCATCTTCGGTCCACATCGCCGAACTCCCACGGATGGGGAGCGAAAGTGCAGGCAAAGATCCGCGCGCGCGGAGCGTCGAAGTGGATGACGCGGTGGAACATTCCGACCACCGGATACGGGAGCCAGAACAGCCTGTTGGTCCACTTCGGCATTGACGATGCGACCACCGTGGATTCGCTCGTCGTGAGGTGGCCGTCTGGGAGAACGGACACCCACACGGGAATACCCGCTCGCGCGGCGTGGATGGTAATCGAAGGCGGAGCCTTGGCTATCGACGGAGATTCGACTGAGTTGAGACGATGACTATCAACGACTGGGGTTGGGACGACGACTGGGCGAGTCAGGCAGAACAACTTGGGTTCGACACCGCGGGGATCGCCCGCATTGTCGGGCAGGACCGGGCGAGTTGGTCGATCAGGACGCAAACCAGTCTCGAGAAGGCGCGGATACCGTCGGCATCGGGAACCGAGCACGCGCCCGTGGTTGGAGACTGGGTCGTTGTAGAACTAGGTCCCACGCCCACCGACCCATGGTCGATTATCGCGGTGTTTCGGAGAAGATCTTGCCTGTCGAGAGGCTCCGCCGGCTCAGGTGGGGAAGAACAGGTTCTGGCCTCGAACATGGACAAGGTCTGGGTTGTTCATGGGCTCGACAAGGAAATCAACGTCCGCAGCCTCGAACGCTACTTGGCGGTGGTGTGGGAGAGTGGAGCGTCTCCCGAAATCGTTCTCACCAAGTCGGACCTGGCCGACGACGTCGATGCGCAGAAATCGCAGGTGGAGGCGATCGCTTTTGGTGTGCCGGTCAGAATCGTGAGTTGTGAAGACCAGGAGAGCGTTGAAGACCTCCGAGCCACTCTGAAACCGGGTTCCACGATCTCTTTGGTCGGACCGTCTGGAGTGGGCAAGTCGACGCTCGTCAATCTGCTTGCGGGCGCGACACTCGCGGCAACCGGCGAAGTACGCGAAGGCGATCGGAAGGGACGGCACGTAACTACTCGCAGGGAACTGTTCCGGATCCCGGGAGGAGCACTGCTGCTCGACACTCCTGGAATCCGTGAGCTCCGGGTGTGGGTGCTCGATGAGGGAATGAATCAGGCCTTTCCAGACATCGAGGATCTTTCGCTGGGCTGTCGTTTCCGCGATTGCAGGCACGAAGGAGAACCTGAGTGTGCGGTTCAACAAGCGGTCGAATCAGGAGATATGGATTTGGGCCGGCTGAGTAGCTTCCGGAAACTACAGGCGGAGGCCGCCTACGAATTGCGGAAGAACGATCCCCGTGCACGTGCTGCGGCGGTGTCGGAATGGAAGGCCATTTTGAAGTCGCTCAAGCACCACCCAAAACATCAGGCACGCAGCAAAGAGCAGTAAGAGATTGGGAGGTATACCATGAGATTCGCGATCCAAGGAGTGATCGTATCGCTTCTGTGGGTGAATGCTCTCGCGCTTCATGCGCAAGGACTCGACGACGATCGTTCGACAATATCCGTGGGAGCCACGGGACACGTTGAGATGCCCGCCGACCACGCGGTGCTAACACTCGGTGTGCGCGTTCAAAGCGCAACACCAACGCTTGCCGCCACGGCAATGGACGATCGAATCGGCAGCATCATCGATGCGCTGATGGAATTGGGGTTTCCTGCAGAGTCGTTGCCGACTGCCAACTACCAGGTCAACCCGCAAAGGGACCGCGACCGCATGCAGATCGTCGGCTACGATGCAAACTCGGCGATACGCGTCACGGTGTGGGATCTGAGCTCAGTGCCCCGAGTAATAGAGGCGGCGCTCGAGGCAGGAGCGACCGATCTCAACGGCCTACAGTTCGGGGCATCAGACCAACGTGATGCTTGTGATGAGGCTTTGCGGAAGGCAATAGCAGAATCGAGACACGACGCGGCAGTGATTGCCGAGGCTGCCGGAGGCGTCCTCGGGCGACTCATCGATGTGTCGACTTCATCGTCGAGTGTGCGCCAGGCACGAACGATGGAGTTCTCCGGCGTGGCTGCTCGAGGTCCTCAGATAACGCCGCACAGTATCACGGTGTCGGCGAATGTTAGCGTTCGGTGGGCGTTCTTGGACGATCGAACAGAAGATTACCGCGGCGCGAGCTCCAACCCTCAGGAAGATCGCGAAGAAATATTGGCAACCGTCCAGAAGTTCTTCGATGCCCTCGAGAAGAGTGACCCGGTCCTTGGAAGGGCGGCGGTAATGCTGGAAGGGCAATATTTCCGGCTCCGCGAGGACGGCAGCACTGTGGATTTCAGTCGCACCTCCCACACTCAGTTCATCCAGAATCTCGAGGAGGGCGGCAACGACTTTCTCGAGCGGATGTGGGATCCCACCGTGTTACAACATGGCCCCATGGCCGTGGTCTGGACGCCATATGATTTCTACAGGGGAGGAGAGTTCTCTCACTGCGGCGTGGACGTCTTCAACCTCATACGCACCGATGACGGCTGGAAGATCTCCGGCATCATGTACACTGTGGAACCCACCGGATGCGCGCCGAGCCCGCTGGGCCCACCTCATGAGATGTGACAATGTGAATGCTCGGACGACCTCGACCGGGCGTCGGAATCGGAGACATTCATCTCAAAACTCACAATCGTGCGGAGCCCCGAACACGATTGAGCGGACATGAGAGCCCGCCGAAGGGAGCACCGAAGTATGAGCAACAACCGGAACAAACTGCTGGCCCTCGTCGTGCTGGGCCTCTTGCTCGGATGTGGTGACAGTCCCCAACTCCACGAAGAGTCGGAGTGGACCATCGACCAAAGGTCATATACCCTGGGCGGCATCGGCGCGTTTGCCGAGATGGTTGGCGCCGGTGTGAAGAGGTTGGCGCTCAGCTCTCCCCTCGACCCCGAGGAAATGGATGCGACCATCGGTGAGGCGGAACGGATTGCTGCGAACAACGGAGTTCAGGTCTATCGTGAAACCGATTTCCTGGTGACGGACCTGTTCTCGGCGAGCTTGACGGATGGAAAGCACGTACTGGTCATCTGCACCGAAGCCTCGCTCGAGGAATACATGGATCTCAAGGCTCTGAAGCAACGGCTCATCGACTCCGGGCAGTACGATGCCGAAGGGCGTGTCGATGTGGCGAGGCGAATGGGTGCACTGCTGAGTTACACCGATGATAAGATCGCGTCACTTCTGGCCGGGGAGCAATGATCGTTTTGACCAACCGCTTCATCGCCTGTGTGTGGGCATTGCTCGCATGGTCGCCGCTGGCGGCGCAGGAAACCGGAATGGTCTTCATTGAGTCTCCGACCCTGCTCGCGACATTCGTGCAGACGCCCGTAGAATACGATCCCGATGAGCACAGGACTGTCGTCGTCGGCCTTCACGGGTTTGGCAGCCTGGCCGAACGGTTCATAGGAGTGGCTCCGCCATTTACCTCGGCGGGCATCATCTTCGCAGCCGTCAAAGCGCCGTACGCGTTCACATACGAAGATGGACGTATTGGATACGATTGGAGTCTCCGACATTTGCGGCGTAGGGAACCGGGTGACCGGGCTGCCGAGCTGTCACTCGACTACATCAGAAACGTGTTGGAGGCGTTGAGAACACGGTATCGCGCTGAGCGGTTGTACCTCATGGGGTTTTCGCAGGGAGGAGCGTTCGCGTATCGGTCGGCGGTGACCAACTCAGAACTGATCGATGGTTTGATCGTGTTCGGATCGCGATTCGACGAGTCGTGGTTCTCGGATGGCAGCTTGGCCGAAGCCAGTACCGTCCCGGTTTTCATCGCGCACGGTGACACCGACGAATCAACGTCGCTTTCAGTTGCGGAGGGAGCGGGCGAAACACTTCGCGCGCTCGGTTACGACGTGACGTTTCGACCTTTCGCGGGAGGGCACTCGGTTCCACTGGAGATCGTTGCCGAGGTCGTCGAATGGATAGAGACCAGGTGAACGGCGCGGCACGAACGCTGTCGGACATGCGTGATGCCCACAAACGCGATACTTGGTTAGCACTGCCGTATTTCACGGTGTATTTGGCCTACCTCTTCATGCATCCGGAATCTGAATTCTATCACTGGGTCACTCTGGTGACCTTGCCGTTTCTCGCGGTGCTGTTTTTGCAGCCTCCCGCGAATCGCAAACTCACTACGGTGCTTGCGTCATTCGGCATTCGGAAGGGCAACCTCACGCGCGGCGTTTTTTGGGCCATCGGACTGTCGGTGTTGGCGTGTCTTTTCCAACTGTTCGGATCGCGTTACTCCAACGAAATCTGGGAGATAATCTGGTCTGGAAGGGTTTTCTATCTGCTGCCGGTAGTGCTGGTGCTGCTGGCGCTAACAGCTGGGTTCACGGAGGAGTTCTTCTTCCGCGGGCTTTTGCAAACCCGCGTCGAATTGCTGTTTGGATCCAAATGGCTGGCTTTGGTCGTAACGTCGATCTGCTTCGGGCTATACCATATTCCCTATGCATATCTCAACCCCAATTGGCCATCTGCCGGAGACTTTTCTGCAGCATTTGCTTCCGCTATGGGGCAAGGAATCGCCGGAGGCCTCGTGCTCGGCGGTCTTTACCTAGGTTCCAAACGGAATCTGCTTCCGTGTGTGATACTCCACTCTTCGATAAATGCGTTTCCGGCTATGACACTGATCAACTCCGCTTCGGGATAGCACGATGGGTCGTATGAAGAGGACCCCGAGAATCCGTTTGGGTGGACCTAAACACAGCTCGAAACCGAATCTGGTACTACCATTAAGTGGCGGGCGGTACTCCCGGGGAGCCATGAGGTACTTGAAGTCGACGGGAGAGACTCGCCGGCAGCCGTTCGAATCACTGAGTATGGCTCACATGAGAGTTTTGTGGAGTTGGAGGTAGGGGTGGGTGAGAGCACAACGGCAACGATCGTTGAACGATAAGGAAGGTGTCATGCGCCGCACGATAGTCGTCGCGCTGTTTCTGGTGACCTGGGTTGGTGCGCTCAATGCACAAGGTCGCGATCAGGTGGCCCAATCGGAAAACGGGATGGTCGTTACTGCCCATCCGCTCGCCACTGTTGCCGGCCTCCGCGTGCTGGAGCAGGGTGGGAATGCGGCTGATGCAGCTGCAGCGGCCGCATTTGCGATTGCAGTTGTTCGCCCGTCGATGAACTCGATCGGCGGCCGCAATCAAATATTGATTCGCAATGCTGCAGGCGAGGTGTTTGGAATCGACGGTACGACGCAAGCTCCGGAGGGATATGATCCGGACACTGCCCCTCGCGCATCGTATGGATACCCCACGATCGGTGTACCTGGGGCTCTGGCGGCATTGATGAGGCTTCACGGTGAGCACGGGAGCCTGCCGCTGGAGGCAGTCATGGCCCCGGCCATAGAGTTTGCTGAGAACGGTTTTCGGTTATTGGCGGGCCAGGCGATGTTCCACCGGTATACTGCGACCCGAGTTGCAGAGTCGGTGGGAGCGGCAGAATACTATCTGAAGCCAGATGGATCGCCGTATCGTGTTGGTGAGTTGCTCAGACAGCCCGTTCTTGGGCAGACATTGCAGACGATCTCGGTGGGTGGGGCTGACGTTTTCTACCGAGGCGAGATAGCCGAGGCCATCGCCGCCGACATGACCGCCAACGGCGGCTTCGTGACGCTCAAGTCCCTGGCGGATTATCGCGCTCTGGATGCTCACGTACTGAGGGGATCGTATAGAGGCCACGATCTCGTGGGGTTGGATATCCCGGCGGCCGGGGCGATAACGATTCAGGCGCTCCAAATAATGGAGAATTTCGTCAGAGACGAACACACTGCCGCAGAGTGGGCGGCGATCATGGCCCAGGCTATCGGGTTGGCGATTCCCGATCTCGGTGTAATTGACTCCGACACCGCTGCGCTAAGAGCCACGTCAAGAGAATGGGCAGCTTTGCAGGCGGCGAAGATCGTGCTCGGTGGGCAGGACGGACCTGCTGAGTATAATGCTCTGCCCGCGTTCGATCCCTACGCCGTACACGAAAGTCAGACCACGCATCTGAGCGTGTCCGATAGCGCCGGCATGGTCGTGTCACTCACCCAGACTCTTGGTCCGGCTATGGGGTCGGCGGTCGCTACACCGGGACTTGGCTTTCTCTACGCGGTCACGCTGGGCGGGTACGGCACCCGCGCGCTGCAACCGGGCGAGCGCGGTAGGTTTTCGATAACGCCGTTCCTGGTGCTGCGCGACGGCGAACCGTTCATTGTCATCGGAGCGGCTGGCAACCTCTACATCATTTCATCAATAGTGCAGGCGACGAGTCGGGTGATAGACGACGGCATGTCGTTCCCTGAAGCAATGGCTGCGGCGCGAGTGCACCCTGCATTCGATTCGACATTCTCGTTTTCGGCAATAGAGATGGAGACATCGGGCCCCGACGGTTGGACTGAGGCGCAGGTGGAGGCGGTAAAGGCATTCGGATTCACCGTGAGGGCTGTTCCAAGGGTTGGCAGCTTCGGACGCGCCTATGGGATTTGGTACAATGCCGAGACGGGCGTGTGGGTTGGGGTCGCCGAGCCAGATGGCGAAGGGACAGCCATGGGGCGCACCTCGGTCCAAAGGGAATGGTAAGCAATGGAATGGGTGATAATCGCGTTGGTGCCGGTTCTGATCATTGCGTGGCGGTATCTCTGGGCGCGCTCAAAGCCGCCGCAACGTCACGTCATGACGGACGTGCGCGGGGCGCTGGCTGAAAGGCTGCAGCAGCTGGCGGCTGACGCGCGAAAGGAGGATCACCATAGAGAATCTCAACGCCTGGAATTCCAAGCGAGGTGGTTGCGCACCCGGCCGACCGATATCGGAGGTGACGAACCTCCAGAGGTGTTGACGGCGTCGGAAGAGCGGCACGTTCGGTTTGCAGGGGCAGTTTGGGAGGACTTCGGCACATTTCTCGCTGAGCAGGACGAATCTGGCGAAAGCAACGAGGCCAAACTCGAGTCGGACCTGCCGTACACCAAGGAGGGTATTACCTCGGCAGTTCAGCTCCTGCTCGACATCGGTGACGGTCGTGTGTCATGCTCTTACATCGACTCGCGGTCCGTACCGCCTGATGCCTTGGAAACAATGCGGCAGGCACTTCAGCGGTTGGACGAGTTTGTCGGCTGATTTTCGGTTGAATAGGATGGGCGAGCATTCATGGTGCGAATAATATTGGTCGGGAGTGCATTGATGATTCTGTCCGCATTCGCCAGGCACAATCAGTCTGACGGCGATTGCCTCCCGTGCGGGCCAGCGCTGCTAGCTGGTTCCGGCGCATCAGCCTCGCAGGATAACGACCCCATGTACGTTGTGGGTGTATACGACCCGGCACGTGATCCGGCCAGCGATCTCGACTCGGCGATAACGCGGGCAACATCTGAGAACAAACGGATCTTGATACAGGTTGGTGGTGAATGGTGTATCTGGTGCCACATCCTGGATGACTACATCAAGAATGAGAAAGAGGTCGCGTCGGAGCTGCGTGAGAATTTCTTGATCTTAAAGGTGAACTACGACCCGGCAAACCGAAACGAGGCGTTTCTCTCCAAATACCCGAGCATTGCCGGATATCCTCACATCTACGTCTTGGAGAAAGGGGGCTCGCTGCTTCATTCGCAGCATACCGATGAACTCGAGCAAGGGCGCTCTTACTCTCGGTCCGCTCTACTGAGCTTCATACACAAGTGGGCACCCCAGCAATGACGAGCGCCTCGGAGATCAGGGGCCGGATCGAAATCAGGCAGGTCGACATCACCGCACTCGCAGTCGACGCCATCGTAAATGCCGCGAACGAGCGGATGCTGGGCGGTGGTGGAGTCGATGGCGCCATCCACAGGGCGGCTGGCAGTGAGTTGTTGGATGAGTGCAGGCGTGCACCGGAATCCAGGCCGGGCGTACGCTGTCCGACCGGTGAGGCCAGGCTCACATCGGGATACAAACTTCCTTCGGAGTACGTGATTCACACTGTGGGACCTATATGGCATGGTGGACACCGCGGGGAGCCCGAGTTGCTCGCCGCGTGCTATCGCTCCTCTCTGGAGCTCGCGACTGACAACGGCATTCATAGTATCGCGTTTCCAGCGATCAGCTGTGGGGCGTACGGGTATCCGTTGGAGGAGGCCGCGGCTATCGCAGTACACGAGGTGGCGGAGTTTCTATCCAGTACGCACGAAATCGAGAAGGTGATGTTTGCAGCGTTCGATTCGTCCGTTCAAACCGCCCTCGAAGACGCGCTGAGCAGAGAGCCACTACTCCGCGGGTCAGTGCGAAAAAGCGATATGAGGCCATCGCTCACGGAGGAAGAGAAGCGGATGCTCCTATCTATGGTTCGGCGGACTCTGCGCGAACACTTGGAGCAGAAAAAAACAGCGACGCCCGAACCAGGTTCTGAAGCGCTCGAGGAACACAGGCCGGCATTCGTGACATTGCGAAAACGAGACACTGGGGAATTGAGAGGCTGCATAGGAGAGGTGGTAGGGCGACGCACCCTCATCGAGTCGGTCGCAAGGATGGCTGTCGCGGCGGGTACTCAAGATCCGCGTTTCCCACCGGTTACCGTAGCCGAGCTCGCAGGCCTTACCGTTGAAATCAGTGCATTGACACCCATGACCCCCATTAAGCCCGGAGACGTAGAGGTCGGAAGGCACGGCCTGATGATCTCGAGAGGGCACTATTCGGGACTTTTGCTCCCACAGGTTCCTCAGGAACAGGGGTGGGATAGGGAGGCGTACCTTCGCGGCCTGTGCGCGAAGGCCAGTCTGCCGCGTGATGCATGGCAAGACGATGACGTGGAACTCCGTTCTTTCGAGGCTGAAGTGTGGGGGGAGGAGGATTAACGATGGACGAACGCCTCAACAAAAACGTGTTTCTGGTCAAGGAGCACGTTGGAGCCTTCAAGGCCGCGAACAATTTTGACATCTACGACCCCGAGACCGGCCAGATAACGTTGTTGTGCCGCGAGGATCGACTGGGGTTCATGACGCGGCTGCTGCGGTTCACGGAATACAAACGCTATACGCCATTTGACATTCGAATCACCACACCTGACGGCAGACAGGTCGTTCGCATCACTCGCGGTGTAGCGTTCCTTAGGTCTCATGTCGACGTGTTCGACGAATCGGACGCCAGACTTGGCGGCTTCCAGCAGAAGCTCTTGTCAGTCGGTGGAAAGTTCGAGGTGCTCGACGAGAATGGCCGGGGGCTCTGCATGCTGGTCGGGAAATGGACCGGTTGGAACTTTCGGTTTGAGGCTGGAGACCGAGAGCTAGCACACGTCACCAAGAAGTGGGCAGGAGCGGGCAAAGAGCTGTTCACGAGTGCTGACAACTACGTACTGCAGATTTCCGACGAGGTGCCTCCGGACAGCAAACTGAGGCAACTGATATTGGCTGCCGTGATGTGCATCGATATGGTCCTGAAGGAATGACGGGCCCGACTGAGTTTTGATATCTGGCAGGTGGGAGGATTTATGCCAAACCTAGAGGTAAAGATCGTGCGCCTCGACCCGATGCGCATTGCGAGCGTGCGAGCCATAAGCGAAGAGCCGGAACATGAAGCCTGGTTGAAGCTGCAGGCGTGGGCCGAACCGCGGGGCCTGTTGGGTGATCTCGAGAAGTACCCTGTGTTCGGATTCAACAACCCGAATCCCTCAGAGGACAGGAAGGAATACGGCTACGAGTTCTGGATCAAGGTAGACGATGACGTAGAGTCGGACGACGAAATTAGGGTGTTGGAGTTTCAAGGCGGGCGTTATGCCGTGACAACGTGTAAACTCATTGACGATCCAAACGGGAATATGCCGGAAGTGTGGATGAAGCTGTACGAGTGGGTGAAGGAGAGCGAGTACGAGTGGCAGAAGACACAGGAGTTGGAAAAGCCGCACGATTTGAGTTCGGCTGACGAAGATCTGTTGTTGGATCTGTATCTGCCCATTGAGGGGTAATGTGTTGAGTGGAATCTTGCTGAGGGGTGATGCGTGACTCCTGAAATGGAGGAGCAGCTCGAGCGGATCCGCAGGGCCTACGACTTGACCGTGCACCAGTACGAGCAAGGAGTTGACCCACTCAGTGGTGTTCCGGACGACCTGAAACTTGCTCCCGAATTCCGCACGTTTTTGGATGAGACGGGCGATGCGTGTCACGGTGGAGCGCGGGACGTTCGGGAATATTTAGATCCATCGCCGGGCATGCGGTTTCTGGATGTCGGGTGCGCAGCGGGGCTGAAGACTCATCGGTTGCACGAATGGCCGTCCGAGTACTATGGCGCCGACATCAGCCCGCAGCTCATAAACGCCATGCAGCGTTTCGTAGAAAACAATGAGGTCATTATCGGTGGGCTATACGTCGCCGATGCGGCGAACTTACCGTTTGATGATGATCACTTCGATATCGCGGCGCTGGTTGGGGTGTTGGAATATTGCACGTTCGATTATGCGGCGGCGGCTCTGCTGGAACTCGGCAGGGTGCTGCGGAGCGATGCGAGGATGGTCGTGGACATCCCCAATTTGGCCCACCCTCACGTGGACATGATGTTTTGCCTCGAGGAATCTCTGGGCCGCCCGCAGATTGCCCATGACAGAGCTGCATTTGAAGCTCTACTCGGCCGGTATTTCGAAGTCGACAGAGTCGATTCGGCGCGCGTGATGCTGAAGTACTTCTGCAAGAGAAAACTGCCTTAACTGAGATTGTCGATGACTGATCTGACCTTGGCAGATGGAACGGCTCCGGCCAACCCTGAGGCCCTCTTCGGGAAACTCGATTCGCTGGGAGTCGAGGTTACCACGGTAACTCACCCGCCGGTATTTTCGGTGGAAGAAGCAAAGGCTCTGCGAGGAGAGATCGAGGGATGCCACACAAAGAACCTCTTCTTGAGGAACAAGAAGGGCAAAATGTGGCTCCTCGTATGTTTGGAAGACCGTCCGATAGATCTCAAAGAACTCGCGGGACGCCTGAATGCCGGGCGCCTATCGTTCGGAAGTGCAGAACGTCTCGCTCAGAACCTGGGTGTGATACCCGGTGCGGTGACTCCATTCGCTATCGTGAACGACCATTCGAACTTGGTGAGGGTGGCGGTGGACAAGGCGATACTGGATCGAGATCCCCTCAACTTCCATCCACTCGACAATGCGCAAACCACCTCCATCGGTGCGACCGACTTTCTGAATTTTCTGAAGGCGGAGGGGCATCCAGCGCAGATTCTCGATTTCGAGAAGAAATGGGATCCGCGGGATCCACGCCTCGATTGATTCCAAGTCACTCCATAGGCAGCAGCAATGCATCTGATCCGCTATTTCCACTGGAACCAGGACGAATCCGAGGAGAGGGCCGAACGTATCCGTTCCGCGGGATATGATGTGGACAACAGTCCCATCACCCAGGCCGCGCTCAAGGATCTGCGTAGCAATCCACCTGACGCAGTCGTAATCGACTTGGGGAGATTACCCGCTCAGGGCAGAGACATTGGTGTAGCGCTCCGTACATACAAAACGACACGCAACGTTCCGCTGGTGTTCGTCGGTGGAAACCCGGAAAAGGTTGCTCGGATCGAGGAACTGCTCCCCGATGCCGCGTATACGCCGTGGAGCCGAATCAGGGGTTCGTTGAAGCGCACACTACGGAATCCACCGAAAGAGCCGGTCGTTCACAAGTCGGCGTTCGCAGGCTACTCGGGAACACCTCTTCCGAAGAAGTTGGGCATCAAAGAGAACTCGACAGTTGTATTGCTCGGCGCGCCCGACGGATTCGAAACGGCGCTTGGCGAATTGCCCAACAACGTCACATTTCGCAAACGCGCCGCAGGCAGAAGTGATCTCGTCATTTGGTTTACGCGGTCAGGCAAAGACCTAGAGCGTCGCATCGTGCGGCTTGGCATGCTCGCCGGCAAAGGTGGCCTCTGGGTGGTGTGGCCCAAGAAGGCGTCCGGGGTGAAATCCGATCTGACTCAGGCGCATGTGCGCAGTGTCGGCCTGGCTTCGGGATTGGTGGATTATAAAGTCTGTTCGGTCGATGCAATATGGACCGGGCTCAGGTTCACGAGGCGCAAGGGAAAGTAGGTGGTCTGTGGAGCTGTTACCGCTGTTGTCCGCATGCCGGCTCGAGGCACTTCAACGAATTGACGTAGGCCTCGAGGGAGACTGGAGTCCCACGGTTCGCGTCGTCTGGACTAGGGAGGCCGGCTCGCAGCAGCCCGAGCGTTTGGTCCGAGAGCACGCTGCATTCAAACCCAGCATCGAGCTCTACTTTGCCGATGGCTGGATCGGGTTACACTGCTTCCGTCGAGCCGGGGGTCGCAACGTTCTCGACGAGGAGCTTCTGCAGACGGTCATCGAACAGGTAGAGAAAACAATTGCATGCGAACGATAGGTATTTAGTAGATGGAATCGGTTCAGGTCGACGGGCTCACGCTCTTCTACGACTCGAACGAACGCGAATCGGGCGATCTCGTCCGCGACGCCTGCAAGAGGAGCTTGGGGATCATCCGGGAATGGTGGGGGCTCCAACCGCCGGCCGGATGCACGGTGCACGTCATGACCTCCTGGCTCGGTTTCGTGTTCCGATCGGCGCCGTGGCATAGGAAGGTGCTGCTCGCATTGCTCTTCCCTTTATGGAGTATTCGGGCCAGGAGAGTTTGGAAGTCGGCAGGCGGATGGGTGCAGGGTCATGGTCAAGCGCCGGCTGTCGGAATCAAACCTCCGCGACTCATGGAGACCGCAGACAGGTCTGTGGGCGACAGGCTTTTTGTGAGGGATGCGAGTGTGGAAGATGAAGTCCGACAGGTCACCTGCCATGAACTCACTCACGCGTGTAGCAATCACCTCCGGCTGCCGACATGGTTGCACGAAGGTATTGCGATGGTGTCGGTCGACAGACTGCGAGACCGGCCGTCTGTAAAGATGGAAACTCTAGATTTAATAAAGGCGAAATCCGTGAAGTGCCGTCCGTCTGGCTATCCGCGGTCGTCTCTGAAGGCAGCGGACGCATGGGTGTATCTGTACGCTCGTGGATATTGGCTCACGCGATATCTGTTGGTCGAGAGGCCCGATTTGCTTCGCCGCCTTTTGGAAAGACGTCGATCTCACAAAGAGGTTGAAGCCGAAGTATTGGAGGCGTTCGGTGTTGGCCATGAGGAGTTTTGGAGCGGCATCGACGGGGTGCTGGTGACTCACTTCAGAGGGACGAGAGGGCCATGATGACAATGACGAAAGATGTTGGCAAAACCGCTGTGCTGCTCGCCGCATTGGTTGCCGCTGTGGCTTGCGCTCCCGCGGCAGAGCAAGATGACGGCCGCGCCGCGCTGGAGAGCTCGATTGTTGCTTTCTACGATGCGGTCGAGGCTGGTGACAAGAACGGCCACGCCGAGATGTTTTCCGATGGAGCCCTGATGATGCCCAACAACGGAGCGATCCGCAGGGGAAAGGAAAACATCGGTGAGATGATCAGAAGTGGTGAGGGTTGGGTGTTTCGTATCAGGAACCTCGAGCGGGTTGAACTCGATCTCAGCGGCGACATCGCATATACGGTGAACCAATACGAATACACCTGGCATCAAGAGGGTGACGATCCAACCTGGCACCCCACGAAGAACATCCACATATGGCGGCGGCAGGCCGATGGTGGGTGGAAGTTGCACGTAGATATCTGGAACAGCAGCGAGTAGTCAAGGAACAATCGATGATGAATAAACGAAGCTGGTTGGCTGTGGCCTCGGCCTGGTGTACAGTGCTCATCGGGGTGACCACGATCGGCTGTGGCAGTGAGACGCCTCCGCCACCGCCGGTCATCACGAGCGTGTCGGCTGATGAACTCAGGCAGCTGATGGATGCAAATGCCGAGATATTGGTGCTCGACGTTCGCAGCCCAAACGAGCATGCGGTGGGTCACATTGCCGGTGCGGTCAACATCCCGCACAATGAGATCGGCGCGAGGTTGAGCGAGCTGGCCGACTATCGGGACAAGCATGTGATTATCTGTTGCTGGGCCGGTGGACGAGCCGATATAGCGAAACAAGCTCTTCGTGAAGCGGGGTTCACCAGCCTCCTTGACCTGCGGGGTCACATGGCTGAGTGGGAACGCCTCGGTTTTCCGGTTGAGAGAGCAGCCAACTAGTGCGGTTGGGGATGCGCGTTTCCAACGTCCATGCACGCGAATTGAATGCGTCGCCCGCACAAGCAGGAGAGCTGATCGATCGCCTCTCGTCAGGTGGTGATGTACTATGGCCTGGTGACCGATGGCCCGCAATGCGCTTCGACCGGCCACTCGGTGTTGGTGCGGACGGGGGGCACGGTCCGATTCGGTATGCGGTTGACGCTTACGATCCGGGCAGATGCGTCAGTTTCCGTTTCAAGAAGCCAGAGGGTTTTCACGGAAGCCACAGGTTCGAGATTGAAGAGTTGTCGCCGGAGCGCGTGATCCTGCGACACGTCATCGAAATGCGTGCTGTGGGCAGAGCGGCTTGGTCTTGGTTGTTTGCGATCAGGCCTCTTCACGACGCATTGATGGAGGATGCGCTCGATCGTGCGGAACTGTTCACGCAAGGTACTGCTCGGAAGAGGGAGTGGTCCTTTTGGGTGAGGTTACTGCGTCGGCGTGCGGTTAAGAGAGGGGTGGTTAGGAAGAGATAGCCTTTTTCAGGTCTATCTGCATTTGCCTCTCGGGCGTTACGAGATCCAACTCGGCGTAGAACTCCAGACGGTCGATGAGTTCTCCAAACAACACTGCAACAATCACCGCGACGCGTAGCTCTCCACCACTCAACGACCAAACCACGGCGGGCAACAACAGTCCACCCACTATGCGTAGCGCCGACAGTGCGACCCGCACCGATTTCCCGCTCCGCCAGAAATCGATCTTTCGCTGCAGATATAGGAGGAGCTTGCCTACCCCAAGAAACGCTGCGACCAGCGGGTTCGCGGAAAAGACACCTAGCAGCAGGAGTCCCGTCACCACGGAGTCGGCACTGTGGTGCCGGCGTCCATCCAACTGCGGCAAGGTCGCGTAGACGCGATCGATGGATATGAGAGTGGTGAACCCGATCGCGAGCGCCAGCCATCCTGCCACCTTGTTGTTCGGCACAAGTGATATGTACGTCACCCCGCAGGCTACGAGGGCGCCGAACAGTAGAACTTCTCGGCTCAACCAGGAGGTGATTGGGTTCATGAGAGAGCGCCACGCGCGGGTCTTTCTCCCGAGGTGAGCCGAGCTCAACACGGCAGCCGCGCCCGAGGTCCCTACGAAAGTTGCGAGCGCAGGCATCTGCGATGTGAACACCCCAGTTGCGACCAGTCCAACCAGGATTGGGATCAGGAATGTGAATGCGGCCAACGGCCATCTATCTCGCAACAACGATCTCAGGGAGATCTGCGGTTCCTTCGACATGATCGCAACACTCTCGGGCGTTGTCGACGTTTCGGGCGCGGCTCGTTTCTTCGATTCCGGAACGACCGCAAACGCCGGTCCGAGTTTCGTACGAGGGAATCCAGGAACGTCATGACGAACGACTGAGTTCTCACGTGGTCCCACACCCAGCGCACCGGTTGGGCACAGCTCCACACACGCCGGCTTTCGACCCGAGTCTTGTCGTTCCCTACAGAACGTGCACTTCCCGATGATGCCCTTCGACGCTTCGTACTTTGGGGCCCCGTACGGACATGCCCATGAGCAGTACCTGCAGCCTATACATTGGGTCTCGTCCAGCTCCACGAAGCCGGTCTCAGCAGACCTGGTGTACGCCCCAGCGGGGCACGCTTCCAGGCAGGCTGGATTCTCGCAATGGTTGCACGCTAGCGAGAGGTGTTGGTACGGGACATTTGGATAATGGCGATCGTTATAGGTGTGGACGTTGCGCCAACTGCTGTCGAATGCCAAACCGTTCTCGATCGTGCAGGCGAGCACGCAGGCCTGGCATCCGGTGCACTTCGCCTGGTCGAACGTGAATCCCACTGGCATTTCAGGCAGGGTCGACTTCAACGAGTACGTCATGGAATGCGGCACCGTAGCCAATGTCGGTCTCGCGACCCAGCGAACAGAAGTTGACTGCTCCTCCGGTGCCTATCCACCAGCCGTTGGTGACATATACGCATCCGGGTTTAATGCCAAAGTCGATCCGTGCGGTCAGCTCGAAGGAACCGCGGTCGTTGTACACCTTCACAGTTCCGCCTTCGACGATGCTACGGGCAGTGGCGTCGGCAGGATTCAGCAGCACGAATGGTGAATCTCCGAACTGCCGGATCATGTCGAGGTTGTTGAACTGCGAGTGGATGCGGTTCTTTGTGTTTGGAGTGACAAGATTGAGCCTGAATTTCTCAGCGATCGAGTCGTCGCTCCGCACCGACTCCACTGGCTCAGTGTATGACGGGAGCGGTTCGACCCCCCACCGTGTGTTCGCCTCGGAGGACAGCAGCTCTATCTTGCCCGACGGCGTTGGGAATATCATGTCGGAGAACGCGACTTCCTGATGGCCCGGTGGCAGAATCGGCTCCTGCCGAAGCCGATCCAGAGACAAACCGGCGAAGGGCTCGAGCTTCCCTTCGAGGAATTCCTCGACTTCTTGGTCTGATGGGCCGGGGAATGCTACCTCGAGATCGGCGTCGGAGACTCCAAGCCTTTGGGCTAGCTGCCGATATACCTCTGTTTCGGGCCGGACCTCACCCGGAGGTTCGATCACCTTCTGCTTGAGCTGCAAGTAGGGGTGCCAATACGCGCCGATCACATCGGTCTGCTCGAACATAGTTTTTGCTGGGAGGATCAGGTCGGCCTCCCGTGCCGTGTCGGTGAGGAATTGTTCGACAACGACTCGAAATTCGAGACCTCGAAACGCCTTCAGGACCGCGTTCGTATCGGGGTTCTGTGAGACGGGGTTACCGCGTTCCACCCAGGCCATCCTGAGTGGAGGGCCGCTCGTTTCCAACATATGTTGGCCGAGTTTTGCTGTAGAAATCGAAACCCGGAACACGCCATCAGGTTCTTCGGGCGGAAAGAACGCGAGTGGGTCTTTGACTTCGTCAACGATTGCACTTTGGAGGTTCGCGTACACCCAACCGGCACCGGCACGCCCGATGTTGCCGGTAATGGCCAGCAGCGCCAGGATCGACCTCATCGTCTGACCGCTGTTGGTGTACCGCTGCATGCCGAATCCCGGGCATATCGTGACCGGCTTGATCGAGGCGAGCATGTCGGCAAAGCGCTCGATGTACTCGGCGGGCACGTCGGTTATCGCCGCCGCCTTCTCAACGCTGAAGTCGTTCAGAGACTTGCTGAACTCGTTGAAGCCGAGTACATGGCGCCCCACGAATTCCGTGTCCACTCCGCCGCCTTCAATGATCCTTCGGGCGACAGCCAACGCCAGGGCCCCGTCGGTGCCTGGCCGCGGCTGGATGAGCATTTCTGCTCGTTCGGCGGTCTCGGTTCGCCGCGGGTCGATCGCCACGAGTCTACCGCCGTTTGCCAACGCCTCGTCCACGAACGGCATTTGGTGGATGTTGGTTTCCGCGGCATTCTTGCCCCACATCACGATCAGCTTGGCGTTCGCGATGTCCCAGGGAGCGCTGTGTTTGTTCTCTCCAAGTGTGAGGCGCGTCGCCTCGAGGCCCGCCGGCCAACAAAGGTCGCCGTAGGTGGTGGTGCAGCCGCCATAGAGCCGCCAGAATGCGCTTCCGACAGAGTTCAAGAGACCTTTGGTACCGCTTCCCGAATAGTAAAGGACACTCTGCGGACCGCTTTCTTCCCTGAATCGACGCAGGTAGCCGACAATCAGATCCAACGCATCATTCCAGTTGATCCGCGTGAAGATCCCGGTTACCGGATCTCTGCGTAGGGGATGGAGGATCCTGTCTGGCGAATAGACGCGCTCGTAATAGCTGAGACCCTTCAGGCACGGACCGCCGGCGGTTGCCCGATGGCCCGGGTGAGGTTCTATGTGCCGAATCCGACCGTTCTCCACCTGCACCAACAAGCCACACGTGCTGTAGCAGTTTCTAGGGCATGCTGTCGTGTGTGTGGTCACGGCGGAATCGATCCTCCGGTGAGGGTGACATGGCATCGTGACACAACCCTGCAGTGAGGTCAAGGCCGCGGATCACCGTGGCGCTACCGCGGGCGGGAATCGTCACTATCTTTCTCCGTCCCGCCGATCCGCGGGGAACCCCATAAAAGTGAGTACCTAGGAGATTTGGATGCAGGAATCTATGAGGTTCGACAAGAATCCAACGGCACGCGTGCTGAGTTTTCTATTCGGAGTCGGAATGGCCGTGTTCTCGGTCATTACCATCCAGCACTTCTTTGCCGCCAACTACCCGTTGACCATCTATGAAGGTGGCATTTGCGACATCAATGCCTTCTTCAATTGTGACAGCTCTGCGCACTCGATCATATCGCAAATCGCAGGTGTGCCGCTGGGTTACTTCGGCCTCGTTGTCGGGTTGCTGGTATCCTTGGGCGCACTCTTCCCGTCGATCGACTTCGAGCGCACAAACAGAAGTCTGGCCCTACTGAACGTCATCGGTGTAGTGACGCTGTTCTTGGTGTCCGTGTTCATCCTTGGCAGCCTCTGCCTCTACTGTTCGGGCTTTTATGTGTTCTCGATATTGAGCCTCATCGTCTTCTGGAAGTACTCGGCGAGCGACGGTGCGGAGGGGTTTGTTGCCAAATACATGCGGCCGTCGTTGATGCATCTTGCCACCTACGGAGTACTGACTCTGGTTGGTGCGTACGGATTTGCTCTTTACCACACAGCGAGACGGGATGCGCAGAGCGGTGGTGTGTCGACGCGAATCGTCAGGGAGTTCTACAGCCTCCCGACCGTAGAGTGGCCGAGCTACATCTCTCCCCTGAGGGCGGCGCAAGCCACCGAGAACTTTGAAGATGCCCCTATTAGGGTAGTGGAATACGCGGATCTTCTGTGTCCGGACTGCCGGTTCCTGGCCGAGCAGATGGATCGCCTGAAGGAAGAATTCGCCGGGCAGATGAATATCGCTTTCCAGCATTTTCCGCTTGAAGGGGTCTGCAACGATGTAGTAGCGAAAGACCTGCATCCCGGCGCGTGTGAAGTCTCGTATCTGTCTACTTACGACCCAAGCAAGTTCAAGGCGATTCATGACGAGGTGTTCGCCAATCTGCGAGCGGCAAGAGATCCTGAATGGCGGTTGGCGCTCGCTCAGAGGCATGGGGTAGAGGCGGCGCTCCAGGATTCTGCCACGATCGATATGGTGAGCCGGATGATTGCCACTGGGGCCGAGTACGAACGCACGTCAGATCAATTCGAGCACGGCATAAGGTCGACGCCCACGATCATCATCAACAACAGGATGATCATCGGAACTCTTCCCTACGATCAGCTCAGGGCGATCTTTCAGGCGTTGGTCGACGAGCACGAACGAGGAGAATCCACGTTCATCGAGAACTGGGAACCCAATCGTTGATGTGCTCAAACCGGCCGGCGACGCCATGAACGCAAACGTTCCGGCAACCTGATGCATTTCAATCCAGCTCACACCGAGCTCACGACGGCGGCGACCGACGTGGCGCTCGGTTTGCTCGCGATAGGATCCGTGATCTACCTGTGGCGGATGAGCGAATTGGACAGCTGGAAAGTCGGATTGTGGTGCTGGGTATTCGGGTTGCTCGCCGCTGCCGCGCTTCTCGGAGCGGTCGCACACGGATTCGTCTGGTCGACTAGAGTGTGGAACCTCCTCTGGATTCCGCTATTTCTGCTTCTGGTCCTCACCGTAGCACTCTTCGTGGTCGGGGCAATCTATGACTGGCGAGGCATTGCTCCTGCCCGAGCATCACTGCCGATCATGGTGGTACTCGCCCTGCTCTTCTTCGGCGTGACCCGAGTGGCGTCTGGTGCGTTCGTTGTGTTCGTTCTTTACGAAGTGTTCGCCATGCTGTTTGCGCTCGCCGTGTACGGGTATCTGGCGATGGGGGCCAGAGGTGCCGGGATGGGGCTCATGGCGGCAGGTGTGGGTCTGAACATCGCCGCCGCTGCGATACAAGCGACGCGCTCGGTGTCGTTTACGCTGATATGGCAGTTCGACCATAATGGAGTCTTCCATCTCGTACAGATGGTTGCTCTCGTCGTCATGACCGCAGGAATCAAGACCAGTCTCGTGGCAGGCAGATAGTAGGCCGCGGGGACAATTCCGCGGAGAGCGGGTAACTAGAGACAACTAATGGAGGATTGCATGTCTCTCGGTTCTCTTGTTCAGCTTTTGCTTTTTCCTGCCGTCTTGAGCATCAGCCCGCCAATGGGTCAGGTACTCGACACGAACCTGCTGATGCCGTTAGATGCCCGTGAGGGGCAGCAGACAGTTCCGGCCCTACTATCGCAGAGTTTGGCCGATGGAGAAGCGCACATTTGGTACCTGGGGCATTGCGGCTGGGCCATCAAGACTCGCAGCCGTCTCTTGATTTTCGACTACTGGGAGCAACACGCGCCGAGAGAGGAGCGTTCGTTGGCCAACGGGCGGATAAACCCGGAGGAAATCAAGGATCTGGATGTATTCGTATTCGTGAGCCACGATCATGGCGATCACTTCGATCGCGTCATACTCGACTGGGCAGAGTCGAATCCGAACATGACTTACGTTTTCGGATGGGATGTCGGACTTGGACCGGGATTCGAGTACCTCAGTGATGAAAGGGAGAGACGCTCGTTCGACGGGATGGAGGTCGTCACGGTAAACCACGACTTCGACAACATTCCCGAGGTAGCGTATCTGGTGAAAGTCGATGGCCTGGTGCTCTTCCATTCGGGCGATCACGGCAGTACCACCGAGGTCCCAAATCAGACATTCACCGGCAACATAGACTTTTTTGCCGAGCAGCAAGAGTACGTTGACCTGGCGTTCATATCGACGTTTGGTCGCCGGGGCGGTTTTGTGGTGAATAACGGGGACATCTACACGATTGACAAACTTCGGCCTCGGGCGGTATTCCCAATGCATCATGGCGGTGGGGAAGATCTCAATCAGCGCTTCGTGAACGAGGTGGCAGCGAACGCCGGCACGTCCGCCTTGTTTGCCGCACGCAGGATGGGTGATCGATTTTTCTATTCAGGTGGTAGTATCCAGAGGCTCCGCTAGATGAACTTCCTGCGACTGACTCCGGTTCTGATGAGCGCGCTCCTGATGGCGGCGCATTTTTCCAGGGCAGGCAACCTGGTGTTTGTAATTATCTCGTTAGCAGCACCGTTTCTACTGGTTCTACGATACAAGTGGGTAGCTCTCGTTTTTCAGGTTGCGCTCGTGCTCGCTGCCATGGAGTGGCTGAGATCTCTGCTCGCGATAGCTGTCCGTCGCCAAGAAATGGGTGAGCCCTGGATTCGAATGGCGGTGATACTGGGGGCGGTCGCCCTGCTCACGGCTCTGTCAGCACTAGTATTTTGGACGAAGGGCATGAAAGAAAGATACTCCCGATGAAAGCAGTGATAATCTCATGCGCACTGCTGGTGCCGGCGGCGCCGGCAATAGCACAACAGCGAGCCGATACGACCTTTCAACCGGTTGTCGAGAACCCGGCGTACGCAGCCGGCGCAGGCCCTTTGGTTCTACTCGATGCCGCACACAACAACTTTCATACTCTAGACGGTCGTTTCCTGGCATTTGGCAGGGTGCTGCAGCAGGACGGCTACGTTGTGCGATCGTCGGAGGCGCCGTTCAGCTCAGAAGCGCTCGTTGGTGTGACAATCCTGGTCATATCCAACGCGCTGAACGAACGAAACGTTGAAGATTGGTCGTTGCCCACTCCATCCGCGTTCACGGCTGAGGAGATCGAATGGGTGCGTGTATGGGTGGAGGCGGGCGGAAGCTTGTGGTTGATAGCCGACCATATGCCGATGCCGGGTGCCGCGAGCGATCTAGCTGCGGCTTTCGGGTTCGAATTCAATAATGGATTCGCGTTTGATACTACGTCTCGTGACGTGACCATCTTTCGGAGGGCGGACGGCTCGCTCCGAGACCACGCGATCACATCTGGCAGGAATTCCGGCGAGAGAATCGACTCGATTCGGACCTTCACTGGTCAAGCGTTCAGAGGGGGGGAGGGCGCAGAGCCGCTATTCGTGTTCAGACGTCCGATGACATCATTCATGCCGGCTGTGGCATGGGAATTCGACGAGAACACACAAATGGTGCCGGTGAACGGATGGTACCAGGGTTCGGTAGCCCGAGTCGGCAGTGGGCGCCTCGCGGTATTCGGGGAGGCGGCGATGTTCACCGCCCAATGGGCTGGGCGGGACAACGGCTGGTTCGGGTTGCGGTCGCCCGGAGCCGAACAGAATCAACAGTTCTTATTGAACGTGGCCCACTGGCTGTCGGGTTTGATTCCCGGAAACCGTTAGACGTTGCCCGCGCCAATCGGAGCGCGAAACCGAATGTCGAGGTGAATCATGGGCTTGTTCTGGGATTTGATACAGCAGAACCAGATATCCGAGCAACAACAGCGCGCATCGTCAATCGAAGATCGTGTTTCGTTGCTGGAGCGGGAGGTCAGAGAGATGCGACAGCTGTTGCAGTTGATGCTCGAGCGTCTCGAGAAGGCACTTGGTGAAGATATCGATCGTGATGGGCGAATTGGCTGAATTTCGTGGGGTGATATGATGCATGGATTGAGGATCTTGGGCGCATGCTCGACTCTCGGCTGCTTGGTTGCGACGGCAACGCTCGCGCAAACTCCTGGCGCCTTTCTCGGTGAACTCTCTTGGACCGATGCCGAGGTGCGGCTGCGGGAATCGCCGGTGGTGGTCATCCCCTTCGGTGGAGGCGCGAAGGAGCATGGTCCGCACCTCCCCATGAACGCCGACCAGAAGGTCATGGAGTATCTCTGCGGGCAAGCGGTGGATTCGGTTGACGTGATCGTGGCGCCGCCGATTCTCCACGGTTGGTTCCCGGCGTTCAGAGGATTTCCCGGTACCGAGGTGTCCGATCCGGATGTGTTTGAGCGCTATGTGTTCGAGGTTGCGATGTCACTGGTGAATCAGGGGGCGCAACGGATCGTCTTCTTGAATACCGGCATTGCCAAAGCCACTGGGCTACCGCTTTCGATCGCCGCGAGGGAAATCCGCACACAAACAGGAACCCCGGCCCTAGTCGTATCTTGGGACGACCTCGAAACTCTGGAGATAGACGCCCTCAGGACTGAGCTGATGGGCGGGCATGCCGGGGAATTGGAAACCTCGATCAACCTGTACCTCCAACCCGAACTGGTGCATATGGACCGAGCCGTGGTCGACTACGGAGATCGCGAGGCCAAGGACTACCCGGGGTACAAACCCGGCAGGTTGGCCAGAGACCCCAGAGATCCGGGATTCACCGAAACGGGGCTTTTCGGAGACCCAACATTGGCGACCGCGGAAAAAGGCAGGCTCGCGTTGGAAATCTTGACTCGGCAATGGTTGGCGGCGCTCAGGGGGTTCTCGAAGGCTTCCACAGAGCGGTAGGGGTAGGCCGGTAGGGGAATGAGCAACGAGCAGCGAGCAACGCTCCGAACTCCTGAACGCTGCACGCTGTTCGCTGCCCGCGTTCCTCTGCCCCCCTCCTTCTTCTCGCTGAATGCCACCAATTCCTCCTATTCCCCCACCCGCTATCTTTCGAACCAATCAATCCGACACTGGCGGCCACTACGACGATTGGAATCGAAATAGTCCATGAGCCTACTCCATCTGTATAGGACGCCTGGCCTCTCAGCAGCCCAAACAGAGGCGCTTCTTCTGGACGTCCGACAGCGCGTTTCTTCCGATATCTCTGCCATAGCCACCGAATTCTGCTTCTACGTGGACGCGGCCTCCGACCTGGATCGGGGCGAGCTGGAAACACTCTCCTGGCTTTTGAGGGAGACATACGAGCCCAACCAGTTTGGTCGTGCGAGCTTCCTCGGCGGGTCCGGGCCGGTTCTCGAGGTCGGCCCGCGGATGAATTTCACGACGGCCTGGTCCACCAACGCGGTGTCTGTTTGTCATGCCTGTGGCCTCAGTTCGATACGGCGCATCGAGCGTTCGCGCAGATATCGGATAGAGATGAACGGTGATCTCTCCGATGGGCAGGTCGCAACGTTTCTGGCCAGAGTTCACGATCGTATGACGGAGAGCCAATACGTTGAGCCGCTGGCAACGTTCGCAACCGGTATTGAACCGGAGGCGACATTCGAAGTGCGGCTCGTCGAGGAGGGACGAGCTGCGCTCGAACGCATCAACCGGGAAATGGGTTTGGCATTTGACGAGTGGGACCTCGAGTATTACACCGACCTTTTCCTGAAAAGGATCGGAAGAAACCCCACCAACGTAGAATGTTTCGACATCGCCCAGTCGAATAGCGAGCACTCGCGTCACTGGTTCTTCAAAGGGCGCCTCGTGATCGACGGCAAGGAGCAGCCGAAACACCTGATTGCGCTGATTCAAGACACCCTCGAGGCGAACCCGAACAACAGCGCAATCGCGTTCCGTGACAATTCGAGCGCGATTCGCGGGTACCCAATTCGCACGATCGTGCCGGGTGAGCCTGGACGAGTGTCTCCATTCGAGATAGAGGAACTCGATTACCACATCATCTTCACGGCTGAAACGCACAACTTCCCGTCAGGGGTGGCTCCGTTCCCCGGCGCCGAAACCGGGACCGGTGGACGTATTCGCGATGTGCACGCGACGGGACGAGGCTCATTGGTGGTTGCGGGAACCGCCGCCTATTGCGTCGGCAACCTGCACATTCCCGGCTACACACTGCCCTGGGAAGACACCGGTTTCACTTATCCCGATAACCTCGCTCCACCGTTGCAGATAGAGATCGAAGCGAGCAACGGGGCATCGGACTACGGGAACAAGTTTGGTGAGCCCGTGATTCAGGGATACACGCGTTCGTTCGGACAACGACTGCCAAATGGCGAACGCCGTGAATGGATAAAGCCGATCATGTTCAGTGGTGGAATCGGCCAGATGGATGCAAGGCACGTCGACAAAGGGGCGCCGGAAGAAGAGATGTTGGTGGTCAAGATCGGCGGTCCGGCGTACAGGATTGGGATGGGAGGCGGTGCGGCGTCGAGCATGGTGCAGGGCGAGAACGTGGCGGAACTCGACTTCAATGCCGTACAGCGCGGCGACGCCGAGATGGAGCAGAAGGTCAACCGAGTAATCCGGGCGTGCGTGGAACTCGGCGAAGCGAACCCCATCATCAGCATTCACGACCAGGGGGCGGGGGGTAATTGCAACGTATTGAAGGAGATCGTGGATCCCGCAGGCGCCCAGATCGAGGTCAGAGAGATCCCCATCGGTGACGACACGCTATCAGTGCTGGAAATCTGGGGTGCAGAATACCAGGAGCAGGATGCCTTGCTGCTCAGGCCGGAACACGCCGACCTCTTCATGAACCTCTGTGGCCGAGAAAATGTGGCGGCCGCGTTCGTGGGCATGGTGACCGGCGACGGCAAGATAGTTCTGCACGATACATCCGACGATTCTACTCCGGTGAACCTCGAACTCGACGCGGTTCTGGGCGATATGCCCCGCAAGGTTTTCGAAGTCGACCGCGTTGCGCCGGAGCTTCGTCCGCTCGAGCTGCCTGAAGGCACTACAGTGGAGAGTGCTCTCGACCGGGTGTTGAGGTTGCTCTCTGTGGGATCCAAGAGGTTTCTGACGACCAAGGTGGACCGGAGCGTTTCCGGACTAATAGCGCAGCAGCCTTGTGTTGGTCCGCTGCAGCTCACGGTGGCCGATGTTGCGGTGATTGCGCAAAGCCATTTCGGCTTGACGGGGGCAGCCACCGCGATCGGTGAGCAGCCGGTCAAGGGGTTGATCGATCCGGCCGCCATGGCGCGCATGAGCGTCGGCGAGGCGCTCACGAATCTGGTTTGGGCTCGCGTCAGCGATCTGGGTGACGTGAAATGCTCGGGGAATTGGATGTGGGCCGCCAAACTGCCCGGTGAAGGTGCTGCCCTGTACGATGCGGTGGTAGCGATGCGCAACATGATGATCGAGTTGGGCATTGCCGTCGATGGCGGCAAAGATAGTCTTTCGATGGCTGCGCTCGCACCGTCTGAGTCTGGAAGCGACGAAACGGTCAAGGCACCGGGAGAGTTGACAATTTCAGCATACGTCACGTGCCCTGACATAACCAAAACGGTCACTCCCGACCTCAAGCTCCCAGGTACCGGGTGTTTACTCTACGTCGATCTGGGAGGCGGACATTACAGACTCGGCGGCTCGGCCCTGGCACAGGTGTTCTCACAGATTGGCAATGATACGCCTGACGTCGAGGACCCGGCTCTGCTCAAACGGGCGTTCAACGCAACCCAAGAGCTAATCGAAGCCGGCACATTATCGGCGGGCCACGACCGAAGCGACGGCGGACTGATTACGTCGCTGCTCGAGATGGCATTTGCCGGAAACGTTGGAGTTGAAATCGACCTGGACCTGACTGGCGTCAAACCCATAGATCTGCTCTTCTCCGAGGAACTGGGCCTGCTTTTAGAGGTAGACGAAACAAACGAGGCTCGGGTAGTCGAAGCATTCGAAGCGGCGAATGTGCCGTGCGTGAGAATCGGCTCCACACGGACCGACGCGGCGGTAGAAGTACGGTGCTCCGGTGAGGAAATTCTGGTCGGCGACGTCAGGGACCTCCGCGATGTATGGGAAGCGACGAGCTTCGAGTTGGATCGCCTTCAGGCAGCTCCCGATCATGTCGAACGGGAACAAGCGGAGCTGAGGGAGCAGCGAGGGCCTTCGTTCGCCGTCCCATACGTAGTGGAGCCGACTCCCGAAGCGCTGTTGGAGGCGGCCGACAAGCCCAAGGTCGCCATCATCCGAGAAGAAGGCAGCAACGGCGACCGCGAGATGACGTCGGCGTTCTACGCGGCGGGTTTCGAAACCTGGGACGTAATCATGTCGGACCTGCTCTCAGGTCGAGTGGATCTGGCAGGTTTTCGTGGGCTGGTGTTCGTAGGCGGCTTCAGCTTCGCGGACGTGCTCGACTCGGCAAAGGGTTGGGCTGGAGTGATCCGTTTCAACGAAGGCCTCTGGCAGCAGTTCCAGGATTTCTACAACCGCCCAGACACCTTCAGCCTGGGGGTGTGCAACGGCTGCCAACTCCACGCCTTGCTGGGGTGGGTACCCTGGAACGATATGCCCGACGAGGTCCAGCCACGATTCGTGAAAAACGCGTCGGGCCGGTTCGAATCCCGTTTCACGACAGTGCAGATTCTGGAAAGCCCTGCGATGATGTTCTCAGGAATGGAGGGGGCGACACTCGGAATATGGGTGGCCCACGGAGAGGGACGAGCGCTCTTCCCAAACGCAGATATGCTGGACCGAGTGGAACATGAGCGGCTGGCGCCGGTTCGTTTCGTGGATGACGACTGCCGAATCACGGAACGCTATCCGTTCAATCCCAATGGATCTCCACGCGGTGTGGCGGGGCTTTGCTCTCCCGATGGCCGGCACCTGGCGATGATGCCCCATCCGGAGCGCGCATTCCTCCAGTGGCAATGGGGCTGGACGCCGCCGCACTGGGATTCTGGAGTTGTGGTGTCTCCATGGATCAAGATGTTCCAGAACGCCAGAGTGTGGTGCGAACGAACGAAGTAGAAGAAGGCAACTACTCGCGGATCTATGCGGTTGTGCGGCGGATTCCAGCGGGAAAAGTCGCGACATATGGACAGGTGGCGAATCTAGCAGGTCTTCCGGGACACGCCCGTCAGGTCGGCTACGCCCTTCACGCGTTGACCGACGAACAAAACGTTCCCTGGCATCGAGTGATAAACGCGCGAGGCGGAATTAGCCTCAGGTCTGAGCGTGGATACGATGATCTGCAGCGTCGACTGCTCGAGGCCGAGGGCGTTGTCTTCGACGGCGACGACAAGGTGTCTCTTGAAGATTTTGGGTACGGGAAACCGACCGACATTTGAGATGGCACACGGCGTCCTGGAGGATCTAGGTTATGTGTTTTAGAATGGGTTTGCTGGATTGCTGTGAATCCGTAGTCTGTACCGAACAAACACAAGCGATGGAGAAAACGTGACGATCGAAGAAGGAAAGCTGGCGCCCGCGTTTACCCTCAAAGACGCGAATGGCGAGAAGGTCGCCCTCAAGGATTTCCGGGGTAAGAATGTGATTGTCTATTTCTACCCGCGCGACAATACATCGGGCTGCACGAAGGAAGCTGAGGGCTTTCGCGATCGGTTTGAGGATTTCGAGAAGTCCGACACGGTAATTGTCGGGATCTCTCCGGACAGCGAAGCCTCTCATGAGAAGTTCGCGGCCAAATACGATCTGCCCTTCGTTCTCCTTTCGGACTCCGACAAGAAAGTGATGACCAAGTACGGAGCGTTCGGCGAGAAGATGATGTATGGCAAGAAGGTGCAGGGAGTAATCCGGTCAACTGTCTGGGTCGACCCGAAGGGGAAAGTGAAGAAGCACTGGCGCAAGGTGCCGAAAGCTGCCGATCACCCGGCGAAGGTGTTGGAAACGCTCCACTCCTAGGGGTTACGTCGCCTCGTCGATCGATCGGGCCACGTGATCTGCGATGGCCATGATAGTGATCATCGGGTTGACACCGCTCGACGTCGGAAACGCACTCGCGTCCGCCACGTAAAGACCGCGAATCTCATGAGCTTCGCCAGTCTCGCAAACCACCGATCGGCTAGGGTCCGAGCCCATCGCAGCACTGGCAAGCTGGTGGAAAGTGATGTATGACATGCGGCAGTGTCTGTAACCGCGACTCGCGCATGCGTCGCTAAAATCATCCAACCAGCGGTTTTTGCCTGGTTGCACTCGCACTGGTGGCGAGTGCAAGGTTGTTATCTCGGTCGCTCCGGCGGCCGCTAGCACTTCCGCTGCTCCCCTAACGGCCCGGTGCATGTGCGCCGCGTCGTAGCGCGACAGGTCGTAGTGAACTCGTGGGCGTCCTTGCCTGGAGAAAGAAATCCGTCCGGGATCCCTGTCTCTGAGCAGCAGGCCCACCAGTCCGGTGTGAGCTAGACGTCCAACATCAGTGCGATAGCGATCTGCGCTCTCCCATCCGAACGCGCTGGCGGGGAGGGCGAAATGGATCGGTGCGGTTTCGAATTTGACACCGTAGCCGCGTCCGTCGATGTCGGCGAATTGATCGGAGTAGCGGGTTTGAAGCGCCCCGCTCCAGGGTTCGACCCGCTCCGGGAAGATGCCCATCAAACCGGATGCGGAGTGGAGTCTGAGACCTCGCCCGATGCGTTTGTTGGACAAACCCGACCGCTTCAACAGTGCCGGTGTGTGCAGGGCGCCGCATGCCGCCACGACCACGGGTGCTCGCACGGTTACCTCGTGTTGCTTTCCGTCCGCCGTGTTGACCGAACCAGATACGCCTGTCGCTTTCCCCCGTTCGTGCTGAATCTTCTCCACGTCGCATCGGGCGATGATTCGTGTCCCAACAGCGACGGCGTCCATGAGGTACGTCCGTGCAGTGTCGTTCTTCGTGCCATGTCTGCAGCCGTACCCGCAGTAACCGCATTCGAGTCCCTCAGGGCAGTCGGTCACATTGCGTTGCATCTTGTCGACGTGCCATCCCAGCTTCTCAAGACCGCGCTCCAGGATCTCATCTCTCTTCCCCGGCGTGCTCCATTTGGTGCCGACATTCAACCGGTCGGAGACTCGGTCGAGCGATTCGCCGAATCGCTTGCTGGTGTAGAGCTGAAGGCCGCTCACCTCATCCCACTCAGCGCGCACCTTTTCGGGGAGTGGAAAGCTCGTGGTGTAGTTGATGACCGTGCCGCCGCCGACACAGCTTCCTGCCAGAATCGGCATCGAGCCGCTCTGAGTCATCAGCAATCCGCCATCGAGGTACGAGGCTCCCAGCATCTCACCTTCGATTTGCGTCATGTCACCGGCATCTAGATTCGCGCCCTTTTCGAGCACTACCACGCTGTGGCCGGCCGCGGCCAAAACCCCGGCGACCACACCGCCGCCGGCGCCAGAACCGACAATCACCACATCGCAATCCAATGTCGTGTCCTTATCGATACCCAGCGTGCGCAGTGGTTCTATCTGCTTGTTCGGTGGAGGGAGCGGACCGGGGTAACCAGCGGTACGCCATGCGGCGTGCGGTTCTTCACCGTCCGGCCAGCAGTAGTAGGAGACATTTGCGAGACGCTTCAACGCTTGAAACCCGGCTCGCCTGAGCCCTACTCGCGAGTGGGCCCATTTTTCCAGCACCGCCTGGCGGTCGCCAACGTCGATATTCGCGACGGAGCCGAAACGCCCGCCCATCACCAGATTCACGACAGACGAATCCAACGCGGAGAGGAAAAGGAGAAGGCGCGCCCGATCCCCCGGGTCGGGCAACGAAGCAATCAATCGCTCCATGCGGTCGAGCGTAGGAGCCAATGATTCGAGAGAGTCGCTCCCAGATCTCGTTGCAGGGAGAATTGCTTCGCAGACGGCCGCCAACACCTTGCGTTGTTTGCCGGAAATCATGGCCAGGATTCTCCGTTGGCTTCGGGAAGCCACAAGTTATGGTTGGGTGCGAGCATTGGCCAGGCGCATGTTTTTTCGGTGAGCCGACGAAGCTGCGCAAGCCGAATCGCGTCCGCGCTAGGATCATAAGAGCGACATTGGTGGTACCAAAGGAGGTGGAGGATGGGGTCTTGGCGTGAGACGCAGGTGTGGTTTATGATCAAACGTGGAAGGAGTCAATGACTAGAGGAGCAAATCGGATGAATAACGGACGTTACCGAACTGTTGTTGGATCGATGCTGTTGGCGGCTGTTCTCGTCACACTGACGGTTGCACAAGTGATGAGGCCGGCGCCGGTGTTGCATGATCTCGCCGGCCGCGACAACTGCCTGATGTGCCACCAGGTCGATGCGATGGAGATGGTCACCAACGTTCCCGAGAGTCACGCCGGGCGCGAGAACATCACGTGTATGTGGTGCCATGGTCCAGAGTCACCGATGCTGACGATCGATCCACCGACGTTTGGCCACGATATTGCGGGAAGAGAGGACTGTCTCATGTGTCATGCTCCCGGAGCGATGGAGCCGGTGACGGACACTCCCGCCAGTCACGAGGGACGAGAGAGCACGCATTGTCTCATGTGTCACCTACAAGCGGGCTAAGCTGACCTCGAACGGATTTGGGGAAGCGGGCGAGAATAGACTCGCCCGTTTTTTTACGCACTTTCGCAATCAGCAGGTAGCGGCGAGGCCCACACCATACCATCTTCCCAACATCGATGGAATGTAGCTGGGAAACGGCGAGACGGTTGGGTTGTATCAAGTGGTCGTGCGCCCAGTGCTGACTTCATGACAGGGGTGGATTGAAATGGCAGAAAGCGACAACAAACCCTCGGTGCTCACACCGGTTTCGTTGAACGAACTCGTGGAGTATCAACAAGGATCGGTGGTGAGCAACACGTTGGTGAAGAAGGAAAAGGGCACCGTTACCTTGTTCGCGTTCGACGAAGGCGAGGGTTTGAGCGAGCACACAGCTCCGTTCGACGCACTCGTGCAGGTCGTCGATGGAGAAGCCAACGTTTCTGTCGGGGAGGAGACACATCGAGTATCCGGCGGCGAGGTACTGCTCCTGCCGGCCGGTATTCCGCATGCGGTGCAGGCCAAAGTGAAGTTCAAAATGCTGCTCATAATGATCAGAGCCTGACCAAGCACAAAGGAGCTATGCTAATGGTCGTATTCGAGACCTCCCACGGGACCATCAAGATCGAAGTGGATGCAGATCAAGCGCCGGTAACCGTGGAGAACTTCCTCAAGTACGTGGAAGATGGGTTTTACTCCAGCACGATATTTCACCGTGTCATTCCCGGGTTCATGATTCAGGGCGGTGGATTCGACACGCAGATGATGGAGAAGGGCACGAATCCACCGATCAAGAATGAGGCAGACAACGGTCTGAAGAACCTCAGAGGGACTCTCTCCATGGCGCGCACGCAAGTCAAGGACAGCGCCACCTCCCAATTCTTCATCAATATAAATGACAACGACTTCCTAGATCACGGCGCGCGCGATTTCGGATATGCGGTGTTTGCAAAGGTGGTTGAGGGCATGGATGTTGTTGACCAGATAGCCGGCGTGAAGACCGGGAACCACGGTCCGCACGGGGATGTGCCGGTTGAACCGGTAGTGATCGAGTCTGCGTACACGCAGTAAACCTCCTGCGGCGAACAAGATGATGCGGCAGATGAAATGGAGGCATGCGCTTCATGGGGTGATCTTCGAGGCGGACACAGCGCCTGGGAAGGCGTTCGATGTCACCCTCCTCGTCTGCATTCTGCTCAGCATAGTTGCGGTACTGCTCGAGAGCGTCGCGGAAATATCTGCGGTCTACGGGACCGCCCTGCGAGCGGTGGAGTGGACATTCACGATATTGTTCACCATCGAGTATCTGCTGCGACTGATCTCTGTAGGTCGGCCGCTGCGTTATGCGCTCAGCTTTTTTGGAATAGTCGACCTCCTCGCAATCGTACCGACCTACTTCAGCCTGATATTTGCAGGCTCTCAGTCATTCATCGTCATAAGAGCGTTGCGGTTGTTGCGGGTGTTCCGAGTGTTGAAACTCGCACACTTCGTGGGCGAAGCTCGAATGCTTCGCGCCGCGCTTCGAGCTAGCATCATCAAGATCGTCGTATTCCTCGGTACTGTGCTCACGTTGGTATTGATCATCGGCGCGATGATGTACCTGATCGAGGGTGAAGAGCGAGGTTTTACCAGTATTCCACAATCCATCTACTGGGCCATCGTTACGATGACCACGGTTGGATACGGCGACATAACACCACACACGGTGCCGGTAAGGCACTGGCCTCGGTAGTGATGATTCTCGGTTATGGCATCATCGCCGTGCCGACGGGCATTGTGACGGTGGAAATCGCTGCCGCGAGTAGATTTCCTGTCTCGACGCAATCCTGCCCGGAGTGCGGGAGCGAGGGACACGACTCTGACGCCAAGTATTGCAAGTACTGTTCGTCACAACTCTGATGGGCACATGGATCCGGTACTGCACGAACTGATTGGTGGCAATCGAGCGACAAGGCGCCTACCGCTCGACCTGGATGCAGCGCTGGTGGTCGGCATATTCTGCGCGGTGTATGCGGCGGTCGTTGGGTACCTACGCGGTGTGTCTCCCGACTTGCTCACCGGTTGGGCGCTCTGCTTGCTCGCGTGTGTGTTCGGAGTGTCAGGGGCGGTAGTTGGAGGAGTGGTCGCGGGGCGTCCCGATTTCGGCCCCAGCAAGCGAATGGCGGCGGTCCGAGGTTTCATTGCTGTCATACCACTCTATGCGACCGGCGGCTTGTTGTTTTTGCCGCCATCGAGCTGGTTTTCGTTGTTACCGGTACTGAGCGTGGTAGCCGCGGTTTTGGTGGGCCCACCCATTGGGATCTTCGTGTACCGTACCTATCGTCGTCGTGACTCCGATGAGGCGCCAGTTGAGCCTGCTGTAGAACTAGCCTGGCTGAAGGGCGAGATGCTCGGTAGCTGGACACCGCTGCTGCTCAGTATTGCCATCCTCGGATCGCTTGGCGTCGGAATGCGTGTTCTCCCTCAGGAGGTTACGGCTCCGTCGCAGCGCCCTCCGGTGCCCCCCACTCTCTCTGAACTGCTCGAGTCGCTGCCAGGTTCCCAAGATGCAGTGGATGCAGATCCGAACGACGCGAATGCGCGTCGACGGCTTGGGACTACACTATTCAGCCTGGGCCGGTTTGATTCTGCGGTAGTCGAACTGCGAGAGGCTGTTCGCCTCGACTCGTCCATTGTGGATTCTTGGACTGCTCTCGGGCGTGCATCGTACTATGCAGGTCTACCTCAGCAAGCAGCTAGGGCATACTGGAATGTGTTGATGCTCGATCCGTCTGCGCTAAATTCTTCGGGCCTGGACCGCGTGGTGCTCGATGCAGCACTGAGCACCCAGATACAGGTCGACACGATTCCAGAGACCACGAACTGAAAAGATAGATAATCCATGAAGATCGATTGGATCGGCTGGACTGAATCCGGAGCGGCAAGATATCTCGATCAAACACTCCTCCCAGGCCAAGAGGTGTTTCGGGAGGCACATACCATCGACGACATGATCGAGGCCATAAAGGCTCTGCGCGTCCGTGGCGCTCCTCTGATTGGAATCTCAGCGGCGATGGGATTGGTTGCCGCTGCAGCGGAGGAAGCAGAGTGCACACGTGAATGGCTCGATGAGGCCATAACGAGGCTTGGAAATGCACGGCCAACCGCCGTCAACCTCGTGTGGGCGCTCGAGAGAATGCGGCGAGTTGCGGACGGCGCCTTCAACGAGAGTGAAGGCGCCGTAGTCGACGCCCTCCGCGTTGAAGCCCAGAAGATTTGGGACGAGGACACGGCGATGTGCCGGGCGATCGGCGAGGTGGGTGCGGAGCTCCTCGATAGCGGTAGCACAGTAATGACGCACTGCAATGCCGGCGCGCTTGCCACGGGTGGTATGGGTACGGCGCTCGCCCCCGTCTATGTGGCACACGAACATGGTAAGAACGTATCGGTGTATTCCTGTGAAACTCGGCCTCTCAGGCAGGGAGCAAGACTGACCAGCTGGGAGCTAGCCAAAGCCGGTGTGTCCGTCACCTGCATCGTGGACGGTGCGGCGGGCACGGTGCTGGCTAGTGGAAAAATCAACTTTGTGATCACCGGGGCAGATCGCATCGCGGCGAACGGGGACGCTGCGAACAAGATCGGAACATACAGCCTCGCTGTTCTGGCAAAGACACACCAGATCCCGTTCTACATTGCGGCTCCGCGGAGCACGATAGACCGTTCAACGCCCGCCGGGAGTGAAATACCGATTGAACTGCGCGACGGGAGTGAGGTCGATGCCGCGCCCGGTGCCAAAGTGTTCAACCCCGCGTTCGACGTGACGCCTGCATCGTACATCGACGGCATCATTACCGATCGCGGGATAATTGCGCCGCCGTACAACGATTCGATTGCGGATCTCTTCACTTGAGGGGGCGACCTCGATGAAGACCGTACTGGCCCTCGATCAAGGAACTACCGGCTCGACAGCGATAGTCGTGTCGCGTGACGGAATGATTCTAGGCAGAGGTTATCGTGAGTTCGAGCAGCACTTCCCCCAGCCCGGGTGGGTCGAGCACGATCCCGATGAGATCTTCCAAAGCTCCGTTGAGGCAGCTACCGATGCTCTCGAGCAGGCTAACGCGATCCCCGATGCGATAGGTATCACTAATCAGAGAGAAACAGTCGTTGTTTGGGAAAGAGAGACCGGGAAGCCGTTACACAGAGCGATCGTATGGCAGGACCGGAGGACCACAGACAGGTGCAGAGAGCTTCTCGGAGAATACGGCGCCGAATACCTGAGGAACCGCACTGGACTCGTTTGGGACCCATACTTCTCGGGAACAAAGATCGAGTGGATGCTCGATCACGTGCCCGGATTACGCGATCGTGCCGAATCCGGAGAGGCAGTTTTCGGGACGGTGGATGGCTGGCTGATCCATCGGCTGACACAGGGTAGAACCTTTGTGACAGACCACACCAACGCGTCACGAACACTGCTTTACAATCTCGATTCGTTTGGGTGGGACGACGAACTCTTGGGTGCACTCAACGTGCCGCGAGCATGCCTGCCGGAGATCCGCCGCTCGAGCGAAGTCGTCGGGAACGCCGCCTCTGAGTTCTTCGGGGCGGAAATCCCAATCGCGGGCATAGCGGGAGATCAGCAGGCTGCGCTTTTTGGTCAGGGATGTTGGGATCAGGGCCTCGCCAAATGCACTTACGGAACCGGTGCATTTCTGCTCGAGAATATCGGAGCCGAGAGGAGCAAGACAGACAGCCCTGACGTGCTCACCACGGTTGCCTGCGACTCTTCCGGGCGCCCGGTATACGCGTTGGAAGGATCCATCTTCATCGCTGGAGCGGCGGTCCAGTGGCTTCGCGACGGACTTGGCATTGTGGCGCGCGCATCCGAAACCGGAGATGTCGCCGCTACCGTGACCGACAACGGCGGCGTGTATTTCGTTCCGGCCTTGGTTGGCCTGGGTGCGCCATTCTGGGAACCGCGCGCTCGGGGCACACTGCTGGGTGTGACCCGCGGTACGACGAAAGAACACCTCATACGAGCCGCGTTGGAGGCTATGGCATATAGCACTAAGGACGTCATCCGGTCTATGCAGGAGGCGTCTAATGTGGAACTCGGTGAGCTGCGAGTCGACGGAGGAGCAGCAGCCAACGACTGGCTGATGCAATTCCAGGCAGATGTGCTAGGGGTGCCGGTGGGGAGGCCAGACTATGTGGAAACGACTGCGCTGGGTGCGGCTGGATTGGCTGGGTTGGCAGTAGGAGTGTGGCAAACACCGGAAGAATTTGCCGGAAGTCGAACGTACCGGTGGTTCGAGCCAGGTGAACGACGAGACGATGAATACGCGGAATGGCGACGAGCGGTTGAGACGGCGCTCTTCTGGGCTGAGTCACACGATTCTTGACCCGGTGTAATCGGAGTTCTAGTATTCAAAAGATGGTTTTTGGGTGATGTTCATTGTAGGTGGAGTGATCTGAGGAGCGATGCAGCCCAGACACAAGTTCATTGCGGGTGCAGTCTTGATCACGGCCTGTGTTGGGTACTTGATGGTATCAGGGGTTCGAGACACAGGTGTGTATTTTGTGACGCCCGAGGAATTGGCGGAACGAGTAGCCTCCGATACGTCCATACACAACGTGGGCATTCGGATGGGTGCTCGAGTCGTTGCAGGCACTATACGACGCGATGTTGCGACGCAAACGGTGTACTTCGACGTCTCCGACGGCAGTCAGACGTATCCGGTGGTCTATCGCGGACTTCCGCCCGACACTTTCGATGGAGACGTCGACGTCGTGGTAGAGGGACGCTTGTCGAGAGACGGAGTATTCCACGCAACCAGCCTCCTGGCCAAGTGTGGCTCCAGGTACGAAGCCCAACCGACGGCATGAGTAAGTGACGGTTCTAGGCGAACTGTCTCTCTGGCTCGCGCTGCTGCTCGCTGCGTGGGGCACGATCGTGGGTGTGCTTGGAGGGCGATCAGGGAATCTGGAGTTGATCGCGAGTGCCAGGCGTGCGCCGTACGCCCTTCTGCTGGTGATCAGTGTTGCATCCATGAGTCTGCTGGTCGCTTTGCTACGGCACGACTTCAACGTCCAGTACGTTTACCAGTACAGTAGCCGCAACCTGCCGACACCGTATCTGATTTCAGCGTTCTACGGCGGTCAGGCCGGCAGCTTGCTCTTCTGGGCACTCGTGCTATGTGGGTTTTCCGCGGCAGCCCAGTGGCTCACGCCCAAGCGGTACAATCATTTGATGCCGTATGTCGCGGCGGTGACCTCCGGGATAACGCTGTTCTTCGTGATCGTCTCACTTTTCGGCGCAAACCCATTCGAACGATTGCAGTTCACACCGCCGGACGGGGCCGGGCTCAACCCTCAGCTGCAGAACCCGGGCATGGTGTTTCACCCGCCGCTCCTCTTTCTGGGATATGTGGGGATCACGATTCCATTCGCGTTCGCGGTTGCGGCTATGCTTACGGGTCGATTGGATACCGGATGGCTGCACGCTATACGCAAGTGGACAATCGTCTCGTGGGTGTTTCTCTCGGCCGGAATCACACTGGGCATGTGGTGGGCGTACGTCGAACTCGGGTGGGGAGGTTACTGGGCCTGGGACCCGGTCGAAAACGCCTCGCTCATGCCTTGGCTCACGATGACGGCGTTTCTGCATTCGGTGATGATCCAAGAAAAACGAGGCATGCTCAAGAAGTGGAACATGATCCTCATCATGTTGAGCTTCGTGCTCTGCATTTTCGGCACTTTCATCACTCGCAGCGGAATTATCTCCAGCGTCCATTCGTTCGCACAATCCTCTGTTGGAGACTACTTCCTTGCATTTCTGATCTTCCTCGTCGCCGGGCTCACTGCGCTGGTGTGGACCAGGATGTCTCAGCTCGAAGCAGATGCCAAGCTGGAAAGCATGATCTCGCGTGAGGCGAGCTTCCTTTTCAACAATCTCCTCCTGGTAGGCATGGCTTTCACCGTCCTCTGGGGAACGATGTTTCCGGTTGTGTCCGAAATGTTCAGAGGAGTGAGAGTTACGGTCGGTCCGCCGTTCTTCAACCAGGTCAACGTGCCGATTGGCCTTGCGCTGCTCGCGCTCACCGGCATCGGTCCGCTGATCGCTTGGCGGCGCGCGTCACCTGCAAACCTCAAGCGCCAATTCGTGCCTCCGATGGCCGCAGGGGGTGTTGCCGCGCTGGTGGCCACACTGTTTGGGATGCGACACGGTTACGCGCTTCTGACCATAGGCATTTCTGCATTTGTGACTACCACGATTGTACAGGAATTCGTAAAGGGCGCGGCTGCGCGGCACCGGCTGCACAACGAGAACTACGCGCTTACCCTCGTGCGGCTCGTGGCGCGGAATCGTCGCCGTTACGGCGGTTACATCGTACATGCGGCGGTGGTGATCTACTTCGTGGCGTTCATAGGGGATGTGTACAAGACAGAGATAGAGGTATCCCTGAAGCCCGGCGACACAGCCACCCTGCGCTCGCCCTTCGGACATGACTACACATTCACTCACGTAGGAATATCCCAATACGATCAGCTGAATCGGTTTGTGTTTGCCGCGAGCCTCGAGGTCACGAAATCTGGGCGCAGAGATGGGATAATGACGAGTGAGATGAGGCAGTATCTCGACTCGATGGGCCAACCTATCTTCCAGCCGTCGACCGAGCCGGCTATCAGGAGTGGTCTATTGGAGGACCTGTACATCGTCTTTGCAGGATCTCCCGAAGGCACGGAGGAGGCCGTGTACAGGTTTACGATAAGCCCTCTGGTGTGGTGGCTTTGGTTCGGCGGCGTGCTGCTGGTGGTTGGAGGTGTAATCACGCTGTGGCCGGGCGGCGGGCCAAGCCGCGCATCGGTACGGCGTGCGCTGGACGGTTATCAAACGAGGATCGTGGATGGGGGGGCTGCGGCCGGTGGCTAACATCGTGAACGCTGTCGCGACGCGGGTTGTGTTGCCATGATGGAGCTTGTCGCGGGCATCGTTGTCGCTCTGGCGGCGCTGGTTCTCGTTCTGGAGCCTCTCGTGCGCGGGCGACCACATGCCGTTGCGGCGGTGGGTGGATTGCCTGAAGATGGTGATATCGACTTCACGGACATCGAAGAGTCGGACTCGCCCAAGGTTCAGGCGCTGCTAGCGTTGAAGGAAATCGAGTTTGACCGCGAGACCGGCAAGTTGTCGGACGAAGATTATGCCGCTATGAAGGCGATGTATCAGCAAGCGGCCATGCATGCAATCGAGCAGGACGACGCAGGCCTCACTGAACTTCCGGACGACGCGGTAGCAGTGTGTCCAGCATGTGGACCCCGCCCTGAGGCAACTGCCAGATTCTGCTCCGATTGTGGACGCGTTTTAGAGGTTTCGGGATCGTTTGCTTCATGCGACAGATGCGGAACTCCGGCGCCACCGGGGGCCAAATTCTGCGGAGAGTGTGGGAGCGCGCTCTGACGCTCAGAACTCGAACTGCTCCATTCGTCTGAGTCCCACAATCAGCGGAACGACGGTTGCGACCAGGCAAATCGCAGCCACAGCCACGAACGCTCCCACCATCCACACGTTCACCGGAATCGGCATCCCTTGGAATCTGGCTCGCAGGTAGTTGGACACTGGCACTGCTTCTACTACGATCACCGCCGCAAGCAGAGCAATCGTCGACATCATGAAGACCAGGCCGCCATACGACGTAGGTATTTGAGCCGCGTTCTCCGTATCGAATTGCGGAAACAGGGCTCCGAATCCCAGCGCCATGGCACTGATCGCGAGAGTCAGCAGTATGATGGTGCCAATTCCCACCACCATCATGAACGCTGTGACCTGGAGCAGAATGTTGGTGAACACCGTGATCGCGAGCGCGAGCACCAGCAGCGGAATGGTGCCGATCCAATACTTGGACCATATGAGGGCGCGTAGGTCGAGCGGACTCGAACGGAGCAGCCACATCTGGCGCCCTTCGAGAGAGATCGACGGGAACACGAATCTCGCCGCGATCGAGGCCAATACGAATCCCGCCAGCCCCAAGTTCAAGAATGAGACAACGGTCACCATTGCAAACGGCACCTGTTCGCCGGAGAAGAGCGGCAATGCTCTGATATTGAAGAGGTAGATGATGACCAAAACCGCCAATAGAATCAGCTGGCTCCACTGGGTTGGGTCGCGGAAGAAAAGCTTCAGATCTTTGATGATGAATTCACGCTTGGCCACCGTGAGCGGCTTGAAAATCGGATCCAAGAAGAAGGTCCAAATCCAGCCCTTCACGAAGCGTTCGGCACCCTCCTGAGCCCTGGTGTATCCACGTGCGTAGAGAGCCATATGCAACAAAGCACCCAGTACCACAAAACCGGCGGCGGTGCTCCACAGCAACACCAGCGGCATCAAGTCGTTGGGGCCAACGAGGTAGCCCATTAGGCTGTTCATCGCCCATTCGCTGGGTAGATAAGGCGAAGTCGGAGTGCGCAGCAGTGTTATGAAGTCGAGCAGGTTCGAGAATCCCTCGGGGCGAGCCAACTGCTCGGGCCTCACGACTCTGAACAACATGACGAGCACGCCGGCAGCTCCGATCGCAATCACCGACAGCAAGTCGCGTGTGCGGCGGGCTGGAAACACATTGACGAGGATCATCGTCACAGCGCTACCGATCACACCCGGGATTATCAATAAGGGCAGGAACACGATCACCGTGAAGGGGCCGAACCACCACCCGCCATCATAGATGACTCCGTACGCTGCGAAGATGGGTATCGCCATCAGCGCTACCATCCATGAACTGTGCAAGACAGTCTCGCCCAACTTGCTCAGGTACAGATAGAGCCAGTCTATGGGCGATGCCATCAAGAGGTCGAGATCCTTGGCGAGGAAGAACGCCGAGAGCGCCGTGATTACGTTCGAGAGCAGCAGCAACGACAGGAATGCCAGTAAGGCCACCCCTAGGAGCTTGCCGGCCAGTAGAGGGCCGATCTCTTCTACGCCGCGGAAATAGCGGAGCACGCGGTACATCACTCCAAAGACGCCTAGCCAGAATAGCAATCCGATGCTTCCGAGCAGGGCGACCTTGGCGATACTTCGTTTCTCCCTCGCTCGAGCGCGAGCTGTGCGCCACTTGGGCGACAATATGAGCCCGAGTTGGCCGATCATCCTTCGAGCAATGCCGTGAGCTCTCGGATCGCAGTGCCGCCCGTGAGCTTGAGAAAGAGTTCTTCCAGAGATGCGTTTCCCGTGGCAGTCTGTTCTCTCAGCTCTGCCATGGAGCCGCAAGCCACTATCAAACCCTCTTGGATGATCCCAATCCTGTCACACATCGCCTCCGCCACCTCGAGCGTGTGAGTGCTCATCAGAACGGTACCGCCACGGTTGACGAAGCTGCGAAAGATGTCTTTCAACAGGCGTGCGCCCTTCGGGTCGAGTCCAACCATCGGTTCGTCGACCACTATGCACTCAGGCCGGTGAATGAGCGCACTCGAGATGATCAATTTCTGGCGCATGCCGTGGCTATAGGATTCCACCAATTCGTTCTTCCACACGGAGAGTTCAAACAGGTCCAAGAGCTCGTCTATGCGCTTTTCAATGACAGCTCCATCCTGGTTGAACAGACCGGCAACAAATCTGAGAAACTCTGCGCCCGTGAGTTTTTCGTAGATGTAGGGCCAATCGGGTATGAACCCTATACGGTTCTTCGCCGACATCGGGTTTGCGATGAGATCGTCGCCACCTATGAAAACTCGTCCTTCGGTTGGACGTAGAATGCCGGCAATCATTCTCAATGTCGTTGTCTTGCCGGCACCGTTCGGCCCAAGAAAACCGAACAGTTCGCCCTTCGGAACGTGGAGGTCGAGTTTGTTCACGGCGACGAATTTGCCGTAGTTCTTTGTCAGCCCCTCGAGACGGATCATCTGTTAATTCTCGGTGTCGAGCACATCTAGCTGCAGGCGCCCAATAAGTCTTACGAGTTCCATTTGGCGAGCCAAGCCTCCGATCGTAAATCGCAGGTGAGCGGCGTCGGCTGGAAACTGGCCAAAGGTAGGATCGACCGCTACCCAGCCGTTGAGGTAGATCTCGGGCCACGCATGGTAGTAAAACGATCCATCCGAATACACGAGGCCTGCAGCCGTGCGAGTCGGTATTCCAACAGAGCGAGCCATCGCTACATAGAGCACAGTGTGTTCGTTGCAGTCACCCCTGCGCGTTTCCAAGACTTCGACCGCACTCGGGACGCTGACGGTGATCTGCTTCTCCAGGTTTTCGTGTACCCACTCGTTCAGGGATTCCGCGGCACGCACGTAGTTTCTCCTTCTGCCGGAGAGAAACCGCTCGGTGATCTGGCGTGCCTGTGCTTGGATTCGCGGATCTCTGGTTTGTACCAGGGGCTCGGGGCCAATCCAATCGGACAACTCACGCATGCGGTCCGCGGTGAAACGCTCTGGATCGTGCGTGAGTTCTTCCTCGGTTTCTCGACGAACGATGAGGGTGTCGCCTACTACGGTCTGTCTGCCGCCAGAGAGATCGAAGTTGCTGAAGTCGACGCCGCCGAGATGCACCCGCAGCTGTTCCAGGTCGTCAGTCGAGAGAGGGACGTTTGACGCTATTGCGGTCTGCCGAATGATATCCCCGCCCAAACCTGCCGCTAGCTCGTCGGCATCGACCTCGCGCCTCTGGAAATTTAGCGATGCGATTTCGAAGGCGGTCCGATGCATCGTGAACCCGACGGGCGATGTGGCTTCGACCACTTGTCCGAGCTCATCTATCCAGGATTGGACGGAGAGGCCCGCATCGTCCTGCACGATTCGCCATGCCTGAAGCGTGTCCCAACGTGCGGCGACCCACATCGAAGTGGTGGAGTCAAAGGCAGCGGAATCGGGAACGAGCAGTGTGGATTCTGCCGTCACGGTCACGTTGACGTAGCGCTCTTTCAAGAGCAGCGGATCAAAGATCTTCAGGTGATACTCGTTGCCCACTGCAGGTTCAGATCCGAAGACGATTTGCAGCGGAAGCAACGCAGGTAGGATGATCGGCTCGTCCATTGGCACGCGCACGGTCTGTCTGCTGTCGGCACTTTCTATCTCGACGGAGAGAAGCGTGTCGCCCGTGACACGTCCCGAGGCGCCGAAACGCACTCCGTCGCCGCGCAGTCCAGCCTCGAATTCTCGCAGTTGGAGAGAGCGCGTCAGGTTGGCATCTGTGCGAGCCTCGACCCTTTGCAGCGTACCAAGGGCCGGAATTTCCAACAGCATGTAATCTCGGACCTGTACCGTGTCTGCGAGCGTGTCCACGCTGCTCGATGCGAATCCTACCTGCTGACCGCCCAGATCGAGCGAGTAGTATGTGGCGCCAGGAGAAATTCTGAAGACGGCATCGGCCAGCAGCTGCGACTCCGTGCGCACAAATTGGCGCTGGATCAGCCAGCCTATTGCTCCAACCCAGACCAGAAGGATCAAGATGGCGGCTGTCCGTCTGTTCATTGCGGAACTCTCTTGAGGTATGAGTCGAACAGTGCAATCTCCTCTACGCCGTCTACCACTATACACACTTCCTTGGGGTAAATGGCAGTCGCCATAGCCCGCGAAAGAACGTCCACCATTATGCGAGCTGCATCTTCTATTGAAAGATTGCCAGCACCAGTACCGATCGGTGGTGTGGCGATTCGTTCTATCTGCCAGTCTCCCGCTCTCTGCAAAGCGCTCGTGAGAGCCTGGCGAACACGGCTTTCGGTCACAGGTTCATCCCGGCTCCGCACCACGGCGTGGATCACCATGTCAGCAGCAAGATCGCCGGCATCGGTCACTACGGCAGACCCGACGGCAAGTTCCGTTTGAGTCGAGATTTGTTTCTTGAAGCCTGCACCCGCCACGTCGTCGAGGTGCTTTAGAGAAGAGACCGTCGGATCCAGTGCTGCTGTCGTTGGGCGGAGTACTGCGTCCGTTGGCACGAACGCGATGTCGTCCACCACAACACGTATCACCGCGCTGCCATCTCCCGGGAACGACGGTACATCTGAGTGGCCTCTTCTGGGCGACCGAGTCTGTCCAGCACGATGCCCAGGCCATAGAACGCTGCTGGGTTCACGGGATGCAACTCCGCAGCACGCTGGTAGGCTTGCAGCGCACCGTATATGTCGTCGACGTGATTGAGTGCTTCGCCCAGATAGAAATGCGCGGTCGCGTTGCTCGAGTCGAGCTCGAGAGCACGCCGCAGGTGTGGAATGGCATCAATCCAGCGCCCGCGTCGAACTTCGACGAGCCCGAGGTTGAAGTGGCCGTCGGCGTGAGACGGGTCGAGTGCCAACGCCTCGCGCAGATCGCTCTCGGCTTCGGCATAGCGGGCAACTGTGGCCAGGACCGATCCGCGGTTCACTCGCATTGCCACGTTTGCCGGGTCATGCGATATGCATCTGTCCAGCAATTCCAGCGCTTCGTCGTGTTCACCCGATTGGTCGAGGAGCAGCGCCAGCCTGTAGCGTGCGTTTAGATCATCTGACCTGCGGTTCAACAACGTCCGGTAGAGCTTTGTTGCGTGTTCTACGTCACCCCTCATCGCGGCGTCGCGTGCGGCACGGTCGAGATCGTCGTGATGTATCGGCTTTGTCTCAGAGCTCTCACGGTACAGCTGAGGTGCAGCTTCCTCTGTCGCGGGCGGCTCGGGTGGCTGCGCTGTGGCCCCGTCCGCTTCAGGAGGGCTAAACTCAGTGATCTCGAATGGAAGATCACGGACTATGCCAACGACGCCATCCGTTCCGCCGGGATGGCTCATGTCGGCGAGACCACCGGGCTGTGTTGGAGTACGTGCGGCAATTTCCGCCGCTTCGCGTCGTCGCCTCCGGCGGAGCTTGCGGCGATGGTTGTTTCTCACAGTGACTCCCATGTCGTCTGTCCCGCCAGCCATTCGAGGTAAGCGGGTAAGCCCTTTTGGACAGGTAGCGCCAATAACTCCGGAACATCATAGGGATGCAATTCACGTACCGCTTTCTGCAATTCGTCCCACAGGTCCTCGCGAGTCTTGAGAACCACCAGCACCTCAGATGTTTCCTCTAGCTTTCCCTGCCACTCATATATCGAAAAGGCGTTCTCGACGATGGTTCCGCAAGCCACCAACCGATCCTCGACGAGGCGCCTCACCAGCGACTGAGCATCAACTCTGTTGCCGAGAGTCGTGAGCACCACGCTATACGCTACGTCTTTTCCGACTTTCGTCATCTTCCGACTGTTTGCACCTGATGAGGGAGGGAGAAACTACGCCTTCAACCACATGATGGCAAGCGACGAATTTCGGTCGACCTCGACCGTTGACCTGAGCTCCCACTGCGGCCTACGTTCCACGGCTATGTCGGAACAGCATTTGGTGGTTCGAGGAGCACGCGTCCACAACTTGAAGGGCGTCACCGTTCGAATTCCGAGGAATTCGTTGACGGTTGTAACCGGTTTGTCTGGCTCCGGAAAATCGTCACTCGCATTCGACACGATCTACGCGGAAGGCCAGCGCAGGTATGTCGAGTCGCTCTCCGCGTATGCGAGGCAGTTTTTGGGGCTGATGGAAAAGCCGGATGTCGACGCGATCGAAGGACTCTCGCCGGCTATCTCGATCGAGCAGAAGACGGGCGGGCACAATCCACGTTCCACGGTGGGTACGGTAACCGAAATATCCGACTACCTCCGTCTGCTGTGGGCGCGTGTAGGAGTTCCCCACTGCCCGGAGGATGGCTCCCCGATCGAACGGCAAAGTGCATCCCAGATGGTCGATGTCGTGCTGGGCTGGCGACAGGGAACGAAGATCGAGATCATCGCTCCGTTAGTGCGAGGCCGTAAGGGTGAGTTCAAGGATCTCTTTGAAGGAGCCAGGCGCCAAGGTTTCGTGCGCGTCCTCGTAGATGGAGAAGTGTTCGATCTGACAAACCCGCCGAAACTCAATCGGCGCGTGAATCACGACATCGGGCTCGTTGTCGACAGGTTGGTGGTCCGGGCCGAAGACAGGTCGAGAATCCACGATTCAATCGAGACGGCGCTACGGGCTTCGGACGGCCTCGTGCAGATCGTCCGCCATGCCAAATCGAGCGCCGACAGCGTTCTCCTCGCGGAACGGTTCTCGTGCCCGGTATGCGGCTATTCCCTTCCGGAACTCGAACCGAGGCAATTCTCATTCAACTCACCGTACGGTGCTTGTCCCGATTGCGGAGGGTTGGGGACGAGGAGGGTCGTGAGTCGCGATCTGGTTCTTGGAGATCCTAGGATTTCAATTCTGGAAGGCGTGATTCTCCCGTGGGGTGAGCCTAAGGGGCACATACGCAAAGGTGTACTCGCTACTCTGGCGAAAGAACTGAAGTTCGACCTGGGCGCACCTTGGGGCGAACTGGAGGAAGATGTCCGACAAGCTGTACTCAACGGCCTGCCCGGCAAGAAGCTGAAGCTCAAATACAAGAGCGAGAAATGGGCGGGAACGTACGAGGCTCCTTGGGAGGGAGTGCTGGCCAATGTGGAACGGCGCTATAGGGAAACGAGTTCGGATGCCGTAAGAAGCCAACTCCAGGAGTACATGACACAGCTGCGATGCGAAACTTGCATGGGGCACCGCCTGAAGTCTGAAAGTCTCAGCGTGCTCGTCGGCGGTTTGAGCGTCGGAGATGCCGCCGATCTGTCGGTGCAGTCAGCCAGTGAGTTCTTCGGTAGGCTGCTCGAGAATTCGGACGGTGCCGGCGGTATTCACGCCGAGATCGCGGAACCGATTCTCAACGAAGTCAAAGACCGCCTCCGCTTTCTATGTGATGTGGGGCTCGGATATTTGACGCTGAGCAGATCTGCGTCATCGCTCGCTGGGGGAGAAGCGCAACGAATTCGACTTGCCACTCAGGTCGGAAGCCGCTTGGTCGGTGTTCTGTACGTGCTAGATGAACCATCCGTAGGGTTGCATCCACGCGACAACGCTCGGCTGCTGGCAACACTTCGGGATCTCCGAGACCTCGGAAATACGGTTCTGGTGGTAGAACATGACGAAGAAACTATACGAACCGCCGACCATGTCATCGATCTTGGACCCAGGGCAGGGAGAGATGGTGGTGAGGTCGTGGCACAGGGCGGTGTCGATGTAGTCACCAATCACAAGACCTCTCTCACAGGACGCTACTTGAGAGGTGACCTGCGCATCGATGTGCCGTCGGAGCGCAGAAAAGCCGATCCGAATCGAATGCTCGAGGTGAGAGGTGCGGCGCAACACAATCTGCGCGATGTCGATGTTTCGTTTCCGCTATCCGTGTTTGCGGCAGTTACTGGCGTGTCCGGGTCTGGGAAGTCGACCTTGGTAACGGATATTCTCTTTAGAGCGCTTGCTCGACATTTCTATGGTTCCAAGGTCATACCGGGCAAGCATGACCGAATTGAAGGGCTAGAGCACATCGACAAGGTGCTCGAGATGGACCAGAGTCCGATAGGTCGCACTCCAAGGTCTAATCCGGCCACATATACGGGATTGTTCACTCCTATTAGGGACCTCTACTCACAGTTGGCCGACTCCAAGATTCGAGGGTACGGCCCGGGACGGTTCTCGTTCAATGTGAAGGGCGGACGCTGTGAAGCATGCCGCGGCGACGGCCTTGTGAAGATCGAGATGCACTTCCTTCCAGATGTGTATGTGCCCTGCGACATCTGCAAGGGACGCCGCTATAACCGTGAAACCCTAGAGGTGCGATACAAGTCCCGCTCGATTGCGGATGTCTTGGATATGTCCGTCGCAGAGGCTTTGGACTTTTTCGAGCACCAGCCGAAGATCCGGCGTCGATTGGAATTGCTGAACGACGTTGGCCTGGGCTACATCCATCTGGGGCAGAGCGCTACCACCCTTTCTGGCGGTGAAGCACAGCGGGTCAAATTGGCGTCGGAGTTGAGCAAACGAGATACCGGGCGCACGCTCTATATCCTCGACGAACCGACCACAGGCCTGCACTTCGAGGACGTGCGGCTGTTGCTCGACGTGTTGCACAGGTTGGTCGACAAGGGCAACTCCGTCATTGTGATTGAGCACAACGTCGAGGTGATCAAAACTGCAGATTGGGTAGTCGATTTGGGGCCGGAGGGTGGGGACGACGGCGGCACCGTAGTAGCTCAGGGAACGCCGGAAACCATTGCAAAGAAGCGTCAGTCGCATACGGGCAAGTTCCTGAAGAAGGCGCTGAAGGCCGCAAGGGCATTCTAGATCACCCGTGTTTGCGGCGCAGAAGCTTTACTCCATTGGCCGCGCGTGACACTATTTGAAACGTTTGCCGTACTGAATCCCATGAGGGTGCAGCATCGAAACCAGAAAGGACGTCCATAAATGGGCGAACTTGGGCCATTTCTCGTACCGATATCGCTTTTTGTGTCGCTCGCGGCGGTGGCGATTTTTCGGGGGCCGTTGGGCAAGGCCCTCGGCGAACGAATTGCCGGTCGACAGCTGGAAGGCGAGTCAACTGCCGAAGCGGAAGCGCTTCACGCCGACGTGGACGAACTCAGGTTCAGACTGTCCGAGGTCGAGGAGCGGCTCGATTTCACCGAACGGCTGTTGGCTCAGCAAGGCGGTCAGGACGCACTGCCGAAGGAGGAACAATAAGTGCCCGTAGACATTCTGGTGCCGCTTGCCGGAATGGCGACGGGCGTGCTGTTGCTGCTTCCGATCGTCAGATCCGTGGTGAAAATTGCGGAGAAGAGGCTGATGGGTGGTACTGAGAGCGATAAGCTCTCGGAACTTCGTGAGGAACTCCGTGCAGTTCAGGATCGGCTGGAACGTGTCGAGTTCGCCGACGACCGAATCGCAGAATTGGAAGAGCGGTTGGATTTCACTGAACGGATGTTAGCGCAGGAACAACGCAAACAGATCGATTCGGTGCGGGGGGGCTGAGCCGATGGAGGATATTGTCGCGATTGTGATGGTTTTTGGTGGGGGCACTCTGTTTGCGCTGAGCATGTCGCCAGTTGGAAAAGCTCTCGCAGATAGAATTCGCGGCACTCCGAAACCGGGAACACTGGCGGAAAAAGACGTCGATGAGCTGCGCGACGCTCAGATGGCTATCATGGACGAAGTGGAGGCCTTGCGCCACGAAGTTGCCGAAGTGAACGAGCGAGTCGACTTTGCCGAGCGGTTATTGGCAAAGCAGAGCGACGTTGGTGCGTTGCCCGGCAATCGGGCTCCAGGGGAGTAGAGTTGAGCGAGAATTCGAGGTTGTGGCCGGCATCTTGTCAAAGTGGCGGATGTCGTGCAAATAGTAGATCTTAGACGGAGGAGTCTATTGTGGGCAGCTTGTTTCTGGCCGTGGCCATTGTCTTTTCCGCCCGCTGGTTCTTCCGTTCGGATCTGTCTGACGCGGTTGGAGAGGCATTGCGTAGCAAACATGGAGGCGGTATCGACCCCGCGCTTGCGGAGCGCCTCGAGGAGCTTGCCGACCGTCTGGATATCGAAATGGGGGACCTGCGCAACGAGGTGATGGAGTTGGGGGAGAGAGTGGAGTTCGCCGAGCGATTGCTGACCAACGTGAGGCAACGCGAGGGACTCCCCGGCGCTCCACCACCGGAATAGTCGCGGTCTGTTACTTTTTTGGGGAGCAGTTCAAAACGTTCTTTATCAATCCCGACTTTCGGACATTCGTTAACGCGATCGTCTGATTGGGAGGAGTAACGCTGATATGGGAATTTTCCAGCGCATTTCCACGCTGCTCAAGTCGAACATCAATGACTTGATCTCACGTGCTGAGAACCCCGAAAAGGTTCTCAATCAGTCGATCGACGACATGCGGTCTCAGCTCGGAAAGGCCAAGCAGGAGGTTGCGGGCGCCATCGCCGACGCGAGAAAGCTCCAGCAGCAGTTGGAGAAGGAGAAGAAGCAGGCTGAGGAATGGGAACAGCGTGCTATGCTGGCCGTGCAGGAAGGCCGCGACGATTTGGCCAAACAGGCGTTGATGCGCCATAGCGAGCACCTGCAAGCGGCTCAGTCGATGCATGAGACGTGGGTGCGCCAGAAAGCCGAGACGGAACAGCTGAAGAATTCGCTGCGGCAGCTCAACGACAAGATCGAAGAGGCGAAACGCAAGCGGAACATCCTGATCGCCCGGCAGAAACGAGCGGAAGCTCAGGGGCGTATTCAGGAAACGATGAGTGCGATGTCCAATAAGAGCGCCTTCGAGAACTTCGAGAGGATGACCGAGAAGATCGAAGAAACGGAGAGGAAGGCACTAGCAGCGGCCGAACTGAGCGAAGATCTGACCGGCGACATGCTCCAGCAGGAGTTCGATGCACTCGAATACCACGGTAGCTCCGACCAGCAGCTGCTGGAACTCAAGAAGAAGATGGGCCTGCTAGGGGCCGGCGAGGCCGAGGAACGCCGACAGCTGGGCGCAGGTGAAGGAGATGACGTTGCTGACGCTGAAGTCGTTGAAGAAACTCCTGCTGAAGAAGGGGGAGGGGAAGAAGGCGAGGAGGAACCGGCCACGGGCTGAGTTTCGCATCGTTGCTCGAGGGAACGGCGACGTCTTGAATCAGGAACGTCGCCGTTTGCATTGCATACACTCCGCGTAATTCGGTACCTCGGTGCAATCATCAGGTGAAAGGGATACTGGCCTGATGTCTTAGAATGCCTCCATGATCGTGCCGTTGTTGATCGCCGCTAAGGCCGAGGTCTTACTCGGGACACTTCTGACCGCCAGGAATAGGGCGGTGCGCCTGGTGTGCATTTTGGCTATGACGCTGGGAGGCGTTCTTTCTGTTCAAGACGTCGAACGGATTCCGGCCGCTCACCGACCTCTGACTGTATTTCTCATTGCCGGAACGCTGGCAGCGGTCGCCGGCGCGAGACTTTTTGCTCCAGGAGGGGCTCTCGCCGCACTGCGACAGGTCGGTGCAGCGTGGTGGCTGGCGCCAGTAGGCAGGTTGACTGGTGCACTTCTGGTTGTAATGCCCGTAGTAGCGGTCGCTGTGGTCGCGATAAAGGTCGTTGGGGCAGACCCACTCTTGCTAGGCGCGTCGGTCACGATCTATGCTGCAGCGGTAGCGTCGTTCTCTTTCTCGCTGGCCATCTTCGTTGGCTCTTCGACGGCTGTGACCGCAACGCTCGTTTTGGTGTGGGTCGGAGCTGTCCCGGCTGCGGCTCCGAACACATGGTTCGAGCAGTGGACCGTGGTCCGCGCAGCCTGGTCGGTGTTCTGGAATACGGTCCCACTTCCTTGGAGAGCAGGCCAACTGCTCCGCGTGGGATCGCCGGTCGATGCTCTCGTGCTGGCGGGTTGGGTTGTAGCTGGGATCCTGTTAGTAGGTTGGGCCAGTACGGCCGCACGGCCTCTGTTCAGGGCAAACGGGGGTGGCCGATGATCGCGTTGAAGGCGAACGATGCATGTAAAACATACGGGTCGGGCAAGCGACTTCGTGTCGCGGTGCACCCATGCAGCTTCGAATGCTTCAAAGGGGAGATCGTCGGTGTCATCGGGCCCAACGGGGCGGGCAAGACAACGCTGCTCCGCATGATTGCGGGTGAGACGTCCATCACTTCCGGTGAGGTAGCGGTTTCCGAATTGCGAGCTGGATCACTAGCGGCGCGAAGAGCTGTCGGGTATGTCGGGGATCCTCCGCTACTACCCGGCGAACTGACCGGTTCCGAATGGCTCAAGTACATATGTGGGCACCGCGCGTCACACCCCCGCGAACGAACGACCAAGCTGCACTGGGCTATCGAGCTAGCCGAATTGGATGAGTTCGTGGGGCGCCGAATCTCAGACTACTCGCGCGGAATGGTGCAGAGGGTCGCGCTTGCAGGGGCGGCGGTCGCAGGATCGACTGTGCTGGTTCTGGACGAAGCCTTGAGTGGAGTCGACCCTCTGGTCGGACGCCAGCTTCGTGCGACCATCGGGAAGCTCGCTGCAATGGGCAGGTCGGTGCTCATTTCATCCCATGATCTATCCTTCTTGGAACGGCTCGCTACACGTGTATTGGTTATGTGGCGAGGTCGCCTGGCATCGGACGTCAGTGTGGCCAGGCTGGCCACCGAGCGTGTCGCCGAATTGTCACTCGCAGGATCCGGGTTGAGCAACCGAGACCGAATCTTGGCCCGGTTTTCCGGGGCTGTCGGAACTGACGACGGAGTCTCGATTCCCCTCACGCACGGTGTCACGATCGAGCAGGCGATCTCAGTGTGCAGGTCCGAGCGTATTCCAGTAGCGGCTTCTCGAGTTCGGTATAGGGCGCTCGAAGATATTTTGGTTGGGGCGTCCGAACTCGACGAAAGTGAGTGACACTGTGTTCGTCGTTGACGGCCTGAGCCGGTCCCCATAGGTTTCCAGCCGAAACTGTTGTCAAATATTGGTTTACGTAACCGATCCACCGGCATGGTGGGGTTCACGATGTACGGCTGTCGCCTCTGTAAATGGCAGCTTGCGGCAGTCGGCGAGGCAGTTGATGATGGATCTCAAGCTCTACAACACGCTGACACGGTCAATTGATGCGTTCGAGCCGGTTGAACCCGGACGAGTGACCATGTATACGTGCGGGCCGACCGTCTACAACTTTGCCCACATTGGGAATTTCCGCACTTTTCTGTTCGAGGATCTCCTCCGCAGGCACATGGAGTCGCTCGGGGTCGAGGTTTTTCAGATCATGAACCTCACCGACGTGGACGACCGGACGATCAACGCGGCATCACAGGTTGGCAAGACGCTGAACGAGCACACCGCCGAATTCGTGAGCGCCTTCTTCGAGGACTGCGAGTATTTGCGCATCCAAGATGCATCGGTGTACCCAAGGGCCACAGAATACGTCCAGCCAATGATCGAGCTGGTCGAGGAGCTTCTCGACAACGGACTCGCATATCGTGGCGACGACGGGTCGGTCTATTACGCGGTTGACCGCTTTGAGAGTTATGGGCGTTTGTCTCAGATTCAGAAGCGCGAGTTGAAGGCAGGTGCCCGAGTATCGAGCGACGAATACTCCAAGGAGGACGCCCGCGACTTTGCCTTGTGGAAAGCAACGACTCCGGAGGACGAGGCAGTAGGAGCCGCGTGGGATGCACCGTTCGGACGCGGTAGGCCGGGTTGGCATTTGGAGTGTTCGGCGATCGCGCTCGAGGAAATCCGGTCGCGTTACAGCGTGGAAACACTGGATATTCACGCCGGCGGTGTCGACCTGATTTTCCCGCACCACGAAAACGAGATCGCCCAGTCAGAAGGTGTGACGGGCAAGCCGTTCGCGCGCTTCTGGGTTCATGGTGAGTTCCTCACCCTCGGCGGCACCAAGATGTCGAAACGTTACGGCAATACGCTGACTGCGCGCGACCTGAGGGAGGAAGGGGTTGATGCTGCGGCCATGAGGATGTTGTGCTTCTCCACCCACTATCGCCAACAGCTGAGCTTCGGAGATGATGCGCTCGAGTCTGCATCAGAGGGTGTGAGGAGACTCGGGGAGTTCCGCGAACGTTTGGCGCGGGCGGCGAGTGAGGTGGATGGGGTGGGTGAAGCCGTTCCGGAACTCGCAGCGAAATTGACTGACGATGTGCGCGCGAGTCTCAACGACGACCTGAATGCTCCGCAGGCCGTTGCGGCTGTGTTCACATTCGTGAGGGCAGCGAACAAGGAACTCGATGCAGGCAGCTGGACCCCGAACGATGCTAGTGCAGCGCTCGCAGCCTTCAATGACCAGATGTCCGTGCTCGACCTGCTTCCCTCGGCAACAACGCTCGATGAATCACTCGAATTGTGGGTCGAGGAGCGGGTCGCGGCCCGCGAATCTGCTAGGAAATCGAAGAATTTCGCCACCGCCGACGCGATTCGTGCAGAGCTCGCCGGGAAGGGAGTAGAAGTCGAGGATACACCGCAGGGACCCCGCTGGCGCCTCCAATCCCGATGACCCGAAGGTGCTCCGCAAGTTGCCGTAGAATCTGTAGTTGACTCACCGTACAACGCTGATTATCGTAGAAGACTCGGGAAGTTTGGCTAAGGTGCTGACGTAGCTCAATTGGTAGAGCAGCTGATTTGTAATCAGCAGGTTGGGGGTTCGAGTCCCTTCGTCAGCTCCATCAGAATAATAAGCTTGGAGCGATTGCCGTTCCATAAGAAAATATCCACCCCGACAACAGCTCGGGGTGATCTATTGAAAGGGACGGTCTTGGGCACGGTGGGGTGCCCGAGTGGCTAAAGGGAGCAGACTGTAAATCTGCCGGCAGACGCCTACGTAGGTTCGAATCCTACCCCCACCATTTTAGCTGACGGCTTCCAGCGGTCAGTCCTCGATTGGCCGACGTGTCGATGAGGGGGGCGGAAGTGAGTTGGCGCAGGACGATGTAATCGCTGATGGCTGACAGTAGGGTTCGCGGGTGTAGCTCAGACTGGTAGAGCATCAGCCTTCCAAGCTGAGGGTCGCGGGTTCGAGTCCCGTCGCCCGCTTTTGACCGCTCGCGTAGCTCAGTCGGTAGAGCGCATCCTTGGTAAGGATGAGGTCACCGGTT
>CAZFHS010000037.1:60011-67162 GCA_964518955.1 uncultured Gemmatimonadaceae bacterium | reverse complement strand
AGGGACAGGTGGCCGAGAGGTCGAAGGCGCGCGCCTGGAGAGCGCGTAGGCGGTATCCCCGCCTCGTGGGTTCGAATCCCACCCTGTCCGTGGATTAAGAGGGGAAGGGGAAAGGGGGAAACGGGAAAGGGCCACCACCCTTCCCTCTTCCCTCTTCCCCCTTCCCCCATCCCTTTTCCCTGCCCCCCAACGCACCAGAAACGCCCTTCAGAGTTGACAAAGCCCGCCCGCGAATCCACAGTCAACTCGCCGTCGCAACCTTTGTAAGGAGCCCCTGCATGAAACGTCTCGTGATTGTCCTCGCATCGATCTTGGTGTTGAGCACATCGGCAAACGCCCAAGAACCCGTCGACCTGCAAACGATCGCCCAAATCAAGCAGGAAGGCCTAGAACGATCGCAGGTACTCGAGGCGTACAACATGTTCACCAACGTCATCGGGCCGCGGCTCACCGGTACGCCCGCGTTCAAGGAAGCCGCCGACTACGCGGCCGAGCGGTTGGAAGCGTGGGGACTCGAGAACGTCCACCTCGAATCGTGGGACTTTGGCCGTGGATGGACACTCGAGGGACTCACCATCGAAATGAGGGAACCCCGCTACTTCCCTATCATCGGTTATCCCGAGGCATGGACTCCTTCCACCGACGGCGAGATAACCGCCACCCCGATCTACATAGGTAACAAGACAGCTGCGGAGTTGGAAGAACTCGAACCACAGCTCCGCGGAGCGATCGTCCTCCTCACACCTCCACAGACCGAGTTCATCAAGGAAGATCGGCTCCAGCCCGCCGCCACGATGGAGTCGGTGCGACTCGGAGCTCCGAGATTCTTGCGCGCCGAGGGGCCGGTCGGGAGACGTGAGTTGTACACGCTAGCCCAGGAGGCCGGCGCCGCAGTCATGCTCCAACCGACTCAGGGCGAACACGGCACGATGTTCGTGCTCGGCAGGCGAAGCACCACGAACGACGCAGTATCCTCGATCGTCGTTGCGTCGGAGCATTACAACATGATCGTGCGTCTGCTCGAAGCCGGTATGGAACCCACGGTCCGAGTCAACTTGCAGACGAGGTACCACGAGGACGACACCAACGGCTATAACGTGCTGGCAGAAATACCGGGCACCGATCCCGAGCTTCGCGACGAAGTCGTTTTGATTGGCGCGCACCTCGATTCGTGGCACTCCTCACCGGGCGGTACCGACAATGCCGACGGCTCCGCATCGACCATGGAGGCCATGCGCATACTAAAGGCCATTGGCGTCCAACCTCGCCGCACCATAAAGATGGCGCTCTGGGGTGGTGAGGAAGAAGGGCTGCTCGGCGCACGTGAATGGGTAGAGCGGCACCTGGCCGGCGACGAAAATCGCGAGGCGTTCGAGAAGTTCTCGGTCTACTTCAACAACGATCCCGGATACGGCAAGATCTACGGTTTCCACGCCGAGGAGAACGAGGCGGCCAAAGCGATCATGGACCTCTGGCTCGCACCGCTCGAAGACGTGGGTGTACTGCGAAATGTGATCGAAGGTGTCGGCAGCACCGATCACGTTCCGTTCGTACGCCTAGGTGTGCCGGGCTTCAACGCGATCCAGGAATACCACGACTACGACGTTCGCACACATCACACCAACATGGACTTCTACGAGCGTGTGGAGGAGTACGACTTGAAGCAGGCGGCAATCGTGCTGGCAACGTTCGCGTATCAGGCAGCAATGCGGGATGAGAGGATGCCAAGAAACTGAGCTGCCGTACAACGGGCAGCGGGCAACGAGCAGCGGATTGGCCGAGGTGGTATCGCTGTACGCTGCTCGCTGATCGCTGATCGATCTCCTACGGTACCAACGGCTCCTTCCTCGGCAACTTCTCATCTCGCATAGCCAGGTGGTACGCCGTTGAAGCGACGACCACCGCCGAGTGCATGAGATCTTCGATCAACATGTGATCGTAAGTATCGAGGTAGGTGTGGTGATGTCGCTGCGAGTACTCGATCGGGTCCTGAATGAACTGGAACCCCGGTATACCCAAAGCATCGAATGGAATGTGATCGGTGCCACCGGTGTTGCGGTTCCAGACTGATACCACATCCAGGTCGCGGAACGGCCACAGTATCTGCTCGAAGATCGGGATCACATGTTCGTTCTGCTGAGTGTAAACGCCGCGGATCTTTCCGGTGCCGTTGTCGAAGTTCAGGTACGCCGAGATGTTGTCGTGCAGGTCTTCGTGGAGGTTCAACCAACCACGCGATCCGAGGAACCCCTGCTCTTCCCCAGTCCACAAGCCGATCCTGATCGTGCGCCTCGGCTCGACACCAACGGCCTTCAAGATTCGAAGTGCTTCGAGCATGACGAGGCAACCCGCCGCGTTGTCGACAGCGCCAGTACCCATGTACCAGGAATCGAGGTGACCACCGATCATGACGTACTCGTCCGAGAGGTCGGAGCCCGGTATGTCGGCGAGCAGATTGTAGCCGTTCAGATCGTCCGCATAGAACTGGTTCTGAACGTTTGCCTCGATCGCAACGTCTTCGCCACGCGCAACGTTTCTGTACAGCTGCCCAAACTGCTCGGCCGAGACGATGAGTTGAGGTAGCGGCTCGGGGTTGCTGGGTTCGATGCCGGCGCTGTTGGAGGTACTGCGCAGAATGCCGTAGTTGCGCGATGAGCGTGACAAGAGACCGGCCACACCTTCCTCGCGGAAGATGGCCTCTCTCGCCGCTCGTACGGTACGAGCACGTGCCCGTGCCTCACGCATGCGCTGCATCATGTCGGACATGCGTACCCGCTGGAGCCCCTGCTCACGCGGTTCCGGTGGCGTCAATAGCGTTTCCACGTCATAGCGACGATCCCACTGCTCGAATTCGGGCTCAATGTCTCTCGCCGAGTCGACCATTACCCAAGCGTTTTGGAGCTGGCCTCGGTACTGCTCGAGGTCGGCGACGCTATCAGCACTTACGATCACAACCGGGCCGCTCACCGTACCGTTCGTGCTCCCGGTCCATGCAGCAGGCTGAGCGTGCAGCGGCTGGACGTACGGCGTCAGAATCCGGCCGCTGTACTCCTCACGCGACCATCCTCTACCAAACTCACCGTACGGCTCGATGTTGACGTTCTCCAAACCAAACTCCCGCATCTTCTCGGCGAGCCACTCCCTGGCACGACGAATACCCGGCGACGCAGTGAGACGGGGCCCGATTACGTCGGTCATATACATGGCCATGGCGTCCATTTGGGAACGTTCGAGGCCTTCTTCGCGGATCTGTTCTATTACACCCAGATCCACTGCCTCCTGAGCCACGAGTTGGGCGAGGGAGGGCGTCGGAGAAAATGCCAGCGCAACTGCGACAGCGAGGATAAGACGGCGTATCGACATCTGGACTCCTTGAAGGTCTGTTGCGGTAAGGTAGCTCGCAGATCGTACAGCGTGCAACGTGCAGCGGACAACGATCGGGCAACGTACAACGAGCAACGGGCAACGGAATTATTTGGCAATGTTGGCGTTCAAACGATGATGCTTGGAGTTCGAGCAATCGTATCGTATCGACATGAGACAGCTCGAATCGCTCGACGTGTGGAAGCTCAGCAATGATCTCGCTCGTCGCGCCTACAGGCTCACCATGAAGAGTGAGTTGGAGCGGCACTTCTCACTATCTGATCAGATCCGCCGTGCCGCCGCTTCGGTTCCGGCAAACCTCACAGAGGGATATGCGTTGGGTACCAAGGCGCAGCTAATCCGACACATCCGGATTTCGTATGGGTCGGCTGCCGAACTGAAGACACATATCCGGCTAGCACGAGACGTGGGCATCGTGGCCGGAGAATCGGCAGACGATATCATCGGCGACACTGAACGAGTGATCTGCATGTTGGTTGGTTGGCTGAAAAGCCTCGGCGCCCGACCGACCTAACGTTGCTCGCTGCTCGTTGCTCGCTGCTAGCTCCTTCCCCTCTTCCCTTCAAAAAACCCACTCAACAACTCTCCACATTCTTTGGCTAGCAATCCGCCGCGAACCTCCGGCCGATGATTGAGCTTCGGATGCCTAAGAAGGTCTTCGACGCTCCCCGCCATACCGGCCTTGGGATCGTACGCGCCGAAAAGCACTCGACCCACTCTCGCAAGCACAATCGCGCCGGCGCACTGGGCACAGGGTTCGAGCGTGATGTAGAGTGTCGCGTTGTCCAGACGGTCGTCTTCGAATGTCGCGAGGGCCCGTTGAATGGCGATGAGTTCGGCATGCTGAGTGAGATCGCTGCTAGCGACAGTCTCGTTGTGGGCACGGCTCACTACTTCACCGTCGATCACTACCGCCGCACCAACAGGCACTTCTCCAACCGAGTCAGCCGCTCCTGCTTCCTCTAGCGCGACCCGCATTCCGCGTTCATCCGCGTCCGTCAGCAGTAAATCTCTCGAAGTTGAGTTGGGCACGAAGTTACACTGACTCTGCGGACGACCCGGTATGGGTGAACTCGAGACTCTTTCCGTCGGCGGATGGAGCAACTGATACAGTGTCGCCGTCTTTGAATCGGCCTTCCAGCACTGCCATCGCCAACGGATTCTGGATGAAAGTCTGAATCGCCCGCTTCAACGGACGTGCACCGTAAGCTGGATCGTAGCCCTCCCTCACGAGGAACTCACGTGCCTCCGCAAAAACATCGAGCGTGAGCTCGCGATCTGCCAGCAGATTGCGCACGTGCGACAACTGCAGATCGATGATGTCCGCCAGGTGTTCGCGGTTCAGTCTGTGGAAGACGATCACGTCATCCACGCGGTTCAGAAACTCCGGCCTGAACGTCTGCCGAAGCGCGTCGAGCACGAATTTCTCAGCCTCCGCGTCGTCAGGCCCCTCAGTCTCGAGCAGCCACTGGCTCCCGATATTGGAGGTCATGATGATGACGGTGTTCTTGAAGTCGACCGAATGGCCCTGGCTGTCGGTGAGCCTGCCGTCGTCCAGAATCTGGAGCAGGACGTTGAAGACGTCGGGGTGCGCCTTTTCAATTTCGTCGAAGAGAATCACGGAGTATGGCCTGCGCCTCACGGCTTCAGTCAGCTGCCCACCCTCGTCGTAACCGATGTACCCGGGAGGCGCACCGATCATGCGTGCGACTGCGTGTTTCTCCATGTACTCCGACATGTCGAGCCGCACCATGGCGCGCTCGTCATCGAATAGGAATTGTGCGAGTGCACGTGCCGTCTCGGTCTTGCCTACGCCCGTGGGCCCTAGGAAGATGAAGCTACCGACCGGTCGGTTGGGGTCCTGCAAACCAGCGCGCGATCGCCGCACCGCATTCGAAACTGCCTCGACCGCTTCGCTCTGACCGATTACTCGCTTGCCCAACTCGGTCTCGAGTTTGGTCAAACGTTCACGCTCCGATTCGAGCATCTTGCTGACCGGTATGCCGGTCCACTTGGACACGATCTCGGCAATGTCCTCCGAATCCACATCCTCCTTCAGATACTTGGCTGTCGCCTGGATCTCAACGAGCCTGTCCTTCTCAGTCTCGATTTCACGCTCAAGCTCGGGCACACTCCCGTATCGGATCTCAGCGGCCTTCTGAAGGTCGCCGCCCCGCGTGACCTGATCGGCCTGCGTGCGAAGTTCTTCTAACTCGGCCTTCTTTTCCTGCAGCTGTGTGATAGCGGACTTCTCGGCCTGCCACTGGGCCTTCATGCTCTGTGATTGCTCTTCCAACTCTGATAGCTCTTTGCGCAACGCCTCGAGCCGTTCCTTACCCGCACGATCCTTCTCACCAGACAGCGCCTGCTCCTCGATGCGAAGCTGCACCATGCGGCGTTCGACGTCGTCGATCTCTTGCGGCAGGCTGTCGATTTCTATCCTGAGCCTGCTAGCGGCTTCGTCAACTAGGTCGATGGCTTTGTCGGGAAGTTTGCGCTCGCCGAGGTAACGATCGGAGAGCCGCGCGGCAGCGATGATCGCATCGTCGGTGATGCGCACGCCATGGTGCACTTCGTAGCGTTCTTTGAGACCCCGCAAAATGGCGACGGTGTCTTCGACAGTCGGCTCGCCCACGAGCACGGGCTGGAAACGACGCTCCAGCGCCTTGTCTTTCTCAACGTACTTGCGGTACTCGTCGAGAGTCGTGGCGCCCACGACGTGGAGCTCACCTCTGGCGAGAGCGGGCTTCAGCATGTTGGAGGCGTCAACTGCACCCTCTGCCGCTCCTGCACCAACTATCGTATGCATCTCATCTATAAAAACGACGAACTGCCCCTCTTGGCTCGTGATCTCTTTCAGAACTGCCTTCAATCTCTCCTCAAACTCGCCGCGGTATTTGGCGCCGGCCAACAATAGACTGATGTCCAGCACCACTATGCGTTTTCCTCGCAGCGATTCGGGTACGTCACCATTCACGATGCGCTGCGCAAGACCATCTACGATGGCCGTCTTACCGACTCCTGGCTCGCCGATCAGGACGGGGTTGTTCTTCGTGCGCCGAGAGAGGACTTGCATGACTCTACGGATCTCTTCGTCGCGGCCGATGACCGGATCTAACTTGCCTGCGCGCGCGAGGTCGGTAAGGTCTTTCGTGAAGCGCTCCAACGCCCGGTATTTGCCCTCGGGTTCGGCGTCGGTGACGCGGTGACTGCCTCGCACTTCATTCAGGGCCTGCAGAATCAAGTCTTTGTCGATGCCACGAGAACTGAGCAGGTCGCGAGCTGTGGTGCTTTTAGCGTCCACCAGGCCAACCAGTAGATGCTCTGTCGAGACGTGGCTGTCGCCCAGTTCCTTGGCCAGGAAATCAGCTCGGTCGAGCGCGTCGTTCAGCTCGTGAGACGCCATCGACTGGCCAGTAGCGCCGCTTTGAGTTGGAAGCCGCTCGACCTCCCGTTCGACCTCCTGCCTGAGCTCGGTGACGTTCACGCCTGACTTCTGGAGGATGGGCACGACGATGCCCTCGCCCTGGTTCAACAACGCCAGGAAGAGGTGGCTGTCGGTTACAGCCGGATTGCCTGCGTGGCTCGCCATTGATTGGGCGTTTCTCAGCGCTTCACCAGCTTTAACAGTGAGTCTTTCGGGTCCTATCATCTCTTATCCTTCAGCCGGATCGTTTCGTGCAACGTTCAACGCGCAGCGGGCAACAATCATCGAGCAGCGTGCAGCGAGCAACGGTGTCTTATCACTGAACCCTGTTCGTTGTTCG
>CAZFHS010000037.1:0-59911 GCA_964518955.1 uncultured Gemmatimonadaceae bacterium | reverse complement strand
TGTTCGTTGTTCGAGAATAATGCACTCTCCATGCCCATAAATGTCTGCAATTCTGGCAAAAAGTACGTCAAAATGACAAACGCGCCAGCCGGGGAGGCCAGCGCGTCGTTGCGTCTGCTTGCTGCCGTAGCAATCGGGAAGGGACGAGCGCTACTTGATGATGGTCATTCGCATCGATTGTCTATCGTTGTCCACCGTCAGCTGATAGACATAGACTCCTGACGGAGCCTCGACGTCAGTACCCATGATCTTCCCATCCCAATAGGCCGAATACTCTCCGGTTCCGTTCCACGCCAAACGGACGTTGTCGAGTGGTTCGCCTGATCCTTGGAGAATGGGAATGGCGACGAGTTGCGCCAACACGTTATAAATCCGCAAACTCACCGTGGGCTCATGCCCATCAGCGAATACCGACTCTTCCACATCGAACGGAATCGTCGTTTCCGGATTAAACGGGTTCGGGTAATTCCTCTTAAGCCGCACCGGTTCGGTCGGCGGATCTACTTGTGCCTCCGCAAGGGACGGCGCGACCAACAGGAGCCCGAGCAAACAGACAGCCCAGGCCAACAACTTCATTGTACTACTCCTTCTGACAAACAGGTTTCGTGAGAAGTCGCTCCTTGAAACGTCTAAAAAGTGCCTAATTCCCCAACCAGCAAGAAGTTACGCAGTTTCCACAACCGATGTCAAGCGTCAGCTACCGCTGAGCCCCGGCCTCTAGCATCTCCCAGCCGGACCGTCAAAGACTGTCCATCCATCCACTCGAGCAGCGGGATCAGGTACTTGCGGCTCAGACCCGTCCTTTCCCTCAGGTCGGCCGGTGTCACCTGTCCCAACCGCTCGACTTCGCCCAATACCTCGCTCACTAGTTTAGCGAGTTCTTTCTGATCGTAGTATCGGTTTTTGCCAACCCTAACCGTAGTCCCTTCCCTTACAAGGAACTCGACAAGCTCCTTCGCTTTATTTTCGGGCGCTATTTGCGCGAGTTCGGCAAGGGTTCTACCCTCGAAACCGGCAGAAACGAGCTCTTCCTTCAGGGTTTCTGCCAGCTCGGTCTGGTCTTCCGCGATGGCGGCGGAGAAGCTGTTGAGGCGAACTACCTTGCCTTCGATGGCAATGAGACGTTCGTCGGCAAGCTTCGCCTGCACCGCATCGGCGAGAGCCTCGTTGACCACTGCCTGGCGCGCCAATTCCCTCGGCAGCCCGAACTCGAGCGGGTTCTCCTTGTGATACTCCTCGAGGGCGCGCAGAGTTGCAGTGCGGGCAGAGGTGACAGCTGTGGGTGAGAACAGACGATCGCCGGCGCGTACGATGTCGGTCAGCTGACCGAGCAGCGAAGCAGCGTGCAACGGGGTGAAGCCCATCCTCACAGTCATGTCGTCTACCGAGAGTCCACGATCGGCAGCGGCTTCTACGAACGCCGCCAGCCTGCTCTCGGGGTCGGCGTTCTCCTTGGAGTGTAGGTTTTCCGGACGCCTCGGCTTCACTGGAGGAAAGGGATCTACAACCACACAACCGCCGATAGTCGTAACCGGCGAATACGACCTTAGCACTCCGTGATCTCCCCAACGGCACACCACCGGCGCCTCGAGCCTCAGCCGAACTGGTGCGTTGTTGGCACCTGGGAGAACCTCGGGGTCTGCCGGTGTGAGACGCGCCATCACCTCTGCGGTGCCGAGATGAAAACGAATGCGTGACCGTTGAGTGAGTGGTCGTGCCTCTTGGAGGAGGGTGACCGTCACGTCAACCGCAGTTGTCGACCGCCATGATTTGCCGGCCACCACCGTATGCCCGCGTTCGACATCCGTGCGACTCAAGCCCGTGAGAGCGAGGGCGGTGCGGCGACCGGGGAGCGCTGACTTGCGGCTCTCATCGTGCACCTCGATGCCGCGCACACGAGCGCCTCCGTCGCCCGGGAGGATGCGCACCTCGTCGCCCAGGTTCACAGTGCCTGTCCAGGTAGTGCCGGTTACGACAGTGCCCGCGCCCGCGATGCTGAATGCGCGATCTATTGGCAGGCGAAAAAGATCGTCTTCAGTGCGGGTGCTTGCAGAATTCGCGACCTCGGCTAGGGCAGCACGAAGATCGCCTATGCCCTGCCCCGTCTGGGTAGAAACTCTGAGAATGTTGTCGGACCATTCGATTGAAGACGCCGCGAGCTTGGTGCGCACGTCGTCTTCCACCAGCTCGAGCCATTCTTCGTCAACCAGATCGCACTTGGTGATGGCGACAATGCCGGAGTTAACGCTCAGGAACTCGAGAATTGCGAGGTGCTCATGTGTTTGCGGCATGACACCCTCGTCGGCCGCAACGACGAGCAGCACCAAGTCCATTCCGGTGGCGCCCGCCACCATATTTTTGATGAAGTCTTCATGGCCCGGAACATCTACCACGCTGGCAGTGAGGTTGTCGCCAAGGTCGAGCTTTGCGAAGCCCAGGTCGATGGTGATGCCTCGTCGCTTCTCTTCGGCCCATCGGTCGGCATCGACGCCTGTGAGCGCCTTCACTAGCGCCGTCTTACCATGGTCGACGTGACCGGCGGTTCCGACGACAACATGCCTATTCAATCCGCGACCTCCTTGTTTCTAACAGGATGCAGCGAGCAACGGGCAGCGGGGGATTAATCACGACCGCTCCCTTCCAACTCGAGGCTCTCCCAAAATGATAGCGCCTTCAAATCCCGATCCTCACTAACATGCCGAGCGACGAACCGCACCAGCAGGCGGCGGTGGGCGGTGGCGTGTCGAGACGACAAGGGGCTCACCTCGTCACAACGTCCCTCGATCAGATACGCCAATCCAACACGATCTTCGGGCTTCAACCGTGTGATCGATCCGGCGACGTGCGTCCCTTTTGAACACGAGGAACAGAGTAACCCACCATCGGCTATCGAGAACGTGGCCGCCCCGTCCGGAATCTCACTTCCGTCGCGCGCACACCCGTCCATCGCAGGTTCGAACCCGAGCGCGCATATAATGCCCCAAAGTGCAGAGAGGGAAGTCGTATCCAGATGTTCGGGCGGAACGGTGGCAAGCGTATCTAGGTACGCCACGAGACGGACGTAGATCTCTTCGTTGCGTTCGGTGGGAGCGAAGCGCAGTACCAATTCCGCAAGCGCCGAGGCCGATGCATACCGTCGCACGTCCTCCGCCAACTCGTGCCGCAGGTTCTCGACCTCGAACTCGGCGAGAGTGTGGAGATCTCGATTCTGCTTCACATATACGTGCGCTGTGCCTTCGCTGAGTAGTTGAAGGCGTGCACCGTATTTGGATTTCGGCCGCGCAGCCCCCTTCGCGACCACACTCACCACACCGAGGTCCCGCGTGAGCAGACGGACAATCTTGCTCGATTCGGAGTATTTGAGCGAATGAAGGATTATCGCGGGTGTGGAGATGGGCGGCATGAAGTAAAACTAGCGGCATGTGCAAGAACTTCAGAGCAGCAAACAACGAACAACGAGCAGCGGAAGACCGTTGTTCGTTGCCCGTTGCTCGTTGCTCGCTAGAACCCTACTCTCCCCCCAACCATAACCGTCCTGCCCCGCGCGGGAAATCCAAACACCTCCTGATACTCCCCGTCGAACAAATTGCTGATTCGCGTGGTCACCGTGAGATCGGGCAAACGATCTGACACGGAGCCAACGGTCCAGGCAGTCGATAGATCGACTTTTGTATACGATGCGAGTGTGACAGGCGTGGCCGGGTAGGTCGAGAAATCGCGGTCGTCGCGGTTGCCTACGTGGCGCAGGTGCACGCCAAGCGTGGCTTGCTCGGTTACATAGCGTGCGCCAAGACTGAAAGCATCCGTTGGGCGGCGCAGCATTCTCTCGCCTGCGACAAACCCTGCCCCGGGGCCTTCATCGAAGCCGGCGTCGGTGACCTCGGTTGTGAGGCGAGTGTAACTGCCGTCGAGCTCCATATTGCTCACCATTGCTCGGGCTTCGAACTCCAAACCCGAGGCATCTGCCGCGGCGACGTTGAAGTAGTTGGGATCGCCTGGGTTCGGCGGCATCGGGTTGTACTGCACCAGGTCGCGGAACTGCTGATCGAAGTACGTGACGCCGACAAATGCGCGGCCCTGGAGGAAAGTCTGCTCTGCACCGACCTCCCAACTCCTCGATCGCTCTGGATCGAGGTTCGGGTTGCCCACCACATATGCGCTGTTGGCGAAGTTCTCGAAGAAGGTTGGTTCCTTGAATGCCTTGCCCACAGCTGCACGCAGTCGAGTGCCCGTAGCGAAGCGGTACGTTGCGCCACCGCGGTATGTGAAGAACGTTCCAAACGTATCGTTGTCGTCCACACGCACTCCGGCATTGAACGCCAACCCCTCGACCGGAACCGCCTGCAGCTGTGCGTAATATGCCTGGCTGCCGCGCGACGCCTCTTGAGAACCGGTTGAGTTTCCGTACTGGCTCATAGACTCGTTGAAGCTGCGTTCGCTCTCAGCCTCTGCCTGGACACCCGCAGTTACGACGCTCGAGCTGTTGATGTGGAAGTTCGCGCGCAGGTCGGCGCTGCGACGTTCGACCGCCTGCAAGCTCTTGAAACCGAAGAAGCCAAGCGTGTCGGCAGGACCGTCGGCCTGATCGTCCATACTTCCGTCGGTCTGGTTCAGCGCCAAGAGCAGCTGCCCTTCCAGCCGATCGGTGAAGAACCGGCTCAGATCCAACGAGCCAACCAACCTGTCCTGCAAGCTGAATGAGTTTTCGTCCACCACCTGCCCGACGCCATCCGTGGGATAGTGATACTCGGCGTCTGTATAACGGACGGCGATGGCGGCCCTGGTGCGCTCGTCTGGCTCGACACGTACGTTGCCGCTCAGGGTCATGTTGTTGTAATCGTTGTTGAACGCGTAGAATCCTTCCGTGGTCGATCGTGAGAAGCTGAACGAATAGTCGACCGCATTTGTGCTGCCCGACACGCCACCGTCGACTACGAGCGATGAATAGGTGCCTGCACTGACGCCGACCTCGGCCTTTGGTGGGCCGGAACCCGTGCGCGTGAATATCTGCACGACTCCCGATACCGCGTCGGAACCGTAGAGCACGCTCGATGGCCCGCGCACCATCTCGATGCGTTCCACGTTTTCCGTGGTGAGATGTGCAAAGTCGAATGCGCCGCCCGGATCATTAACCGGCACACCGTCGACAAGGACCTTCACGTAGTCGCTCTCACCGCCGCGAAGGAACAGAGATGTGCTGCCCCCAAACGAACCCGTCTGAGCAATATCGAGTCCCGGCATCATGCGCAGCGCTTCCAACACCTGCTTCACGCCGAGCGAGCGCAGCATATCACCCTCGAGCACCGACACCCCCGCCACGATCGATGGCCGCGCGGTTGGTATTCTGTTGGCTGTTATGACAACCGGCTCGAGGTAGGTGGTGTCTCTCGTCTCCTGAGCGACAGTTCCCTGACCCAATACACACATTGCCACACCAACGCATAGCACAACTCGATTCATCTTCTGCTCCACGATTGTTGAATTTCGGTTTCAGTCATCGCTGTTCTCCCTTTTCTCTCCCCTCCTGCTCCGCCCCACTTCGCATATGCCCTACACCCTGTTCGCTGCCCGTTGCCCGCTGCTCGTTGCACACTGCACGTTGCACGCTCCCCCTCCCACTTCCCCCTTCCCCTTTCTCCTCAACCCTCAAAGGCACAAACTGTGGAATCCCCCTCCACTCCACCAAAGCCACCGGCCAACCGAACACCCTCTCGAAAATTTCTGGCGTCAGCACTTCGGTCGGCTTTCCAACCGCTACGGCCGCACCTGCATCCATCACCACGACCCGATCGACGAACCGCGCCGCCAGGTTCACATGGTGGGTCACCAACAGCCCGGCGAGATGCCCCTCGTGCACGAGCTCGGAGACCAATTCGAACACTTCCATCTCGTGCCGTATGTCGAGACTCGCGGTCCCCTCATCGAGAACCAGTGCGCGTGGGTTCTGGGCCAACGCCCGTGCGATGCGCACTCGTTGCCACTCGCCCCCGGATAGGGTTGCCACCCAGCGGTGGCTGAGGTTCGCTACGTCACATCTCACTAGCGCTTGTTCCACGGCAGCCATGTCTTCACTCGAAGGCGCACCCAGCGCTCCCATGTGCGGGTAGCGACCGAACAGCACGGCCTGTTTGACGCGCAGAGGAAATGCAGGCTCCTCGCGTTGCGACACGACACCGACGAGTCGCGCCAACTCTCGTCGCCGCCACTGAGATGCAGGAGAGCCAAACGCCAGTGTTTGCCCCGCACTCGGCGCAATCGCTCCAAGCAAGAGTCTCAGCAGTGTCGTTTTGCCGCTGCCATTGGGACCCACTATTCCAACCAACTCACTAGTGGATACGGTGAGATCTACATCACGAACGGCAGGAGTCGCACTCGCGCGATCGTACGTATAGGAGGCGGCACGCGCTTCGAAAATTACGTCGCCCATTTTCTCACCAAGACGACAAAGACCGGAACTCCGATTAGGGCGGTAACCACACCCACCGGCAGAGTGAGCGGAGCGAATGCCGTGCGCGCGATTGCATCCGCTAGAACCAGCAGGGTGCCGCCCAGAAGGAACGCTGCGGGCAACAAGCTCCTGTGTAGATGGCCCCATACCAGCCTGATGGCATGGGGAACCACAAGGCCCACGAACCCTATGACGCCTGAGACTGAGACAGCTGCGGCTGTGAGCAGAGAGGCAGAGATGTAGAGAATGCGTTTCAGCCTCTCAATGTCGGCACCGAGAAACTGCGCCGGTTCTTCTCCCAACGCCATCAGGTCGAGGGGCCGGTTGTACCGATAGATGACGGCAATCGGCACCACAGCGTATGCCGAAAAAATGGCTAGCGCCTGCCACGACGCTCCGTCGAAACCACCCAGGATCCAGAGGAAGGCGTTCCGTACCTGCTGTGCCGGTGACAGCGCGATAATCGCGCCCATGAGCGATGATGCAAATGCCCCGACCACGACGCCTGCCAAAAGCAGAATGCGTGTATCGAGTACGGCTCCACTCACAATGGCTAGACGATAGACCAGGATTATCGCGAGCAGGGCCCCTGCGAGCGCGGCGATCGGCACCGACCACGCGCTTCCGAATTCGAGCATTATCGCGGCTACAGCTCCCAGTCCTGCCCCACCCGAAAGACCGAGCAGGTAGGGATCGGCCAGCGGGTTTCTGACCAAAGCCTGGAGGGCAGCGCCAGTCAACGCGAGACTGCCTCCGACCAGGAATGCGAGCAATGCACGTGGCAATCTCAGCTCACGTACGATGACGGCAGCGGTCGCGTCTCCGCTGCCGATCAACGCACCCCATACGGCGGACATCGAAACGTCGGCCGGACCGGTTACAAGGCCGATCGCGATCGTAACGAGCGAGATCGTGACGAGAGCGCCCCAACGAACCACTAGCGCCACTCCTCGAGCGCTCGGCGCAATCTTCTTATTGCGCTGAGCGCCCTGAACGACGGCCTGCTGTATTCGTTACCCATCACCAGGAAGAACCGATGGTCTCGAATGGCTGGTACCGCACGCCATTCCGCCCGGTCTACCCTATTCGTGAGAGATGAGTCGGACGTAACCAGCACGAGCTCAGGGTCGCGCTCGACAATCGCCTCGATGCTCACCCTGAGCGACGGCCTGTCCACATCGTCGAAAACGTTGCGCGCGCCGGCCAGCTCGACGATTTCATTGAGGAAACTCGCGGCCGCAATGATGATGGGCGGGTTGTCCCATGTGAGGATCAACACGTTTGGAACAAAGTTTGTCGGCTTCGACGCCTCCAACTCGGCGACGGACTGCTCGAATGCCGTCACCAACGAATCTGCCAATTTGGTTGTGCCGGTCACCTGCCCCAACAGCCTGGTGGCGCGCACGAGATCGGCAAGCCTGTCGGTGCGAACACTGACCGTATTGATGCCGAGGCTCTCGAGTTGTTCGATCGCCGGCTCGTTGGAAGCCGCCGAGTAGAAGACGACGAGGTCGGGATTCTGGGCGAGTATCACTTCGACGTTCGGTTCCAGCCCGTCCCCCACGCTCGTCACCTCTAGCGCTGCTGGGGGAGCATCACACCACCGCGTGCGCCCTACGACTCTGTCACCCACTCCCAGAGTGAAAAGAATCTCCGTCACGGATGGAGCGAGCGATACGATGCGTGTGACAGACCTGGATAGATCGACCGGACGCCCGTCATCGTCGACAACCTGTGCGGTGGTTGTTTCTCCAACGTCAGAGCCGCAGGCCGAAAGCGCGGCAGTCAACAGCGCAACAGCTAAGAGTCTGGGCAACAAAAATCCGCTCACCCTTTCTGCGAAAGGCCCTTCCCCGGAGGAAGGCGGTGAGCGGCTAGTCGGTTACCACACGCTCCACCATCCCTCCCGCGAGGGACTGACTAGTGGTGCGAGCGGGTACGTCTCCTGGCTTAGGGCGTCGGCTCGCCTTCCCAGTTTCCCAGTGGCGATTGAGCCGACCTGCTTGCCCTTCACAGTGGCGGGGCCGCGCCGGATTCTCACCGGCTTCCGTGCACCGCACTCGCTAGCTGTCCAAAGCACAATGCCATCGACAGCTAAACAGAACCTATGTCGGCGTTCGCGTGCGCGCTAGGGTGCCGTTTTTGGCTGCTGTTTTTTCAGATACCATGTGAGAGTACCGGCGAGTACAAATACAAATGCGGCAACGAGCACGATCTTCAGAAGGTCGACCGTGATGAGTGCCGTTTGGAATTGCACCGATATCGTCGTTGTCGCGGCGAGGTTACCGGCGTCGTATCTCTTGAAAACGGTGCCGCCAACCTGCTCGACTCCATAGAGCACCACGGCGCCACCGCTGGCTGCCGCGGTCGTGTCTTCGAGAGAAATAGTGAATCGAACGATGGGCTGATCAATCGGAAACTGCAACCGGTCGTTGGTTGGGGGAACGACGTAGCTGAACAACAGCTGTTTCTCACCAGGTGGGATCGGAGCGGCTATCGCGAGCTGGCCTGCCCGACCGTACACCGCTCCGGCTCCGACTTCACTCTCACCAATCGCGAGCTGGGTTGCACCCGCTGGAAGGACACCCTGCCAAACCGGGTTCGAGGTGTCGGCCGCAATGCGCGTGAGGCGCCCGCCGTTGCTCAGGGTGAGCAATTCGATGATCTGCCGAGTGCCATCAACGTCTTTGTTGCGAACGATTATGTGCCGCTCGTGCAGCACGATGGCGGGGTCCGAAAAGGAGGTGTCGTAGACGACTATCGTTGGAACTGTCTCCGCACCTCCGGGCATCAGCGGCACCGCGCTCGAGAAGTATCCAATGTCGTCGTATTCGACACTCACCGCATAACGAGCGCTCGTATCGGGAGCGGGAATGGAGAACAGGTAGCTACCGGATCGGTCGGTGCGGGTCGAATCGAGAGTGGCACCTTCCGGCCCTCGCACTTCATGGAGCATTACTCGGCGACCGGACAGGCCCACTGAGTCGTCGCCAGTCACGTGATACACATGCCCGCTCAAACGAGAACCCTGGGCATCCACCGAAACGGGGAAGCCCAGGGCTAGGGAGACCGATAGAATCAGCCTAAGGAACGAACTTGCCGAAATCTTCAGGATCGAGTTTCTCCAAGTACGACTTCAGTGAATCAGCGTCTAGCCCCTCCGGTTCACCCGGGCCCGGTTCCACGAGGTCGATCGAACTCACACCGAGCAGATCTTCCTGCGTAAATATCGGCGCACCGAACCTGAGAGCCACCGCTATGCTGTCGGAAGGACGCGCATCAATTCGCACGACGTTGTCGCCTTGTTGGACTTCCATCTCCGCGAAGTATGTGTTCTCCTGGACCTTCGTAATCGATATGCGGCTCAACTTGCCGCCCAGTCCCTTGATGACCTGTTTGACGAGATCGTGAGTGAGCGGTCGGGAAAATTTCACACCCGCGAGTTCCATCGCTATGGCACTGGCTTCAGAAGGTCCGATCCAGATGGGCAGCACACGCTCGCCCTCTTTCTCTTGCAGGATGACCACGGGAGTGTTGCTGGACCGATCCAGCCCTAGGTGTACGACTTTGACTTCAAGCATTTCGTTATCGCTCATGCGGTCATTACCCGCTAGTACCTATAGTGGTCCGGCTTGTAAGGCCCCTCGACTGGCACTCCGATGTAATCTGCCTGTTCCTGTGTGAGCACAGTCAGAATCACGCCCAGCTGTCCGAGGTGCAGCCTGGCCACCTCCTCATCGAGGACTTTGGGCAGCATGTAGACCTTTTTCTCATACTTTTCCGTGTTCTGCCAGAGCTCGATTTGCGCCAGCACCTGATTTGTGAACGACGCAGACATCACAAAACTCGGATGTCCGGTGGCGCAGCCGAGGTTCAGCAGTCGCCCTTCGGCAAGCACCAGAACGCTGTGTCCGTCGGGGAAAACCCACTCGTCGTACTGTGGCTTGACGTTGCGCTTCTCGATGCCGGGAATCTTCGCCATCCCGGCCATGTCGATCTCGTTGTCGAAGTGACCGATGTTGCCCACTACCGCTTTGTCTTTCATGCGTGACATGTGTTCGGCGGTGAGTACGTTGAAGTTCCCCGTGGCCGTTACGAAAAAGTCCGCGGTTCCTACGACGTCTTCCAGTGTGCTGACTTGAAAACCCTCCATCGCTGCTTGGAGAGCCACGATCGGATCGATCTCAGTTACGATGACGCGGCATCCCTGACCGCGAAGCGCCTGCGCGCAACCCTTACCAACCTCACCGTACCCGCATACGACCGCTACCTTGCCGCCAATCATCACGTCGGAAGCGCGGTTCAGCCCGTCGATAACCGAATGCCTGCAACCGTAGATATTGTCGAACTTGCTCTTGGTGACAGAGTCGTTGACGTTGATCGCCGGAAACAGCAGAGAGCCGTCATTCTCCATCTGATAAAGGCGATGCACTCCGGTGGTCGTCTCTTCACTTACGCCACGGATACTCGACGCAACCTTGCTCCACCTCGTAGGCGACTTCTCGAGTTCGCCACGCAGCCGCTCGAGTATGACTCCCCACTCTTCTGGCTCCTTGTCGGTATCGAACTCGGGCACGGCACCTGCGCGCTCGAACTCCGCACCCTTGTGCACCATGAGGGTGGCGTCGCCACCGTCGTCTACGATCAAATCGGGCCCGGAGCCGTCAGGCCACATCAGGGCGCGATCGGTGCAACGCCAATACTCCTCGAGCGTCTCACCCTTCCACGCGAACACCGGTGTGCCGTTAGGCTCAGCGATGGTTCCATTGGGTCCGACTACGACCGCGGCCGCTGCATGGTCCTGAGTGGAAAAAATGTTACAGCTCACCCAGCGGACATCTGCACCCAACTCCGTTAGCGTCTCGATGAGTACGGCGGTCTGCACCGTCATGTGCAGGCTGCCCATGATCTTCGAACCTTGGAGGGGCTTGGTCTGGGCGTAACGTTCCCGAAGTGCCATCAGACCAGGCATTTCGTGCTGCGCCAGATCGATTTCCTTGCGGCCCCACTCGGCGAGTTCGAGGTCTTTTACTTTGTACTCGAGAGTCTTTTTGACGTTTTGTTTCGTTTCAGCTGCTGTTGTGGTCATTGCTGGAGTCCACCTTGCTCATCGTATCAAAGGGTAAACGCTCACCCAACCTCGTTCTGCAAATCCGAGATCTTGGTGGGGTTTTCCCAAGAGAATAGTCTCACTGGTTGTCCGTGCGCCTCTGCGTCCACCGACTTCCGGCCGAAGTGTCCGTATGCAGCCGTCGGTCTATAGATAGGCTTGCGCAGATCGAGGTCGTTGATGATCCCGCCGGGCGTGAGGTCGAACACTTTTCGAATAGCCTGCACCAGCGACTCGTCTGAGGTCTTGCCTGTCCCGAATGTATCCACCATTACAGACACGGGCTCGGCGACCCCGATTGCGTAGGCTACCTGCACTTCGCACCGTTTTGCGAGTTCGGCGGCAACGATGTTCTTAGCCACCCAGCGCGCGGCGTACGCCGCCGATCGATCGACCTTGGTGGGATCTTTCCCGCTGAAGCAGCCACCGCCATGACGCCCGGCACCACCGTAGGTGTCGACGATGATCTTCCGACCGGTGAGCCCCGCATCACCCTGCGGGCCGCCGACGACAAACCGCCCGGTCGGATTGATGTGCAGCACCACACCCGAGTAGTCGAGACCAGACTCGTCGAGGACGGGTTTTATCACCTTTGTCTCAACCTCACTGCGGATATGCTCGGTCTCGACCTCTTCGGAGTGCTGAGTCGAAAGCACAACCGCCTTCACCGCCCTGGGCTTCTGATCCTCATACTCTACGGCTACCTGGCTCTTGCCGTCGGGCCTGAGCCATGAGAGTTCACCGGATTTTCTCGCAGCAGACAATCCCTCAGTCAGCCGGTGCGCAATGGTGATCGGCATCGGCATGAGATCTGGTGTTTCGTCGGTAGCGTAACCGAACATCATGCCCTGGTCGCCCGCTCCACCAGTGTCGACGCCTTGCGCAATATCCAACGACTGTCCGCCAATTGCAGCCAGTACTGCACTGGTCTCACAATCAAACCCGAAGCTCGCATCCGTGTATCCGATATCTTTCACGATCCCGCGCACGATTTGCGGAACGTTGAAGTGTGTCGTGGTCGTGATCTCGCCGGCCAGAACAACCATTCCAGTCGTGAGAAGAGCCTCGCACGCAACACGCGCTGTCGGGTCTTCGGCGATGATCACGTCCAGAATACCATCGGAAATCTGGTCGGCCATCTTGTCCGGATGGCCTTCCGTCACGGATTCAGACGAGAAGATGTGCTGTTGTGAATTCATTGGAGCCTGTTTTTAAGATGAAGGATGGAACCTAGTTGGGCCTTATCCGCCCGGCAATGGACCCAGGTCCAATAAACTCGGGTCGATCATGTCCCTGAGACGCCACTCTAGGACCTCGTACACGTCTCTCGCGGTGGGAGCCTCGAGAGCGATAACCGCCGCACTCTCGGCAGTGGGAACGTCAAACTGGCGCACCAACCACCGTACCAGCGGCAACGATACGGGAGAAGTGCTGAAGACCTTGTAGCCAAGGCCAATGAGCAGGAGCAATGACAGCGGCTCGGCCGCCATTTCGCCACATACACTCACCTCGAGCCGCTCGCGTTTGCTGCTCTCCACGATTCGGCCCAACAGACGCACTACAGCCGGGTGCAGCGCCGTGAAGCGGTCAGCCATGCGCGCATTGCCTCTGTCGATGGCGAGAGTGTATTGGGTGAGGTCGTTCGTTCCGACGCTTATGAACGCGCTCTTCTCGGCGAACTGATCGACCAGCATGGCAGCTGCCGGCGTTTCCACCATTACGCCGAGCGGAAGATCGGCACCGTATTCTATGCCATCACGCTCGAGCCGATCTGATTCTTCGGAAATTAGATCACGGGACCGTTCGATTTCCTCCAGTTGACTCACGAGCGGTAACATGAGCCGTACGTCGGCAAGCGCACGGGCCCGCAGCACTGCCCGTATCTGCGCGCGGAACATCTCGGGCTCGTCGAGGCAGACTCTGATCGCGCGCCAGCCCAGAAACGGATTTGCCTCCCGCTGCGCACGAAACGCTGCGGGGAACTTGTCGCCGCCCACATCGTAGCTGCGGATTATCACAGGTGCGTTGGGGAACCACTTGGCGACTCTCGTGAAGAACTCGGTCTGTTCGTCTTCGCCAGGCATTTCGTTTCTACCGATGAGCAGAAACTCGGTGCGAAGCAAACCGACACCCTCCGCGCCGTTCTCAGCAACGACCTCGATTTCTTCGGGCAAATCCACGTTGCCACGGAGCGTAACCGCTACTCCATCGGAGGTGACGCTGGGTTGCGCAACTGCATCTTTGAGTGTGCCTTCGAGTGCGTGGCGCTTGCCATCTCTTACTTGAGCTTCGGCGATCTCCTCGTCTGTCGGATCGACGAGGATCGTGCCGTGGGTACCGTCGAGGATGACGGTAGTGCCGCGCTTCAGGTGGTCGATGCCCCCAGACAGCCCCATCACGCACGGCATCTCGAGGCTGCGTGCTATAATCGCGGCATGGGCGGCGCGGGTCCCGTACTCGCTTCCCAACCCCGACACGTTGGACTGCTCGAATTGAATCGTGAGCCCCGGTGTCAACTCACGCATCAGCACGATTGCGGGACGGTCATCTGCGTCGTGCAACACGTCTTCTAACGACCCACCAACGAGCGACTGAAGTACACGGACCTGGATGCCCGTCAGATCTGCCGTTTTCTGCCTGAGAGTCGAGCTTGGGGATTGCGCCCACTGATCGCGCATCTCGAGCACCTTGAACTCGAACGCGCGTTCTGCGGTCAGTTGGTTTTCGGTGATGAGGCTCTCTACTTCACCGAGGAAGTAGGGATCTTCGAGCATCATGATCTGAGCGCCAAAGATCTTTGCCTCTTCTTTGCCGGCATGAATGAGGGTGTGCTCTCTCAGCATCTCGAGTTCTCGACGCACATCGGAGATGGCTTTGCGCAACCTGAACAGCTCCGCTTCCACCTCGTCGCTGGATATGACGCGGTGGGTTATCTCGGGCATCTCGGTCCTCATCACGTAGACAGGACCGATGGCAACACCCGGTGAAACGCCAATCCCCTTCAGGAGTCGAGTGTCGTTCATATGTCTCCGAATTCTCTGTCTAGCACTTCAGCCAACGCATCCACTGCCGACTCCGCATCATCACCTTCGGCGCGAACCGTGACCTTGCTGCCGCATTCCGCGGCGAGCGTCATCACGCCCATGATGCTCTTCCCATTCACCTTCAGCTCACCCTTGGCTATTGTGATCTTCGATTCGAATTTGGACGCGGTCTTAACGAACTCTCCCGCAGGCCGCGCGTGCAGCCCAAGCCGGTTTCTGATCGTAACCGTGCGATCTATTTCGCTCATAACCACCCTGCCAAAACCGCAAGTGAAACAACAATTAGTCCGTAGCGGATTCCTCCCAGCGTGGGCCAGAACCACCTCGAGAGCAACAACCCGGCACCGGCCACCAAACCCGCTCCAGTGATCCCGTCGGCCTGGAAGTCACTCACCAACCACGACGTTACTACGGGCAACATTGCGCCCAGAGCGAGAGCTGTCGCCGGTCCGGCGAACTTGAGACCCCGCTCCAGTGCCGGCACCCCGAGTTTTCCGGCTACGTTCACTCCACCACGCCACCCAGCCCTCAGCGCCCATATCCTCATGCTCACATTGACCGCATTGTGCACCGCAAGCAACACGATCACCCCAACGAGCGGCGATACCACCACTGCCAACGTGAGGCCGAGGGCAGAGGCAACCGGCAGACTGCCGGCCCAAACCAGTTTGTCACCTACCGAACCGAGGGGGCCTGCCAGCGCGGTCCTAAACCGAGCCATTTGTTCGGGCGGCAAACCAGCGTGCTCACTCTTGGCCAGTGCTCCCACCGCCGCACCTGCCAGGTACGGATGAGAGTTGAATTGAGCCGTCGCCCTCCCCAGCGCCTCTTTGTACGCACTGCCATCGGCACCGCCCGGGAGCTTTCGCAGAACAGGTTCGCTGGCGAAGGCAATTCCAACACCTATCATCCGTTCGTAATTCCACGACGCCTGGATCAGAAGCGCCCTGAACCAACTCCGCACCAATCCCTGACTCATAGCAGCACGACCCCGACGATTCCGCCAACCAGTCCGACCACGAACCACTGCATCGCCACACGCCGGCCCGTGAGCCTGATAGTTCCGGACACCACCGCCGCGATCGCCGCCCCAACAACGACGATGCGCAAATAGACCGCTCCCTGAAGCGTGACGGGGAAATACTGTCTCAATACGAGAGCAGCCCCGAGCCCGGCGATCATCACGAGCGCAGACCGCACTATGTCTCGCAACAAGCCCCGCATGTGCACGCGGTAGATGACAGTGGCGTTTCCGGCATCCAGTTCCTCCGCATTGCGCACAACGTCGGCACCGTTCAACATCCTCGCCAAGTGCGCAGCCAGACCACCGGCATAGGCCACGGCCAGCCCCAACCCGCCACCCAACCCAGTGCTGAGCACGCCCGGCGACCCAGCCACCACCGCAACCGCCGCAACGGCGCCGAGCCCGTAATCGGGATATCTCGCCGCTCCCACCGGGAGCACCTCGAGCGCGAAGAACTCGAGCAGCACACCCATCATCAGCCCGCCTGCCGGGTCACCAACGATCACCCCTGCTACGGTGCCTGACACGAGCGGGCGCGAGAACATGGTCTGCGCCACACTCGTGATGTCGAGGCCGACGAAAATGCCCCAGATGCCGAGGAGCAGCAGGTTGTCGATCACACGAACTCCGACAGCGGAATCGCTTTGGCAGAAGGAACGTCTCTCGCGGTCACCTCGACCCCATTAGACTCGAGCATCTTGAGGCTTTCGCTCTCGGCATCCGACAAAGACACATAGCGCAGCCGCCTCTTGCGCCCCTCGCCTTCGTGCAGGCCACCGATGTTCACTCTGCGCACCACGTCGCTGGCGCGGCAGACGCGAACCAGCGTATCGATATCCGCGATAACCACGATGACACGTTTGTTCGAATTGACCGTATCGGCGAGCGCCGCGGGAGCCTCTGCAACCGAGGCGAACTCGACTTCCATATTCGGTGGCACACCAAGCCGGTACAGATCGCGCTCCCATGCAACTGAGGCAACGTGATCGTCGATCAGCAGTATCCGGTCTGCTTCCAACGCATTGCCCCAACCGACCACCACCTGGCCGTGGATCAACCGATCGTCGAGGCGAACCAAAGACAGACTCACGTTCCCATTGCCTTGATTGCTCGATTCCCAACTTCGACGGCTCGTTCCGCAGCTTCAGCCGCCGTTACGTCTCTGTTGAATACGAAGTCGAGCAGCATTGGCAGGTTCACACCTGTTACGAGTGCCACGTCAGCTCGTTCTCGCGTCGCAGTCACGACCGCATGCAGACAGCTTCCCCCTGGCAGGTCAACGAACACGACCGTGGGAGAGTCGATGGTCATATCGGATACCAGTTCACAAAGTCCTTCCCGGCCCAGCCCGACATTGGACATCGCTGTCAACGCTTCATCATCTCCTGTGATCGCTGCAACAGCGCGGACCAGCGCCTCTGAGAGGCCCGCGTGCGTCAACACGACACCCTTCAGACGGTCACTCATAGTCCTCCGCCAAATACTCCTTCAACTCCCGCTGCTCGGCCATTTGCTTCAACAGTCTCTCGTTGAAAGCATTTGCGGGATCGATCCCGCTGTAGCGAAGCAGGTGATTCAACGCAACGACCTCCGACACCACCGTAATATTCTTACCTGGGTTCAGAGGTACGATCGCCAACGGGATCTCGACACCCAATATGTTCGTTGTCTGTCCGTCGAGGCCGGTGCGATCGACGTCGCCAGCGTTTTTCCAATCCCTGAGTTCTACAACTACTTCTACTCGTTTTTGCTGCCTGACCGCACGCGCGCCGAACATCGTGAATATGTCAATCAGACCAACGCCGCGAATTTCCATGTAGCGACGAGATATGTCGGTTGCACGCCCGATCAAAATGTCGGAACCACGGAGACTAATATTCACGATGTCGTCAGCCACGAGCCGATGACCGCGCTCTACGAGGTCGAGCACACATTCACTCTTGCCAATTCCAGATCGGCCCGTGAACAGGAGTCCCACGCCGAAGACGTCTGCCAGTGATGCGTGCATGCTCGTGGACGGTGCTAGTGCCTCGAGCAGGTATGGCGTGATTCTCCGATAAAATTCCGCAGTCTTCAACCCCGACCGCAACACGGGCACACCGCGCCCCATGGCGATTTTCCTCAAGTCGCGCGGGATGGATTGCCCCTTGGTCACGAAAACGCAAGGCACGTCCAGCTTCAGCAGGTTCTCAAGCGACCGATTGCGGTCTTCCACGTCGAGAGTACGCAGGTACGCAATCTCGGTCTCTCCCAGCACCTGGGGACGCCCGCTCTGAAACCGCGCCCTGAAGCCAGCGAGCACGAGCCCCGGACTCGATATCTCCGACCCGGTAATCTCACGATCCAGCCCCGCATCACCGGTGACAACGTCCAGCAAGAGTTGGCGCTGTTTCTGCTCCAGGATGTCGCGAACTGTCAAACCCATCTGATCACTCCACTGACGGTCCGTGTGGTCGTCTACGCGGTTCCTTCTGAAGCTGGTTGCGGATCTTTGCCGCGGCACTATCGAGTGATGCCCTAAAGTCTTTCGTTTCAGCCTTCGCCACTTTCGTATGACCTCTGGGGAGAACGAGTACGATCTCTACCATCTTTGCACCATGATCGTCGTCGAAAATCACCTCTGCGCTCTGTGGTCGACTGGCTATCTTGGCCAGCTTCTCAATGACCTTGTCCGCGCGGGCCTTCAACTCATCGGAGATCTCACAATGGCGCTTCGTCATCGTCACTCGCATTAGTGGCCTCTCTCCCTCTGCCGGTGTCCGGCTCTTTGAGAAAATTCCAGAAGATGAGCTTCCGTCAAGTCTGCGGCACGTTCCCAAGACAACGTCTCGGCAAAATGCCGCGCGTCGCGTCCCAGACCTGCCACCAATTCACGCTCCGTCGCTATTCTTTCGAGCGCTTCCGCAAGGGCCGCCGCATCTCCATGCGGGACCAAAATTCCCGTTACACCATCCCTGACCGATTCCCGAAGTCCGGGGCTGTCGGAGGCGACCGCAGGCGTGCCGCAGGCCGCTGCCTCTACATTGACGATTCCCCAACCCTCCTTAGCCGACGGGAACACCACCGACCAAGCCCGGCGCAGCAAACTCCGCTTTTCCTCCTCGTCCACAAAACCCAGGAACCGCACCGTGCCTTCGAGATCCAATCGAGCTGTCAGCTTCTGAAGCCGGTCAAGATCGTCTCCTCGGCCGACTATCTGCAGCTCAGTTTCGACGCCGGAACTCCGCAATCTGACCATGGCCTCGAGGAGGCTGTCGATCCCCTTATAGCGTTTGAGGCGCCCCACATAAAGAAATGTAGGGATTTGGGCGCGTTGTGTGGTGGAATCGGGAACAAACCAGTCCGTATCCACACCTGGGAAGATCACCGTAACATCGGACGCTCGTATGCCGCGGTCAACGAGATCATTGCGTGTACTCTCACTAATGGCGTGGAATTCCGCCCCACTGTACACCCTCGGAATCAAACGCTCAGCGAGCCACACGATGCCAGCCACCGGCAGCGAAGCCTCCTTGAATGCGGTCGTGCCGAACAGATGCGGCACAATCACGTACGTGGGGACCCGAGTCAGCGTCGGCACATAAAGCGGTAGTTTGTTGATGTCTTCGACTACAACATCGAAGTCACTCTCGGCAAGAGCTCGCCGCACCGCACCACGCCCTTTGAGAGCAAACGTGTGCCGGCCGCCAAAGCGCCGGACTTCGATGCCGCGTATGGTGGCGGTGGGAGCCGCCCCAGACCATCCGGAAGAAATCAGAACTACCCGATGGCCCCTCTCGGCCAACCGGCCAAAGATCTCGAAGAAGTGAATCTCGGCTCCCCCGGCTTGCGGATTGTCGAGGTCGAGCCAGTTAACCGCCAATATCCTCACAGAAACCCGCTATCGCGAGCCATGCCATCGAGCACACCGTTCACGAACGAAGGCGCTCGTGGTCCGGCGAACCAATGGGCGAGTTTGACGGCCTCACTAATCGTCACTCTCGGCGGGACCTCCCCTTCTTCCAGTTCGAACAATGCAAGACGGAGAATGTTCTTTTCGACTACGCCGATGCGATCCCATCGCCAGTTGTCCGCAGCCCGTGTGATTTTCTCATCCAGGCGCGGCGCAGCCATCGAAACCGCAGCAGCGATTTTCTCGGCGGCATCAAAAAACCGAATTCTGCCACCGCTCCATGTCAGTGCATCGTCAGAGACCTGACGCATGGGCGGCCTGCCCTGCAGCTCCCAAGCGTACAACAGCTGCAAAGCGCGGGCGCGTGTTTTGGTCTCAGCCCTCAGCACTTGTGCCGAGGCTCAAGAGCGCTTGCGCCGTCTCGATCGCAGCCTGGGCGGCATCCACACCCTTGTTGCCCGCCTCTCCGCCGCTCCGCGCCAACGCTTGATCCATGGTGTCACACGTCAATACACCAAAACCGACTGGCGTGTGATAGCGTATCGCGGCCTCGCCGATCCCGCGCGTCGCTTCGGTGGCGATGTATTCGTTGTGCGGAGTTTCACCGCGGATCACTGCCCCAAGCGCTATGGCAATCGAGTATTTCCCGGTCGCCAATCCGCAGTGCACGACAACCGGGATCTCAAATGCACCGGGCACCCAGAAAACATCGATAACGTCTGGTCCGTAACCGGCTGCTTCCAGCGTCTCTTCCGCACCAGCCAGGAGGCGTCGGGTAACAACTTCGTTGAACCGACTGGCTACGATGAGTACTCTCTTTGAGAGGACTCTCTTAGAGAGTACTCTCTTCGAATCGGTAGTCATCGTCAGTGTGCGAATAGGTGGCCGAGTTTGTCGCGCTTCACTTCTAGATACCCACGGTTGTCGTCTGTCGGACTAGTTTCGATCGGTACGCGCTCGACGATCTCCAACCCGTAACCATCCAAACCAACCAATTTTTGCGGGTTGTTCGTCAAGACACGAATCGAGTGGAGCCCGAGGTCCATCAAGATCTGAGCACCAATTCCATAATCCCTGAGATCCGGAGCAAAACCAAGGCTTTCGTTTGCCTCAACCGTGTCGTGACCGCCATCCTGGAGCTCATATGCTTTGAGCTTGTTCAACAGGCCTATGCCGCGGCCCTCTTGATCCAGGTACACCACCACGCCGGCGCCCTCTGCCGCGATGGTCCGCATCGCGTTTCTGAGCTGCCAACCACAGTCACAACGCTGAGACCCGAACACGTCGCCTGTTAGGCACTTGGAGTGCATGCGGACGAGTGTGGCTTCCCTTCCGTCCACATCACCATAGACGATCGCAACGTGTTCGGCACCATCGACGTCATTCTGGTAACCGATCACTCGGAACTCACCGTGTTCGGTGGGCAGCCGAGCATCCGCTACCCTGTGTACCAATCGTTCGTGTTTGAGCCTGTACGCCACCAGCTGAGCTACAGTCACATAGGTCAGGTTGTGCTGTTTGGCGAACTTCTCGAGCTGAGTTCGGCGCATCATGGTGCCATCGTCCGAGATGATCTCGCACAAAACTCCAGCGGGTGTGAGACCGGCCAACCTTGCCAGATCGACACTGGCCTCTGTGTGGCCGACACGCCGAAGTACGCCGCCAGACTGCGCTCTGAGCGGGAAGATGTGGCCGGGCCGTCTCAGATCACTCGGTACTGTGGCGGGATCGACTATCACCTGTATGGTTTGCGCTCTATCCGAAGCCGAGATGCCCGTGGTCACACCAAACCGCCGTCCCGCGTCGACGCTGACAGTGAATGCCGTCTCGTGTGACTCGGTGTTCTGATCGGTCATCTGCGGGAGGTTGAGCTCTTCGCAGCGCTCGGGTGTAATGGGCATGCAGATCAGCCCACGCCCGTGTGTGGCCATGAAATTGATCATTTCGGGCGTGACCATTTCGGCTCCGCCGATCAGGTCTCCCTCGGATTCCCTGTCTTCATCGTCAGCAACGATTACCAGGCGTCCGGCACGGATGTCCTCAATTGCCTGCTCTATTGTTCCAAACGTCATTTTGGTCTTTTCTTAGTTCGGGTTCTCACCCTGGCGATCGCGCAACAGCCGACGAATGTACTTCCCAATCATATCCCCCTCGAGATGTACCTTATCGCCGACCTTCAGGTTGCCCAGAGTCGTATGCTCTAGTGTGTAGGGAATGAGCGCGACTTGTAACACGTTGGACGCCGGCATTTCGTTGACGGTCAAACTCACTCCGTCTATCGAGACGGATCCGTGAGGAATCGTGAGCTCGTCTACCTCATCCGGCACTGATACATCCAGCAGCAGAGCATCGGCTTCGGTTTTGGTTTTGACCACCTCGCCGACGGCATCTACATGGCCCTGAACGAAGTGTCCTCCCATACGGTCGCCCAGCTGTACAGACCGCTCCAGGTTGACTTCATCGCCGACTTGCAGATCACCGAACCAGGTTCGGCTGCGCGTGGTCACGATGGCTTCGACCTCAAACCAATTGTCGCCAAGAGTAACCACGGTCAGGCACGCACCGCCCACGGCGATGCTTTCACCTTCGACAAGGTCCTTGTATCCCATCTCGATGCGGAAGGCGAGGCGATCGGTCTCGCGCCTCACCGCAACGACCTTACCAACTTCGGTCACTATTCCCGTAAACATAGTTCTCTATCCACCACTAGTAAGTTACTATCGCCGAGACTCTTGCGCTCGGTGGGCACCCAGCGAACCGCTTCAGCGAGCGGCGTCGGCGCACCCTTCCCGAATGCAGGAGCCCCACTCCCGAGTAGAATGGGCGCCTGGATCCAGTAGATTCGATCCACCACACCAGCGTCGAGCATTACCGCGGCCAACCGCGCCCCAGGCTCGACGAACACCGACCTGAGGTCGAGGGACCTCAGGGCCTCGAGTGCCGTCAGTATGTCGTCCGCTGCCAGAACACGAACATCGGTCCCGTCCAACAGCCCCTCTGCCTCCTCTGCAATCCCCTGCCCGGTCACAAACACCGTCGGCACCTCTGCAGCTGTTTTGACCAATTCGAGGTTGGCGCTCAGGCAACCACTGTGACCGATAACCACCCGCGTCGGAATCACACGCGGCGTTGTGTCCCCTCGGACAGTCAGCTGAGGGTCATCGTTTTCGGCCGTGCCACGCCCAACGGCGACGGCATCGAAACCAGCACGTAGCCAGTGCACGTATTCACGGGCTTCCGGACTCGAGATCCACTGCGACTTGCCCGAACTGTCTGCGGTGAAGCCGTCCAGAGAAGCTCCCATCTTGATCGCAACAAATGGCCGATTCTCCCGCGCCTTGCTCCAGAGGAATGGAGCATTCAGGGCGGCTGCAGCTTCTGCTTCGAGGCCACATTCTACGTCTATGCCAGCCGCCCGGAGGACCTCACCGCCACCACCAGCCTTGGAGCCGGGTTCCGCAACGGCATACACCACTCGGCGGACATTGGCGCTTGTCAGGGCGTCAACACAGGGCGGTGTCTTGCCGTGATGAGAACATGGCTCGAGGGTCACGACACAGGTCGAGCCATCTGGGTCTTCACATTTGGAGAGGGCCTCAACTTCGGCGTGGTCCTCACCGAACTCACAGTGGCATCCCTCACCGATCACCTCTCCGTCGCGCAGCAGCACCGCCCCAACCATCGGATTTGGAAAGGTCCGCCCCCAACCGTGCCTCGCGAGCTCCAGTGCCCGCTTCATTGCCTCTCGTTCGGTCACGCTATCTCGACACCCTCGCCATCTACGACTTCGCCGATTACCCAAGAATTGATATCGGCGGCGGAGGCTGCATCCTGTATGGCGCCGACACGATCGCTGCGGGCCACAGCTATCATCCCGACACCCATGTTGAACACGCGGAACATCTCCGCCCCGTCGACCTTACCTGCTTCCTGAATGAGCCGGAAGAGTGGCGGGACGGACCACGAAGCCCTGTCTATCTTCGCTCCGCAGCCAGACGGCAGCGATCGCGGCAAATTACCTTCTATACCGCCGCCGGTGATATGTGCTAGGCCCAGAACCTTGTCGAGTACCGGAGTGACAGCGGCCAGGTAACTCGTATGAATCGTGAGGAGCACGTCTCCGACCGTTCCCTCGAGATTCGGCGCAGTACTCTCCACCCGCAGGCCTAGATCGTCGAAAAAGACCTGCCGGGCTAGCGTATAGCCGTTGGTGTGCAAGCCATTGGAGCCTAGCGCGACCAGTGCGTCTCCAGGCAACACACCGTCGCCGTGGATTGCGTTCTCTTCCGCGACCACCCCAACGATGGTGCCGGCGAGATCGTAATGTCCCGGATGATAGAGGTCGGGCATCTGAGCCGTCTCTCCGCCAGCTAACGACATCTCGTGGTTCCGGCATCCGCGAGCCACACCTTCCACGAGCGCCGCAATCTTTTCGGTCTCGAGCTTCGACCCCGCGATGTAGTCCAAAAACGCCAACGGCTTGGCGCCATGCACCAGTATGTCATTCACAGAGTGATTGACGAGGTCTTCACCGACAGTATCGTGGCGCCCGACAGCAATCGCCACGAGGACCTTGGTACCGACACCGTCGGTGCTCATAACGAGGGCAGGTTGGTCTATGCCCGCCGGCACACGGACCATTCCGCCGAACGCCCCAAACCCGCCTACGGTCAACGGTGTATGCGTGGAGTTCACGGCTGCCGCCATGCGGGCCTTGGCCTGCTCGGCGGCGTCCAAGTCTACGCCGGCGTCTTTGTATCGTTCCGCTTCACTCACGGTTCCTCGCTCCTGTCAAACTGCAACTCTGCCCCTCTGCACCTCTGCCGCGTGGGCGGTAGGAAGTAGGTGCGTGCAGCGAGCAACAGCAATACGTCGAGCACGTTGTACGCTGTTCGCTGTTCGTTGTTCGTTGTTCACAGCCCCATCACCCTATCTCGAATCTCGTCAGGTCCGCAAATCTCTCCACCCGCTCCTGAACGTCTCCCGCGCTCAACTCGGGAAACCGTTCAACCGAGAATCGCTCCACTGCAAACGCTCCCATCGTTGCGCCGTACACCATGGCCTGTCGTAGCGTCTCGTGAGAGAGATCGTCACGGCGCGCAACGTGCGCCATAAATCCGCCCGCGAACGAGTCGCCGGCGCCGGTCGGGTCGACGACTTCCTCTAGCGGCAGCGCCGGTACGTAAAACACTCGGCCGTCGTCTACCAGGAATGCGCCGAAGGCCCCCTGTTTGATGACTGCGGTCCCGGGCCCCTGCTCGAGAATCCAGTTTGCCGCGCGATACACATTGGATTCACCAGAGAGCTGAATCGCCTCGCTGTCGTTGATCATCAGGACGTCGGTCTTCCCGAGGACCTCCAACAGTGCGTCACGATTGCCGTCGATCCAGAAGTTCATGGTGTCGCAAACCACTAGCGCCGGGTTCTGAATCTGGTCCAGCACACTCAGCTGTAGTTCGGGCTGAATGTTGCCGAGGAAAACGTATTTCGAGTCGCGGAACGATTCGGGGAGCTGTGGGTTGAACTCCGCGAAAACACCCAGCCTCGTATCTAGCGTCTCCCGGTCATTGAAATCATGGGAATACCTGCCCGCCCAGCGGAAGCTTTCGCCATCCTGCTGTTCGATTCCCGAGATATCCACTCCTCGGCCGGCCAGTTGTTCCAGTGCGGCCATCGGGTAATCATCGCCCACCACGCCAACGACCTTTACAGGGCTAAGCAAGCTCGCTGCCCAACTGAAATAGAGGGCAGATCCCCCAAGTGCATCCGATACCGAACCGGTCTTTGTCTCGATCGAATCGAGAGCCACGCTGCCAACGATCAAAAGGGACACTATTACATTCGCTCCGGGGCGCTCACGCCCAAAAGATTGAGTGCATTTGCCAGCACGATCTGACTTGCGCGAACCAGGACGAGCCGCGCTTTCTCCAGTTCCTCACCTGCACCGACGACTCGGTGGCGATGGTACCAGCCGTTCACCAATCTCGCGAGTTCATCGATGTATGCGATGATTCGGTGCGGCTCGAGCGACTCCGCGGCTGCGCTCACGACTCCCGGGTATTCGGCAAGGTGCTTGAGCACGTCTTGCTCGTCTTCTTCTGTCAACAGCGACAGGTCGACACCGGCTGTGGTGACCTCAGTTGGATCGATTTCCGCCTTGCGGAAGATGCCCGCCATTCTGGTGTGAGCGTACTGCACGTAATAGACCGGATTCTCGTCGGACTGTTTCGTAGCGAGATCGAGATCGAAGACGAATTGAGCATCTCCCTTGCGCATCAGGAAGAAATATCGGGAGGCATCAACTCCAGCGGCATCCACCAAATCGCGCAGCGTAACAAACGTACCTGCGCGCTTGGAGACCTTGAGCTCTTCACCGTCTCGCATGACCCGCACGAACTGAACGAGCGGCGCCTCAAAGAAGTCTTTGGCCAATCCAAGGGCCATCATCGCAGCCCTCATGCGACCCACGTAACCATGATGGTCCGATCCCCAAATATCGATCGCTCGTTGGAAACCTCGTTGTGCCTTGTCGCGATGGTAGGCGATGTCGGGCATGAAGTAGGTGTACGTCCCGTCGCTCTTCTTCACGACCCTGTCTTTTTCATCACCGAACCGAGCGGTCTCGAGCCACAACGCCCCATCCTTTTCGTAGACTAGGTCACGGGCCTGCAACTCGCTCAGCGTCTCATCGATGAGTTCCCTCTCGTACACAGCCGTTTCCCGGAAGACAACGTCGAAACGCACACCGAACTCCGCGAGGTCTCGGTCCTGCTCCAGGCGTTGGCTCTCGACAGCTATCTCCCTACAGCGCTCCAGCCCTTCCGACTCGGGTAGATCTGCGAAACCTTCGCCTTCTTCCTCGAGGACCTGCTTCGCCAACTCGGATACGTATTCCCCGTGGTAACCGCCATCGGGGATTTCCGAACTCCGGCCTAGACTTTCTTGAATGCGCGCCCACACCGATTCCGCGAACTTGTCGACCTGGACGCCCGCATCGTTCACATAGAACTCGCGGTCGACGTCGTGACCGGTAGCCTCGAGGAGGGCGGCGATGGCATCGCCAAGTGCGGCGCCGCGACCATGCCCGACGTGCAAAGGCCCGGTGGGGTTGGCCGACACGAATTCGACGTTCACACGCCGTCCTCGACCGTCTTCCGACTTCCCGTATGCGTCTCCCGCCGCGATGATGGTGTCTAGAATTTCGGTGAGAACGCTCGCGGGTAGCCTGACATTGATGAAACCTGGTCCCGCGACCTCAACCGAAAATGCATTGCCCAGCTCTGCGAGCAACTCAGTGCGGATTTCCTCGGCAATGTCACGTGGTTTCCTCTTCAGCTGCCTGGCCAATTGGAGAGCAACATTCGTGGCGAGATCTCCATGTACGGGATCTCGTGGCCGCTCGATCGTGATCTCGGTCTCAGGCGCTCCCAGGTTTGAGACTGCGGTCTGGAGCGCGGCGCGCAGACTATCTGCCCCGGCGGTCAAGATTTCTCTCCACCCTTGGGTTTGTCTTTCTTGGCTGGTTTTTCGGACTTCGATTCGGAAGTTTTCGCCGGCGATTCCTTCTCCTTCTCTGGAGTATCCGTTTTGAACTCCGTTCGCGTCTTACCCGCACGCTTGTAGTCGGTTTCGTAAAAGCCCGAGCCCTTGAACACGAAGCCGATGCCGGCGGAAATCTGCCGTTCACCCGGAGTGCCACAATCCGGGCACTCGACGGGCGTCGCATCGCTCATCTTTTGAAGTTTGTCATACTCGCCCCCGCACGCGGGACAGCGATACGCATATGTCGGCATGTAATTACCCTAATTCACTTGAACAGGATGAACCAGCGAACGTACCCGGACCAGGATTGGAGGTCAAGCGGGCGTCCGATAGGTCCCCCACACCTCTCGAAGCGTATCGCTGATTTCACCAACTGTCGCCCTGGCTCGGACCGCTTCAATGATGTGCGGCATGAGCCCCTCACCACCATTCGCGGCGGTCGCCAGGGTATCGAGAGATATTCGGTGAGCAGTCTCGTCACGCCTTGCTCGCGCATTCACGAGCGAAACGCGTTGGCGATCGGCTAGCGCAGAAAAATCGGGCCGAGGCACAGCCGTTGCAGCCTCGTCTTCGGCAAAACGATTCACACCCACCACCGTGACGTCTCCCGCCTCCGTCGCCCGTTGATACGCATAAGCTGACTTGGCAATGGCGTCCTGGAAAAATCCCGATTCGATCGCCTTCGATGCCCCCCCAGAGTCTTCCACATCAGCAAGCAATGTCCGAACATCATTCTCGATCTTGTCCGTGAGCGCTTCTACATAGTATGACCCGCCGAGCGGATCGACTGTTTGGGCCGCTCCCGATTCATGGGCTAACAACTGCTGGGTACGCAATGCCAGCTTGGCAGACTCTTCGGTTGGAAGAGCAAGAGCCTCGTCGTAGGAGTTTGTGTGTAGGGATTGAGTACCGCCAAGCACGGCCGCAAGCGCCTGCACCGTCACTCGAACTACGTTGTTGAGCGGTTGCTGCGCCGTGAGAGTGCAGCCTCCGGTTTGCGTGTGGAACCGAAGAAAACAACTGCGGTCGTTTCCGCCGTACCTCTCCCTGACGATTTGCGCCCACATGCGGCGTGCCGCTCTGAACTTGGCTGCTTCTTCGAACAGATCGTTGTGCGCCGCGAAAAAGAACGAAAGCCGAGGAGCGATGCGATCGATGCCCAGGCCCGCAGCGACGGCCCTATCGACGTACTCGAGTGCGTTGGCGAAGGTGAATGCAACCTCCTGCACCGCGGTGGCACCTGCCTCCCGCATGTGATATCCGCTGATCGAGATCGGGTTGAAGTTCATCTCCTCCTCCGACACGAAACGGAAAACATCGATCGTGAGCCTGAGAGACGGCTCGATCGGAAAAACATAAGTGCCCCGGGCAACGTATTCCTTCAAAACGTCGTTCTGAATCGTGCCGCGGAGTTTGTCACGCGTTACACCTTGTTCTTCGGCGACCACCACGTACATGGCAAGCAGCACCGAAGCGGTCGCATTGATGGTCATCGACGTAGACACCTGATCGAGCGGGATGCCCTCGAATAGTCGAGCCAGGTCATCCACCGTATCAATTGCGACGCCTACCCTGCCGACCTCCCCTTCCGCGAGAGACGAATCGGAATCGATGCCCATCTGCGTCGGCAGATCGAACGCCACTGAAAGCCCTGTTTGCCCGGCATCCAACAAACTCCGGAACCGAGCATTGGTGTCTTCGGCCGTCCCGAACCCGGCGTACTGGCGCATCGTCCACAGTCGGCCCCGATACATCGTGGGCAGAATGCCTCGCGTGTACGGAAACTCCCCCGGCCCCTCCGACGGCCCAGTGGCATCGTTGGGACCGTAAACCTGCTCTATAGGAATGCCAGAGGGCGATAACTTCTCTTCGCTCATATCCCGTCAATCCTCGCTGTTGTCTCTTCGACAAACGCTACGTCATCTCTACTACCAATGAGCAGCGGAGTCCTCTCATGTAGTTCGGTTGGTTCGATGTCCATGATACGCTGTCTTCCGTTGGATGCCGCGCCGCCAGCCTGCTCCGCGATGAAGGCGAGCGGAGCCGCCTCGTACAGCAGCCGTAGTTTCCCGTCTGGCGCAGACGTGTCTGCCGGATACAAGAACACACCTCCGAACAGCAAGTTGCGGTGGAAGTCCGCGACCAACGAACCGATGTAGCGGTTGTTTTTGCGCTCGACAGTTTCCTCCCCGGCTTCCCTGCCCTTGAACACATCGACCGCATGTCGGTAGCCGTCCGACCAACGGTGGTAATAACTCTCATTGACGCTGTAGTATGGTCCGTTTGCCGGTGTCTTGATGTCCGACCCGATGAGACGGAACTCACCAATGGTCGGATCGAGCGTGAACATGTGAACTCCGGCACCAGTAGTGTATACGAGCACGGTGCTGGAACCGTGCATTACGTAACCCGCAGCTACCTGCTTGCTCCCGACCTGAAGACAATCCTCCAGTGTGCCGGGGCCCGAGGGTGTCACTCTCCGGTGAACGGAGAAGATCGTCCCGATCGAAACGTTGACGTCGATGTTCGACGAGCCATCGAGCGGGTCGTGCAGCAGCACGTATTTGCCCGGATTGAGTTCAGCCGGAATCGGGACGGGATCCGGATCTTCCTCAGAAGCCGTCACGCACAACAAACCGGTCCAGCGGAGCATCTGATGCATGGTCTCGTTCGCCAGCACATCGAGCTTCTGCTGCTGTTCGCCAGAGGGATTGTCGTCACCAGCCGCACCCAGGATGTCGACGAGCCCGGCACGCCGTACATAGCCCGCGATTACTTTGCCGGCCAGGGCTATTTCGACGAGCAAACGGGTAAGTTCACCCGTTGCCTGCGGGAAATCCCGCTCTTGCTCGAGGAAGAACCGCTCGATCGTAACCACGGACGTATCAACCAAAGGAGCCTCCCCAAAAGACTGGTGGCTTCACCCTGCACCGACTCAAAATAGCTCCCATCAGAGTGGATCGTTACCGTTCCTCCCATATCGGTGCGAAACACAGGTACCGACGCAGCCTCGAGCCGGTCCAACACTTCGGGGGCGGGGTGTCCGAACCGATTGCGGCCGACACTTATGACAGCAAGGCGAGGACTCACTGCCTCCAACCACGCTGCGTCTGTAGAGCCAGCAGAGCCATGATGCGCAACCTTCAACAGGTCCACCTTCCCAACCTTCTCTTCCAACGCCGACTCAGCCGGTCCGCCGATGTCGCCGGTCAGGAGTGCGGTGAAACAGCGATAGGTGATCCGTAACACCACGGAGTTTTCGTTCGGTGAGACCTCTCTCGATATCCACTCAGAAGATGGGTGCAGGACCTCGAACTCGACCGAATCGATGACGAACGAATCGCCCGCTCTCGCCGGCCGCCATCTGGTTCCTGCGAAATCGAGAGTGCTCAGGTAGTCGAGGTAAAGGTTCGTGCCGATTGGTTGACCCTGATCCAATACCAGGCGGGGCTCAATTTCCCTAATGACCGTTGGAATGCCCCCGAGGTGGTCCGCGTCTCCATGGCTCACCACTACCGCCGCAAGTCGAGTGACTTTCCGGCGCCGTAGAAACGGCAATACAACCGAGCGGCCAGCATCGTATCCTGCGGTGCGCGGCCCGCCATCTACCAACGCCCACTCTCCACGCGGAGTGCGAATCGCGATGGCGTCCCCCTGGCCAACCGAGAGGAAGTGTATCAGGAGATTGTCGGTGCGATCTTTGGGAGTCGTAACGGTAAACGCAATGAATCCCCAGCACGTCAGAGCGGAAGCGGCGACGATCTTACGACGCACTACAATCCATTTCGGCTTGCTCACGTGAAACCAAGCAGCAACACAGAAGAGGGCGAACCACGGCAAGGCAAAGAACACTCCAGAAACTCCAACGATATTTCCGCCAGGGATTGCCGAGCAGAGCATCGCAACCCGCTCGATAACGGCGAATACGACTCCCGTGCCTCCGGCAACAAAACCGCCAACCAGAAGGCTCAAGAACAACCCAGGCACGGCAATGCCGGCCAAAGGCACCGCGGCCAGGTTTGCGACGATGCCTATTGGAGCCACTGTCCCGAAAGCAAAGGCTGTAATCGGTGCTGTAGCGACGGTCGCTCCCAGAGATGCACCAAGCAGTCGAAATCGCCCGAGTGCCTCGACGCCTGCGCGCGTACCCCACACCGCTGCCGCGGAGAGCCATGCCCCTACCGAAGAAGCTGCGTTCGGGTCGATGGCCATCACAATCAACAGAGCTACGGCCAGAACCGCACTCGGCGGCGGGTGCCTCTGCCGGACCTTCGCAATTCCGAAAATCGACAAAAAACAGGCCGCACGCGTAGCCGGCGGAGGAAACCCCAAAGAGGCGACATAGAGCCATACTATGCCGACACCCCATGCCCACGCCCTGCGACGTGCGCCCAGAAGTCGAGCGAGCAACACACACCATCCACCGAGCACACCTACGTGAAGCCCCGAAATCGCCAGAAGATGAGCAAGCCCGGCTCGCGCGAAACTCTCCCGCAAATTCTTGTCGATGTCTTCTCGTCGGCCCAACACGACTGCCTCCACCAATCCTGCACGTGCTCCGTACAACGACCGGATTCGCGACGCCACCTTGTCTCTAACGGCGTAACGGAGGGAGCGGCCTCCGCTCAGCACTCTCACATGACCGACTTTGAGTACGCCTCGCCCTCGGTAGTCACCTACGGCTAGAATGCGGGAGCCGCCCGGTATATCTGTGGCAGTATCGACGCCCAGCTTCACGGTTCCCTCACACCATTTCTGAGAGTGAAGCACCGACGCCGTGGTTTTGCCTGAAGTTCCAGGTGTGTCGTGAGTGAGGAGCAAGGCCGACACAGGTCCGACGCGCCACGCATTGCTGCAGTCGTGCGAGTCCGAGGCAGCCACAACGCAGCCTGTCGCAAAACCCAACCCAGCAGAGAGTGCAAGAAGTCCTCGCCACTGCAGTTTGACACAACTCAGCGCCGAGACGAACAAGAGGGTCCAGATTTGTAGGCGCGGCGGCAGGAGAACCAAACCGGACCAAAGGCCGGTTCCGAAGAAGGCCGCCAATTGGACCACCGGTGGCAACCTTGCCATTTCAGATTGGCGAAGAGGTCGCCGGAGTGCCCGGCGGATCTAACGGATAGCTACAGACGTCAGGAGATAGGCGTACCTGTGAATGTTGCGCCCGTCGTACCAGTGAGGCGAACGTCGACGTACTTCCCGAGCCATTCGTCCAGCCCCTCGACGAGTACAACCCGATGAGTGCGAGTTCGCGCCTGCAACAGTCCCCCACGCCGCGCTTTTCCTTCCACGAGCACCTCGACGGTATTTCCAACCAGGGAGAGGTTCTTCTTCGACGCAATCGACCTGACAGTCTCGATCGTGCGCTCGAGGCGCTCTCCCTTGACCTCCTCCGCGACATGTTCGGGCAGACGGAGCGCGGCCGTGCCCTCACGAGTGGAATACTTGAAGGTGAACGCGTCGTCGAATTGCACCTCTTGCAGGAGGGTGAGAGTCTTCTCGAAGTCATCGTCGCTCTCGCCAGGGAAGCCGACTATCACGTCTGTGGTGATCGCAATGTCCTGGACGGCATCTCGAAGCCGCGCGACACATTCTAGGAAGCCCTCACGATCGTAGCGACGGCCCATGCGCTTGAGCATGCGCGACGATCCGGATTGAACCGGAAGATGGACGTGTTCGCAGACCTCCGGCACATCTGCGAGTGCGGAGACGACACGATCCGTGAAATCATTCGGATAAGGGCTCGTAAAACGAACACGCCGAATGCCCTCGACACCTCCCACGGCACGTAAAAGATCCGCAAAGTCGTCGTTTCCCTCACGGTAGCTGTTGACGGTTTGGCCCAGGAGTGTCACCTCGGTCACTCCCCGCGCCGCGAGCGCCTCTACCTCGGCAACCACGTCGTTTAGTCTACGACTTCTCTCGCGCCCTCTCGTCATCGGAACTATGCAGAACGTGCACCGATAATCGCAGCCTCGTTGGACCGTCACAAATGCCCTTATGGAATCGTCACGCCACTGAGGGATACCTTCGTAGTGTTCCCAATCCTTGAGGTCCGTATTCGCTAGCCGCTCACCCCTCTCCCCGTTTGCTATGAGCTCAGGCAGCGCCCGGTAGCTATCCGGCCCGACGACGAGATCGACATGGGTTTCTGCGTCGAGGAGGTTTTCACCCAACCGCTGTGCCATGCACCCCAAAACTCCGATAACTACTCCGGGCCGCTTGTACCGTTTCAGTTCTCCCAACCTGCCGAACACCCGCTGCTCGGCGTTCTCTCGAACGGCACAGGTGTTGACGAGTATCAGATCGGCCGCTGCCGGATCGTCGGTAGGCCGGAAATCGCCGTCGCCCAACAACCCGAGTATAGTCTCGGTGTCTGCGACGTTCATCTGGCATCCGTACGTCTCTATGTAGACCTGTTTCATATCAGCAAACCGTGGGTTCCGCCCATAAGGTGCCGTCGCGATCCCGCAACGTTGCCTCGAAACGAGCAGGCAGCACTGAATCAGTAGCCGTGAGGACCGAGAGATAATCCTCCGTTAGGCCCTCATAATTGCCCCTCGTCCGGCGGAGCTGCACAACATCACCCGCACCGCCGCTACGTGCCGCCTTGTATGCTCTCAATTTGGCGTCAACAAGCGTCCGGAGCTCCGCTGACCGCGCTTTGACTGTGTCGGGTTCTACCGGCGGGCCCAATTTAGTCGACGGTGCGACAGAACGCGGCGAATATGGGAAGACGTGCACGTATGTGAACGGTAGCCCCTCAACCAGCGACTTCGTCTCGGCAAAGTCCTCTTTCGTCTCGCCCGGAAAGCCGACGATGATGTCCGCACCGAGCCCCAGCGTGTCCACCCGGCTCGCCAGTTTCTCCAATCGGTCACGGTAATCCTCGGCCGTATACCATCTGCGACCCATGAGCTTGAGAATCCGATCGCTGCCCGATTGGAGTGGTGCGTGTACGTGCGGCGCCAGGCGTGCCGGCGCATCTGCCATCAGGTCCAACAACGGTTCATCTATCTGTGTCGCTTCCACAGATGACAGTCGAAATCTCACATCGGGAATGCGGGTTACTAGTTCGGTGACGAGGTCGCCCAGGCGATGCCGGTCCGGCAGGTCGTATCCGTAACTACCGATATGAACGCCTGTAAGCACCAGTTCGGAATGCGCCTGCCCGAGGAGCTCGGCTTCGCGTAAGATCTTCGCCTTTGGCCTCGACACGCTGGAGCCGCGCGCAAACCGCGTTGCGCAGTAGGTACAGAACTCATCACAGCCGTCCTGAATTTTCAGCCAGGCACGCGTTCCGCGTGTGAAGCTCTGCAGAATCGGGTCGGCCTCATTTGCCTCCAGCCCTAGCGCGCCCAGGATTGTCTGCGGATCGGTGCCGCCGATGACGGACGTGATTCCCGGGACCGATCGTATCGTCCCGTCATCCAGCGTTGCAGCACACCCCACAACCAACACCGACTCGAGTTCGGGATTATCGCGGGAGATTCTCCGTGCGAGCCCTCTCAGCTTGGCTTCGCTGACGTGGGTAACGGTACAGGAGTTCACGATCGCCGCGCTCGCATCGGACGGATCGTCGACCACGACTCCACCTGAGGCCTCGACCGCCTGTCTCAGGACCTCAGAGTCGTACTGATTCGCCTTACAGCCAAATGTGTGGATGTATACGCGTGTCACGGCATGACGGTGAGCGCGAACATGAGGAACCACCCGCGCTCCTCAGCCCCTGCGCCGTCACGCATGATGCGTTCGATGGAGGCTTCGAGCGAAGCGCGACCTCCGGCAAACATCATTGCGGTTCCTGCTGAGAACAGGAGCTCGGACGCCTGCTCTTCGGTTGGGCTGAACGGCAACGTGGAGTACCGGGCACCGAGACGTAGCGGGGTTCCCACACTTCCACCCAATTCGATGCCTGAACCGATGGCCCATGTATCGAAAGCGTTTGCGCCACCGGCCGCTTCGAGGTCGGCGTCAGCCGTGGACCACAAATGCCGCTCCGCAGTAGTAGCCAGCCTGATCGAAGGATGAACCTGAAGGAAGACCCCACCAGTGTACGAAACCGGCAAGTCCACCTTTTCGATATCCGCACCGGAGACGTTTGAACTCAGTTCGGTATCTGAACGAAGTGTCGCGCCGAAGCTCAATTCCGGAACCGGGGCAAAAAGGACACCGGCAGACATTCCCATTCCCGCAACGCGCACCCTGGTGGACTGCTCCATGTCGTAGTAGTCATCGTTGTCGACAAAAAACCGCCTCGCGACCCTGCTGATGGAACCGCTCAGCAGATGCACCGCTCCCCCGACACTGAGACGCCGCATAACACGCCAGCCCACCGCTCCCCTGATATCGGAGATGGCGCCGGTAGACGCAATCTGGTCGATAACCTCTATTCGTTCATCTCGTATCGTCACCGAATCAGTCGTCGCCTGATCGAAAGACCGCTCGGCATAACCGGAGTAGCTCAGAGCTATTGAGAGGGGTGTGTATCTCACCCTCGTCCCAACCAGGGCAAACGGAAAGCGCGTTTCAGACAGTCCTGACACCACCGTATCCAGCGCGGTGAAGTTCCTGAGCGATGTTCCCGAGCTAGCGGTGACTACGAGTGGCCCCAGCACCGCAACGGACGCGGGGTTGAGCGCGGATCGTGCATCGAAGAGGGCTACCCCCCCACCCATCGCTCGCGCTCTCGCGCTGATAGGCCGGCCGGGGAAACCGATCCCATGGACACCGAATATCGAGTTCTGCGCAAGCAAAGAAACCGGGCTGAGCAGGCAGAACGCCGTTGAAATCACGAGCAGGAGTCGCATGATCAGTTACCGGTCACCACAGGTGGGATGAAAGTCACGTGCAGCGCCGGCGCACCGATGGCGCTCAAACTAGAATTGAAGCGGAACTCCCCGAAGGTGCCCCCCTCCCTCACTGCCCTCAACATCAGCGCACGGACCAGACTGGTGTCGTTCGTCCACGGTGCAATCACATGTGTTACGTCAATTCGTAGAGTGTCGGTACTGCCCGTTGTTGTGAGCCCACTGTAAGCCTCTACGGAGTCTGGGGGCACCTGCCTAATTGGCGATTTTGGACCGATGTCCGCGGCGAGCCCCTCCGCCACAATGCGGATAGAGTCTCGCGGAGCGCCCACGACCGGCTCGGCCGGCACCAGCAACAGCGTCGCTCGAATCACGCTCGACGAATCGACGATTCTTGGTGGGAGTTGAATTTTCAGGAATGACCGGGCAGACGGAGAACCTCCGACGCTAAGAGCTGCAGGCCCTGCCTCAGGCAGTTCCGGGAACACGAATGAATCGAACGCCACAAAAGTCGTGTCCGACCGTGCAGCCGGCAGGCCGTCGACCGAATCAACCTGTACAAACCTCGTGAGCGATAGGCTGTTGACAGACCTGTTGGTGGTCCGAAAATCCACAAACGCCGGTTCGACCGAACGCATCGCTATTCCTACCGCAACAGAACTATCCTCCTCGATAGTCGGGAAGGCATCGCCCGGGATGATCAAATGGACTGTGTCTTCGGTCCCCACTCCCGAAAAGGTTGTTAGTGCGATCTCCGCACTGTCGGAGAACGTCGACTGGAGATCCGCGTACGTGGTCGTGGAGTCTAGGGAAATCGGCAGCCGGTAGGCGGCAAGCTCAAAATCGCCGGTCCCCGCAGATCTTGCATCCACACTGAGGTTCACTCTGAACGAATCGACCGCCAAAATGGGGCGTGGGTCTGAGGCAGCCGTATCAATGGACACTTCTTCCGCAAACACGCGGAACCGAACTACACCGTAACTCTCAACCAAACCACCAGTCGTGAGCTGAAACGTGCTGGCGCGATGAGTCGGTAGATATCCACGAAACGAGCTATCCCGCTCGACACTCGCGGTAATGACCGTGTCGACAATCTGGATGAGTGTTGGAGGACAGAAATCCGGGCAAGCCCCCGGTGATGCTACGTCCTCGATGCAAGCTGTCGTCAGAAGCAGAAGACTAAGCGAGGCGGGTAGTCTCACCGTTCACCTCGAATGAATCCAGTATCGCCATTATGACCGCGTCAACTGGGCGGTCTCGCGTAATTTCAGTTTGCCGTGCAGACGAGCCCGACGCATAGAGTACGACCTCGTTCGCGCCCGCGCCCACAGAGTCCACAGCCACAACATACCCACCGTCGGGCTCAAGGTTGACGCCGAGGTTCTCTACGACCAGGAACTTGACGCCCTCCAGTGATGGATCTTTGCGCGTCGCCACTACAGTTCCGATTACTCGCCCCAATTTCATTGCAACCGCCTTCGAGTTTCGGACCCGCTCCCGGATTTAGCCATCGGGAACAGGTTCCGGTCACACTCTAGAACACCTGAACGCCAAATCAGTGCCCTTTTCCTGCTTCAGTCTAAGTACTCTCGGTGTAGACGGGAACCTAGGCCGGTCAGAACCTCATACGATATGGTCTCAGCCCAGCCGGCGAATTCGTCGACCGTTACCTCGTCACCGCCATCCTCGCCGATGATAGTCGCCACGTCCCCCACCTTCACAGAGGTCGGCGCAGATCCCAGGTCCACCATAATGAAGTCCATCGTAATCCTGCCGACGACCGGATATCGCCGACCGCCGATCAACACCTCTGCTTGACCTTTCACCGCTCGGTGCACGCCGTCGGCATACCCGATCCCCAGAGTCGCAACGGTGGTGTCGCACGGCGCTTTCCACTCGCCCCCGTAGCTCACCGACTCTCCTGTCGGGAGTTGCCGAATGCTCGCCACCCTCGCCCTCACCTGAGCAACAACCTCTGGCGCAGGTAGATCAGCACCACACCTGCCTCCATAGAGAAAGATGCCCGGGCGCGCCAAATCGAACCTCTGCTCCAGCCGCCATGACCCGGCGCTGTTTTGCACGTGCACTAATTTCGGCTTCGAGCCGAGCGATCCGACTGCCTTCTCGAACCGAGCAACCTGCCCCGGCACCGTGTCCGGAACGTCGTCGGCAGCATACAGATGCGTGAACACGCCTTCGAGTCGCGGCGTCACCACATCCGCCAACCGGGCGTCGTCGTAACGAACGCCACAACGGCCCATCCCCGTATCGATCTCCAGGTGGAACGGCAAATCCCAATTGCCGGCCACCTCAGCGTCGTCCAGGACCGCGCGGAGATCGTGATCTCCATAGAACTCCAGCTTGTCGATTGTTGCAGGTGTAAAAACGACAAGGGGCCGGCGAATGCCAGCCTCCCTCAACTCGACAGCCTCATACGGTGTTGCCACTCCGTAGCCCCAGGGCTCGAGTTCCTCGAGCGCCTCTCCCACCTTCACTGCGCCGAGCCCGTATGCATTGGCCTTGATCATCGGTAACAGGGCTGCGCCCCCCGCAGCCGCCTGCACAGTTCGTGCATTTGCCTGCAGATTGACCAGGCTGACTTCGACCCAGGCCCGTTCCCGACACTGTTGCGTTGACACTTTCACAACCGACGGCGTATTGTATCGGCGAGAGAATGTAAATGCAAGAACCATCAGCGCTTGGACGAATCGTCGAACTGGTCAGGGACCTGAGGAATCGGTGCCCCTGGGATGCTGCGCAAACACCGCAGAGCTTGCGGCCCTATCTCGTGGAGGAAGCAATGGAGCTGGACCAGGCCATAGCTTCGGGCAACTCCGATCGAGTGAGAGCCGAACTCGGTGACGTGCTGTTGCACCTCGCCTTTCAAATCGTCTTGGCCGAAGAGCAGGACCAGTTTGGGCCAGAAGATGTTACGTCCGGCATCGAGAAGAAAATGTGGAGGCGCCACCCTCACCTTTACGACCTTGGAGACGCGCCAGCGACATGGGAACGCTCGAAGCTGGCCGAGGATCCGCCCGAGAAACGTAGTATTCTGGACGGGCTGCCCAAGACTCTTCCGGCACTCGTGTCCGCCATGAGACTTCAGGAGAGAGCTGCCGGCGTGGGATTCGACTGGCCCGACGCAGACGGACCCCGTGCGAAGGTCAAAGAGGAACTCGATGAGTTAGACGCCGAGCTCGGGGACGGGCAAGACAAAGCCAGAGTAGAGGCAGAGCTTGGAGACATACTTTTCGCGGCAGTCAACCTGGCTCGCAAACTCGATTGCGACCCACGCGCCGCACTCGAGAAGGCCAACGAACGCTTCGTCGAGCGCTTTCGGATCGTGGAAGAACTGGCACAAGATCGCGGAGTCGACATGGGCAACGCCGACCTCGAGGAACTAGATAGGCTCTGGGATGAAGCTAAGGGTATAGCCTAGTCATCAGCCTCGGAAACGCTATCGCTTCGCGTATATGCTTGATACCGCAAACCCAGGCCACAGTCCGTTCCAGCCCCAAACCATATCCTGAGTGCACGAAAGTACCGTACCTCCGCAGATCCAAATACCACTCGTACGCCTCTTGAGGAAGCTTCTCTTCGCGGATACGGTTGAGCAGCTTGTCTAAGTCGTCCTCACGTTGGCTGCCGCCGATGATCTCACCGTAACCTTCCGGAGCCAGACAGTCGTCGCACAGAACCGTGCGGGGATCGTCCGGGTTCTCCTTCATGTAAAACGCCTTCGCCGCTTTAGGATAGTTGAACACAAAGAGTGGCCGGTCCAATTCGTTAGCTAGCTTCGTCTCGTCGTCAGCACCCAGGTCATCTCCCCACTCCACGTCCGAGCCAAGGGTCTGCAGCTTTTTCACTGCGTCACCATAGTCGATCCTGTGGAACGGTGGTGCAACCGTCTCCAGGAGACCCGTATCACGCTCCAAGACCTTCAAATCGTCCATGCGGCGTTCCAGTGCCCGTTCGACGATGTAGGACACCATCTCCTCTTGGAGTCGCATGTTGTCTTCGGAGTCGTACCAGGCCATTTCCGGCTCGATCATCCAAAACTCGGTGAGGTGGCGCCTGGTCTTGGACTTCTCCGCTCGGAACGTCGGGCCAAAGGTGTACACGCGGCCCAGTGCCGCAGCACCGGCTTCAGCGTACAGCTGACCCGTCTGAGCCAGGTACGCCTTCCCGAGATCGAAGTACTCCGTCTCGAACAGTGTGCTCGCCTCTTCACCAATCGCGGCAGTGAGAAGCGGAGTGTCGAGATGGATGAAATCGCGCTCGTAAAAGAAGTCGTGAATGGCCTGAATTATCTCGTGGCGAACTCGCATAATCGCAACTTGCCGCTTCGACCTCAGCCACAGGTGGCGATTGTCATGCAGGAATGCGGTGCCGTGTTCCTTTTTCGAGATCGGGTAATCGATGCTCGGACCGAGTATTTCGGCGGTCTCAACTCCCAGTTCTACGCCGCCGGGAGATCTCGCATCTTCTCGTATCTCGCCTCTGACCTGAACCGAAGCCTCGAGCGTAAGCCCCCCGAGCACTTCCCACACCTTCTGGTCCAGATCGTTCTTGGCGAACACACATTGCAGGCGACCGGTGCCATCTCGTAATTCTGCAAAGACGATCTTGCCACTCGACCGTGACGTCGTGACCCAGCCGCGCACTGTGACGGACTGGCCAACGAAGCTCGGGAGTTCCTTTATAAGCGCGAAATCAGACATTGGACCGTTATCGTAGTTCAGGCCGGGGATGGTTGTCAACTTATTGTGAGTTGTGCGTTGTGAGTTGTGAGTGGGACGCCGACTCACTACTCACTACTCACCACTACCCCACTCTGAACAGCTCCATCCCTCTTTCGTACCTGCGCTCGATGCGCGTTCTGAGTGCCTCATGCTTCTTGTTCGCCAGAGCAGGATCGGACTCGATGATCTTCAATGCCGCCCCACGTGCCACTTGCACCAGATCCGCATCTATCGAAAGATCGGCAAACCGCAACGAAAACCCTCCAGATTGCCTCACGCCGGCCAGATCGCCCAGCCCGCGTTCCTCGAGATCCATCTCGGCGATGCGGAATCCGTCTGAGGTCTTGGCAAACTTCTTGAGCCGGTTGGTGGCTGGGTAATCGTCACATATCAGTATGCAGTGACTTTCTTCGCTACCCCTCCCTACACGACCCCGCATCTGGTGCAGCTGAGCGAGCCCAAAGCGCTCTGGGTGTTCGATTACCATCACGGTAGCGTTCGGAACGTCGATACCCACTTCGATGACGGTCGTCGCCACGAGCACATCGAGGCCACCGTCTCTAAACAGGCGCATCACGCCATTTCTCTCGTCGCTCTTCATCTTACCGTGCACCAACCCGACTCTGAGCGGGGCGAGCTGTTTCGAGAGTTCCTCGGCCATGGTGGTGGCAGCCTTGAGATCTACTCGCTCAGATTCTTCGATCACCGGATAGACGACGTAAACCTGGCGGCCGGCACGACATTGCTCGATGAGAAACGTGGAAATAGCCGCCCGGTCGCGACTCGTGCGTACAGCCGTTCTCACGGGAGTTCGGCTGACCGGTTTCTCCTTCAGCACCGATATGTCCAGATCGCCATAGAGCGTGAGAGCCAGAGTGCGCGGTATCGGTGTCGCTGAGAGAAGCAAGACGTCTGGGGCTTCCCCCTTCTCGATCAGTGCGGCTCGCTGCTCGACCCCGAACCGGTGTTGTTCGTCGATGACGACAAGGCCAAGTTTGGAAAACGCGGTCTTCTCCTGGATCAGGGCGTGAGTCCCGACCACGATGCCCGCTTCGCCAGAGGAGAGCCTGTCCCTCACGGCTTGCTTGTCGCTGTTGGATAGGCGACCCAACAAAAGCTCGGGCACGATTTCGAGTGGATCGAGAAGTTCCGTGAGTGTGGCATGATGCTGCTCGGCTAGGAGCTCGGTGGGAGCCATGAATACAGCCTGGTGGCGATTCTCGAGCACCAGGAGCATCGCAAATAGCGCAACTACAGTCTTGCCGGTACCTACGTCACCCATGAGCAGTCTGTGCATTCGCTCATGTGACGTCATGTCCTCGGTGATCTCGCGCACGGAGCGTTTCTGCCCGGCTGTGAGTTCATACGGCAACGCCTCTTTGAGGGCGGTCGTCAGTTCCTTCCTGATTTCGAACTGCGTGCCCGTGACCGCCTTCTTCGCAAGAAACCGAGCTCTGGCCAGGACGAGCTGTAGGTCGAACAGCTCGTCAAACGCCAGCCGGCGTCGGCCCGTTTCTACGTCAGTGAGCGAGGTAGGTCGATGAATTGCTACAAAAGACTCACGCAAGTCTCGCAGCTTCGAAGCTGAGCGAACTTCTCTCGGCAGCGTGTCGACTACAAATGGGATTAACTGGTCCAAATGACTGGCAACGATCTTCCTGATCATCCTGTGACTCAAACCCTCTGTAGCCGGGTAGACGGGCAGCACCATACCTAGGCGCATGTCCTCGTCGGAGTCCTCGTCGCCCGCCTCCGCCAGCACCACCTGTTCCCGCGGCGTGACTTGGCGGCCGTGATAGTGTTTTACAGGCCCGGACACCAGCAGCAGTTGCCCCTGCTTGATCACGCGATCCAAAAAGGCCTGCCCCGGCCATGCACACTCAATCACTCCAGATGAGTCTTCCAGGACTGCGCGAAACACTCGTAGGCGTTTCCTAGTGGGTACCACGGCTTTCGACACAACTCGACCGACCAGCGTCACTTCTTGATCGACCTTGGCGTGCCCGATAGGGGTAACTGAGGTTGCATCCAGATAGCGGTGCGGAACGTGGTAGAGCAAATCCTCGATCGTCTCGACACCCATCCGCCGGAAAGCTTCAGCTCTGCGCGGGCCTACACCCTTCAGAAACTGGACGGGAGTGTCGATCGTGATCGGCATCAATCGGAGAGCAGGCGTTCCACGAAAACGTCCGAGTCAAATATTTCGAGGTCATCCAAACCCTCTCCGACGCCGAGGAACCGAATCGGAATATCGAGTTCCCTGCGCAACGTCAGCACCGCCCCACCTTTTGCGGTCCCATCTAGTTTGGTGATCACCAAACCGGTGACCGGAACTGCGTCGGAGAACGTTCTTCCCTGCTGGAGGGCATTCTGTCCGACGGTTCCATCCAAAACGAGCAAGCTCTCATGGGGTGCCCCATTTCGTTTCCTCGACAACACTCGGACGATCTTTTTGAGCTCTTCCATCAGGTCGTCGTGCGTATGAAGCCTCCCCGCGGTGTCCACCAGCACCACGTCTATTCCCCGAGCGGTCGCTGCTTCGACTGCATCGAACGCGACTGCAGCCGGATCTCCTCCGCTGGTGCCGACGACACATGGCACGTCGAGCCTTCGAGCCCACTCGCTCAACTGCTCAGTTGCACCGGCTCTGAATGTGTCTGCCGCCGAAAGCAGAACGCTCTTGCCTTCATTGAGCAACCGCCTCGTGAGTTTGGCAATCTGTGTTGTCTTGCCGACACCATTCACCCCGAGCACCAGGATCACTCCCGGGCCCTTCCCTTCCCCGAGATCGAGTTGGCCGGGTCGCTCAGGCCCTGCTAGATGACCAACTATCTGGCCCTTGAGCCATATTCTCACTGCATCGTGTGTCTTGAGGGTGCCGCGCCGGAATTCGTCTTCGAGCTGTTCAGCAATTTCGAATGCAGTCGGACCAAAGTCCGCCTCTGCCAATACGCGCTCGACATCGTCTAGTGAGTCGCGATCTATACCTTTGACCAATACCGTGACATCGGTGAGAGCCACGCGTTTGATCTTCCTCCATAAACCACCCTTCATGGAAGCCCCCTTTGGTGGCGCCACGCCCACTCCGCCGATAAGGCAACCACCACAATCACAAACAACCACCAGTTATCACGCGCGAATCGCTCGAGCAAGATTCTTCCGGCAGCACCACCTCCTGCCAAATCTGCCACGACGCGCGGGTGATATTCATCCGAGTAATCTTCGACGACTGTCACTCCGCGAACTCCACCTGCTTCAGGCACAACCCATCTGTATGATCCCGGCTGAAGACGGATATACGCAGACCCTCTGGAATCGAATCGGGCCAAATGGGTCACTGCCTCATCCGCACCGTCTCGGAGCAGCGACACGGCAAGTGAATCTGGTACCGAGTCTCGTATCCATTCAAACAAGGTAGGCTCGCCACGATTCACTACTGCGCTAGAAATCAAGGGAGCATCGCTCCGCTGCCGCCGGTCTCCCAAGAGCCAATCGACACCCGACGCGATAATTGCACGGTATGCTTCACGTGCAGCGCCATCACGCAGCCTCCACCTCCACCACCCGGTTCCATGCGTAGCAAGCGACCGCACCCCAGCAGAGTCATCACCGACGAAGGCCGGACGTTCCGCCCCCCTCCTACCCTGTCGAGCGGCAATCGCTATCCATCCACTAGGTACCAGCGGTTGCTGAGCCAGACTCAAAATGGGCGGCAGTGAATCCCACTGTACGAACGCGAGGCGGCCCGCCAGTGGAGATGCCGGCATGGAACCAGACAGATACCAGTCGCGCTGTGCTGTATTCCCCGGTGCGTCAACAACTGTCGGCCAGCTCCAAACAGGCTGACCCCGCCGAACAGGAATCGAATTATGCCCCGCACTACGAACCACCAACAGCGCTGCCCTCCTTGCGTGACTTTGCACTGTCTCTTCAGGTACCGGCATACCGGATGTCATCTCGACCCACCTGCCTCGAGCGATATGCGCATATCCAATCACCGTGGTTCGGGCAATCTCGCCCAATTCAGCGACCAAAAAACGACCTTCCCAATCAGGGGGATCTAGCAGCACTACGATCGCCGGCTGCTCCGTCACCTGCACTATTCGAGCGCGTTCGTTGTCACCGGGTATGGCGTCGTCTTCCGCAACGACACGGAACGTGAGGATGTTCGTTCCGCTCGGGATCAACTGTGGAGGTAGTACGAGGTTGCGTCGTGCTACACCCGGTGCGGGCGGAAGCTCGATCTCGCGTGCGAAGATACGACGCTCGCCGGCAGACACCTCCAAAATACCATTCGTGTAACCAACGCCACCCCAAGTACCGAGTGTCACCGTCATGCTGACGGAATCGCCGGTGGAAATCCTCGCGGGCACAACCACATCCAGCAGGGCTACGTCGGCTATGGTGTCACGCGGGAGAGTTACAAAAGTCACGTTGTCCAACAGCCGCGGATCGACCACGCCGGCGTCGTCGAGTTCACCGTCCGAAACCACGAACACGGGGCCGCCTAGAGCGGCAGCCGAACGCAGGGCTGTAGAAATGCGACTGGCGCCATCAACGGGCGCTTCGGTATCGAACTCCGTTACCTCGGCCCCGAACCGATAGAGAGTGCCATCGGATCCTGCCAATTCGCGGGCAGTATCCAGCGCGGCATCCCAAACCCCGCCCGGCGCCGCCATTGAAAGCGAGGCATCCACAAGTACCACGGGGCTCCCGCCATCCTGTCTATCCGAGCTACCCGGGTTCACGAACAGCAGAGCCAAGGCACCCATCGCAAGCGTTCGCAGGGCCGCAAGCCCCACTCCCTCGAGCCCAAGTTGCTCACGTCTCAGATAGACATACCCCGCGACCACGGCGACCACGATGGATACCACCGCGACTATCGCCATCAGTGTGACTCCATACGACGCGACATCAGCCCATCAACGGGCACATATGAGGGAACGTGCGACATCGGATGAGGCGACGTAACGACTTACGGATCGGGATCGGCGGCGGCCACACCTGCCGCGCGACCTGAGAGCAACACATCGTACTGGGACTTGATGGCGTCGAATTCGGCCCGCCGATTGGCAGGCAGGGGTTCCCCACTATCCTGCTGGAGCCGCAGCGGGTCAACCTGCGCACCGTTTCTGATGAGTTCGTAGTGCACGTGGGGCCCATTCGCCAAGCCTGTGGCGCCGGAGTATCCGATCAGCTGCCCCTGAACGACCCTCGATCCCACACGGAGATTTGGAGCAAATCGGCTCATATGAGCGTACCGCGTTTCGAACCCTCTATTGTGCCGAATGGACACCATGTTTCCGTAGCCGTCCCACCACTGCATCCGAGTTATGGTGCCGTCGCCGGTCGCCATGATCCTCGAACCTGGCGCCGCTCCGTAGTCGACACCCGGATGGGGACGCCGGACTCTCAAAACGGGATGCATGCGGCTGCGCGAGAAGCGGGATGTGATTCTGGTGACCTGGACCGGTGAGAGTTTGAACGCCCGTTTGAGAGACCGGTACTGATCGTCGTAATAGGCGTTGCGTCCGTTTGCATCGGTGATCACGTACGCGTTCCGCTCCCCGCGGTTCACTTCCACCTTCGCGGCAATAATTCTACCGAACCGCACATCTCCGTGCGCCGATGTAAGGCGTTCGTAGAGTACGTTGAACCTATCTCCAGGCCGGCTCTCTCTGTTGAAGTCGATCACAAAACCGAACACGCCGTCAGCAAGGTCGTTCACGAGGTATTCGCGGCCAGCAGCGTTGAGCACGGAATCGGGTACGAGCTGATTGATCGCCAACCACACCGACGATTCTACTACACCCTCCACGTGTTCCACATGTACCGTCCAGACAATTTCCTCCGACGCGCCGGCCCATACGTGCGCGGTGTCCCGGTCGAGCGTGAGGATCTGCTCATCGCCAAGGCGAACGGTGACACGGTTCGGCGTGGGGTCGTTCAGTACGTAGCGGAAACTGAAAACCTGGCCGGGGAGCACCCTCCGAGGGTTGAGGCCTTCGGCCGCAGCAAGCACATCGACGAGCTCAGACCCAGCGATGTTGTGGCGTGCAAAGAGGTGTGAGAGGGTTTCGTTGTGTCGCACCGTGTCGGCTTGTGTGATATAGGCCGCCGAGACCACTATCGGTGAAGCGACCGGCAAGCGCCTAGCAGCAAGGGCTGCTCCGGCGGTCCATGCGACCGCTGCCAGAAGCACGGTGCCTACGAGGACGACCCGGAACACCCGCCCGCGCATCAGTCCATCTGCCTCCTGATGAACGTTGGAATCTCCATCTCCGGCATCTCGGCCCCTGGTTCAGGCGCTGCATCACTAGGCCTTGCCGTGCCCGCCTCTTCTGATGTCACCGGCCGCGGCGGCCGTGATGGACGTTGAGGGAACGGCAATACTCCCGGTGCTGCCCCTCGTACAAAAGGGCTTTCGGCCTGTCCCAAAGCCTGATCGAACCCAGTTGCAATGACTGTGACGCGAATCTCTCCCTCCATGACAGGATCGGTCACCGCGCCGAAGATGATCTCAGCCTGATCTCCCGCTGCGTCGTGAATCACTTCACTTATCTGGTTGACTTCCCCAAGCGTGAGATCGGTGCCGCCGGTGATATTCACCAACACACCAGTGGAACCGTTGATCGAAACGTCGTCCAGCAAAGGACTCGCAATGGCCTGCTGCCCCGCTTCGATGGCTCTGTCTTCGCCGCGAGCCGCTCCCATCCCCATGAGTGCGGAGCCGCCATTTTGCATCACGGTTCGCACGTCCGCAAAATCGACATTCACGATTCCGGTGACGCTGATCAGGGTCGAGATGCCCTGGGTAGCATGAAGCAGGACTTCGTCGGCTTTCTTCAGAGCCTCCTGAAACGGCACGTTTTTTCCGACGACAGCGAGCAACCGTTCATTCGGCACTACGATCATGGTGTCGACGTGTTTAGCCATCTCGGAGGCACCCATCTCGGCCTGGCGCATCCGCTTGCGACCTTCGAACAGGAACGGTTTGGTGATGATGCCAACGGTGAGCGCTCCAACGTCCCTCGCCAGCTGCGCGATGATCGGAGATGCCCCGGTTCCCGTTCCGCCACCCATCCCACAGGTCACGAACACGAGATCCGCCCCTTCCAGCACGCTCAATACGTCGTCCCGGTTTTCCTCGATAGCCTGGCGCCCAATTTCGGGACGCGCTCCGGCACCGAGCCCGCGCGTCAGCTTCTTACCGATCTGAATTTTCACATCGGAGTTATTCAGCAGCAGAGCCTGTGAGTCGGTATTGACCGAAATGAACTCCACACCCATCAGGTGCTCTTCGATCATCCGATTCACGGCGTTTCCACCGCCGCCGCCGACGCCGACGACCTTCATTCGGGCGTTCTGCGAGACCGTTTCTTCGAGTTCAAAAACCATGTAGTCCTCGTTGCCCTGTATTTAGAAGAAGTCCTTCAACCAGCGCTTCATTGGTTCAAACAACTTTTCGACTCCACCACCCGATCCAGCCCTTCCGCGCTTCAACTGAGATGCACCGTACAACGCGAGCCCTACTGGAACAGTGTATCGCGGCGCGTCGACGTTGTCGGTGAGCCCGCTGATGCCATGCTCTGGCACTCCCTTCCTCGCCGGCATGGCAAAAACATCTCGTGCCAACTCCACCGATCCCGGCAGGTGTGCGCCTCCGCCAGTGAGTATAACGCCGGCTGGAAGCTTTCCATCGAACCCGGCTTCTTCAACTTGCTGGTGCACCAACTCGAACACTTCGTCGAGCCGCTGGTGAATGATGTGAGCCAACAACTCTCGCTTCACCTGGCGTGCGCCTTGCCCGGGAGTGCTCGGAAGTTCTATCGCCTCTTCGGGGTCGACCAGCGGAGTGTATGCAACACCCCATCGTTCCTTCAGCCTTTCGGCATCACTCTGCGTGACACCCAGCCCTTGGACTATGTCACCGGTTACGTGAACGCCTGCGAACCTCAGCGACCCCAAATGGCGGAGCTTGCCGTCGTGGAATATTGAAACTGTTGTCGACCCCGCACCCAAGTCTACCAACGCACAACCGATTTCCATCTCGTCATCTGTGAGCGCTGCGCGTGAAGCACCCAATGGTTCCAACACCAACTCGGTGACGCTGTAGCCGGCACGCTCGACCGATTTGCGAAGATTCTGAGCCGCTTTTGCCTGCACGGCCACGAGGCACATCTCCACCTCGAGCCGGAGCCCAGTCATCCCAACTGGATCGCTGATGCCGCCTTGATCGTCGACCTTGTACTCCTGCGGTATGTAGTGCAGGAGTTCGAAGTTGTCTCCAAGAGTGACCGCCTTTGCCACGTCGTTCACGCGGCTCACATCAGCACGCGAGATCTCTTCGCTAGCAACCGACGCAAGGCCCGTCGTGAGTTTTGTCTGAACGTGATCGCCGGCGATTCCGCAATACAAATATGGAGCTTGCACGCCCGCCATGCGCTCTGCATCGCGCATGGCCAGTTTGATCGACCGGGTCGTCTCTTCGATGTCACGTACCACGCCACGCCTGACACCGGTCGTGCGCGCAATACCGACGCCCAGGACCTTGGCTCCGGGGCTCCGCTGGTCACCTGCCGTGTCGGCAATTACAACGCAAGTCTTCGAACTGCCGAGGTCGAGCCCAGCAACCAAACTTTCGCCCTTCACACTCCACTTCCTCGCACGATAACTCTTCCCTCGAACCGAACATCCAATTCGTCATACAGGCGACCTGTCGCGGTCAGGTGCCGCCGGACCAGTTCGATCGCTCTGATCTCCTCGAACGTCGGTTCTCTCCGAAGTATCACTTCTGTTGATCCCAATTCCAGAATCACAGCGTCCTCACCACCGATTCGCGCAGCATCCACGTAACCGTACAGCGTCGAGTCTGCCATCCGTACAATCGCCAATACACGGGCGAGCGTCGAATCTGCCCTCTGTACGATGGGCAGGTCTAGCCCGGTCTCCGTTGGGTCGTAAGTCAGAGGACGCGCCCCTGCATCGAGTGCCAACAGGCCCGTCGATGTCGGCACGAATGCGACAGGTACGCGTTCCTCTACCACAATTGTAAGCGTTCCCGGCATTCGGCGCTTGGCCTTCGCCGTAACCACACCCGGGAGTGCTGCCGCTCGCTCCTCGATGTCGGCCAACGAGGCAAAAAGATTGCGGTCCGACTCTATGGAAAGCGCATCGAGCAGACGGTTTGGGGAGTGGTGTTCGACACCCACCAACTCCACCTGTCTCACCCTGAAAAACGAAACGTGTCGAAGCAACCAAGGCGAAAAAGCCCCAGCTAGCAAAAGCGCAATCAGGCCGCCCACCGCGAAATAGGCTCGCTTCTTCATGCTGCGTTGTCCTGCATTGATCGCAGAAGCTCGGGCCCAACCTTGGTGATATCGCCTGCACCGAGCGTCAAGACCACGTCACCCGCTTCCACCAATTCGAGCACCGCGGCACCCACGTCCAAAAAATCGGGCACCAATTCCACGCGCACGCCTGCGCTTCTCGCCGCTTTGGCCACCAGGTCGCTCGTCACGCCGGGAATCGGTTCTTCTCTCGCCGGGTATATCGGAGCTACCACTGCCACATCAGCGGCTGCCAACACAATTCCGAACGCCTCGCCGTGCGCCTGAGTTCTCGTGTAGAGATGAGGCTGGAACACCACCACTATGCGTCGTTCCGGAAACCTCTGACGCGCCGCCGCGAGTGTGGCCGCCACCTCAGTAGGATGGTGAGCGTAATCGTCTACGACCGTCACGCCACCGACTGAGCCCAACACCTCGAACCGGCGTGAAACTCCGGAGAACGCGTTCAGCCCCTCTACCGCACTACTGACGTCACCTTCGAGGAAAAACACTACTCCCAGTGCCATGGCAGCGTTTCGTATGTTGTGTAATCCAGGCACACGAAGGCGAAGCTCAACCAGCGGTCCGTCAGGCAACTTGACACTCGCTTCGGTGAACTCACGATCTCGCGAAACTGAAGAAATCTCGATGTCCACGTCCTGCCCCGTCCCGACCATTGATACTGGCACCTCGAGCTTCCGAGCCACTCGCGCAGCGCCGCGATCGTTAGCTCCGACATACACCCGGCTCGCGCGATTTGCGAACTCGATGAAGGCCGACTCCAACTCACCAAACGACCCATAACACTCCAGGTGGTCTGCCTCGACATTGTTGATGACCGCAACCTCTGGTTCCAGAGCGAGAAACGAGCGATCGTACTCATCTGCCTCTACAACGAACAGCTGACTCTCACCCAGGCGCACGTTGCCATCCCATTCTGCCACCCTGCCCCCTGCTATGCCGGTCGGGTCCAAACCGGCTGCACACAATGCCGCAGTCGTCATTACGGTTGTAGTCGTCTTGCCATGTGTCCCGGCAATCGCCGCCACTGTTCCGGTGTTCACTACCTGCCCCAGGACCTCGGCTCGGCGCACGACGGGAATGCCCGACTCTCTCGCGGCGACCATTTCCGGATGGTCTTTGGGTACTGCGGAGGTGAAGACCAGCGCCCTTGCACCAGCGACGTGATCGGCACTGTGACCCTTGGTAACCGTCACACCAGCACTAACCAGATCAGCAGTTCCATCCGAGCTCATATCACATCCGGAGACTGCCGCCCCCCGGCGCCTGGCGATGAGCGCGAGCGCACTCATTCCAACGCCGGCTATCCCCATAAAATGGATGGGTCGGGGATCATCCGGTGAGAACAGTTCCATTTGTGGTGGCAAGTATAAGAAAAACCGCCAAGTTGCGAAAGCCCTTAAACTTAGCTCACTAGCTGCAGCACCTCGTTGGCGATTTTGCTGGCAGCATCCGGGCGTCCGCGAGTGGTTGCGGCAGTCCGGATGCTGGCCAATCCCGGCGCGTCGGCCAAAAGGTCATCCAAAACACCTCTGAGGTGGGTTGGAGACAGTTCAGCTTCCGGTACGTGGATCGCGGCTCCGGCATCCGCCAGCGCCTTGGCGTTCTGTTGTTGGTGGTTGGCTGCGGCGCTGGGCAGTGGAATCAGAATCGAGGGAAGGCCCCATGCACAGATTTCGGCAGTCGTCATTGCCCCTGCGCGCGCGATGACGAGATCTGCCACCGCATACCCGTCCGCAATAGGATCCCAGAACGGCCTCACAATTCTGTTCGGCGCTTCATCGAGGCGGGAGTATGTCTCCCACGTGTGGTGGCCGGTGCTCCACAGCAACACCACATCGTCCAGCCGTCTGGAGCGAACCAACTCTGCGACAGCCTTGTTGATGGCGCTGGCTCCCTGGCTTCCTCCCACGACCAGCAGGACCGGCAGGTCTCCAGAAATGCCGAGCGATACCCTGGCCGTTGCAGGATCGGGGCGCGTCTTTGGGGGCGGGGATATGGGATTGCCGAACTCGTGAACCGCGGTTCTCTCACCAGGCTTCAAGAATTCTCCTGCTTCCGGAAAACCCAGGTGAACCTGGCGAGCTTTCCGAGCGAGCCACCTCGTCGTGAGTCCAGGAAAGGCATTCTGTTCCTGGACAACAATCGGCAGCCCCCTTCGGTGCGACCAGTAGAGAACTGGTCCGGCTGCGTATCCGCCCGTACCCAGTACAATCGCCGGTTGCTCCTGCGCCAAAACTCTGCTGCACTCGCGTCTGGTTTTCAGCGCTAGGAACGGCCATCGGAAGTTCTTCCACCACTGACGTCGATAGATCGGTTGAAGTGACAGCAGGTGGTGCCTGAAGGGCCGAGAAGGCAGTATGGAAGCCTCAACTCCCCGCTTTGCACCTACCAGTATGGGCTCGACAGTCTCGTCCACTGCAACAAACGCCTCGGCAAGCGCCAACGCAGGCATCAAGTGGCCACCGGTTCCGCCCCCGGCTATTACCACCTTCATTTCTTCCGTCTTTCGCGTTGCCCGGCTCCTCCAATGTTCATCAGCACACCTGTCGAAATGAGCGCCATCATCAGGCTGGAACGTCCGTGTGAGACGAATGGCAGCGGTAAGCCGGTGGTAGGCACGAGGGACAAGGTCACGGCGATGTGGAGAAACGCTGTGAGGCCGATCAACGAAGTCAATCCGGTGGCGAGCAGCATCCCGAACCGGTCGGGAGCGAAACGGGCTATTCTAAATCCAACTGCAATGAAGGTGGAATAAAGCAGTACCATCACCAGTACCCCAATGAAGCCCCATTCCTCTCCAATCGTCGAGAACACAAAATCCGAATAGGCTAGTGGAAGGTAACCGAGTTTCTGAAGCCCCTGGCCAAAGCCTACTCCGAACAACTGCCCCGCGCCGATGGCTATCAACGACTGTTTGATCTGCCAGCTCGCTTCAGCCAGCTCGGTTCCAGGGCTCAAGAATGAAGCCAAACGCTGAAGCCGGTACGGAGCGCTCGCAATCGACTGCCACAGGATCGGCAGAGCTACGAGCCCGATCACGAGGAAATGACCGATTTTCGCCCCCGCGGTAAAAACCACTATCGCTGCCAACATCACAACGAGGCTCGCCGTGGACAGGTCGGGTTCGAGAAATATCAAACCAGCCATCGGCAGGACGATGACCATGATCGGTACGAGGCCCCGTTTGAAATGCCTGACTTCGTCACCCTTTTTGGTGGCCAACATAGCGGTCCATGCGATCAAAGCAAACTTGGCAATCTCGGATGGTTGGAATGTGACGAACCCCAAGTGAAGCCAACGACGTGCACCGTTGCGCGTGATAACGATTTCTTGAGTGAACGGAAGAAGCAACAGTAGCAGCAACAGGGCCGAAAATCCCAAAATCACCCACGCATGGCGTCGCCAGATCCTGTAGTCGATCCGAGTGAACACGAGCAACACCGCGATTCCCGCCATCGCGCCAATCAGCTGGCGTCGTGCGAACCAGCTGCCATCACCGAAATCCTGCATTGCCTGTACACCTGAAGCGCTATAGACGGCCGCCACGCCAAACATCACCAGGGTGACGGCAACGATTTCAAGCAGCCGAGGCTCCCAGTTGATGGGATTCAAAATGCCTCGACAATTTTGCGGAACACCTCACCGCGTTCCTCGAAATCGGAGAACTGATCGAAGCTGGCGCACGCCGGCGAAAGCAGGACTACGTCCCCGGCAATGGCCAATGAGCGCGCACGAGCCACTGCCACCTCGAACAGAGCTTCCACGTGCACCGGCACCGTTGCGCCGAGTGCATAGGCGATCCTCTCCCGTTCGTCACCGTAAGCAACCACATCGTGGCAACCGTTCTGCAAAACGGCCTCGATGTTCGAATACGGCTCGCCCTTTCCCTGCCCTCCAAGGAGGAGCACGTACGGTCGCGTCATCGCCGTTGCCGCTACCACGGTGGACGGTACGTTCGTGGCTTTCGAGTCGTTTATCCACAACACTCCGTCGATCTCACGAATCGGTTCCAGGCGATGACTGAGCGACCGGAACGTCTCGAGCCCGCCCCGTATTTGCTTGACCGTTGCTCCGGCAGCCATTGCCGCTAGCGTTGCGGCGAGTCCGTTCGATACGTTGTGGTCACCGAGTAGGGAAATATCCGAGCGCTGCGCCAAAGTAGCCCCATTAACAACGAGATCGCCTGCTCGGCTGTCGTACCACGCGTCCGATGCGCCCCTCATACTCCACAATCTGTGGTCACCCACAACACCGTCAGCAAGTTGTTGCACTTTGGGGTCGTCGGCATTCAGGACCCAAACAGAGTTCGCGTTTGCATTCGCAAACAGCCTGCCCTTGTCGGCAAAGTACGCCTCTGCCGTGCCGTGCCACTCCATGTGTTCGGGAGACACGTTCGTCAGTACGCCGATGCCCGGATTCATGTATGACGTAAAGTGCAACTGGTAAGACGACGCCTCGACAACAATCCAATCCGGCCGTGGCGCGAGCGTGGCCACCTCGATCAGCGGGTACCCGATATTGCCTGCGGCCACCGCGTCGAAACCGGCTCCGTTCAGGATGTGCGCGACTAGCGCCGTGGTTGTGCTCTTGCCGTTCGTGCCAGAAACGACGATCGAAGGAACATCCTTCAGGAACAGAAGCGCAAGATCCAATTCCGCAATGACTGTGCGGCCAGCTTCGAGCGCTGTCTTCAAGGGAGCAGCGCTCGGAGGCACGCCGGGAGATGGGATCACCAAAACCGCCTCGGCGATCCTTTTTAGGTCGTGCCGCCCGACGTCGACCGTGCCGCCGCAAAATTCCACAGCGGCTGCCGCCTCTCTCACTGCGGCCGAGTCGTCAGGGTCGGAAGCGTACACCTGGTATCCGTTGCTGGCCAGGAATTTTGCTACGGCAAGCCCAGTACGGCTCAGACCGATAACGGCTATCTCACCGCTACGCCAGGCGTCAGGAATCATCGGATCTTCAGGGTGGCCAGCGCAACGAGCGCGCAGAGAATACCGATGATGTAAAAGCGACTCACTATCTTCGACTCGGTCCAGCCGAGTTGCTCGAAGTGATGATGAAGCGGGGCCATGCGAAACACTCTGTGTTGGCTCGCGTACTCACGGCCATATTTGCGTTTGCGCCACCGGAAGGTTCCAGTCTGGATGATCACCGACGCTGTTTCTGCCACGAATACCCCGCCGACCAGCAACAGCAGGAACTCGGACTTAAGCAAGATTGCCACCGTGCCGAATGCTCCCCCGATAGCCAGGCTTCCGGTATCTCCCATGAACACTTCGGCGGGGTGCGAGTTGAACCAGAGGAAACCGAGTGCGGCACCCATCAAAGCAGCACAAAACACGGACAGTTCACCGGCGCCGAGTAGGAAGTACACCTGTAGGTAGTCGGCCGCGATAGCGTGACCGAATATGTACGAGAATACGGCAAACGCGCCGGCGCCAATCACGGTGAGACCCGCGGCGAGGCCGTCGAGTCCGTCAGTCAGGTTCACGGCATTGCTGAAGCCGGTGAGAATGAACGTCACGAACGCGACGTATACCAGAGGCGTGAGAGGCACGAATACGTCTTTGAAGAACGGAAGAGTCGTCGCATCCGCCGGAAGATCTTCGACCGGCCATACCGGCCAAACCAGCAGTATCAATCCTAGCGCCACACCGAAGGTGACCTGCCCAATGAGTTTGTGACGGGCCACGAGCCCCCTGGGTTTACCCTCGACGACCTTCAAATAGTCGTCCACGAACCCGATACCGCCCATCCATAACGTGGCCAGCGCCGCAAACATGACGTACGGGGTGTCCAGCCGAGCCCAGAGAAAGGTGGGGATGAGCGTGCACAGCAGCAGGATCAACCCACCCATTGTTGGGGTGCCCCTCTTGGCTTGATGTGACGCGGGTCCGTCTCCACGTATCACCTGTCCGACGCCTCTGGCGTTGAGAACGCGGATGATGCCGGGTCCAACAAGGAACGCCATCAGGATCGCAGTCGACGCCGCACCGGCTGCCCGGAACGTGATGTAGTTGAACATGTTGAACGCCGAAAACGTATCGACCAGCGGTGTCAGGAGGTGGTAGAACACGGTGTCTCTTCTGTTGATAGCAAATATGGAACTGCGTCTTCGAGATGTACTCCGCGGGACCCTTTGACGAGCACCAATTCGTCACCGGACAACAGTTCGGCTACTCGCTTCCCCAACGATTCGGCATCTGATGCTGTCACCAAGCGGTCCCCGAACTTCTCCTCGTATCGTTCGAACGCGGGCACGAATTCTCCCATTACCGCTACAATGTGGGGATCCGACTCGATCACGCAATCTGCCATCTCAGCGTGGAGTCTCGCACTTTCATTGCCGAGCTCGAGCATCGTGCCGAGGATGATTACTATTTGCCGTTCGTGGCCCATCGCGGCGGCGGCACCGAGTAACGCGCGAAGCGAACCTGGATTCGAATTGTAGGCGTCCTGCAGAACTGTAATCTTCCCGTTGGTCAATACCTCACATCGACCGGGCGGCAACTTCACAGAACTCATCGCCGCGGCCACCGCGGACAGATCGATTTCCAACTCTTTCGCCACCGCCAGCACCAACATGAGGTTCTCGAGCTGGTGATAGCCAACCACCGGAAGGCGGATCTCCACCCCATCAACCCAAACTGTCCCTTGCACGCGATCGTCCAGCTCCCACCTGTCCGGAGAGAATGAGGCCCGTTCGTCCAAACCGGCGCTAACAACGCGAGCTGCCAGCTCAGCCGCTCGCGTTTTCAGCTCCGGGGGGTCCGTACCGACCACCGCGACGTCGGCACCCTCGAGCAATGATGCCTTTTCGAGCAGTACCCCATCGAACGAGCCAAAACCGTCCAGGTGACCGAAGCTGACATTCGTCACGACCCCGACCGTTGGTTCGACTACATCCCGGAGACGAGCTATTTCGCCCAGTTGGTTGGCGCCGACTTCAACGACCAATGCATCACAGTCAGCCGGTGCGTCGAGTATCGTGAGAGGCACCCCGACGAGATTGTTGCGATTTGCGCGAGTCGCATGAACTGACCAGCGGACTCCCAGCGCACACGCAAGCATCTCTTTGGTCGATGTCTTACCGTTCGTTCCGGTGATGGCAACAACCGGCCCACCAGTCTCTCGACGTCGCTCACGAGCGAGCTTTCCCAGCGCTTCCGTCGTGTCTTTGACTTCGAAGAAGGTCAAGCCAGGTGTGTGTGGCGTGCCGTGTCGCACCACCGCGCCTGTGGCCCCACGCGAGCACGCCTCGGCGAGGTAATCGTGGCCATCGAATCTCTCCCCCACCAGCGCAACGAACAGGTCACCCTCACCCAAAGACCGGGTGTCTGTACTGATTGCGGCGAACACGTCATGGGTGTCGGCGGGGTTTGTTCCGAGCGCTCGGGCGATGCGAGATGCCGGCCAGGACATCAACTCAGCTCCGCCACCGCAGATGCGACAATGGTCCGTTCGTCGAACGGCAGTTTTTCTGAGCCGATTACCTGATAGGTCTCGTGGCCCTTACCGAGCAGCAGCAGGCAGTCACCAGCCTCGAGCAGAGCGATCGCAGTATGAATGCCCAGTTCGCGATCGCGTATTCTGAGGTGCTCCACGGCCCCCATCCCCGCCTCGATATCATCGATCGTCCGTTCGGGATCCTCGGTTCGAGGATTGTCTTCCGTCAACACCACCAAGTCCGCACCTTCGGCCGCTATCCTCCCCATAACTGGCCGTTTGTCGCGGTCGCGATCTCCGCCGACTCCGAACAATACCACCAGCCTGCCAGGTGTGATTGCCTTTATGGTCGCAATGGAGCGTCGAAAACCGTCTGGTGTGTGCGCATAGTCACGCAGCACGGTGAAATCACCCGACGCCAGCAGTTCCATTCGCCCGGGGACCTTGGGCGCATCAGACAGCCTCTCTGCAATTACCGCGGGGTCTACGCCCAGCCCCCAAGCGGTTGCCGCAGCCGCCATGGCGTTTGTGACGTTGAATTCGCCCAACAACGGGATCCGCACATCGTATTCGGCACCATCGAAGTTGAAACGGCACTCAGATCCATCTGCTTTTAGTTGTTCTGAAACGGGGCGGAGATGGCTTCCAGCACTTCGCCCATAAAGCAGTCGCCGCACTCCTTTTCTGTCAGAAAGTCCCTCCCAGACAGGATCGTCCGCATTCACGACTTCGACGGTATCCGGCTTCAGGAGCCCCGACAGTTTCATCTTGGCTTCAGCGTATGCTTCGAGGCTAGAGTGATAGTCCAGGTGCTCGTGCGTGAGATTGGTGTATACGGCTGCCTCAAATCTCGCGCCGTCCAAACGCCCCTGGTCTAATCCGTGTGACGATGCCTCCATCACGACAGTCGAAACTCCTCGTTTTTCGAGATCGGCGAGCACCGCATGAAATTCGACCGGCCCGAGCGTCGTGAGCGACGCGTATCCTGTCAGATGCTCATTCGTACCGTCAAACGCGCCCAGCGTCCCGATCCGACCCGCTCTGCCATCGGAGTTGAGTAGGTGCCAGGCAATGGCCACCGTAGTCGTCTTGCCATTCGTTCCAGTCACGCCAATGAGCGACAAACGTTCCGCTGGATTGCCATACCATTCTCTGGCGGCTATTCCGGCTGCCCTACGTCCGTCTGACACGACTATCTGGGGCAGAGCCACCTCTGACCGCCTCGAAACGAGTGCAGCGGCCGCACCGTTCTCGAGTGCATCATTTAGGAACCGATGCCCGTCCATGGCGGTTCCTTCAACGGCGCAGAACAGAGCACCCTGCCCAACCCGCCTCGAATCGTCTGTCACGGTCGTGACTACCGTGTCGACTTCGGTTGCGCTTACGAGGAGTTTCTCGTCGCTGAGCGCGCGCTGGATCGCCGCCAGGTTCATCTCGGCCTTTCTGTATCGGAATCCCCAATGACGCGCACAACTGTGCCCTTGGGTACCTGTGCACCAGCCTCAGGGTCAGTGCTTGCCGCAACACCCCATCCCGACAGTTGCATGCGGAGCCCTTCTCTATGAAGCACTCGTGCCACCGATCTGAGCGAGAGCCCGACGACGTCAGGAACTGCAACTTCCACAACAGAATCTTCCGAACCCTCTGTCGGCCAGGAAAAAGCGTATGGGGCGACCTCCCGAGCTGACGATGGATCGTCAATCTGAGGTGGTGTGTCGCGGGACAGCCGCGTGTGATCGAGCGCTTCCGTTCTTGCGGCTAGCACCTGCTCCAGCACGGCTCTCGTCAGTGGAGCTGCGGTTGCCTGAGCGTACGTGTCTTTCGGATCGTCCAACTTCACGACCATAACCAGCTGTGGATCGTCCGCAGGGAATAGAGAGGCAAAGCTCGCGGTGTAAGACCCCTCGATATAGCCATCCGGTCCGGCGCGTCTGGCCGTGCCTGTCTTCCCAGCGACCTCGTAAGTCTGAAGTGCCGCCGAACCTGCCGTACCACCCTCGTACACGACACCCGCAAGAGCGGTCCGCAATTCTGCGGCTACCTCCGAACTGATGGCCCTGCGTACAGGTTCCGGCTGCGTCTCATAAACGACCGACCCGCCCGGATCCCGTATTTGGCGCACCAGGCTCGGCCTGTACATCACACCGTCGTTGGCGATTGCTGCGTATGCCAACGCCAACTGCAACGGTGTAACCGCCACCTCGTACCCCATATTGAGGCTGCCCTTCGTCGTACCGCTCCAACGGTGCGGTCGATTCAGAATCCCCGCCGACTCGATCGGGTACTCTACACCGGTGGGGGCTCCGATTCCGAAGCGCCTCAACGTTTCGTACAGTGTTGCTGGCGGCAGCGTGTCACCGAGCTTCACGATTCCTATGTTGCTGGATTGTTCGATCACCTCTCGGAGGGTGAGCCAACCATTTTCGTGGACATCGTGGATCGTGCGGTGTTCCATCTCGTATTCGCCGTCTTCACACCAAACCGTATCCATCGGAGC